>JAGALA010000030.1 GCA_017625935.1 Clostridia bacterium
AGAAAGAAACAGTCAATGGACGGTAATACCGCTGCCGCTACTGTCAGCTATGCGTTTACAGAGGTTGCTGCGATTTACCCAATCACACCATCAAGTGTTATGGCTGAGCTCACCGACTCATGGAGTGCTACAGGCTTAAAGAACATTTTTGGTGAACAAGTAAAGGTTACAGAGATGCAATCTGAGGCAGGTGCTGCCGGTACAGTTCACGGCTCACTCGCTGCAGGTGCGCTCACAACAACCTACACAGCATCACAGGGCTTGCTCCTTATGATCCCTAACATGTACAAGATCGCAGGTGAGCTTCTTCCAAACGTAATTCACGTTTCAGCTCGTTGTGTTGCATCACACGCACTTAACATTTTCGGTGACCACTCCGACGTATATGCTTGCCGTCAAACAGGTTATGCTATGATGGCTTGCACAAACCCACAAGAGGTTATGGACCTCGGTGCAGTTGCTCACTTATCAACAATTAAGGGCAGAGTTCCTGTTCTTAACTTCTTCGACGGCTTCCGTACCTCACACGAAATCCAAAAGATTGAGGTTTGGGACTACAAGGATCTTGAGGAAATGGTTGACAAGGACGCAATCGCTGCATTCCGCGCTCGTTCAATCAACCCTGAGCACCCTGTTCTTCGTGGCTCAGCTGAAAACGGCGACATCTTCTTCCAGCACAGAGAAGCTTGTAACCAATACTACGATAGATTCCCTGCTATCGTTGAGGACTACATGAACCAAGTAAATGAAAAGATCGGCACAGACTATAAGCTCTTTAACTACTACGGCGCACCCGATGCTGAAAGAGTTATCGTTGCTATGGGTTCAATCTGTGACGTTTGCGAGGAGGTTATCGATTACCTCACAGCAAAGGGTGAAAAGGTTGGTCTTGTAAAGGTTCGCCTTTACCGTCCATTCGTTGCAGACAAGCTCGTTGAGGCTATTCCTGCAACTGCTAAGAAGATTGCAGTTCTTGACAGAACCAAGGAGCCCGGCTCACTTGGTGAACCGCTTTACCTCGATGTTGTTACATCACTCGCAGTTAAGGGCGTTAACGCTAAGGTTGTTGGCGGCCGTTACGGTCTTGGTTCAAAGGATACAACTCCTGCTTCAATTTTCGCAGTATATGAGAACTTGAATCTTGACGAGCCAAAGGCTAACTTCACAATCGGTATCGTTGACGACGTTACAGGTCTTTCACTTCCTGAAACCACAAACGTTGACACAAGCGCTAAGGGCACAATCTCCTGCAAGTTCTGGGGTCTTGGCGGCGACGGTACAGTTGGTGCTAACAAGAACTCAATTAAGATTATCGGTGACTACACAGATAAGTTTATTCAGGCTTACTTCCAGTACGACTCAAAGAAGACAGGCGGTGTTACAATTTCACACCTTCGCTTCGGTGATTCTGTAATTAAGAGCCCATATTACATCACAAAGGCAGACTTCGTTGCTTGTCATAACCCTTCATACATGCTTAAGGGCTACAAGATTGTAAACGACGTTAAGCCGGGCGGTACATTCTTACTCAACTGCCAATGGACAGAGGCTGAGCTTGATGCTCACTTGCCTGCAGAGGTTAAGAGATACATCGCTGAAAACAACATTCAATTCTACATTGTAAACGCTATTGACAAGGCTATTGAAATCGGTATGGGTAAGAGAACAAACACAATTCTCCAATCCGCTTTCTTTGCACTTGCTAACATTATGCCTATCGATGAAGCAATCGAGAAGATGAAGTATATGGCTAAGAAGTCATATCTCAAGAAGGGCGAGGCTGTAGTTGAAATGAACTACAAGGCTATCGACGCAGGTAAGGACTGCCTCGTTAAGGTTAACGTTCCTGCTTCTTGGGCAACAATCGAGGTTAAGGACGTTAAGGAAGCCGTTGAGGGCAAGCGTCCTGAGCTTGTTAAGTACGTTGAAAACGTGCTTCTCCCTGTATCAAAGATGGAGGGTGACAAGCTTCCTGTTTCTGCATTCGTTGACTACGTTGACGGTACATTCCCACAGGGTGCTGCCGCATACGAAAAGCGCGGTGTTGCAGTTACTGTTCCTGAGTGGATTCCTGAAAACTGTATCCAATGTAACCAATGCTCATACGTATGTCCACACGCAACAATCCGTCCATTCGCTATGAACGCGAACGAGGCTGCTAACGCTCCTGCATCAACTAAGTTTGCAGCAAAGATGACAGGTAAGGGCTGTGAGGACTACAAGTTCACAATCGCTATCAGCCCACTTGACTGTATGGGTTGCGGTCTTTGTGTAAACGTTTGTCCTGTTGCTATCAAGGCTAAGGCAAACGGCACTCCTGAAAAGACACCTATCAGAATGGTTCCACAAGCAAGCCAGCTCGATCAACAATCAGCATTTGACTATGCAGTTGCAAACGTTTCTAAGAAGGAGCTTCCATTTAACGAAATTTCAGTTAAGGGTAGCCAATTCAACCAGCCGTTACTTGAGTTCTCAGGCTCATGCGCAGGCTGTGCTGAAACATCATATGCTCGTCTTATCACTCAGCTCTTCGGTGAGAGAATGTATATCTCTAACGCAACAGGCTGTTCATCCATTTGGGGTGGCTCAGCTCCTGCAACACCATACACAGTAAACAAGGATAGCTTACGCGGTCCGGCTTGGGCTAACTCACTCTTTGAGGATAACGCAGAGCACGGTCTTGGTATGTACCTCGGTCAAAAGACTCTCCGTGAAAAGCTCATCCGCAAGGTTGCTGAAATGGCAGAGAGCGAAAAGGCTTCTGACGAATTTAAGGCAGCAGCAAAAGCTTACCTCGACACAGTTGACGACGGTAAGGCAAACGAGACAGCTACAAAGGCTCTTATCGTAGAGCTTGAAAAGGCTGCAGCTGCAGGTTGTCCTGTTGCTCCAGAAGTACTCGCTGAAAAGACCTACCTCGCTAAGAAGTCCGTTTGGATCTTCGGTGGTGACGGTTGGGCTTACGATATCGGCTTCGGCGGTCTTGACCACGTTCTTGCTTCAGGCGAAGACGTTAACGTAATGGTATTCGACACAGAGGTTTACTCAAATACAGGTGGACAGGCTTCAAAGGCTTCTAACCTCGGTCAGGTTGCTCAGTTCGCAGCAGCAGGTAAGGCTATCGGCAAGAAGAACCTTGCTGAAATCGCAATGTCCTACGGCTACGTATATGTTGCACAAATCGCTATGGGCGCTGACCCTGCACAAACCATCAAGGCAATTGCAGAGGCAGAGGCTTATAAGGGACCGTCACTTATCATCGGTTATGCTCCATGCGAAATGCACGGACTTAAGGGTGGTATGACAAACTGCCAAGGCGAAATGAAGAAGGCAGTTGAGGCTGGTTATTGGGATCTCTTCAGATACAACCCATCACTCAAGGCAGAGGGCAAGAATCCATTCTCACTCGACTCCAAGGAGCCAACAGGCGACTACCGTGCATTCCTTACAAACGAAACACGTTACAGCCGTCTTGCTCAACAGTTCCCGGACAGAGCAGAGAAGCTCTTTACAGCAAGCGAAGAAGCAGCTAAGGCGAAGTACGAAAGACTTAAGAGATTCATCGAGCTCTACAAGTGATTCTAAAATCGCAAATATAAAACAAAAAGCCACGGATTTTCCGTGGCTTTTTTGCGCCTCAATATTAAATCTCCGTATGGTAGGATATTATTCTTCCTCTTTGCGGTTCTCTTGTGTGCGCATCTCAAAC
The DNA here is from genome assembly GCA_017625935.1 of Clostridia bacterium. Classification (GTDB taxonomy): domain Bacteria; phylum Bacillota; class Clostridia; order Oscillospirales; family CAG-272; genus RGIG2000. Next base: position 3,710 of record JAGALA010000030.1, read on the forward strand.
ATTTCGCTTGGTAAAATTCCAAACTCCTTGTTGATTAAAATTATAACATTCGTCTTTAACCTTGGTGGCATAATGCCGTTTTCTAAGGATACCAAGGTCTTGGTGCTGATTTTGAGCATTTGAGCCATTTTTCTTTTTGATAGCTTCTTTTCAAGTCGTAATGCTTTAATGTTTTTGCAAAAAATTGCAATTTCAACTTCGTTTTTCATATTGCAGTCCTTTCATTTTAATACAGCTTGATTATAGCACGAATAATTTAGAATATTGGATTTTAACCTGAATCAGATTATAATTTTTATAAATTGGGCGAAACTGACAAAAAGACCGCTATAAATAAATCAAAAGCCACGGATTTTCCGTGGCTTTTTTATATGCCTTCCCTAGCAGGGAAGGTGTCACGGAGTGACGGATGAGTAGTTCATTACATGAATTATCTGATTGTTTGTTAAAACACAGGGGCGAGCGCCTTGTAATAATTGGTACGTACCGATAGCAGGACGTCGAGGCGCCGTCACCTATGAATAAATCAACGCGTAGCGTTAAAATAAGATTGACCAAATGATGCGAAACAACGCCATTCCACATATTGCATTCATAATTTTTAATAAAGTTCACAAAAATTTAATAAAATAGTGCTATACTTATTGATAGTTTATATTAAGTTTATATTATTTAATATAATATTAAAGGAAATAGGCGCGCGTGCGCGATGATACTATAATGAAAAAAGCTTGAAAGGGGGTAAGGAAATGAAGATATACCGTGTTGGCATTGATATCGGCTCAACAACCGTTAAGGTTGCGGCGATAAACGACGGGGGAGAAATCGTATTCGGAAAATACGAAAGACACCTATCTCATACACAGGATAAGCTGTTTTCACTTCTTTGCGACCTGAAGGCTGCGCTTGGTGAATGTGAAATCAAAGCGAAAATCACAGGCTCGGGTGCCATAAACTTAGGCAAGGCGCTTGGCATTGGCTTTGTGCAGGAGGTTAGCGCAGTTGCCGAGGCACTCAAGCATTTAGCGCCCGAGACCGACGTCGCAATAGAGCTTGGCGGCGAGGATGCCAAGATTATATATTTTGAGGGTGATAACGTCGAGGAGCGAATGAACGGTATTTGTGCAGGCGGCACAGGCTCGTTTATTGACCAAATGGCAGCGCTTTTGCAAACGGATGCCACGGGACTTAACGAGGAAGCAAAGAAATACGAGCGCATTTACCCAATTGCCGCACGTTGCGGAGTCTTTGCAAAGACGGATATTCAGCCACTTATTAACGAGGGTGCATCAAAGCCCGACCTTGCCGCTTCCATTTTCCAAGCGGTTGTAAATCAAACCGTATCGGGTCTTGCGTGCGGTAAGCCGATTCGCGGCACGGTTGCATTTCTTGGCGGCCCACTCCACTTTTTGACGGAATTAAAGGCAGCGTTTGTCAGAACCTTAAAGCTCACGCCCGAAACAACCGTTGACCCCGAAAGCTCACACCTTTTCGCCGCTTACGGCTCAGCACTTGAAGCATACGATAGTGAGGCGGTTTCGCTAAGCGCACTTATCGAAAGCCTTAACCAAGGCGTAAAAATGAAATTTGAATTAAAGCGCCTCGAGCCTTTATTTAAGGATGAGGATGAGTATCGCGCTTTCACGGACAGACACGCAGGCGCACGCGTTGCGCGTGGTGATATAAAAACGTACTCAGGCAATGCGTATCTTGGCATTGACGCAGGCTCAACAACAACCAAGCTTGCCTTAATTGGCGAAGACGGCGAGCTGCTTTATTCATTCTATGAAAGTAATCAAGGCTCACCGATTGATGCCGCAAAGCGCGCAATGGGCGAGCTTTCAGGTCTTATAAACGAAAACACAAAAATCGCCTACGCCTGCTCAACGGGCTACGGCGAAAAGCTGCTAAAATCCGCATTTAATCTTGATATGGGCGAGGTTGAAACGATTGCCCACTGTACCGCCGCATCCTTCTTCGATCCCGAGGTTGACTGCGTGCTTGATATCGGCGGACAGGATATGAAATGCATTAAGCTCAAAAACGGCTCCGTTGACAATATTCTCTTAAATGAGGCTTGCTCCTCGGGCTGTGGCTCGTTTATCGAGTCGTTTGCAAATTCCCTCGGCTTCAGTGCATGTGATTTTGCAAGAGAAGCCATTTTTGCACAAAATCCAATAGACCTCGGCACACGCTGTACGGTCTTTATGAACTCAAACGTAAAGCAGGCACAAAAGGAAGGCGCGACCGTGCCCGATATTTCCTCAGGGCTTGCTTATTCCGTTATCAAAAACGCACTATTTAAGGTTATAAAGCTGAATACCGCGGACGACCTTGGACACCACGTTGTTGTGCAGGGCGGCACGTTTTATAACCACGCAGTGCTTCGTGCGCTTGAAAAAATTGCAGGCGTTAACGTAACCTGCCCCGATATTTCGGGTATAATGGGCGCATTTGGCGCTGCACTTATCGCACGCGAAAATGCAAGCGGAAAGGGAAGCGGGATTCTTTCCTTTGAGGAAATCGAAAGATTGACCTATACCGCCAAAAACGTGCGCTGTAAGGGTTGTTCAAACCAATGCATTTTAACCGTCAATACATTTGACGGCGGCAGAAAATACATAACGGGCAACCGTTGTGAAAGGGGCGCACAGGATGAAAAATCAACCGTGCGAGGAGAAAGCGTTGCGGAGTATAAATTACATAGAATCTTTGATTACGCACCGCTCTCGCCAAACGAAGCACCGCGTGGCGTTATCGGAATTCCGCGTGCATTAAATATCTATGAGAACTACCCATTCTGGGCAACGTTTTTTAGGGAGCTTGGCTTTAGCGTTATGCTCTCGCCAAAATCAACAAAGCAAATTTACGAAATGGGAATGGAAACAATCCCGTCCGAGTCGGAGTGCTATCCTGCAAAGATGACGCACGGACATATAAAGTGGCTTATCGAAAACGGCGCAAAAACAATCTTCTACCCCTGTATTCTTTATGAAAACCAGGAGTCACCAAGCGCGCAAAACCACTACAACTGTCCTATTGTTGTGTCAAACTCCGAGAATATAAAGAATAATTTTGAGGAAATAATAGACGGAAAAATTAATTATCTTCGTCCGTTTATTGCATTTACAAATGAAAAAACGGTAGCTGACCGCTTGGTGAATTTCTTCGGTGAACGCTTTGGCGTCCCGGGCATCCCTGCACGTGAGGTTAGGCGCGCCGTTTCGCTTGCTTGGGCAGAGCAGAAAAAAGCCAAGGCGGATATTAAGGCGGAGGGCAAGCGCGTGCTTGACGAGCTTGAAAAGAACGGCGGCCGCGGCATTGTGCTTGCAGGCAGACCTTATCACCTCGACCCCGAAATTAACCACGGCATTCCCGAGCTTATAGCCTCGTACGGCTTTGCGGTTCTTACCGAGGACTCACTGCCCGAGGTATATGACGAGATAAAGAAGCTACGTGTAAATGACCAATGGGTTTACCACACACGCCTATACAACGCGGCGGCGTACGTGCGCTCACGTGAGCATCTTGAACTAATTCAGCTAAACTCCTTCGGCTGCGGCATTGATGCCGTTACAACCGACCAGGTGTCTGAAATTCTTGACGGCAGCGGCAAGCTCTATACCTCGCTTAAAATCGACGAGGTGAACAATCTTGGTGCTATAAGAATCCGCGTGCGTAGCTTAATATCCGCTATGAATATGCGCGCAAAGAAGGGTATCCATCCACACCCCACGGAAATTAACTACAAGCGTGCAGAGTACACCAAGGAGATGTTTGATAAAAGCTATACAATCTTAGCGCCTCAAATGTCTCCGATACACTTCAGCCTGCTTGAGCCGCTTTTCAGAAAATACAACTACAATTTTGTTGTCCTCTCCAACACCACTAAGGACGCAATTGACACAGGACTTAAGTACGTAAACAACGATGCGTGCTTCCCGTCAATTTCAATGGTCGGACAGATAATGCACGCCGTTTTGTCGGGCGAGTACGACACGGACAGGCTTGCAATAATTATGACACAAACGGGCGGCTGCTGCCGTGCAAGCAACTACGTCAGCTTCATTCGCCGTGCGCTTGATAGGGTAAATCTCAGCCACATCCCCGTCATTTCCGTTAATTTAACGGGCATTGAGAAAAATCCGGGCTTCAAAATTCCAACCGCCGCACTTGCAGGCGCTGTTAAGGTGATGGTCTTTGGCGATTTGCTTATGCGTTGCCTATACCGCACGCGCCCGTACGAGAGGGAAAAGGACTCAGCAAACGCGCTTTACGAAAAGTGGAATAAAATCTGCATTGATAACATAACAGGTAAAAAAGGACATATGTCCTATCACAAAATATGCGAAAAAATTGTCGAGGAGTTTGACAATTTACCGCTTATAGAGGGTCTTACTAAGCCGCGCGTTGGTATTGTCGGTGAGATACTTGTAAAGTATATGCCGCTTGCAAACAACCATCTCGTCGAGGTGCTTGAGAGCGAGGGCGCTGAGGCGGTTGTGCCCGATATGCTTGACTTTTTTGCATATTGCGTGTATAATTCAGAGTATAAGCACAAATATCTCGGCTTTGGCAAAAAGAGCAAGCTCATTTCCAAAATCGGTGTTAATTTCATCGAGCTGATTCGCTCACCCGCAAAAGCGGCGCTCAAAAAGAGCAAGCGCTTCGGTGAGCCTGTGCGCGTTGACAAAATAGCAAATAAATCAAAGCCGTTTTTGTCGATAGGCAATCAATACGGTGAGGGCTGGTTCTTAGCGGGCGAGATGATTGAGCTTATCGAGATGGGCGTTACAAACGTTATTTGTATTCAGCCGTTTGGCTGCTTGCCGAACCACGTTGTCGGCAAGGGCGTAATAAAAAGAGTGCGTACGTCTTATCCCGAATCAAACATCGTTGCAGTTGACTACGACCCCGGTGCGTCCGAGGTTAATCAGCTGAACAGAATTAAGCTTATGCTATCGGTAGCAAAGAAAAAAACAGAGAAAGGAAGCTTGGCACAAAATAACGTGCCAAAGGATATCTATGAAAAATAAGGTATTAAGAATTACACTAATTACAGTTGTTGCACTTATGCTTCTTGTGATTTGCTTGCTTGCAGGAGTAAAGCTCGGCGAAAGAATCCTTTTTGCAAAGTTTTATTTCAACGCATCAACGGAATTTAAAACACCCGGCGTTTCCGACGGATTTATTCAGCAGGGCTTTGACTTCGTAGAGGAGGAAAATGTTTATTTAACCTCAGGCTATATGAAGGACGGCTCATCCTCACGCGTTTACATCACCTCAAAGGACGGAAAAACTCTCGGCTTTACAAAGCTTAGAAACCAAACAGGCGGCAGAAACGATACACACGCGGGCGGTATTGCTCATTACGGAGAGTTCGTTTACGTTTGTAACGGAAGCGGCTCAAACGGCATTGAGGTTTTCCGCTTAAGCGACATTTTGTCAAAGAACGAGGCACGCTGCATTGGTACAATCGACCTTGGCATTGCCCCTGCATTCGTTTACGTTGATAAAGCAACCAACACCCTTTATTCGGGTAACTTCCATAAGGACGAGTCAGTTTATCTCTCCCCCGAGGAATATAAGATGACAACTCCCTCAGGTGACAGTAACACCGCGCTTATCGGCGCATACGACCTTGACCCGAACGCAAAAGCAACCTTCGGCGTAAAGGACGAAAATGCAGAGAGAGTATATTCAATTCCTTCAAAGGTACAGGGTATGCTCATAACTCCCGATAACAAGCTCGTGCTTACAACATCTTGGGGCGTTTCAAAATCACACCTTCTCATTTACGATTTTGCAGAAATTAACGAAAGCACAGACAAGACAACACGTGCGCTTGGCTACACAACACCGCTTTATTTCGTTGACTCCGCAAATCTTGTAAAGGACGTAAAGGCACCGCCAATGGCAGAGGAAGTGGTTTATATGGACGGCAAGATTTATATCATGAACGAGTCCGCCTCATCTAAATACATCTTCGGTAAGTTTACAAGCGGTAATTATGTAAACGCATATATTTACGAATAACGATTAAAACGGCTTGAAATTCAAGCCGTTTTGTTATATAATAGAAGCATCTTATTTTGATTGACACCGAAAGTGAGAAAGACAATGGCGAAAAAAGAGAGAATAAAAGAAAGAAAAAGAACAGGCGGTGAGCGTGCTTCAATTTGGCTCATTTCGCTTTTTCTTGCTTTTTTAATGATAGCTACCGTGGCGCTCTATGCCGCTTGCGGCTTGGTCCTTGGCGTGGGCGCGTTTCTTGGCGTCGGCGCGCTGAATTTGACGGAGAACGGGATGTTCCGCTCATCAGTTCTTAGCGTGGTTGACAAGCTTTTGGAAAACGATATAATCAAGCCGTCAGGCGGAAATTCAAACACGTATGAGGTGATTTTCGACCCCAACGGCGGTGAAATGCCCGAGGGGGTAAGGACGGAAAGATACGTTGTCAAGGGAAAGACTATAGGTGCTTTGCCCGTACCCGAGAAGGAGGGCTACATCTTCGTCGGCTGGTTTGAGCCTGATTATGACAAGCTTGTCGAGATAGAAGCAACATCTACCGTTGACTACGATATGGAGCTTATCGCTATATGGGGCGAGGGCGTTAATATATACCTAAACGCAAACGGCGGCACACTCCCCAAAAACCACGAGGTGCACGAGGCAATAGTGGGCAGGAGCATCGGTCATTTGCCAACGCCTGTGCGCGCGGGTTATGAGTTCCTCGGCTGGTATGAAAGCGGAACTGACACCCTTGTAAACAGCGTTAGCGTGGCAAATAACGATATTGAAATTGTGGCGCGTTGGAATCCGCTTGATGTTATCTTGGCGGTTGAGTTTAACGTAGGACAGGGGGAAGAGTTTTTCGGCACAACACCGTATTTTGAAATTGTGCGCGGAGAAAGAATTGCTTCAATCCTTCAAACGCTACCGACAGCGGGCAGCGATGGCTACAGATTTATTGGCTGGCAGGACCAAAACGGCGTTGACATCACCTTGACCTCAAAGGTAGAGGGTGATTTGGTTTTGACACCGATTTGGGAAAAAATCATATACTGCAGTGACAATACTGAAAACCACCATTTCGGCCCGTGGAACGATTATAGCGATGCCACCTGTACCGAATCTGCAAAGCGCGCCCGTCAATGCACGGTTTGCGGTCACTACGAATTTTATGAAACGCTTCCTTCAACGGGACACACGTTTAACAGATGGGCCGTTTCGATGGATGAATATAATATGCTTGTAAGAGAGCGCAAGTGTAAATCCTGTAGCTTGACCGAAACGGAGCTTCTTGAAAGCATCACCTATTCAAGCTTCAAAACTCCCATAATCGACGGTGAGGTGTACGGGGACAAGCCGGATCCGGGCACACTCATAAACGGCTTGTATAACGACACAAACATCGCAGGCAAGGGCACAAGCCCCGTTACCGTTATTATGGAAGCGAAAGCGCCAACATACGTCGATATTTTCACCGTAACAGGACAGGGCTCTTCATCATATGAGGTAATCGTAACCTACGAGGACGGTACAGAGCAAACAGTCGGTGTTTCCTCATTTGGTGAAACGCGTCCGTTTGAAATCAAAGCAACCGTAACCAAAATAGTCGTGCGTATGAATAATCCTTCAAACGGCACAGACTACTGGCAGGAGCTTGGCTGCTTTGTAATTGAAAAATAATCTTAATATAACAAAAACGGCTTCACTCGAAGCCGTTTTAATTTTATATGTGAAAAAAGAGTTCTTCCTTGGCGCACTACATCATTTGCGCGATTTTTGCAATTATTTTAGAAATCTTTTTTCTTACGCCCTCCTCGGAGTAGCCAATTTCAAGCCCAATTTTCCAATACGGTGTACCGTTTATTACGCAATCGACAATTATTCCTCGGTCGATAAGCGGCAAGGAATTTATCACCGCCATATATTTTTCCTCAAGCGCGCAGGCGCATTCTATAACCTCGGGAGCCTTGGATGATAAAATCAGCGCTTTTTCCCTTCCAATAAGGCGCTTTATCTTGTCGCTGCCCCCGACTGACTCAAGGAGCTTGATTCTTGCAAGGTGAGTCCTTTGGGCGCACTCAAGCTGCTTTATCGCGTGTGTATATTTTTTTAATTCTCTTAAATCCTTTTTTACCTCGTTTATTCCTTTCATTTCTCGCTTCCTATTTAATAAAAACAACGGTGGAAATTAAATAGCCTTCTAAAGGTCAAGGTGGAGAAGAAACGCTTGACTTTTAGTTAAATCAACTCTATAATTATATTATATAGTATAGAGGATAAATTTTTTGTCAAAGAGTGTCGCAAGCACCAAAAAATATTAAAAATTTGACAAAAAAGGGCAAACGGGGGAAGCCCTGTCCGCTACATATATCGCGGCCCTAGTGACGGTGGACGTCACACTTATATTTTACCGCTAATGATACTCGGTGTCAACCGAAAAAACAGGCTAAAAGCGGTGCAGTCGCAAAAATACGACACAACAAAAATTATGACGTTTGCAAGGCAAAAAAAGGAGAGAAAATGCAGGTTTATATAGGACGCACAGGGGTAGGCGAGGGACGCTTGCCCAAGGAAATGAGAGTTTACGATTTGCTTGACAGCTTGGGAGTTGAGTATTATAGAATAGACCATAGCGAAGCTGACACTATGGAAAAATGCGAAAAGATAGAAAAGGAATTAAACACAGTAATTTGTAAGAATCTTTTTCTGTGCAACCGCCAAAGAACCGAATATTTTCTTCTTATGATGCCGGGAAATAAGGTTTTCAAAACCAAGGACTTTTCCCCGCTTATGGGCTCGTCGCGCTTGTCCTTTGCATCAAGCGAGGATTTACTTGAAATTCTTGACTTAACCCCCGGCTCAGTTAGCATAATGGGACTGATGAACGATAAGGCGGGCAGGGTGCGCCTGGCAATTGACGAGGACGTCTTAAAGCCCGAGTTTATCGGCTGCCATCCGTCAATCAACACCTCAAGCCTAAAAATCAGAACGAGCCACTTGCTTGAAAAATATTTGCCCGCGGTAAATCATACACCGACAATAGTAACTCTGCCACGATACGAGGAGGAAAACTAAATGGCTTTTGAAAGCGCAAAATGGATCTGGATAGATAACGAAAACGCACCCGACACCTACGGTGAATTTTGCTTCACCCTTAAAAAAGGACGGGGGACGTATATGAATTTGAGCTGTGACGGCGACTATACGCTATTTATAAACGGTGAATACGTGTCCTCGGGTCAGTACGGTGACTACGAGCATTATAAAATCTACGATACCGTATCGCTTGATAAATATTTAACTAATGAAGAAAACCGCGTTTGTATCCTCGTTTGGCATATCGGCGTTGATTCGTCAAGGTATAGACCATATAAGGCGGGCGTGATTTTCGAGGTATGTAACGAAAACGGAATGGTGCTTTCAAGCGATGAGTCCATTCTTTCGAGAAAATCACGCGCGTACAAAAACGGTCTTTGCAAGCAAATCACCTCTCAGCTCGGCATTGGCTACAGCTACGATTTTACGAAGGAGGACGGCTGGCTTTTTCACACCTCTGACGGGTTTTCACCCTCACACGTGGTCGAAAAGAGCGCAAAGCTCTATCCGCGTCCAATAAAAAAGCACTACCTTGACGCGTTCAAAGCAACAACGCAAATCGGCACCTCTCGCGTTTACGATTTAGGCAGAGAATACGTTGGCTTCCTTTGCTTTGAAATAGAAGCCGAGGACGAGGGAGAAATAAATATCGCATATGGCGAATGTCTTGAGGGCGGCAGAGTAAAGCGCAAATTAGGTGACCGAGATTTCAGCGTTGACTGTAAGCTGAAAAAGGGCAAAAACGCGCACACCTCATATATGCTTCGCTTTGCTTGCCGTTACCTTGAAATTGACACAGACGTGAAGATATGTGTATTAAAGCTGGGTATAATTCCGCAAAAATACGACGTAAAGAGAACGAGCTTCAAGCCATCCTCGGAGCTTGATGCCAAAATATACGATACGTGCGTAAACACCTTGGAGCTTTGTATGATGGAGCACTATGTTGATTGCCCGTGGCGTGAGCAATGTCTTTACGCATTTGATTCAAGAAACCAAATGCTCACAGGCTACTACGCGTTTGAGGGCGGAAATTACGAATACGCACGCGCAAATCTGTTGCTTATGTCCAAGGACGACAGGTGTGATAACCTTTTGTCAATTTGCTTCCCTTGTGGAATAGACCTTACAATTCCGTCCTTTTCCCTTTACTACGTAATTTCCCTTTACGAATACTTAATTCACACAGGCGACAAGGAGCTTGTTTTGGCGGTGAATTCAAAGGTTAAGGGACTGCTTGATGTGTTCTGCGCAAATATTGAAGGCTCGCTACAGATGAATTTTGAGGGCGCACAGTATTGGAATTTCTTTGACTGGTCGGACCGCCTCGACGGAGCAATCTTTTCAAGCGAAAAGAAAAAGGTTGATATTATGCTCTCGCTTTTAACCGTTATCGCCTTGAAAGCATACAAGGAAATTTGCAAAATTTCAGAGCTGGAATTTTCCTACCAAATCGTGATTGACGAGCTGTCACAGGAGTTTAAGAAAAAGCTCTATGACGAAAAAAGCGGACTCGTTTTGCTAAACGGCAAAGCACTTGAGCTTCCAAACGCGCTCGCGGTATTATCAGGCATTTTAAATAAGGACGAGGAACAAAAAATCTGCAAGGCGATAATGTCGGGCAAGCTTGGTGAATGCTCACTCAGTATGAAATGCTTCGTTTATGATGCGCTCATAAAAAGCGGAGAAGGGGCGAAGGAATACATCATTTCAAAAATCCGCGAAAATTACGAAAGAATGGTAGAAACAGGCACAGTTTGGGAAACATTAAACGGCACGCACGAGTTTGACAACGCAGGCAGCCTGTGCCACGGCTGGAGCGCTGTGCCCGTGTACTATTACAATCTTTTTTACAACATAGACCGCAATAAATAAAAAGAAGGAGCAAGCCACTTGGCTTGCCCCTTTTGAGTTGATTATTTCTTGATTACGTATTTAACGTGTGTGGGTGAACCGCCAACAAGACGAATCATCTTAATTGCGGTGTCTGAGAACTCGCCAGCCTTAATCTTAAGTGGCTTATCAAGTGTTCCTCTTGCCAAAACCTTTACGAATTTAGCATTCTTAACGATAAGCTTCTTTTCCTTAAGGGAAGCAATGTTAACAATTTCACCCGCGTGGTACGCCTTTGAAATTGAGTCAATGTTTACAATAACCTTCTTTGTGTCCTTAGCGGTGATGTAGTCAATGCCCTCATCCATTGTTGCGTCAATGTGTTGCTCCTCGGCAATCTTGTCTGCCTCCTCAGAGCTTACCTCTTCAACGATAGCCTCATGAATCTCGAAAGCCTCTTCTTCTTGAGCAGGCTCCTCGACAACAGGTTCCTCTACAACAGGCTCCTCAGCTACAGGCTCCTCAGCTACAGGTTCCTCTTGAGCAGGTTCCTCGACAACAGGTTCCTCAACTACAGGTTCCTCAACAACGGGTTCCTCGATTACAGGCTCTTCAACCACCGGTTCCGGCTCTTTTTCCTTTGTTGAAACAACAACAACGTCACCGTCAGCCTCCAAAATCTTAACAAGCTTGCGTGCTAAGAGCGCCTCTGTCTCCTCATATGGATACTCAGCTACGTAGTCAATTGTCTTCGCCTTTGGATTTTGCTCAATGCCGAACTTAGCCATTACGATGTCAACAACCTCTTTTGCCTTACGCAAGCCCAATCCGCTCTTAACCTTGAGAAGGGTTGGAACGTCAGCAAAAATCTTTGCGTTGATAGCTTCGTGGTGGTACTTAGCCTTGTCAAGCTCCTCAGGGTCGATTGCGCAGTAGAGAAGGATTGTCTTACCGCGGAATTTAATCTTAAAGAGCTGATCTCTGCCTCTGTTATAGCTGTCAAACTTCCAGCTGATCTTGGACTTCACACCCTTATATGAAAGGATATGGTTCTTTAACTGACTGTAGTAGTCCTTAACTGTGTCATCGCTTTGGATGAGGTTTGCAGTAAAGCTACGGCTGTACTTAATGTCAATCTTGTTGCCTTCATTATCGAAGTATGTAGGAATAACGGTTGGAACGATTTCAACAGGCTCCTCTTGAACAGGTTCTTCTTGAACAGGTTCTTCAGCCACGGGCTCTTCAACCACAGGCTCTTCAACCACAGGCTCTTCAACCACAGGTTCTTCAGCTACAGGTTCTTCAACGATTTCTTCTTCAACAACCTCTTCAGGAATTTGCTCTTCAACTGCTACCTCCTCGGCAACAGGAGCAACGTATGGCTCGTCAACGAGAACAGCTTGAACCTCGCCGTCAACGGAGAAGAGCTGAATTGTAAATACAGCATCGTCGTCGCCACGCTCTATAATCGCCTCACCGTTTGGCTCAACAGCCCAACCAACGAAGGTTGAATTTGTGTTCCAAGCCTCGGGAATTTCAAGGTCGAAGTAGTGTGATTCCTTGTAAATAAATGAATCTGTGTTGCTATCAATAAAGAGAAGCTCACAAACAACGTCACCGTCAAATGCTACATTGCTTGTTGATTTTTCGTCAAATACAGGGTAAAGGTTGATTGAGAAAACAGCACTTGCATTCTCGCCTGCCAAAACAGCCTTGCCGCCCTTTTCAAATGCCCAGCCGTTAACCTTAACGCCGATTTCTTGATTTTCGGGAAGAACAGTGTTTGCCTTGTAAATGCAGGATTTAACAACGTCCTCACCCTCAGCGTCGAGATAGTTAAGCTGAATAAATACACCCTCGCCGTCCTTTGCAACCTTGGTTTCATCCTTCCAAATTGCGTAAAGAACGTATGTATGTGTGAGCATAAACTCAGGCTCGGTCACCATATTTTCGCCCTTAGGATCAAGGCTCCAGCCAACAAAGCTCTTACCAAGCTTAAATGCGGGGCGAAGAACAACCTTTGAGAGCCATTTTTTCTTTTCAAATTCGATTTCGTAGTCTCCTTCAGGGTCCACGTAAACAACCTGACAACGAATGAGTGCGGCGATTACGGCAACCAATATGCATAAAACTGCAATCACAGCACAGCTGACAACGCTGATATTAAAAATGTTAATACCTGCGCTGAATAGAATTGAGTTAACAAATTCCATATCAAAACCTCCGTAAATATACTATGCTTGGGTAGTGAATATATTCACACACGCCAAGAATATTGATAACTTAATTATACAGTAATTAACACTTTTTGTCAACAATTTTTATTCAATTTTTTTCAAAAATCGTACACTTGACGGCACTTTTTTGATAAAACAGCACTTTTTGACTGTCTTTTTTGGAATCGTGCAGATGCTATCTAAACTAAAAACTGAAAAAAGTATTGATTTTGGCGGTCGGATAATGTATAATACATAATATATTTATACCCGAGGGGAGAGACAAAAATGGTAAACGAAATCATCGAAACACTCGCTTTGCACGACAAGGACGTGGCAGACGCAGTTGCAAGCGAGCTTAAAAGACAGAGAAGAGGACTTGAGCTTATCGCATCGGAAAACTTAGTTTCAGAGGCGGTTATGATAGCAATGGGTACACCTCTTACGAATAAATACGCAGAGGGCTATCCCGATAAAAGATACTACGGCGGATGTGAATGCGTTGACGTGGTTGAAAAAATCGCAATCGAGCGCGCATGCAAGCTCTTTGGTGCTGAGCATGCAAACGTTCAGCCGCACTCAGGTGCACAGGCAAATCTCGCGGTTTATTTCGCGCTTATTAAGCCGGGCGACACAGTCCTCGGTATGAATCTTGCACACGGCGGACACTTAACACACGGCAGCCCTGTAAATATGTCAGGCTCATACTACAATTTCGTTCCTTACGGAGTTGGCGACGACGGCTTTATTGATTACGACGAATTTGAAAGAGTAGCAAAGGAAGCACAGCCAAAGCTCATCGTTGCAGGTGCATCGGCTTATCCGAGAGTTATCGATTTTGAAAGAATTTCAAAGGTAGCAAAAGAGGTTGGCGCACTCTTTATGGTTGATATGGCGCATATTGCAGGTCTTGTTGCGGCAGGACTTCACCCATCACCCGTTCCGTACGCTGACGTTGTTACAACCACAACACATAAAACACTTCGCGGTCCGCGCGGCGGTCTTATCCTCTGCCGTGAGGAATACGCCAAGGCTATTGACAAGGCAATCTTCCCGGGAACACAGGGCGGACCTCTTATGCATACAATTGCATCAAAGGCTGTTTGCTTCGGCGAGGCATTAAAGCCCGAGTTTAAGGAATACCAAGCGCAAATCGTTAAAAATGCGAAGGCTCTTGCCGACACGCTTCTTTCAGAGGGCTTTGACCTCGTTTCGGGCGGCACGGACAACCACCTGATGCTTCTTGACCTTCGCCCCTTCAAAATCACGGGCAAGGAGCTTGAAAAGCGCCTTGACGAATGCTACATCACAGTAAACAAAAACGCAATTCCCAACGACCCAGAGAAGCCGTTTGTTACAAGCGGTGTAAGAATAGGCACTCCTGCCGTTACCTCTCGCGGTCTTAAGGAGGAAGATATGGTTACGCTCGGTAAGCTCATCAAGCTTTGCGCAACCGAGTTTGAAGAAAAAGCGGATTACATCAGAGATGAGGTTACAAAAATCTGCGAGAAGTATCCGATTTACGAGTAATTTATGCGCGAATATTCAACTAAGCCGCGCGCCTTGATTTTGGAAATTCTTTCAAAAGCACAAGGGCACATCTCGGCTAAGGAAATTATAGCGCAGCTCAAAAATCACGGGCAGGCAGCTTCAACGGCTACTGTATATAGGACACTTTCTATGCTTGAAGCGCAGGGCGTGGTCAAAAAAATGACCGTAGGCACAGGACCTGCCTGCTATCAGTATATGAGCGAGCGCGCGTGTCAAGAGCATTTTCACTTAAAGTGTACCGAGTGCGGGGCGCTTATCCACTTAAGCTGTGAATTTCTGCATCTACTTGAAAATCACATTTTTGAAAAGCACGCATTCACAATATCATCGGGCAAGACCGTAATTTACGGTAAGTGCGCAAAATGTGCGGGCGTTGACGAAAAAAGCGGTGTATGCGAGGCTTCGGAGCATCGTTTTTAAAACATTTTCGAAAAAAATTATTTTTGCTATTGATTTTTCAAAATGTTTGTGTTATAATGCTATCGCTTATACGAAAATTATAAAATTTGCCAAGGCAGACACGCTTGACGAGGGCTTAGTCCATTTCTGTCGGCAAATAATAGGAGGATTATATGGACGGAAGAGAAATATTCTACTTAGTATCTAGTATCATTTTGCTTATTAGTGCTATTGTTCTCGTGGTAGTTATTCTTATTCAAAGCAACTCATCAAAGGGTCTTTCAGGCGCAATTGCAGGCGGCTCTGACACATTCTACGGAAGAAATAAGGGCAAGTCAATTGACAAGAAGCTTATGATTGTTACCATCGTTTTGACTGTAGTGTTTGCAATTCTTTCACTTGCAGTATTTTCACTCCAAACCAACTCTGCTACAATTCAGGATTGGTGGAATGACCTCATCAACAACTCACAAAGCAGCTCAGGCGGCTCTGTTACCGAGGACGAGGAGGACGCAAAGGATACAAGCAGCGAAACAACTGAGGGCGAAGGTAGCGCTGAGGTAACCGAATAATTTGACATTAACCGCTTTGGGACAAAACCAAGGCGGTTTTATCTTTTATTTGTGCATAAGCTCTGCATATGCAGCTACATATGTACTACATATTGAAACTGTAACTGAAACTATAACTGAAACTGTAAATGAAAATAGAAATGATAGATATAATAAATATAGTAAAAGGAGAAAAATATGGACGTAAAAAAGCTGATACTTGATACGGTTGATGGACAGGGCTACGTTCCGCTCTCACCGTATGATATGCACAGTATGCTTTTGCCGCTTGGCGTTGACGAGAGTGAGTTTTGGCGCGCACTTTCCGCGCTTGAGCTTGACTACGAAATACAGTTCACCAAAAAGGGAAAAATCGCAAAGGGCACGGATATGGGCTTTTTCAAGGCGAAAATCAGCGCCTCATCGCGTGGAGATTTCGGCTTTGCCGTAACCGACGACGGTGAATTTTTCATTCCGCCGAGATTTATGCGCGGCGCTTACCACGGCGACACGGTCGTTATAAAAAGGATAGACTATCTCTCAAAATACTACGGCAAGGGTAACGAGGCAGAGGTTGTCGAAATACTTGAGCGCGGTGCTAACGAAGCTGTCGGCACGCTCACCGTTTACGGAAACGGCAGACGGTTTGTCGCATACGTCACCCCCGAAAACGAGCGCTTGCACCTGAAAATCAAGGTGAACAGCAAAAATTTGGTGGCGAGTGACGGTGACAAGGTCGTTGTAAAAATAAATCAATACCCCAAGGATGAAAACGATTTTGCGCTCGGAGAAATTACCGAGGTGCTTGGCAGGAGCGACTCCTTAGAGGGCAACTACCGCGCAATTTTGCACTCAAACGGAATTGCCACCTCGTTTAGAGACGAAACGGTGGACGAGGCTCGTGCGGTTTCAAGCGAGCCGCTTGATATAACGGGCCGCCTTGATTTAAGAAACGAAACGGTATTTACAATAGACTCAGCCGATGCAAAGGACCTTGACGACGCAATTTCGTTGAAAATTACCGAAAACGGATACGTCCTCGGCGTTCACATCGCGGACGTTTCTCATTACGTGCGTCCGGGCTCTTATCTTGACAAGGAAGCAATCGAGCGCGGCACAAGCGTATATTTCGTTGACAAGGTTGTGCCGATGCTTCCGCGTGAGCTTTCAAACGGAATCTGTTCGTTAAACGGAGGCGAGGATCGTCTGACGCTTTCCTGCTTCGTCACACTTGACAAAAGCGGCACTATGATTTCAAGCGAGATAAGAAAGAGCGTAATTAATTCCAAGGTGCGCGGTGTTTATGCGGAGCTGAACGACATTATCGCAAACGGCGAAAATAGCGAATTTTTCCCGAAATACAGACACGTAATGGACGATTTTTCGAAAATGATGGAGCTTTATCGCATCCTTCGCCAAAGGAGCGAGCAAAAAGGAGCAATGGAGCTTGAGAGTGATGAGGTTAAAATCGTTCTTGACGAAAACGGCTTGCCGACAAAAATAGAGAAGCGCGAGCGCGGCGAGAGCGAGCGACTTATTGAGCAATTTATGCTATGTGCAAACGAGGCGGTTGCCACCTATATGTACAATGCGTGCGTGCCGTGCGTTTTCCGCGTGCACGAGGAGCCCGACCGCGAAAAAATAAACTCCTTTGCAATTTTTGCAAAAAATCTCGGTGTTGACGTTTCCCTCTTGCGCACGAAAAATACGATAACTCCAATGCAGCTGTCCCGCGTGCTTGCAAGCTCCGAGGAAAAGGGATACTCTGCAATCGTTTCAAGTGTGCTCCTTCGCGCACTTATGAAGGCGAAATATTCCGCCGTTCAGCGCCCACACTTCGGCTTGAATACGGAGTATTACTGCCATTTCACCTCACCGATAAGACGTTATCCCGACTTAAGCGTGCATAGAATTTTGAAAGCATTCTTGGACGGAGAGCTTGACGGTGCGTCAATTGAAAAATACGAGCGCTTTGCAAATTTAAGCGCGGAGCTTTCAAGTGAAAACGAGGTTAAAGCAATCCACGCCGAGCGCGATATTGAGCAGCTCTACAAGTGCGTATATATGCAGGCGCAGGAGGGAGAGGAAATGGAAGCGGTTATTTCATCCGTTGCCTCATTCGGCTTGTTTGCAAAAACCGAGAATCTTTGCGAGGGCTTAATCCCTGTTGACTCCCTTGGCGGCGGCTTCTATTACGACAAGGACAACTACACCTTGTCACGCGGAAAAACAACCTACCGCTTAGGTCAAAAAGTCAAAATCCGCGTTGACTCCGTCGATATTGCGCTTCGCCAAATCAATTTTGAATTAGTGCGTGAGAAAAAGCAGGAAGATACAGAGGGTGAGGAAGCAACCGTGAAAAACGAGATCTCCTTGCGTAATAGCGCGAACGCAAAGGAAAGCGCTCAAAGGGACAGAGCCCACCGACGCACAAGCGCCTCAAAAAAGCACACATTGAGAAAGGGCACGCAAAGAAAATACCGAAGATAATAGCATAATGCTCCAAGCGGAGTATTATGCTAAGTGATGTTGCCTTCGGCAATGATGTTCACTGCGTGAATGATGTTGTGCCTTTAGCACAGTGTGCAAGCATCACATTATACATCGTTTTTTGTTGTTATTTTATAAATTTTAGCATTCATATTTGTTAATTTCTGTTAAAATACCAAAAAATCGTCAAAACTGAAAAAAATTAAAAAAAATATTCCATTTTTATAAATTATGTGTTATAATAGCACTGTGCGCGCATATGACGCGCAAACACTCGCGCATACAATGCGCATATAACAATTGCTAAATTATTTATGGAGGTACTTAAGAGATGAGTACAAAGAAGTATGTTTACCTTTTTTCAGAAGGTAACGCAAAGATGAGAGAAATTCTCGGCGGTAAGGGTGCTAACCTTGCTGAAATGACACACATCGGTCTTCCTGTTCCACAGGGCTTCACAATTTCTACTGAGGCTTGTACACAGTACTACGAGGACGGCAGACAAATCAACGATGAAATCCAAGCACAAATTATGGAATACATTGACAAGATGGAGGGCATCACAGGCAAGAAGTTCGGTGATAAGGAAAACCCACTTCTCGTTTCCGTTCGTTCAGGCGCTCGTGCATCAATGCCCGGTATGATGGACACAATCCTTAACCTCGGTCTTAACGAAGAGGTTGTTAATGTAATCGCTGAAAAGTCAGGCAACGCTCGTTGGGCTTGGGACTGCTACAGAAGATTTATCCAAATGTACTCCGACGTTGTTATGGAGGTTGGTAAGAAGTACTTTGAGGAGCTCATCGATAAGATGAAGGAAGAAAAGGGTGTAACTCTCGACGTTGAGCTTACAGCTGAAGACTTAAAGGAGCTTGCAAACCAATTCAAGGCAGAGTACAAGGCAAAGATCGGCACAGACTTCCCATCTGATCCTAAGGAGCAATTAATGGGTGCTGTTAAGGCAGTATTCCGTTCATGGGATAACCCACGTGCTAACTACTACAGAATGCAAAACGAAATCCCATATTCTTGGGGTACCGCTGTTAACGTACAAGCAATGGCTTTCGGTAACATGGGTGATGACTGCGGTACAGGTGTTGCATTTACTCGTGACCCCGCAACAGGCGAAAAGAAGCTCATGGGTGAGTTCCTTACAAACGCACAGGGCGAGGACGTTGTTGCAGGTGTTCGTACACCAATGCCAATTTCAGAAATGGCTAAGACATTCCCTGAGGCATATAAGCAATTCGTTGAGGTTTGCAATATCCTTGAAAACCACTATAGAGATATGCAGGATATGGAATTTACTGTTGAACACGGTAAGCTCTATATGCTCCAAACAAGAAACGGTAAGAGAACAGCTGCTGCTGCTCTTAAGATCGCAGTTGACCTCGTTAACGAGGGTATGATTTCTAAGGAGCAGGCTATCCTTATGATCGATCCTAAGCAGCTCGACGCACTTCTCCACCCACAATTCGACGCTAAGGCTCTTAAGGCTGCTACACCTGTTTCAAAGGCACTTCCTGCTTCACCCGGAGCTGCTTGCGGTAAGGTTGTATTCACAGCTGAGGATGCAGTTGAAGAGGGCAAGAAGGGCGAGAAGGTTATCCTCGTTCGTCTTGAAACATCACCTGAGGATATCGAGGGTATGCACTACTCACAAGGTATCTTGACTGTTCGTGGCGGTATGACATCACACGCAGCCGTTGTTGCTCGTGGTATGGGTACTTGCTGTGTATCAGGTTGCGGCGACATTAAGATGGACGAAGAAAACAAGAAGTTCGTTCTCGCCGGCAAGACATACGTTGAAGGCGACTACATCTCACTCGACGGCTCAACAGGTAACATCTACGGTGAGGCTATTCCTACCGTTCCTGCTACAATCGGCGGCGAGTTTGGTACAATCATGGCTTGGGCTGATGAGTACAGACAGCTCCAAGTAAGAACAAATGCTGACACACCTAAGGACGCAGCTCAAGCAAGAGCATTCGGTGCTGAGGGTATCGGTCTTTGCCGTACAGAGCATATGTTCTTCGAGCCTGAAAGAATCGGCGCATTCCGTGAAATGATCTGCGCTGACAGCGTTGAAGAGAGAGAAGCAGCTCTTGCTAAGATTCTCCCAATGCAACAAAGCGACTTCGAGAAGCTCTACGAGGCACTTGAGGGTAACCCTGTTACAATCCGTTTCCTCGATCCACCGCTTCACGAGTTCGTTCCTACAACTGAAGAGGATATCGCTGCTCTTGCAGAAACACAAGGCAAGACAGTTCAAGATATCAAGGCTCTTATCGAATCACTTCACGAGTTCAACCCAATGATGGGTCACCGTGGATGCCGTCTCACAGTAACATATCCTGAAATTGCAGTAATGCAAACAAGAGCTGTTATCCGTGCGGCTATCGCAGTTAAGAAGAATCATCCTGATTGGAACCTCGTTCCTGAAATCATGATCCCATTGGTTGGCGAATACAAGGAGTTCGTATTCTGCAAGAAGCTCGTTGTTGCTGCTGCTGACGAGGAAATCTCAAATGCAGGCGTTGAGCTTAAGTATGAAGTTGGTACAATGATGGAAATTCCACGTGCTTGCTTGACAGCTGATGAAATCGCTAAGGAAGCTGAGTTCTTCTGCTTCGGTACAAATGACTTAACACAGATGACATTCGGCTTCAGCCGTGATGACGCTGGTAAGTTCTTGACAGCATACTACGAGAGCAAGATTTACGAAAACGATCCATTTGCAAGAATCGACCAAAACGGTGTTGGTAAGCTTATGGATATGGCAGTTGATATGGGTAAGGCAGTTCGTCCTGAAATGCACATCGGTATTTGCGGCGAGCACGGCGGCGACCCAACATCTGTTGAATTCTGCCACAGAATCGGCCTCAGCTACGTTTCATGCTCACCATTCAGAGTTCCGATTGCACGTCTTGCTGCTGCACAGGCTGCTATTAAGAACCCTCGCTAATAGGGCGCAATAGAGGGCGTAGAACAAAAAGCACAATAAAATAAAGGGAGGGGCTTGCTCCTCCCTTGTTTTTTGAAACATTCAAGGTGGAAAACAGGCGATTTACCTGTTTTCTTTTTATGTGCTTTTTTAATCGCGAGTGGCATCTCTGCCGTACACCAGTACGCCGACGAGACTGCCCCTCACACTTTCTACACCCACTCTTGTCCCTATTAGGTGACGCCTTACAAACGCTAAAATCACCGCTCCACGAAATTGTAGGGACAGGCGTCCTCGACTGTCCGTTTTAGGTTATTGACAACGAGGGCGATTGGGTATATAATAAAGGTAGAAAAGTATAGGAGGGCTATTATGGAGAAAAAAGAGAAGTATTCGACAAAGCGATTTGTTTTATCGATTGTAGCAATCGCGGTTTTGTTTTGCGTTTTGATGTGCTTCTTTTGGACAGCACTTGGGCTGCTTGCTATTGTCGTTGTAGGCGGTACGGTTGCGCTTATTATATATAATGGAAGAGAAGGCTCACTTCAGCTTACCTATGAGGATTGTCCGGGCGGACTTTTAGTTACAGGTACAACCGTTTTTGAAACGAGGCGCATCGTTATCCCAAGCGAGGTTGACGGTGTCCCTGTAATAGGCATTGACGAGGGCGCGTTTGAGGACAACGATAAGCTCATTGAAATTGTATTCCCCGACACCTTAAAATCAATCGAATCAAACGCGTTTTACGGATGTGATTCACTAAGTAAGGTGAACCTTCCCGACTCACTTGAATATATAGGTGATGAAGCATTTTTCGGCTGTACGGAGCTAAAGGAGGTAACGCTTGGTAAGAGCACGCGTTATATCGGTAACGGCGCATTTAGTGACTGCGTGATGCTTGAAAAAATAGACCTCTTAAACGTAGAGGAAATCGGTATGCAAGCGTTTTACTCCTGTGAGTCACTTGATGAGGTTATAATAACCGAAACGGTTGACAAAATCGGAATGGGCGCGTTTTTCGGCTGCTCATCGATCGAACGCTTGGAAATTTACGGCGGAGAATTTTTGGCGGGCGGTAAATACGAAGTGACCGCCGAAGAGCTTTCAATGACCGCACATATGATAAATCTTTTGACTGATTCTCTCAGCCAATACGATTGGGAGCGCGGATAAAACAAAAACCTTGGAGAAAATCCAAGGTTTTTTATTATAATAGTTTTATTCTGTTATTTCCGCTTTTGCTTCAACGGGTGCATCCTCATTTTTGATTTCGGTCGGGGGAGTGTCTGATTTTTCGTTTGAAGCTACTTCATCCATTGTGCTTTCAATTTGCTTTTTAGCAAGAGAATTGCAAACACACTTGGCAACGAGTGCCACAACTGAAACCGCCCAAATAAATATTGGGAAGGACATGCTTGGCAACGTTCTTACCGTCGCGCTTATAAAGTCGGCAAAAATTTCAAAGAAGTTATTCTTCACCGCTTCCATAAATTGCGCAACCGTAGAGTAATTGTCTATAACCGAGCGCGCAACGTCAAGCGAGCAGATTGTGAATGAAATTGTGAGGAAAATCGATGCTAAAACCGCATATGCAACAGTTGCGTATTTCTTTGACAAAACGTGTCTATAAAGAGTTTTTTCCTCTCTTGAAACGTAGTTGATGTAGCACGCTTCCTTAAAGCTCTTTTTAAGAGCTTTTATGTTGTTTGAAAGAAGGATAAGCCCAAATATCATAGCGGGGAAAGCAAGCAATGCTGCAAATGCGTAGAATATCTCTGCGATATCGTTTCCTTCCAAGACAAAATATATGCGTTTGTAGTAATCATAGCATCTGAAGCCTGTAAACGCAAGCGCGGTAACAAGTGAAAAAACAAGCATAGCGAGTGAGAATATCGCACCAAAGCCCGCCTTCTTGCTGACAAACTGCTTCTTTATGCTTTCCGCAAAGGAAATAGCGCAGGCTGCAAGCATAAGTAAAATAGACAAGCCAAGCATTAATTTCATTGAGGAGGAAAGCTTAACATCAAGCGCGTTTGAAGAAAGAATGCTTGAATATAAAGCGAAGGACAAAATCGCGATAAGCGACTTAAGCGCCTTGCTTGTGATGTTGTAGGATTTTCCCTTGGCAAAATTTATTGTCGAGGTGATAATTGAAACAAATGAAACAATCGATAAAACAATGAAATAAATAATCAAACCGATTGCAAATATTGCACGTATTATAACCGCAAGACCAACATTAGAGAAGTTAAAGAGCCAATCAAGGCTTGAAAGAATTTGAATTATGCCCCAAAGATAGCCTGTTGGATATTGCACGAAAGTGCCGAACAGCTTAAAGCCCGGGCTATAGATTGCGCCCGACATTTCAACAAAGCTGATAAATGGGAAAACAAGCAAAATGGCGGTTGCGATAAAAAGAAGCATATCGGAAATTTTTCTTAGCTTCGTGCGCTCCTTGCCGCTTGTAATAATTTCCTTTGAAGCGTCGGTCTTTTCTTTTAATGATGATTTAAGTGCTTTTTCTGCCTTTTTGTTAAGAGGTGCACCGCAAGCTTGGCAAAACTCGCTGCCCGGCTTTACCTCAGCACCGCATTCACGGCAGAAAACCTTTTCGTCCATTTTTGCACCGCACTTAGCGCAAAATGCGCTATCGATGTCACCGTGCGCGCCGCATTTAGGACAAATCTTTTCGTTTTCCATAAAACTCTCCTTATAATAAGATAAATATATTATATAATATAATACAAAAGTTGTCAATATCCTGTTTTCCCAAGTACTTGATTTTTCAAAAAACTAAAGTAAAAAGAGGTTCGCCTGAACCTCTTTTATCATTTTTTGGGAGTATTACTTAATTCGGCAATATAGTCAATATTTACATCGTAAAATTTTGCAAGAGTAATTACGTGATGAAAAGGTATTTCTTGAACGCCTCTCTCGTACTTGTTGTATTGCTCTCTTGCTGTGCCGAGTAGCTTTGCGATTTGCTCCTGCGTCATATCCTTGTCGTTTCTTAAATCCTTCAAGCGCTTATAATACAACATCATCACTCCTTTTTACTTATACTGAAAAAATTATATCACATATTTTGAAAAAACTCTTGAAAAGTGACTGATAAGTCACTATAATATAATTAAACAGTCTTTGGAGGTGTAAAAATGAAGAATACGATAAAGAAAATTTATAGAAGCGATGCGTTTTTGATTGAAAAGTGCGGAATACATAATAAAAAGCTAAAGGAGCTTGAAGCAAAAAAGGATTTGCTTCAAAGGAACATACGAAATCAAGTGGGTAGAGAAGTTAAAGCTATCCTACAGGAATATGAGGAGATATTATTTGAAATAAGTAATCAATATAATGAGGAATATTTCGCAAAGGGTTTTGAAATCGGTGCAAAAATAGCAACCGAGACGTTTTATAAGTAATAAAAAAGAGGTTCAAGCGAACCTCTTTTTTGCGTTTTATTTTACAGTAACCAAAACCTTGTGTGTTTTGCCGTCCTTGAAGTCCGGGATGATAATGCCGTCAATTGATTTACCGTCAACGGTGATTTCAAGGCTGTCTGCCTTGTATTTTACGCTTGGGTTAGAGATTGAAACCTCGTAGGTTGCACCGCGGAACTCGCGCTTCATTTTTGCGCCGTCGAATGGGAGATGCGGGTCAACCACAAGTCCCTCGTAGGTTGGACGCAAGCCAACGAGATAATTTTCCATTGTGTTGGTGTACCAAGCAACCGAGCCGGTGATCCAGCTGTATTCCATCTGGAACGCGCTGTTTCTATGCTCAGGGCCAAAGTAGCAGTTTGAGAACATATAAGGCAAGCACTTGTTCTTGATTTCTGCGTTGTCACCGATGATATAGCCCGGTGCAATCTTCTTAAAGAGCTCGTAGCCGAGGTCTGCCTTGCCGTATTTGAGAAGACCGAGAATCATCCAAATGTTTGTATGTGAGTAGATTGTGCCGTTTTCGCAAATGCCCGGCTCCATTGAGGAAATACGGCCGATGGTTGGGTCAAATTCCTTGTAGGACGGAGTGAGCAAAAGGTATCCGACAGGAGTTGCCATATGCTCGTTCATTGCGTTAATTATTGTGTTTGCGCGCTCCTCTGATGCAACACCCGAGATGAGCGACCAGCATTGCGGCTCCATAAACATCTTTGCGTACTTGTTTTCCTTAGAGCCGAGAGGTGAACCGTTGTCTGTGTAGCAGCGTCTGTACCATTCGCCGTCCCACGCGTTTTCGTTAATTGCGTTCTTTATCGCTTCGCGGCGGGATAGATAATTCTTTTCCTTATCGGGCATACCGAGGAATTTTGCAAGCTCTGCCATTTCGAGAAGTGCCTGCGCGTAAGCAATTGAAAGCCATACGCTCTCACCGCGTCCCTCTTTACCAACGCCCGTGAGTGAGTCATTCCAGTCGCCGAACTTGATAAGAAGGAGATTATGCTCGCCCTTGTTTGACTCAAGGAAGTCAAGCGCACGGTCCATATGACCGAGCACGGTATCCTCGCCCTCGTCTCTGAATGGGTAAACCTCGTTTAAGAACTCAACGTCACCCGTTTCACGCAGGTAAGCGGTAAGCGTAAATTCAAGCCAAAGGGCAGAGTCGGAGTATGCCTTTGTGTCAACAGGGTTCCAACCGCGAACCGCCATACCGCTTGAATATTGGTTTTGAATTGCTTCTCTTAAAATCTGCTTTGTTCTTGCATTCTTAAAGGAAACAACGCCAAAGCCGTGTTGAACGATATCACGGTAGCCGTTATAGCCCCAACGGCACCAGGTAGCACCGAAGTGTGTTGCGTGCTTGCCCCAATAGTTGATAAGGCGGTCAAAATGCTCGTCATTTGTTGTGATATGGTTCTTGTTGTATAAGTCCTTATAATAATTCTTTGTAGCTTCAAAGTATTCGTCCTGTGAAGAGAGGTACTTGTCAGCAAATCTTACGCTGTCGTCCTCGCACTCGCCTGCGCCAAGGAGCATTGAGATATCCTTATTCTCACCTGCTTCAAGCGTAATATCAAAGCGGAGTGAGCAAATTGTTGCGTTAGCTGAGCCTATTGAGCCGCGGCTGACACCTGTGCGTACAACCTCGGGTGAGGCGATAGTGCCGTATTCACCGATAAATACGTTTTGGCAGCCCTCACTGCCTGTAATCTTTTCGTCAGCAACCATAAATGCGGTTAAGTAGTTATGTGGCTTAATGAATGGGTGCTTGTTCATATAGAAGGTGTTTCTTCCCTCGTCAAAGCGTGTGCCGCGGTACATTGTGTCGCCGTAGCTGTCAAAGCCCCATTTGAACTTGAACTGAATTTGGCTGTATGTAAAAATAGAGTAAGAGCGCTTTTTATCCGCTTCGTTCTTTACTGAAAGCTTCCAAATCTCGCACGCATCGTTTCCGACAGGCACGAAAAGACGGAGCTTCGCCATTGTGTCGCAGGTTTTGTTCTCAACTATTGTGTAGCCAAGACCCTGTGTGCATTTGTAGCTTTGGTATGGGTGGCAAACGGGCTCCCAGTTAAGAGTCCAGAACTCACCCGTTTCATTGTCACGGATGAAAACAAGGCGGTTGTAGAGGTGGTCCTTGCCGAAAACGTCGTAGTCGCAGATACGACCAACGCCTGTGTAGAGCTGAATTCCCTCTGTGCCGTTAATTTGATAGTCGAAGCAGCCAATACCCGTTTGATGTACGTTTGCGTAGCAAGCGTCGTTGAACAAAAAGTTGTCAAATGGGCGTGGAGTGTTTGGTGCTGTAATTATAAATTCATCTCCACTTTCGTTGAAATAACCGTATTTGTATTCCATAAAAAACCTCTCTTACTTTAATATATCTTCATCGGGGAGTAATTCCTCACCCGCTAAAAGCTTGTCAATTGCGTTTGTTACACGGCGGATTTGCTCTTTTTCGCAAATACTGCCGTAGCTCGGCTCACCGAATACGATCTCGCCATCCTTTACCTTGCCCTCCTCAACCATTTCAACCGCAAGCGTTGCGGAAATAGAGTAGTATGAGTGGCGGATAAC
Source organism: Clostridia bacterium (assembly GCA_017625935.1). Taxonomy (GTDB): domain Bacteria; phylum Bacillota; class Clostridia; order Oscillospirales; family CAG-272; genus RGIG2000. The sequence goes on from JAGALA010000030.1 coordinate 30,819, forward strand.
GGTTTCGTCGTTTCTTTGTGATGTAATAGAATAAACTAAATTTTCATCCTTTATATATTCCAAGGTGTCAGTGTCTGACATCTCGTTAAAGCTGTAAATAAAGGGAAAATATAGCATATAAACGTATAAATTTCTGAATTTATTTCTTTCAAAGGAATTGCCCTGTGTGTTGTCGTCCTTGAAAATAAGATTTGCATTTTGTGCAAGCACGGTGAGCTCATCACTTGACGCGTCATAGCTGAGCACAAAGGTCTCGTTGTTATTTGGAGTTACCACAAAAATTTTTTCAAGTCCGGGTGCTTCTTCTGTTTGCGTGAGCGTTTCAAAGAAGCCCGTTTTAACAGAGGTTGTGTCCGTCCATTTAAGGAGCAAAAACGAACTCTCACCAAGGAAGGAAAGTGTTTCTGCATCAACGCGCACAACCGCCTTCACACCGTAGTATTCCGACATAACGTAATATGAATCATCAATCTTACGGCTGATGTACAAGCTTGGCTCCTTGTTTTTGTATGAGCTTTTTGAAAAGGTCGCGTTTTCCGAAAACTCTACGTTTATAAAGTATTTTTCCTCGCTGTCGTTAAGACCGAATTCTTTAAGATCGTCATCCGTTGGGTTTATCGCAACAACCTCGCTGCCTGAAAATGCAGTATAAAGCGTTGAAAAGACCGTGTTTAAATATGACGTTGCGGCAATCGTTGTTCTGCGTCTGCCAAGTGAGTCAGGACCGTAAATCGCCTTAAATTCAACACTTGTTTCGCCCTTTTCGTTTACTCTTATAGAAATTATGTCGTTTAGCTTTGTGTTTGTTCCGTCGGTAAGATAAATATCAAAGCGATCAACTCCCATAATTGCCTGCGTTGCGCCTGCAAAAAACGTATTTATAACAGGGGAAAGATATTCAAGCTTACCGTATGATGTGTAATTTACAACATCGGGCGAAATTTTATAAATGTGATTTCTACCCTCATAGTATGCGTAGTAAACTCCGCTTGAAAGCGACGTTTGCTCACCTATTCTCATCGTGTGGGATTTTTCAACGCCGTTTTCGGTATAGTAAACGGTAAAGCCGTTTTCATTTGCTTTGTCAACTCCGTAGGCTTCAAGCTCACTTTCCTTTACGTTTCGTATCGGATCCTTTGTAGTCACCGTGCAAAGCCACATGCGAAGCATTTCAAACGACGTTGCATTGAGGTCTATAGCCTCAAGCCCCTCAACTCGCCAGTCGTATTTGCCGAGATTTTCGTCCCACGCCTTAATAAAGGAGTATTTTTCACCGTCCCTATATATGTCCATTTTGGTAACGGTGTCCTCCTCGACAAGCGGATACACAAGGTGCGCCGCCAAGCCGTAGGCATCCTCGCCCTCCCAAACGTCAAAGGGTGGCTCTTGTACACCCTCGTCGGGCTTGAAAATAAGCAGAAGTGCAAGTGCAACTATCAGTGCGGCAAGAAAAACACCAAGAACGGAGAAAACAACAACTGTTTTTGCGTTGCTCTTTTTCGCTGTGACGATACCTGACGGTGCGATGTCATCCTCACTTTTAAAAAGCGTGCTTTTCTTTTGTTCGTTATTTATGAGCGTGCTTTTTTGCTCCTCGCCGTTTTTGTTAAATAGCTCGCTCATCTTCTTTTTCTCCTGATTATGATAAATGTGCCGACACCCGCACAAAGCACAGGTAAAAGAAGCGTGGAGATTAGGAAGAATGTAACCGCCTGATTGCCTGAAATATCAAGCGCATAGGAGTTAAACACCTTCATATCAATGCTTGACGAGTAGATTTGAACGCCTGTCATAGGACGAATGAGCGCGCGCATTAGGCTTGTGTTTGTATTCGCGCTTGTTTCATCCTTCAAAAGTGAAGCAAAGCCGCTCGTTGAAACAAAGAGGTAAGAGGTGAACTCGTCCTCACCGATGGTTTCGTCGGGGTTGGCAAGATAGCTTTCCGATTTTGTAATTGCCATTAATGTATGGTTGCCCGCTTTTCCGTTAAAGAAGATATTTGAAGGAGTTCTTACAAGCTCCGTTGTCGTTCTTTGTACGTTAAAGCCCGTTTCGATGTTGCCCTCCAAAAATCTCGGATCAAGCTCAAGCGTTATAGCATCCTCAAAGAATGGGCTGAGCTGAAGCGAAAGAAGGTCGGAAAAATAGGTCTTTGTTGCATCGTTTTCGGGGATATAGCCCTTAAATTCAGTCTCGTTCAAGCTTGTTGACGCAACGCCCTTGCCGTAATTTACGCCAATGCCGCCCCAAACCTTGAGCCACTCGTAGAAGGTATCAAGCTTCGCCTCGTGGTTTAAGAAGGTCATTACTGCGCCGTAGCTTGAAAGATAGCTCTCAAGCATGACAAGCTCCTTTTCCTCAAAGTCGATAACAGGCTCGTTTATAACCAAGGCGCGTGCGTTATCGGGTAAGCGTGTGCGCTCCTTAAGCATTGAGTCGGTGATTGTAACCTTCCCCTTGCCGCATTCGCATTCAAAGTCGCGCGCAACAAGCAAATCGCTTGAGCCCGCCGTCACAGGCTCGCGCTCGGTTTCATTTGTAATTCCAAAATCGTATTTAGGGCTGTAGTGTAGCCCGCACTCGCAGATATATACCTTTTCGGTTAAATCAATTTCCTTTAGCACAAAGCCTGCATTTTCAAAAAGCATAGCCAAATTAAAGCCCGTTTCACCGTGATTTGATGTGAAATATACGGTTGGCTCATCATCCGTTGAAAGACGGATAACCGCCTCAAGCAGCTTAACCTCGCCGTTGTATGCAAATAGCGCGCCCGTTTCATCAAACGCGTAGAAGGATGCAGGCAAATACGTCTCAAACTGTGAGCCCTCGCCTGTGGTTCTTCTTATAATAACGGTTTTTTCATTTATTACACCCGCATCGCGGAATTGGCTTACAAACTCGCGCTCATCGAGTGAATGGTATGAAACCGTCACACCGTCAAGCTTTCTTGAAAGATCTATTGCGGTTTGATGCACGTAGGCAAGTCCAACCATACCGTTAACCGATGCGTGGTCGTTTGAAACCGTATCCCTTTCGTCAAAGAAAATAATTTCAAGCTCTGCCTTTTGGTTTACTCTTTCAATGGTATTAACAAACTCGTCGGATGCCGAGTAAAATTGCTCGTCAGTCATATCGAAAAAGAGGTTAAAGCGTGAGCCGAGAATTGAAATAATCGAGTTGAAAACAACTACAATTGTGAGCACAATTGCCAAAAAGGCGGCGAGCACCGCACCGTATTTAATTTTGCTTTTAGCTCCGAATTTACTTAAAAAATCCATAGTAGCGCCTCCTTATATAAGTCTGCGCGCTTGGAAGTGGCGCTCTGTCAAAAGTAACAAAATGAATGTAACGGAAATATAGTAGATTAGCGAAGGAATATCGAAATAGCCAAAGACAAACGCGTCAAAGCGCGCAAAAATCGAAATCCAGTCGATAACAACGCGTATAACCTCTGCAAAGCCGTCGCCCTGTAAGAATGAAAGGCCCGAGATGCCGTTTATCAAAAGAAGTCCAAAGAGCGTGGCAACAGTAATTACCGCCGAGGCAAACATATTCTCAGTAAGAGAGGAAATGAAAATGCCGATTGCGATAAAGCACATTCCGACAAGCACAAGGGCGATAAAATTGCCAATAATCATAGCAACGTTAGGGCCCGCAGCACCCTCAGCAACGAATGCAAAAAGCGGAATGAAATTGAAAAGTGAGAGCGCAAGATATATAAGGAACATACAAAGTGCGCTCAAAAATTTACCGAAAACAAGTGAAAAAATAGACACAGGTGAGGTGAAAAGGAGTTGGTCTGTCTTTGTTCTTCTTTCGTCACTAAAGCTTCTCATTGTGAGAATAGGTAAAAACACCATAGACATAATAAGAACGATAGAGAAGTAGTTTGAGGTGTCGGAGGATGGGTCAGCCGACATAAAGGTTGTGATGGAAAGGACAAAGCCCGAGATAAGAAGCGCAACGCCTAAAAAAACGTATCCCGTTACTGTTGTAAAGTAGCTTTTCATTTCCTTTTTGAAAACAGCAATCACCTTTTCTCCTCCTCTCCGTCAATGAGCTTAACGAACAAGTCCTCAAGGGAAATATCAACGCCCTCCATAGCAAGTATGGGCCAGCCCTTGTCCGCAAGCGCACGGAACATCATTTTTCTAATATCAATACTGCCCGAATATTCAACGATATAAGGGAATGCATCACCCTCGCGCGCGCCGTCCTGTGTTACGCGCGTAACGCCGTGGATGGACTTAAGCAGGTTTAGAACCTCGCGGCTCGGACCTGAAATTTTAACGCGGAAGCGGTTGCTTTGACCGAGTGCCTCGCTTAATTTCGCCGTCTTTTCGTCTGCGATAATCTTGCCCGCGTTTATAACCACGATTCTGTCGCAAACGGCTTGCACCTCGGAAAGAATATGCGTGGAGAGAATTATTGTGCGCTCCTTGGAAAGTGCGCGAAGCAAGCTTCTGATTTCAATAATCTGCTTCGGGTCAAGACCAACCGTCGGCTCGTCAAAAATAAGCACATCGGGTCCGCCGATAATGGCAGCGGCAATTCCAACCCTTTGCTTATAGCCCTTTGAAAGATTCTTGATTAAGCGGTTTTTAACATCGGTAATTTTTACAAGCTCGCAAATTTCCGAAAGGTGCGCTGACTTGTTCATCTTACAGCCCTTTAATTCGTAAACAAAGCAAAGATACTCCCAAACGGTCATATCGATATAAAGCGGTGGCTGCTCAGGCAAAAAGCCAATCATTTTCTTCACCTTCATCGGCTCGGAAAAAACGTCAACTCCGCCAACGGTGACAGAACCGCTTGTCGGTGAAATATAACCCGTGATAATGTTCATCGTGGTTGATTTTCCCGCACCGTTAGGGCCGAGAAAGCCAACAATTTCTCCCTTTTTAATGGAGAAGGAAACACCGTCAAGGGCGTATTTTTTGCCAAATTTCTTGACAAGGTTATTAATCTCAATCATAAATATGTATATACCTTTCGCGTGCGCGCGTGGGTGTGCGCACATTACTTCAAATTAAAGTATATCATACGCGCGCAAATAAATCAATAAGAATATTTTAACAAAATAGTTTTTTACAATTTTTTAACACGGTTGACATATCGAAAAATTAGTGGTAAAATGTAATAAATCATCTTAAAGGAGAGGGAAGCCTATGATTTATAAATCGGTTGAGGAGCTTATCGGCAATACACCAATTTTGGAGCTTACGAATATTGAAAAAGAATTCGGGCTGAAAACCCGTCTTCTTGCAAAGCTTGAAGCGTTTAACCCTGCAGCGAGCGCGAAGGACAGAGTGGCAAAGGAAATTATTTTAAGCGCCGAGCGTGAGGGAAAAATAAAGAAGGGCGGCACGGTAATTGAGGCAACGTCGGGAAATACGGGAATTGCCCTTGCTATGATAGGAGCTGCACGTGGCTATAAGGTTATAATAGTTATGCCGGACTCAATGTCGAAGGAGCGCATACAGGCAATCTCGGCGTATGGCGCTGAAATTGTTCTGACCCCGGGGTGTGAGGGAATGAACGGCGCGGTGAAAAAGGCGCGCGAAATTGCAAGCGAAACAGAAAATTCCTATCTTGCCTCACAGTTTGAAAACCCCGCAAATCCCGAAGCGCATTTTTTAACCACAGGACCCGAAATTTATGAAAACACCGAGGGGAGTGTCGATATTTTCGTGTGTACGATAGGTACAGGCGGCACAATTTCAGGCACCTCAAAATACCTAAAGAGCAAAAAACCGAGCGTAAGGGTGTATGGTGTTGAGCCAAGCGCCTCGCCGCTTATTTCGCAAGGCAAGGCAGGCGCACATAAAATCCAAGGCATTGGCGCAAACTTTGTGCCAAGCACCTTTGACCCCAGCGTCTGTGACGAGATTATCACAGTTAGCGACGAGGATGCGTACGAATATGCAAGGCTGCTTGCAAAGCGCGAGGGGCTCTTGGTCGGCATATCCTCGGGTGCGGCTTTACGCGCGGCTGTTGAGGTTGCAAAAAAAGAGGAAAACAAAACCGTAGTTGTGCTATTTCCGGACACAGGGCTGCGTTATTTTTCATCTGACCTCTTTTGAAAATCATAAAATAATCGCTGAAATATAGAAAAGCATCTCACAATTTAAGGAGAAAAATATGGCAAACAATTTAGTAATATTTGACCTTGACGGCACTCTTGCCGACACAATGGACGACCTTCATACCGCAATATCGGGTATGCTTGTCCGCCTTGGCTATCCCACGAGAACGAAAGAGGAGCTGCTCGGCTTTATAAACAACGGTGCAAGAGAGTTTGTGCGCCGCTCACTTCCGAGCGACGTTCAAGAAAGCGAGCTTATCATTGACACCGCGGTTGGCGTTTACGATGAGGAGTACGCAAAGTGCTTCGCCGAAAAAACGCATCTGTATGAGGGAATTTACGAGGCGCTGAGTGAATTAAAGGAAGAAACAGGCTGCAAATTCGCCGTTTTATCAAACAAACAGGACAGATTTGTAAAGGAAATTATAAGAAAGCTCTTTCCCGAAAAGTTTTTTGCGATAGTGCAAGGACAAGTTAAGGGCGTGCCAACAAAGCCCGACCCCACTGCGCTCCTTGAAATTTGCCGACTGCTCCGCACAAAAACAGAAAACTGCACACTTGTCGGTGACTCCGACGTTGATATTAAAACCGCAATTAATGCAGAGGTCAAGGGCATTGGCGTTAGCTGGGGCTATCGCGATGCATCAGTCTTGAAGGCGGCGGGCGCATCGGTTATCGCTGAGTCCCCCGAGCAGCTTTATGACTATTTGCTTCTCAAAATCAGAGATAACATATAGAACAAAAATCACCGTATGAGAGATGTCTTTCATACGGTTGTTTTTAATGTGAAATAAAAAAAGAGGAACGAAATTCGTTCCTCTAATTTTGCATGTAAAGCTAAATTATTTAACTTCTGCCTTAGCGCCAGCTGCTGTAAGCTGCTTAGCGATGTCTTCAGCTGTTTCCTTAGAAACTGCTTCCTTGATTGTCTTAGGAGCGCTCTCAACGAGATCCTTAGCTTCCTTAAGACCAAGACCTGTAAGCTCTCTTACAACCTTGATAACGTTGAGCTTAGATGCACCTGCTTCAACAAGTACAACGTCAAACTCTGTCTTCTCCTCAACAGGAGCAGCTGCAACTGCAGCACCGGCAACTGCAACAGGAGCAGCGCTTACGCCGAACTCTTCCTCAACTGCCTTTACGAGGTCAGCAAGCTCGAGAATTGAAAGTGTTTTGATTTCTTCAAGAATATTAGTAACTTTTTCGTTAGCCATGATAATTTATCCTCCATTAATTTAGATAATATAATTTTTTAATTTAATTTTACGTTTCTAAGCAACGTAGAGCTTATTCAGCAGCGATAGCCTCTGCGCCGCCGTTCTTTTGGTCGATAACAGCTTGGATAGCACGAGCAAAGCCTGAGATAGGACCTTGGATGCTGCCGAGGAATCTTGCAAGAAGAACTTCCTTTGAAGGAATGTCAGCAAGAGCCTTAACTGTGTTTGCATCAACAACCGCGTTTTCAAGGAAACCGCCCTTGATTTCAAAGGTTTCAACCTTATCAGCGTATTCTTTAGCAATCTTTGCAGGAGCAATAGGATCGTCGTAACCGATAGCGATAGCGCTCATACCGTTAAGATTTTCCTTCATTGCCTCGTAGCCAACCTCGTCACAAGCACGGCCTATAAGAGTATTCTTAATTACCATATAGTCAACGCCGGCTTTTCTGAAGGCAGCACGCATTTTAGTATCGTTTTCAACTGTGATACCTTGGTATTGAACAAGTACACCGCTTTGAGCCTTCTTGATTTTTTCAACAAGGTCAGCAACAACGGCTTTCTTTTGTTCAAGAACTGAATTACTTGGCATAATTAACCTCCTTGTTTATTTTTCGCAGGAAAAAGAAAAATCTTTTCTCGGGAAAAGACGCAAATATCCACACCGAAAAAAGATTTATAAGCTATAAAATTATATAAATTCTTCCTCGGCAGGGAGCTAAACGCAATTACCGAAACCTGCTGTCTTTGGATTTGCCTCAACATTATAGCACGTGATGCGTGCTTTGTCAAGTGTTTTTTGAAAATTTTTGAAATACAATTTATTTTGTCTTTTTAACCTGTCTTATATCCTTGCCCTGAAACATTTTTATGTTAAATTCGCCGAAAAGACGGCTTGTTATTCTGTCATGATATTTTTGGCGCAGCTCCTTTGACGAAAAGTTGGTGCTTGCAATAATAGGCAGATTTTTGTTAAGACGTGTGTTGATGATATTATAAAGGCACGAAACGCTAAAGGCACTTATGTTTTCCGCGCCCAAATCGTCAATTATGAGTAGGTCGCAGTCAAGATATTTTGTAGAAACGGGCTCCTCGCCGCCAAAGCGGTCAAGGAAGCGGTCGCTCTCAAAATCAAAGAACACGTTTTGCGCGCACTCAAAAACGACGTTGTGCCCGCTTTCGATAAGTGCTTTTGCAATTGCTGTTGAAATATGCGTCTTACCAAGTCCCGTGCCGCCAACAAGGAGCACGTTTTCCTTAATTTTATCAAAATTCTTAACGTAGTTTACCGCGTAATTATAAAGCTCCTTCATTTCCTCGCAGTTTTCGTAAAGGTCAACGGAAAAGGTTTCAAAGCTTTGTGTTTTAACAAGTGATGAAATGCCCGATTGCTTAAACTGCTCCTCGATAATTCTTGTTTTGTAGCAGGAGCACATCTTGCCGTTATACGCACCGTAGTCTTGGCAAATTGGGCAATCGTATTTTAGGTCGGTGTAGTCCTCAGCGTAGCCTGTCGACAAAAGCAGCTCTGCGCGCGCTCTTTGCAATTCAAGGTTTCTTTCTTTAAGCGCATTTAGGCGCTCGCTAAGACCTTCCTTACCGCCCATTGCGCACGCCATAGCGTTAACGCCTGTCTTTGAAAGCTCCTTGTCGATTTTTTCAAGCTCGGGAAGCGCGGAGTAAGCCTCGTTTAAGCGCGCTTGTCTTTGGCTCTCGTTTTTTAAGCGCTTTGCCTCAAACTCTTCATTTACTATATTAATACATTTTCTTGAATAGCTCATTCCTTACTCCTTTCCTTTATTCTTTCACTTGAACGCTTGAGCGCCGCCTCGAAAAATTCGTCGGTGTCAAACGATGACATCGTAGTCTTGGATTTATAGCTTGCGAGTGATTTTTCCGCATCCTCAACCGTTTTTATACCTTGTGTGTGCCAGTTTTCGAGAATTTTGCCTATATAGCTCCAGCTTGTGCCCTTGCCGTTGTCAATGGAAATTTCGTACGCGCGCTTCACCAAATCAAAGCTGTGCTTAAGCTCCACCCACTTGTCAAAATAGGTGCGCTCGCGCTTTGTAAACTCGCGGTAGCCAACACCGAAAAGCTTCCTTATTTTATATTCAAAGGAGCGCTTGTTCTTTCTTGCCGCCAAGTGAGCTTCAAGCTTTTCGTATGTGTCAACGCCCTCGTCGTAGAGGATTTTTGATGTTTTTCTTATGTAAGCCCAGCTTGCCCTGTCGCTCTCACAGCAATGCTGAAGGAGCATAAGTATATATTCGTCGCTGAAGCCGTAAAATTCCTTAATTTCAAGGAGTGAATTGAAGTCGGTCGGTGTAAAATCCTTGCCAAGCACGCCCATTGCACAGTCCGCAAGCATCTTGAAATCGGGATTTTTATCAACCATTCTTAAAATCTGCTCACCCGTGTAGGACGGTGCTTCGTTTGTTTTCGCTGAGGCAGCCGAAACCGCCGAGGCAGTCGGCTCAACCGCACCCTCAATTGACAAAACTCCCGCACCCTGCCAGAATTTCAGCGCACCGCTTACCTCGTTTAAGGTCAAGTCAAGCCTCTCGGCAAGGAGCGGTAATGCCATTTCAAAATCGTTAAAATGGCTTGAAAACGCGAAAATGCCGATAATGACCTTCATTTCAGCTTCGCCCGCCTCGTTAAGATGAAGGGCAACAGTATCGGGCAAATTGATAATTCCGCCGCTATATTTAACTGTAATTTTCATATCAGCTTGGGTAGGCGTTTAAGTCCTCGCCCGCTCTCCTTCCGTCAAGAAATTCATAGTAGCCCTGCGCGCCAATCATCGCGGCGTTATCTCCGCAAAGAGAAAGCTCGGGCACGAAAAGCTCCGCACCGAGTGAGTCGCAAAGCGATTTTAGCTCGCGACGTATATGTGAGTTTGCGCTAACGCCGCCTGCCACAACAACCTTTTTGTAGCCGCTCTCCTTTATTGCGCGCGCAACCTTATCGCGAATTGATTCCGTTATAGTGTAGGTAAGGGAGGCGCAAACATCATCGCGCGAAATCTCCTCGCCCTTTTGATTTTTCGTGTTCAGATAATTTATAACCGCGGTTTTAAGTCCGCTGAAGGAAAAGTCAAGCGTTTCCTTGTTAATAGACGGGGACGGGAACACAACCGCGTGCTTGTTTCCTCTCGTTGCAAGCTCGTCAACCGCCTTGCCACCGGGATAGGGAAGACCCATAACCCTGCCAACCTTGTCAAAGCATTCACCGATGGCGTCGTCACGCGTTGAGGCGATTTCCTCAAAGGACGTGTACGATTTTATATCAAAAAACGATGTATGGCCGCCCGAAATTACGAAAGCCAAAAACGGAGGCTCAAGCTTTTTATGCGTTAAATAGTTTGCGGCAACATGACCTCTTATGTGGTCAACGGGCACGAGCGGAATTCCGTTTGCAAACGCAAGTGATTTTGCAAAGTTCACCGCCACCAAAAGCGCACCGATAAGCCCGGGGCCGTTTGTAACTGCGATTAGATCAATATCCTTTATTGTAACGCCCGCCGTATCAAGCGCTTCGTATGTAATTTTAGAAATTGCCTCTATGTGCGCGCGGCTTGCAATCTCGGGTACGACTCCACCGTAAAGTGATTGAATATCAACAGAGGAGGCAATAATATTCGATTTTATTTCGCGCCGACCGTTGCCCATTTCCAAAACGGCAGCGGCGGTTTCGTCGCACGATGATTCAAAACTTAAAACGTACATAAATTATCCCTCCAAATTATTCGGCACTGATTAGATGTCGTTGATTTTATTAGCAAAAAAGTCAACCCTGTGTCGCTTTTTTGACAAAATTAGAGCATTAAGCTCATTAAAAGTGCATTTTCCGTCGGCTTTGAGTAGTGGTTTTTGGAAACACCCACCTCCAAAAAGCCGAATTTTTTATAAAGCCCTATCGCGGGTATGTTTGACTCCCTTACCTCAAGGTAAACGCTCCCCACGCCCTTTTCCTTTATGTAGCTTAAAAAATGTGTGATTATTTGCGAGCCAATGCCACGTCCACGTGCGGAATTTGTCACCGCCACGTTTACAATTTGGCATTCGTCCAAAATCACCGTAAAGCTGATATAGCCAACAACTAAGTCTCCGTCGCGTGCAACCAAAAAGTGCCAAATAGGACTTTCGATGTAGCTTAAAATATCGTCCTCGCTAAACGGCACGGAAAAGCATTCCTTTTCTATTTGGGCGACACGCGGTGCGTCATTTTTTGTGATTTCACCTATTGAAACGGTCATATCAGTAGCCAAACTTACCGCTTAGGCTGTCGTCGTCCTTGATCCAGTCGCCAACCAAAATTTCCGTGTAGTCCTCGTCTGTGTTTCGGATAATAACCTTGGCAATGCCCGCGTTTATAATTTGGCGCTTGCACATCATACAGCTATTCATTCCGCCAATTACTGCGCCTGTTTTTGGATCGGTGCAGCACATATAAAGCGTAGCACCGAGCATTTGCTCACGTGATGCGGCAATAATGGCATTCGCCTCCGCGTGCACGCTTCTGCAAAGCTCATAACGTTCACCCTTCGGAATACCGAGTGAATCGCGGTAGCAGGAGCCGATTTCGTTGCAATTGAGGCGTCCTCTCGGCGCGCCGTTGTATCCTGTAGAAACGATGACGTCGTTTTTTACGATAATTGCACCAAAGCGGCGGCGAAGACAGGTGCTTCTTTCAGATACCGTCTCGGCAATATCAAGATAGTAGTTATGCTTAGAAACTCTTTCCATAGCTTTATCTCCCTCTGCGAGGTTGCCCTCGTATAATTAATCTTAAAATACCGCACCCTGTGTGCGTAATTTGATAAATTTCTTAGCTGAAATCGAAAACAACCTTGCCGTTTTCGTCAAGCTTCAGAACCGCATCAAAGCTTTTTCCGTTTTTAGAGGTGAAGCCCTGAATTTTGCTTGTTTTGCCCGTTGCAAGAAGCATTTTTACGTTAGAAACTGAAATTGTGCGCTTGCAAATTGATTTATTAACTGAAAATTTACAGCCGTTTTCCTTATAGCCGGAGCAGCCGTAGCCAAAGCGCGTTCTTATAACGTCGTGCTCACAAAGCGGGCACTTGCCGACAACCTCGCCGAAAACACCGATGTTGATGTCCATCTCGGGGGATTTATCGCGTGATGATTCAAAAACCTCGCCAATTTCCTTTTCGGCAAGGGAAACACTGCCCTCAACACTAAGCTCTCCGCGGAACACTCGCTTTAACGCTTGACCCATTTGGCTCGTCTTGTATTTGTCCATGCTGATGCCAAGCTGGGATAGCGATTCTATAAGATATTCACCGTCCGGCAAAATGTAGTACGAGTCTTTTTTAAGCATAATGTATGCGCTCTTGCACGCGTTTTCTATAATGCCTGTGCGCGTTGCCTCTGTGCCAAGCTCAAGTCCCTCGAAGATAGCCTTGTAGTCCTCGTCGTCACTCTCGTCGGCATTTTGCTTGTCTTCCTTAAAAGGATTTTTAAGGTAAGAGTTCAAGGTCTCGATTGTGTAATGCTTTGGCGGAGTTGTCTCCTTTTCCTGTGGCTTGAAGTCTATATTTACCGTGTCACCCTTTGAAAGCTTTGGCAGTAGCTTGTCCTTTGGCGTATAATCGTCAAATTTTGTCCAGCCCGCCTGAGTAATGACGGTGCCCTTTAATGTAAACTCGTCAAGCTCACCGAGCTTAATCTTAATTTCACTGCTCTCGCTTTTGCATTCCTCCTCGCAGAAAACCGCAACAAAACGGCGGAGCACGGTTGAATAAACCTGCTTTTCCTTCTCGGTAAGCTCCTTTGGATTTGGAATTTTATATGTTGGCGTGAGTGCCGAGTGGCTCTCAATTTTCGAATCGTCAAAGATTGATTTTGCGAATCTGAACGACACAGGGTAGCCCATTTTTGCAACACTTGCAATAATTGACTTCATTTTTCCCTGCTCCGCAGTCGCTAAATATTCCGAGTTGGTACGCGGATAGGTAACGTAGCCCGCCTCGTATAGCTTTTGAAGCGTGGAGAGCGAGTCGTCCATTGACATTTTGTATTTTTTGCCGAGATAGCTTTGCAGCTTCGATAGCGAAAAGAGCTTCGGCGGGGAAATAGTCCCCTTTTTTGTTTTCACCGATGAAACGGTTGCAGTCTCACCGTTATATTTTTCGCACGCCTCAAGTGCTTTTTGGTATTCGTCCTTGGTAAACCTTAGTTTTGGAGTCAAGTCAACAAATTCATCACCCGTTTTTTCGTGCGAGGTGATAACGTAGTATTTTTCGGGTGTGAAGTTTCTAATCTCCATATCCCTGTCGTAAATTGCCTTGACAATAGGCACAATAACTCGCCCAACGCGAAGCAGCTTGCCCGTCTTAATAGTGGCAAAGCGCGTCAGGTTAACGCCGTAAAGCCAGTCAATATAGGTCCTTGCAAAGCCCTCGTTTGCAAGGGAGAGATATTCCCCCTCGTCCTTCATTGCACCAAGCCCCTCGGAAATGGTCTCGGGTGTTTGGTCGGGGAGCCATAGGCGCACAAACGATTTTTCACTCTCAAGCGCGTGAGAAACTGCAAGACGTACGATGATTTCGCCCTCGCGGTCTGCGTCTCCTGCGTTTACGATAGTGTCAATGTCTTTTCTGTTGCAAAGATATTTTATAGTGTTAAATTGCTTTTTAACGCCGGGGTCAACCTCTTTTTTGTCATTCTTCTTTAAGGCGAATTTAAATTCCTTTGGAAAGCAGGGGAGAATATCAAGTGTCCATTTGCCAACGGGCGTGCCTGTATAGTCCTCAATGTCGGCAAGAGAGAAGAGATGACCGAAAACCCAGGTAACCACGTAGTCGCCACCCTCATAGTAGCCGTCGCGCCTTACCATTTGATTGTCCTGCAAGCGCGCAATGCCCGCAATAATGTTGCGCGCGAGCGATGGCTTTTCCGCAATAATCAGCTTCATTGTGCTTCCTCCCTCTAAAGTGAATTGACCCGAAAAAAGTCGATACAAAACAATTGTACCACATATAATAAAATTTTTCAAGTATAATATATATAAAAAAGCGCCCAAATAAAATCAGGCGCTCATTTAATATTAAATTAAGCGGTATTTTTGTAAGACTTACCGTGCTTTGACTATTTCTTTTTTGACAGGCTTTCGCGTGTTCCGTCCGGACGCTCAATTACTGTGTTGCCGAGAGTTGAACGCAGGTTTCTGCGATAGCCCTCGAGGTATTCCTCGTAAAGCGCTTTTTGCTCCTTGAGCTCGTTTTCAGTAAGTCCCTCTTCCTTCTTTTTCTTTGCCAAAAAGTTTATTCTGTCGATTTTTTTCTTTTCCATAAATATCTCTTTCTAAGCTGTTTTAATCGTGCCAAATCTCAGCGAGCTGACAAATTATCGACACAGGGTAACGCTTTTTGTATTATTCAAGCTCTGTTTTTGAAATTATGCCGCCACCAAGGACCGTGTCGCCGTCGTATAGAACAACGCTTTGTCCCTTGCATATGGCTCTTTGTCCCTCGTCGAATATAACGTGCAAAAGCCCGTTTTCCATTCGCGCCCATGCATCTTTTTCGCTTTGGTTGTATCTTACCTTGGCGCGCACACGAATTGGCTCGTCGATACTGTCGATGGCGGTGAGATTTACCTCACTTGCCCAAAGCTCGCGTGAAAACAAGTCCTCGTTTTCGCCGATTACTACCTCGTTTTTATCAAGCTTCTTTTGGCAAACGTACATGGAGTGAGGGAGTGCTAAGCCGAGCCCCTTCCTTTGACCTATTGTGTACCTTATAATACCCTTGTGCTTGCCGAGAAATTTGCCGTCTTTAGTGACAAAATCTCCCACAGGGTAGGTCTTTTTTGTGTAATTTTCAATAAATTTTGCGTAGTCGCCATCGGGCACAAAGCAAATATCCTGACTGTCCTTTTTTCTTGAAATATCAAGATCGATGTCGCCAAGAAGGGCGCGCACCTCGTCCTTTGTGTCAAAATCTCCAAGTGGGAAAAGTGTTTTTTGCAAATTTTCGCGGCTTATTCTGTATAAAACGTAGCTTTGGTCCTTTTTCTCATTTTTTCCCTTTTTAAGGACACATCGTCCGTATTTTTCGTCGTATTCAACCTTGGCGTAGTGTCCTGTGGCAACAAAATCGCATCCAAGCTCGGCAGCCATATCGAAAAGCTTATCGAATTTTAAGTGACAGTTGCACTCAATGCACGGGTTTGGTGTTGCACCGTTTTCGTACGATTTTATGAAATTATCAATAACAAATTCTTCAAAATAACTTGAAAAATCAGACACGTGGTGCGGCATTTCAAGCAAATCGCACACACGCTTGGCATCCTTGGCATCCTTAAGCCCCGAGCATTTTGCATCGCCGCCACTGTGCAAAAGCATTGTCGCGCCAATACATATATTTCCTTGTGATTTAAGCAGTTTTGCGCAGGCGGAGCTGTCAACCCCGCCGCTCATTGCAACTAATATTTTTTTCAATTTAGAAAACGTAGCTTCCTTTCTTAACCTCGCGGACGCATCCGTCAATTATAACTGTTGTGTCCACAGGTGTTGTAATTTCGTATCTGAACGTGTTACCCTCCAAATACCAAGCACTTGATACTGTGCCGTGTCTTGTTTCGATTTTTGCGCTTAAATAATTAAGCTTTTTCGTTGGATGTGGGGCGATAACGATTTTTTCAAAGCCTGGATACTCCTCGACGGTTTGAATACCGCATGCAACGCCGTAAACCCAGTCCGCAACCGAGCCGAAGGCGTAGTGGTTGAAGGAGTTCATATCCTTGGACCAAAATTCTCCCTTGTCGTTCATTCCGTCCCAGTGCTCCCAAATTGTTGTTGCACCCTGCTTAACGGAATAAAGCCACGATGGAAATTCCTCCTGTAAAAGCAAATCGTATGCAAGCTCGGTGTAGCCGTTTTGTGAGAGCGCGTGCAAAAGATACGGAGTGCCAACAAAGCCTGTTTTAAGACGCTTGCCGTTTTCTATTATCATATTTGCAAGCTTATGTGCAACCGCCTTCTTATCCGTTGCAAAGTCGAAATAAAGCGCAACCACACATTCGGTTTGCGTTTTGAACTCGGTGAATTTTTTTCTGCCCGCTTCCAAAATTTTTGCATGGAGCTTTTCATATTTGGTTACGTTTTTGCCAAGCACCTTACCCGCCTTAATAACGAGCGAAACTGAGTAGGCATAGAAAATCGTAGCAATTATATCGGGATCGCTCGAGCCCTTGTAGCTGCCTGCGGGGGCGTCAAGTCCGAGCCAATCTCCAAAGTGCCAACAGCCGTACCAAAGATATTTTTCCTTGGTGATTCTGCCAATCTCGTCTACGTAGTCGCACATAGACTTAAACTGTCTTGCCAAAATTTTTTTGTTTGCATAGGTTAAATAAATTTGCCAAGGGCAAATGGTTGAAGCGTCGCTCCAAACAGCCGTTGAGCTTCCGGGTCTTTCGTGCACCTGTGGGATACAGAATGGTATTAAGCCCTCGCGCTTTTGCTCTAAGCGAAGGTCCTCAAGCCATTTGTCAAAGAATTTTTCAACGTCATAGTTATAGGACGCGGTTCTGATAAATACCTGCGCATCTCCCGTCCAACCGAGTCTTTCATCTCTTTGAGGACAGTCAGTGGGGATATCAAGGAAGTTGCCCTTTTGTCCCCAAACAATATTTGAAAACAGCTTGTTAAGTAATGGACTTGAGGAGCTTAAATATCCCGTTCTTTTCAGCTCGGAATGAACCACGATTGCCTTTATGCTGCTTTTTGTAAGCTCGCAAGGAAACTCGTCCACGCGAATGTATCTAAAGCCCCAAAAGCAAAGCTTCGGCTTATATACCTGATGACCGTCGTCGCATACGTATTCGAATTTTGCTTTTGCCGAGCGGAAGTTTTCGTTATAAAAGTTGCCCTCCTTGTCAAGCACCTCGGCAAAGGATAGGGAAACCCTGTCGCCTCTTTTGGCATTAAGGTCAATTTCAAAATATCCCGTCATATCCTGCCCAAAGTCGATAACCGTTTCGCCCTTCGGTGTTTTAAAGATGGATCTTGGGTAAATAATTTCCTGCTCCTTGACGGTTTCACCCTGTTGCTTAACCACCTTAAATTCGCCGTAGCTTTGCACCTTTACGGGCACGAATTTTTCCTCGTAGGTCGAGTCGTAGCTCTCTCCATCGTATATATCGGAGAAGGTGATTTTGCTAAGCGAGCATTCCCACTCCTCGTTGGAATAAATATATTCCTTTGTATTATCCGCGTAGACAATCTCCATTTCGCAAATCAGCGCAGGGTATACGTTTGGCAAATCTTTTCTGTTTCTTATATTGATTCTGCCGTTGAACCAACCCGAGGAAAGCGTTATTCTGATTTCGTTTTCGCTCTTTAACATATGGGAAATATCATAAGCTTGCATTTGGGCGCGCTTATAGTACGTCCAACCCGGAGCTAAAATAAAATCGCCAACGCGCGCACCGTTTATTTCGGCATAGTAGCAGCCGAGAGAGGTGATTTTTAACGTTGCTTTTTTAATCTGCTTGTCTGCGGCAAATTTCTTTTTAAATACGGGACAGGTGTAGTCCTCCTTGGTGGGATAAGAAATCCATTTGGAATTATTAAGCATACTATCCTCCTTGTGCGCAAGCATCCTTTGGCGCACATACTACTCCAATTATACCAATAAAATAATATAAAATCAATAAAATTACTTATAAATAGGAAGGAAATTGCGCAAAAAATGAAGAAAATCTATTAAAAGGGTATTGACAAGAGAAAAAATATGGTTTAAAATAAACATATGAACAATTGCTCATATAAGCAAACGTGCGAATATACATAATTTGAACGTGCAAAATCAAAAATGAGCATAAAAGGAGAAAAAATGGACAATTCAATTTCAAAAATCCAAGGCGCTATCACCCGTAATAGCGAGCTTTTTGAGGAGCTTGCGAGTCTTTACAAGATTTTCGGTGATGCATCTCGCGTTAAAATTCTTTGCGCGCTCACACAAAGTGAAATGTGCGTTAGCGAAATCTCCGCATTTTTGTCAATTTCTCAATCTGCGGTTTCGCATCAGCTTCGCATCCTCAAAACAAGCAATCTTGTTAAGACGCGCCGCGATGGCAAGAATATTATTTATTCATTAACCGATGAGCATATAAAAACAATTATTGACTGTGGTATGGAGCACATTGCAGGATAAAATGAAAAAGCTTTTAAAAAACAGTAAGGCGAAAATGATACGGCTGCTTTTCTCGGCGTGCCTTATCATATTAGGCGTTTCCATCGGGATTTTTAACGAGCAGGCGTCTATATTTATTTTTCTCTCCGCCTACGTCTTAAACGGCTATACCGTTATCGGCAAAGCCGTGCGTGATCTCTTTAAGAAAAAAGAGGTTGGAGAAAATATGCTGATAACGGTTGTATCTTTCGGTGCCTTGGCCGTTGGCTCGTATTTTGAAGCCGCGTTTATTATGGCGCTGTATTTGGTTGGTGAGCTTATTGAGGAATTTTCAAGTGAGCTTACCAAAAAATCGGTAAAAACGCTTGCTTCTTTAATTCCAAGCTTGGTTCGCATAAAGGGCAAGGATGAGCTCGTGCGCGCAAGCGAGGTTTGCGAGGGCGATATAATTGAGGTTTACGCAGGTGAGAGAATTCCGCTTGACGGAAGAGTTGTTGACGGTATCTCAGATGTTGACACCTCGGTTGTTACCGGCGAAAGCATACCTGTGCCCGCACGTGTCGGTACTGACGTTTACGCAAGCCACCTTTGCTTAAACGGCACCTTGACGATAAAGGTTACCAAGCGCGCAAGTGACAGCATGGCACAAAGAATAGTTGACATTTCCTTAAAGGCAAAAACGAGAAAAACAAAAAGCGAGGCATTCCTTAAAAAATTCTCGCGTATTTACACTCCGTCAGTTATCATTGCCACACTTCTTATCTTCTTAGTGCCGTCATTTTTCGGTGCTGATTTTGCAGATATGGCATATAAGGCGTTCTCAATTCTTGCAATTTCTTGCCCCTGTGCAGTCGTTATTTCTGTTCCCGTTGCGTACGCATCGGCTATCGGATATGCATCAAGAAAGGGAATTCTTATCAAGGGCTCGCGTGTCATTGACTCTCTTTCAACGCTTAACACAATGGCATTTGACAAAACAGGCACGCTCACACAAACCGAGCCGCGTGTAACAAAGCTCGAGGCGTACGGTAAATACACAAAGATGGAATTGCTTGCCTTTGCGGCAATGGCTGAGAAAAAATCGAAGCATCCTATCGCACGCGCTATATTAAAGGAAGCAAAGCGCTTCAAGATAGACGTTCCGTCGGGCAAATGCTACCGCGAGGAGATTGGTTGTGGAATAGAGTGCGATACGCAAAACGGAAAAATCAAAACAGGAAGCTATCGCTATGCCGCCGAGGGCACGCCCCGTCAGTCAAAGGCAACCGTTTATGTTTCGGTAAACGGTGAGTGCATTGGCTACATCGGCGTTGGCGACAACATCAAAGCGAACGGAAAAATCACCTTTGATAAGCTTCGTGAAAACGGAATTAAGAAAATTTACATCCTAAGCGGTGATAAAAAGGAAAAGGTTGATATCGTTGCATCCTCACTCTATGCGGACGGAGCATATTCTCAGCTTTTGCCCAATCAAAAAATCGATGCTCTTGTCGATATAATTGAGGGTACAAGTGGCACGAAAATCGGCTACTGCGGCGACGGCATTAACGACCTTCCCGCAATTATTCGCGCCGACGTTGGCTTTTCTATCAATGGAGTTAGCACCGATGCGGCGATTGAGCATAGCGACGTTATAATTGCAGATGACGACCTTGAGAAGATTCCAAAGGCGGTGAAAATCGCCAAAAATGCAAAGGCGAGAATAACGGCTAACGTGATTTTTGCCCTCGTAGCAAAGCTTACCCTTGGCGCACTTAGCATTTTCTTGCCCGCGTTCCCTATGACCCTTGCGGTTATTGGCGACGTCGGAGTTATGCTTGTGACATTGATCAGTGCAATAAACGCAGGCAAAATCAAAAAACAGCAAATGCTTACCTTCTAAAAAATAAGAATGGAAAAGATTTTATGAAAATTAAAATGCGTGAGTTATCCTATGAAGAGGTATTAAAGCTGCCTCGCCTAAAGCATAAGAAGCCACTGAAACCAAGCCGTCTCCTTGCGGCAATTGTACGCGTAGTATCGGGACAAACGCTGAAAAAGATAGGCTTTTCATACACCACCGAGCGTATGGAGCTTGTTGGCAAAAAAGAGCCGTGCCTCATTTTGATGAACCATTCAAGCTTTACGGATATGAAGCTTGCCTATGGTATCTTTTACCCAAGGAGAATGGGCATTGTTACGTCCGTTGACGCAATGACAGGCATCCTTGGCAAGCTTATGCGCCTCCTTGGCTGTACGCCAACGCATAAGTACGTTTCGGATATTTCACTAATACACGATATAAAATATATGCTGAAGGAGAATAAGACAAGCGTGCTTATGTATCCCGAGGCGGGCTATTCCTTTGACGGACGCACAACAACTCTGCCGCGCGGTCTTGGCATTCTTATGAAGCGGCTTGATGTGCCCGTGGTAACGGTTATTACAGAGGGCGCGTTCCATCGCGACCCGCTTTACAATATGCTTCAGATCCGCGACGTTAAGGTTAGCGCACACGTAAAATGTATTGCCACACCCGAGGAAATTAAGCAAAAATCCGTTGAGGAGCTTGACGCATTGCTTGATGAAGCATTTTCCTTTGATAACTTTGCTTGGCAAAGAGATAACAAAATTTCAATTGACGTTCCCTTCCGCGCAGACGGACTACATAGGATTTTATATAAATGCCCAAAATGCGGTGCGGAGAATCAAATGGAGGGCAAGGGAACTACGCTCACCTGTCACGCATGCCAAAAGGTATGGGAAATGGATGAGTACGGTCAGCTCGGCGCAAAAACGGGCGAAACTGAATATCCCCACATTCCCGATTGGTATTCCTGGCAAAGGGAGTGCGTAAAAAAAGAGCTTGAAAACGGTACGTATTTACTCGATACCGACGTTGATATCGCCGTGCAGGTTAACCTAAAGGGCGTTTGCAATATCGGCAAGGGACACCTAAGACACGATGAAAACGGCTTTCACCTAACAGGCGGAGACGGCAAGCTTGACTACAAGCAATCGCCCCTGTTTTCCCACACCGTGTACTCGGATTATTATTGGTACGAGATAGGTGACGTTATAGGTATAGGAGATAACGAGTTTTCGTATTTCTGCTTCCCCGAAAAAAACGTCTCCGTTACCAAGGTGCGCTTAGCGTGCGAGGAGCTTTACAAAATGAAAAAGCATTCAAGGCATATACTTCACGAAAATAAATGAGAGGCAAAGGATATGAAAAAGAAAATTTTAATTACTGTTATTACAGCTGTAATGCTCTTTGCTTTACTTTCCGTTGCTGCGTTTGCAAAGACGGTGGTAAGCGAGGACAACATTGACGAAGACGGCGATATTGTAGCAAGCGTGGAATATAGCTTTACAGGCGCAAAGAACTACTATTCGGTTGATATTACCTACACCGCAACAAGCGGTGAAACGAAAAGCGGCAAATTCTACTATCTTACAAGTGAGGGCTTGTATAATAACAAATTGCAGCTTGAGGGCGTATACGTGCCGAAGGACTTTGACCTTGCCCAAACCGTATACATTTTTGACAAGGCAGACCTAAACGGCGACGGCGTGTTTAGCGAAACGGAAAAAATCAAGGGCTCAAACGGCGGCGGTGATTCAAAAAATCCGACAATGCATTGGCGTACGTATGAAGCGTTTGACAAGACAGCGGGCGCCTTTGTCGGTGAAGTGACAGACGTAAGAACGCTTATTCAGTCGCTTTCATATTCAAAATATATGCAGTACTTCGGACATTGGTTTTTGTGCCGCTGTGGCAGCTTGAAAACCGTTACGTATAACGGAAGGGAAGATGTAGAGGGTACGTTTATCGTTTCGCCAACAGTAAATGAATTGATGTCAAACACCTTTGGCGGTGACGGCTCAAACGTAAATATTTCAAGCCTCACTCCCGATTATACAAGAGTTATTTTTGAAGAGCGAGAGGGCTCGGTTTATTTCGGTCAGTACGCGCTTTGCCGCGGAGTTATTGAGGAAATTGTATTTTTAGGCGGCAACTATTCCTTCAAGGGTCAAGAAAGCATTGCATTTCAGTTCCTTGACGGCACAAGCACACCTTCGCTTAAAACAATAGTGCTTGATGAAGGCACAACCTTTAGCTCAGGCACGATTAAATGGAACGTAGGCTCGTATGATATCGTATATTTGGGCAGCGAGGGTAGCTACTCCTACGATAATTACAGCTCCTGCTTGACAAACGCAACGGGAAGCGTAATATATGAGGAAGATTGCTACGTATGGGGACATATCTCAGCCGAAAATGATTACAACTGCGAAACTGCGCTCGGATGTATATATGCGGGCGACGGCTGCGATTTCTTATTTGAAGAAGCGCGCACTCACCAAATGGCAGAGGAATACACATATGCAAACGGCTATTTAGCTTTTGGTGAATACAAATACGCTTGCACAAACGAAGGATGCAGCTGCGGCGAGACTGAAAAAATTCCTGCGCTTGCCACCTCAAAGGGCTACTCCGCAGAAGAGGGCACAAAGAACGGCGCTATTGTGTTCGGTATAGTCTTCAACCGTGATGCAATCTCGGCATATGAGAGCTATCTCGGTACGAAAATCGATTTTGGAGTTCTTGCTTCAAACGAAAAGGATAATCCGCTAAACGGTGACGCAAGCGCCAAAACGGGAACGATAAAATCCTCTTTTGCGAACACAGAGTACTCGATTTTCCAAATAAAGCTCACAAATATTCCGTCGGAAAAATATGACAGCTTGCTCCACCTCGGCGCATATCTTGTTGTAGGTGAGGAAATAAGCTACGTAAACAATAAGGAAATTTCCAAGGATTCCGCCTTGATTTCCTGCAATATAGTTATCTCACTCGTCGGTGATGAAGAGTAAAAAACAAAAGGCTGACACGAAAATGTGTCAGCCTTTTTGCTATTTAATTTCAATTGAAAATCCTGTTTTATGTACGCAGCCCGTATCGAGATGAATCATTTCGCGCTTGGTAAGCAGATTGTCAACCTCGCCGTCCTTTGATGGAATTGAACTCCACGGCTCAATGCAAACGTAGGGGGCGGGCTTTTTCGTTGCGTGCCAAAGCCCAACGTATTTCATTTTATTAAAGCGTACCGTCACCGCGCGCTTTCCAAGAGGGGAGTGGAGCGTTATCTTCTTTGGTACGTTATATAAGAAAATAGCATCGTTGTCAAAAAGCTCGTGCGCAAGCTTTATCGTTTTTGTGCCACCCTGTGTGTATAATTTGTCCTCAAGGGTGCAAAAACAGGTTGGGGAAAGCTCAAGCTTGAATGCATCACACACCTTGTCAAACTCCACCACGTAATCTTCAAAATTAAGTCCTTCGTCAAGCGGCACGTTGAAGGCGGGGTGACCGCCAAGAGCAAAAATAAGTGTCTTTTCATCTGTGTTGGTTACCTTGTAGTCAACGAAAAGCTCACCGCCCTTAAGCGAGAAGGTGATGTCAAATTTAAAATCAAACGGATATGATTTTTTGGTTTCCTCGTTTTCAACAAGCGTAAGAGTTATAGCATTTTCAGCCTCAGAGGAAAGAGAAAACTCGCTATGCCTTGCAAAGCCGTGAGAGCCCATTTCGTATTCCTTGCCGAGGTATGTATATTTGCCGCCGAAGAATCTGCCGCAAATCGGGAACATAATAGGCGCGCGGCCCGACCAAAATTCAGGATTGCCTTGATATAAATATTCACATCCGTCATTTGTTTTTATGCTTTGAAGCTCAGCGCCGAGGGAGCTGACTTCGACCGTCAAAAGCTCGTTTTTAATAGTGTAAATCATAAAAATCACTCCTTTTTTGGTATATATAAATATTATATCACAATAATTGGCAAAATTCAACCTCTCATGCCTTGAAAAAAAGGGGCGCGTGTGGTACAATTGTGAAAAAGAGCATACCGAAAACGGATGCATGGAGGGCAAAATGGCAAATATTATTCTTACCTCAAGATGTAATTTGAGCTGTGAATACTGCTTCGCGCACGAGCTCACCGAGAGCGACACACGTGATATAAAAATGGACGATTTTTTAGAAATTCTCGATTTTGCAGGCGCGGACGGCGAAATTGGGCTTATCGGAGGCGAGCCGCTTTTGCATAAGCAAATTAACGATTTTATATCGATCCTGAACGGAAGATACGACGTGCATCGCGTGCTTCTTTTTACAAACGGAATTTTCCTTGATAGGCTTGATATGCGCCTTCTTTTGCCGAAAACGAGTGTGCTTGTCAATGTAAATTCATCGGAGTGCATTGGTAAGACTGCATACGAAAAAATGAAAAATAATATCCGTGCGCTTCTTGACTTTTTGCCAAAATCACGCGTAACTCTCGGTATCAATATTTATAAAGAAAATCAAAATTTTGACGACCTTGTGTCGCTAATTCGCGAGCTTGGCGTAAAAAGAGTGAGAGTCAGCGTGGTAATCCCAAAGGACAAAAGTGAAGGTGCGTTTAGCTATTTTGCGAGAATGAAAAAGACGCTTCTTTCTCTTGCAAAAACACTCGGAAAGCTCGGTGTTTGTCCTGCATATGACTGCAATGCAATTCCCGAATGTGTGTACACAAAAAAGGAAAAGGAGCTGCTTGCGTCCCTGCCGTACGAAAATGAGTTCGAAAAGAAAATTTTTATGGGTGAGGCGTCAGTTTGCGCACCCATTGTCGATATTTACCCCGACAAAAGCGCCGCGCGTTGCTTCGGCATGAGTGAGTACAAGGTGAAAATCGATGATTTTAAGAATATAAATGACCTAAAAAATCATTTCTTTATGGAAATTGACACGCGCCTCGTGCATAAAAAATCGAAGGATGCGTGCTTGGACTGCTACAAAAACAAGGTCTTTGGCTGCTTTGGCGGCTGCCTTTGCTACAAAAATAATTAAGGTGCAATTATGATAGAGGTTTTAAGTGTAGAAAATATGAGAGAAAGCGACAAAGCTGCAATAATGGCGGGCACTCCCTCGCGTGAGCTTATGTGGCGCGCAGCTCTCGGTATATATGAAGCGATGGGTGAGGTCCTTGAAAAAACGAAGAAAACGCTCATTATCGCAGGCACAGGGAATAACGCAGGTGACGGCTACGCCCTTGCGCTGATTTTGAAGGAAAATGGCTACCCCGTGTCGATATTACAGCTAAAAGATAAGTATTCAAGTGACGGAAAATACTATTTTGACAAGTGCGTCGATGCGGGCATAGAGGTAGAGCTATTTAACAAAAATACCCTGCCACGTGTCGATATTATCGTTGATTGCATCCTCGGCACAGGCTTTTTGGGTGAAGTAAACGACGAGGTGGGGGAGCTTATTGAAAAAATCAATGCGTCGGGTGCATACGTGGTCAGCGCTGACATGAACAGCGGCTTAAACGGTGACAGCGGAATGGGCACTTGCTCCGTAAAAAGTGATTTAACCGTATCAATAGGCTCATATAAAAGCGGTCATTTTTTAAATATGGCAAAGGACAAAATCGGGAAATTGGTTAACTGTGATATAGGCATTTCGCATGTTTATCAGCCATATTATCTATTTCAAAAAGAGGATGCAAAAAAGCTCCTCGGTACGCGCCCACAGTTTTCCCATAAGGGAACTTACGGCTATATTACCTTAATTGGCGGCTCTTACGAATACTCGGGTGCTGTCAAGCTTGCAAACCTTGCCGCATCCTCTATGCGTGCAGGCGCAGGTGTTGTCAAGCTCGCTTGTCCGAAATCAATTGCCCACGCGGTAATGCCGTATCTGCTTGAAAGCACGCTTTTTCCGCTTAGTGAGGAAAATGGGCACATAAAGCTTGATGAAAACGAGATAAAAGGCGCAATAAAGGGTGTTAAAGCCATAGGCGTTGGAATGGGACTTGGCACAGGCGAAGATAATGAAAAGCTCATTCGCTATTTGATGAACGAGGCGCAGGTCCCCCTGCTTTTAGATGCAGATGCCTTAAACACTCTTGCAAAAATGGGCGAAATACCCAAGATGAAAGCACCGCTTATTTTAACTCCACATCCAAAGGAGCTTGAACGCTTAAGCGGTAAATCTGTTGAAAAAATCCAAAATAATCCTGTTGACTCAGCAAAGGAATACGCCAAAAAAGCAGGCGCAATTTTGCTTCTCAAGGGAACTTCAACTGTTGTAACTGACGGCGAAAAGGTCGTAATTATCGACACAGGGTGCGCAGGAATGGCAACTGCGGGCTCAGGGGACGTCCTCTCGGGTATTATCACCGCCACCTTAGCACAGCCGAATATATCTCCGTTTGATGCGGTCTGCCTCGGCGCGTATATAAACGGCTTAAGCGGAGAAATCGCCGAGGGCGAGCACACCGCGATATCAATGCTTGCTTCCGACACAGCATTGTGCGTTGACAAAGCTATAAAACATATTTTGAAATAAAAACGAAAGCAAAAATTTTAAATATTATTAGTTTGGCAAAACAAAAACGCCTTCCCCTTTGTTTGGAGGGGAAGGTGTCAGCTTTGCTGACGGATGAGGTGTAGTATCACATCCGCATAACTTGATAATATTGTGAAATAGCTTTCGTTTTTTAGTTGTGAAAGCTATCTCCGTTCAATTTTCCAAAAATTCGTAAATTCTTTTCCAAACGTCCTCGTTTTGCTCGGTGATTTTGTACCAATCAAGGCTATTAACAAACGCTTCGCACTCCTCGGTGGTGGAAAGCTTGTTTTTCTTTTGTGCGCACTTTAATTTTGCTTGAAAATCGCGCTTTGCCTTGACCGCCTCTTTTGTGTAGGTTGGGTTATGGTCAGCATCGGGCACGGTCAAAAACGAAATATTTTCTTTGTCCCCAAGCGCGTTTTTTAGCTTTACAAAATGCTTTTTGTATTTTACCATATGGTCGTTTGGAGAATGGATAATTAGCGCACACGTGTCGCTATTTCGAAGAATTTCAATGGCATTACAGCTCATATACTTGGGGTTTTTCGCAAGCTCATTTTCGTAAATGCGACGCCTGAATATCGATGCAATCCCCGAAAGATGCTGATAGATAATGTCCTTGGGGGAGATAAAGCCCGAAATTGGCACAATCTTTTTTATCTCGGGGTGAAATTTTGTAATGCAAAGCGTTGAAAACGCACCCCAGCTATGCCCAACCACAGAAATTTCGTAGTCCTTCAGCTCGGGAATCCTCTTAAGCACGGAAATAACCTCGTCAAGGTCGCAAAGTGAGCCCGAAAAGCCGCCCGTGTCCCCACCGCCCGACTCCATACAGCCCGTATGGTCGTATGCAAAAACGAGGTAGCCGCCCTGACAAAGCATCTCAATCTCGCGCATATAGCTTAAGTGTCCGCCAAACATACCGTGGTCAAAAACAATCAGCCTGTTGGCCTTCGGCGTGCCGTAGTAGTAAAAGCGGCCGAAAAGCGTGTGCCCGCGCGCAGATTTTATCGGAAACTCGCGTGCACAAAGACATTCAAAATCATCCTTTGAGAAGAGGAAAACGTATGGCATGCGCTCAGCGCGTGAATAAACCGTTTTGTTAAAAATTGCTTCAATTTTACCGTATAGCATAATTCATCCTGCAAAAATAGTAGTATCAAAAGTGTAACCGCCTGAGCTTATCTTTATTCCGTAACCCGTCTTTTTTACAAGCTCGAAAAGCTTGTGTCCGTCAATTCCCACAAGGTCAGAAACGGAGTCAATAAAATCCTCAGCACTTTCGTGAAAGTATGTAGTGGTTACGTAAATTCCGCGTGTTGCACCCGATGCAATCATCGCCCCGTAGAACTCGCGCACCTCTTTTTCGGTTATGTGCGCGCGGTCTCTGCATTTTGTCTGTGCAGCAAATTTTTCGACAAAGCCGAGGTAGTCAACCGTTTCAAGCACAACGTCAATCCCGCCGTCATCGCTTCCGCCCGTTATATCGCAGTAAACAACCATCTGCCCCTTAAGTGTGTAATATTTCTCCAAAAGATTTGCAACAAAGCTCTCGAAAAATCTGCCACCCATGAGGAAAAGCTGCTTAAAGAAAATTGGTTTAAATTCATTTTCAGGCAGGGGAGTGTCTAATTTTGTGCATTTTTCGCGCTTTTTTGCGTATTTTGAACCGACAATTTCAAGTGTGTCGCTTGAAACAAGAGAGGCAAGCACACCGCCCGCAATTGTACGGAGTGAGTAGTCGTCCTTCAAGGAGAGCGTTTTGTCTGTGCCGAAGTGTTCTTCAAGCCTCTCGAAAATATCCTCCTTGGTATAGGCGTTGCACTCAAGCATTTTAAGGATTTCCTCCTCACACTCATCCTCGCGGATAATGACAACCTCGTCCTTTGCAAGCATATATCTTTCGCCCTCGCGCTTTATATCGCCCTTGATAATTAAGCTGTTGAGCGCGGTTGAAAGATAACTGCGCAATAAGCTGCTCTTGCTTTTAGGAGAAAAATTTTCAAGCTCGCTTTTTGAAAGCCCGTATGTAAGTAGTGCCCCTTCAATTAGCTCTGTGCGGGTCGCACTTTGATTTATCGATAGATAGCGTATAATTGCATTTGTCGCCTTTTTCTGCATTTTGTTTGTGTTACGCATATCCTCACCGCCTTAGTATAATTTCTTCCTATATACATTTTATCATAAAATCACGTGCATTGCAACCGTGTAACAAATCAAGCCCACAAAAATGTGGGCTTGAAGGATTATTTTTCGGTCTCCCTGCGGTAAATCTCCGCAATAAACTCAGCGGTTTTTTCAATTCCAAGCTCGGTGGAGTTTAGCATAACGGTGTAGTTCTCGCGCTCACCCCAGGTCTTGCCTGTGTAGTACTTGTAGTTGATGCTGCGCTTTTTGTCCGTTTCCTTGATTAGCTTTTT
The DNA here is from genome assembly GCA_017625935.1 of Clostridia bacterium. Lineage (GTDB taxonomy): Bacteria > Bacillota > Clostridia > Oscillospirales > CAG-272 > RGIG2000. Next base: position 60,082 of record JAGALA010000030.1, read on the forward strand.
CGCCTCGCGCTCGCTCACGCCCTTAAAGTTCATCGTTCTTTTAACCTTGTCGGCGGTCGGTGCGTAAATAAAAACGTCAAGCGTATCGTAATTGCGAAGAATATAGTCCGCACTGCGTCCTACTATAACGCAAGGTCCCTTGTCTGCAAGCTCCTTAATAACCTTTTCCTGAATTGCAAAAATCTTGTCCTCAATTGACTCGCCCGATGCACCTCTGCCCACGAAGGAATAAGCAAAAATGCTCTTTGACGGCGCATACTCCGTTACGCGCTTGATAAAATCGTCAACAAAGCCTGACTCCTCGGCGATTTTTTCAATGATATCTCTGTCATAGCAGGGGATACCAAGCTTTTTCGCGGTCAGAATACCGATGTATTTACCTCCGCTTCCAAATTCACGGCTGATAGTAATAATTTTGCTCATATAATTCCTCCTTTGCATTTTGCCATATTGTTTGATAAAAAAAGCGCAATAATACGCCATATGGCAATTATTGTCGCACGGTAAAATATTAATTTTTCACCGAGCTCCTTCGGTACTTTTATTTTATCATAACATGCGCCCCGTTGTCAATATTTTTTACAAAAAAAGGAAATTTCAGATATAAAAGAGGACACTCTGCCCAAATCGGTCAAAGTGTCCGCTATTTTTTTGAATTTACTTGTCAAGCGAAAGGATTTTATCAAGCACCCTTTTGCAGTTGCCCCTGTCGTCGTAAGCAAAGAAGGTATCGTGGCGCGCTTTGTATATTTCCTTCATTTGGCAGCCGTTTTCCATATATGAAATGAGCGTGTCAACCGCGCCCTCAAGGTCGTAGGTCACCTCGCCGAAGCCGTCGCGCTCGTATTCAAAGTAGCCCGCCTTATATGAGTGCGAGGAGAAAAATTCATCCTTGTCAAAATGGCAGTAAACAACCGGCTTTTTAAGATAAGCAAAGTCAAACTGTGTCGAGGAGTAGTCCGTGAAAAGGAGCGCACCCTTTTTAAATACGTCGTTGTAGGTGTAGCCCTCGCTGCTAACAAAAACCTCGTCAAGCTCACCGAAATACTTGTTTGACTCCTTCATCAAATGGTGTGGGTAGAAGCAAAGGCGGTAGCCGTTTTTCTTCGCCGCCGAAATAAGTCGCTCGTTCTTTAAAAGTGCATTGTAGAACTTGAAATATGAGCTGTCCGTAAAGCCGCTTGCAAGCTCACCCGTTTGCATATTTGCAAGTGCGCTCTTACGCCACGTGGGCAGGAAGAAAATGAGCTTTTGTGCTTCATTTACAAGATTGTCAAAGCGCGGCAAACCCGTGAGCGCCGTTATTCTTTCACCGCAAAGATATTCATCATTGTAGGCAATTGAATTATATTCACCGTACGCCGAGGTGACGAAAATATGCATGTCGTCCGCCAAGCGGTTGTAGCACATCGATAAATCATCCTTGATTATGCCGTGCTGTAAAAATACGTTTTTAACGTCTATTATATCCTTAAGATACGGACGGCAGAACAAGGGATTCATCACGTCAAACTCAAGCTGAGATGAAATGTTTTTCGTTGCAAAGGTATAGTAAAGCTTGTACTTCCACGTCTTTGGATGGAGCACCGTGCCGATTTTCTTTAAGCGCTTGCAGTCAGCGCTGTCCTTGTTTATAACAAAGCACGGCTTTACACCCTTAACCTTGTTTTTCTTAAGATACTTAAAGAATACCTCGCCGTTGTCGCCTGCTGAATCGCATCTGTCGGACACGAGCCAAATTTCCTTTCTGAAAAAGTGCTTAACAAGCTTGTGCACGAAGCGGATGAGGCTTGCCTTCCTTGCGTAAGCATCCTTCTTTTCGCGGCACAAAAAGCGTACTCTTTTCTTGAATTGCTTTTTGCACTCCCCAAGCTTTTCTCTTGAATATGGCGAGAAAAACACCGCACCGCCCCTTGCGTGAATAATATAGTCACCCTTTTTTCTGTACGTCTCCGCGTTAATATCAACGTCAAAGGCAGGAGAGCTAACAACCAAATATTTAAGGCCTGTGTCCTTGCTGTAAAAATTAAGTGTTGTGTCGTTTTCAATTTCATCGAAAGGAATTTTGAATTTGAAAACGGAGCGGAAGAAATATTTTCCGCCAATATCAACGTTGTGCGAGGTGATGAAATTAAGCTCGCGCTCCTCACCGCCTGCCAAAATCGCAACGTTTTCGTGTGTTTCGCCCTCTATCGTGCAAAGAGACGCGGTGATTTCAAGATATCCGTCGCATAAATCGGCAAAATGAAGCGTGACGTAATTTTTTCTTGGGAGCTTGTTATATGCAGTAACTATTTTGTCCTTAAATGCGCACCTATCAACGTAGTCCCAATATTTTTGTGAAAGCGGAATCAGTCTGTTGTTCCACGGCTTTACCGAGCTTGTAAAGTGAAGAATATTAATATCCTTTGATTCTTTTTCGTATTTTTCCTGCTCCTCGGGTAAAAGATTGAGCGATTGGTCTCTTTTCTTTAAAAGATAATGCCAAATGAAGTTCCATTTGCGCTCAAGGAGCAAAATTCTGCCACCGCAAACAATATTGATTAGGTCTTGGTCAGGGTATCTGAGATTTTGGCGCACCTTAAGCTCATCAAAAAGCTTGTCCTTGATTTTTTCCTCTCTGAAAAGCTTTGAGTTAATAAGCAAAACGCCCGAATTTATATATTTATCCGCATCAAGCCCAAGCTCACCCGTGACGTAGCTTTTTGACCTTTGGTGCATAATATCATTCACACCGCCAAGAATACAGTCTCCAAGCTCCTTTTCGTAAAGCTCGGAAATATCACCGAGCACGCAGATATCGGAGTCAAGGTAAATTGCTTTGTCAAACTGAGTAAATATCTCGGGAATTAAAATTCTGTAGAACATTTCCTTTGAAAAATGGAAATTCGTGTACATCAGCTTCAATTCCTTCTCGATAAAGCGAGCGATAGAAAAACACTTCACGCGCGCATTTTCATATTTCATTGACTCGAAAATATGAATATTTTCAAGGCTTAAATCCGTATGCAAAACGTATATTTCGTAAAAATAATCACGTGAGGAATTTTCCATAAGCGAGGTTATAGTAATTCCCGCGTGAGGAGCATAAGCATTATTAGGTGCCAAAAAAATCGGTACAGTTGCCTTATACATCGTTTGCCTCCTTTGGTAATGGCGATTCTTGTCGTAAAAATTATATCATACGCGAAAATAATTGTCAAGGAAGTATATTTGACAAGCTTGGAATAATATGTTATAATTAAAAAAACAACCAAGGAGGCGCAAAAATGAAGCTGTCAATTATAGTTTGTATATACAACACACCAAGGGAATATCTGCGCGCCTCGCTAAAGAGCATTGTGCGTTCAACACTTGATAAATACGAGGGCGAATACGAGATTTGCATAGTTGACGACGGCTCAAGCATTGATTACGGCGATTTGGTGTCTGAGTTCGGCGCAAAATATACAAAAACCGAAAACCGCGGAATCTTAAAGGCGCGCCTTGGCGGCATTGAAATGTCAAGCGGCGAATATATCGCGTTTTGCGATGCTGACGACACAGTATCGTCTCTTTATTACGCGCCAATGCTCGATTGCGCATATGAAAGCGGTGCGGATATAGTTATTAACGACTGGGCATACCACGCAGGCGAGAGAAAATATTACTGCAAAAACGACTTAACCGTGAAAAACAGTATTGACACTTCTGGCGACGACGCTTTGAAGCTTTTCTTTTCGGGAGAGGGCAAGCACCATTCGCTTTTTGTGTTGTGGAACAAAATTTACCGCGCGCAGCTCCTTAAAAGCGCAAAGGAGCAAATTGAAAAAAGCGCTCAGCTCGACAGCTCCTACGGTGAGGACGTATTAATAAACTTCCTTGCTTGGAGAAACGCAAAAAGAGTCAAAAACATCCACAGGGGCTACTATTTTTACAGAATTCACGAGGGACAAGCAGTAAGAGCGGGTAGTCCTTCCAAGCTGAAAAAGCAAATTAAGAGCATGACCGAAACGCTTGATTTTATGGAAAATGAGCTTTCCACCCACCCAAATAGAGATGAGCTTGTTGCTTATCTTAATGCTTGGCGCGATTTAAGCGCAAGGTATCACTATACCGTAGCGCGCGAAAACGGCTACACAATTCTATACGATTACATTCTTGAAAAATACAAGCAAAACGAGCTTGAAATTGCCAAAAAAGAGGACTCAGTGTCGTATTTTCACAAAATTTACTTAGGCGACAACTTTGATAAAATCGATGAGGCGCTCCTTTCTCTTTGGCAAAACGGCACAAAAAATATTCGATATAAAAAAGGAAACCGCCACACGGACTCATACGTTGAATATTTACTCGAAAACGGAAAAATCACCGTAAATAAAAAATCAAGAGCGGATTTTTATGTGCCAAAGCGCAAGATGTCACTTAAAAACAGGCTCCGCTTTAACCCCACGCTTTATAAGCTCTCGCTCGTTTTCTTTAAGAAAAGCTCAAAGCTGAGGGCGCGGCTGAAAAATAAGCTATAATAACTTCAAGGGCGAGAGAATTTATCTTTCGCTCTTTTTTGTTTATACAATACTTGAAATACGCGCTATATTATGTTATAATAAAAAAGATGTGCGCCCACATATGGGTACTATATAGACACGAGGTAGAAAATGATTACAGTTAACAATTTATCCTTCAACTTTGGCGGTCAGCTTCTTTTCAAGGACGTAAACTTGAAATTCACACCTGGCAACTGCTACGGCGTTATCGGTGCAAACGGCGCGGGAAAAAGTACGTTTTTGCGCATTCTTTGCCGTGAGCTTGAGCCGACAAAGGGCGAGGTTACAATCCCCGACACGGTCAGAATGAGCGTTTTAAAGCAGAACCACTTTGAATTTGACGAGTTTTCCGTTTTAGATACGGTAATTATGGGTAACGAGCGCCTTTATAAGATTATGAAGGAGAAGGACGCCCTTTATATGAAGGAGGATTTTTCCGAGGCGGACGGCATTTTGGCATCCGAGCTTGAGGGCGAGTTTGCCGAGCTTAACGGCTGGGAGGCAGAGAGCGATGCCTCAAAGCTCATCCAAGGACTTGGACTTGATGAGGGGCTTCTTTATGAGCAAATGGCTAATCTAAAGGAAAGCGAAAAGGTTAAGGTGCTTCTTGCCCAAGCGCTTTTCGGCAACCCCGACATTATTCTTTTGGACGAGCCTACAAACGGTCTTGACATTGACGCTATCACCTGGCTTGAGGACTTCCTTTCCGACTATTTCGGCACAGTCCTTGTCGTATCGCACGACCGTCACTTCTTAAATGACGTTTGCACAAATATCGTTGATATCGACTTTACAGGAATTAAGATGTACGTTGGTAACTACGAGTTTTGGTATGAGTCAAGCCAATTAATTCAGCGTATGATTAAGCAACAAAACAAGAGGAATGAGGAAAAAATCAAGGAGCTTCAAAGCTTCATCTCCCGCTTCTCTGCAAATAAATCAAAATCAAGACAGGCAACCTCGCGCCGTAAGCTGCTTGACAAGTTAACCGTTGAGGAGCTTCCCGCATCGAGCCGCCGCTATCCCTTCATCGGCTTCGATATGGATAGAGAGGCAGGCAAGGATATCTTGACAGTTACCGACCTTTCAAAGAGCGAAAACGGCGTTTCACTTTTCAAAAACGTATCGTTTACCGCGGCTAAGGGCGAAAAAATCGCACTCCTTGGAAACGAAATGGCAATTACCGCGCTGTTTAAGGTTTTAATGGAGGAGGACGAGGCAGACTCAGGCTCCTTTAAGTGGGGAATCAGTATTTCAAAATCATATTTCCCGAAGGACAATATTGACTATTTTGACGGCTGCACCGAGTCAATCCTTGATTGGATGAGAAGATATTCAAAGGACCAAACGGAAACCTACCTTCGCGGCTTCCTTGGCAGAATGCTTTTCTCGGGTGACTCAATTTTTAAGCCCGTAAACGTTTTATCGGGTGGAGAAAAGGCGAGATGTATGTTCTCGCGTATGATGCTTTTCGGCTCAAACTTCTTGCTCCTCGACCAGCCGACAAACCACTTGGATCTTGAATCCATCACCGCAGTAAACAACGGCCTTTCCGACTTCAAGGGCAACATTTTATTCTATTCCCACGACTACGAAACGATAAACACCGTTGCCAACCGCATTATCGAAATTAAGGAAGACGGTATTTACGATTACAGCGGAACTTATGAGGAATATATTGCCTATAAGAAGGAAAAAGGACTTCTCTAAGGCGCAATAAGCGGCGAAATACATTGTTGCTCCTCACTTGCGACCTCAGCGTACGCCTAAGTACGCTATCGTCCTCAAGTTGCGGTGCGCCTTGTCTTTCTTGCTTCTTACGTCTTAGAATTTAACAAATAGAATAGAAAATAAAGGAAAATTTAGTTTGATTTTAGATTAACATAGTAAAATCGAAAGGAGAGCACAATGTACGAGCAAAAGAAAATTGCCATTATAGGTGGCGGTGCGGCAGGCATGATGGCTGCAATATACGGTATACTGGGCGGTGCATCGGTGACTCTTTTTGAAAAAAATGACCGCCTTGGCAAAAAAATTTCAATAACGGGCAAGGGCAGGTGCAACGTCACAAACGACTGCGACACACAGGAGTTTTTGAAAAACGTAATTTCAAACCCTAAATTTTTGTACGCCTCGATAGGCAACTTTAACACCGAGGACACGAAAGCCTTTTTTGAAAACGCAGGCGTTCCCCTCAAAACCGAGAGGGGCAGGCGTGTTTTCCCCGTTTCGGACAACGCACACGATATTGTAAACGCGCTCAAAAAAACGCTTTACGATTACGGCGTGACCGTGAAAAATGAAAAGGTGCTTGAAATTTTCACAAATGGCGGCACAGTCACAGGCCTTAAAACCTCACGCGCTGAATATAGCTTTGACGCGGTTATCGTTGCAACAGGCGGCGCATCCTACACAGGCACAGGCTCCGACGGTGACGGCTACCGCTTTGCAAAAGCGCTCGGGCATGAAATTGTCTCACTCGTTCCATCACTCGTTCCCGTAGAAACAGTCGAGGACGTGTCTGAAATTATGGGTCTTTCCCTTAAAAACGTAACCTTAAAAATACGAAATAACGAAAACGGCAAGATAGTTTTCGAGGAGATGGGAGAGATGCTCTTTACCCACTTTGGTATGAGTGGACCACTTGTACTATCTGCTTCCTGCCATATGAAAAATATGTCACGCGCAAAATATACCGCGCTTATTGATTTTAAGCCCGCGCTTGACCGCCAAACGCTCGATAACCGAGTGCTCAGCGACTTTTCAAAGCAGCTAAACCGAGACTTTGCAAATTCTCTTGGCGGATTGCTTCCTGCAAAAATCATTCCGTATATTGTCAAAAAAACAGGTATTGCGCCAAGCACAAAGGTAAACGCCATCACCAAGGAAGCACGCGCGCGCTTGGTTGATACCTTAAAATCACTCTCCATTGATATAAAGGGCTTCCGTCCCCTAAACGAGGCAATTGTAACTCAGGGCGGAGTCAAAACAAGTGAAATCAACCCCTCAACAATGGAGTCGAAAATTGTCAAAGGGCTCTATTTTGCAGGTGAGGTCATAGACGTAGATGCCTACACAGGCGGCTACAATTTGCAAATCGCCTTTTCAACAGGCGCGCTTGCAGGCAAAAGTGCCGCTGAGAGCGGCACATAAATTGAAGCAGAGCTTCATGAATTACCTTTCAGGCATGAATTGTGCTAAAGCACATGAATTGTCCTTTGGACATGAAATGACTCTGTGAGCTATAAAATGCGGATGAATTTGCATCAAAAGGAGTTAATAATGAAAGATAATGCTTTGATTACACTTTCTAAGCAATTTGCCATAGATATCATAAATCTGTGTGTGGAAATAAAAAAGAGAAGTGGAAATTTGCTTTATGACCAACTTTTGAGGGCCGGCACGAGCATCGGTGCAAATATTCATGAAGGAAATTATGCCAGCAGCAGAGCTGACTTTATAAATAAGTTCCGTATAGCGCTAAAGGAGTGCTACGAAACAGAATATTGGATGGATGTTTTCAAGGAAGCCGGTTGGATTAAGGATTTTGAGCATAAGGGACTTAAAGCTAAATGCAATAAGCTACGAATATTGCTTATCACATCCATTAAAACAGCTGATTCCGCAGAACATAAATAAAAATGTTGCAAAGCAACAATTTATGAAGCTTTGCTTCAATTTATGACACTTTGTGTCAATTCATGTCCGTAAGGACAATTCATGAACCATAGGTTCAATTCATGATGCATAGCACAATTCACGAAGCTTCGCTTCAATTTATGACACTTTGTGTCAATTCATGTCCGTAAGGACAATTCATGAACCATAGGTTCAATTCATGATGCGTAGCATCAATTTATTACCGGAGGTATTTATATGAAAATTGCACTTGACGGACCAAGCGGTGCAGGCAAAAGCACAGTTGCAAGGGCGCTTGCAAAAAAGCTCGGAATAATTTACGTTGATACAGGCGCGCTTTACCGCACAATAGGGCTTCACGCAAAGCTGAGAGGAGTCGGTATGTACGACACGGAGCGCATAAAGGAGCTGCTTCCCGAAATTACCCTCGGTATGGAATTTATAAACGGCGAGCAGATAGTCACCTTGAACGGTGTTAATGTTGGCGACACTATAAGAACAGGCGAGATTGCAATGTACGCATCAAGCGTTTCCGCAATTCCCGAGGTGCGCGCGTTCTTGCTCGAAACTCAAAGAAAAATAGCACGCGAAAACAGCGTTGTTATGGACGGGCGCGACATCGGCACGGTAATTTTGCCCGATGCCGAGGTTAAAATTTTTATGTTTGCATCCCCCGAGGCAAGAGCCGAAAGAAGATATAAGGAGCTTATTGCCAAGGGTGAAAATTGCACGTATGAGGGCGTGCTTGAGGACATAAAGCTCCGTGACCACAACGACTCGACAAGAAAGACCGCCCCAGCAATTCCCGCAGATGACGCGGTTATGCTTGATAACTCGTCGCTTGATATCGACGGCACGGTTGACGCCGCCATTGAAATTATCAAATCGAAGGTGCAGCTATGAAAAGATACAACTTTATAAAGGCGATTCTCGGTTGGGTTTTCAGAATAGTTTTCCGTATTAAGTACGTCAACCGCGAAAATCAACCGCCGATGGGCACACCGTATATCGTTTGCTCGAACCACGCGCACTTCTTTGACGTTGTGCCGATAGGTCTTGCCTTGAAGCCGCAAATTCACTTTATGGCAAAGCGCGAGGTTTTCAAAACTCCGTTCCTTCGCGGCGTTGCAAAATTAATGGGCGCGTACCCTGTTAACCGCGGCGGTAACGATATCGGCGCTATTAAGAAAACGATTGAAATTCTAAAAAACGGCGGCTGTGTCGGCGTTTTCCCACAGGGCACAAGATGCTCCTATATTGATCCTGCCTTAACTGAGCCTAAGGATGGCATCGGCGTTATTGCCGCACGTGCAGGCGTTGGCATTTTGCCTGTCTGTGTCAGAACCAAGCGCAATAAAATGGGCGTTTTCAGAAAAACCGAGATTGTAATTGGTGAATATTTGCCACCCGAGAAGCTTGAGTTTCCCGAGCTTACGGGTATGGAAAAGCATAAGGCTATAACTAATCTTGCCTTTAGTCAGGTTTGCAAGATGAACAACGAAATTGAAAGAAAGCCACTCCCACCTGAAAGGACCGCGCAAATTCTTGAAGAAATTAACAGAAAGATGCACAAGCAAAAATGATTAGAGTTGCAAAAAATGCGGGCTTCTGCTTCGGCGTGCGCCGCGCCACGGATACGCTTGAGGAGCTGATTGCCAAAAAAACGGAAAACGATATTATCTGTACGCTCGGCAAGCTGATTCACAACGAGCAGTATAGCGAGTATCTGAAGCAAAACGGCGTTTTGGAAATAAGCGGTGACGATATTGACAGCTATTTTGAAAAATCACTTTCGGGAAAGAGCGTGACGGTCGTTATAAGAACTCACGGCATAGTTAAGGAGCTGCAAGAAAAGCTCGACGGGTACGCAAAAAAATCACCTAACTTCACCGTTGTTGACACAACCTGCCCATACGTAAAGAAGATTCACAAAATTGCCGAGGAAAACTCGGGCGAGGATGAAATTTTCGTGGTGATAGGTCAAAGGGAGCACCCCGAGGTTGAGTCAATTGTCAGCTACGTAAAAAACAAATGTGAGGTTTTTCCAAACGAAGAAGAGCTTGAAAAGTACTTAAACAGCGAAAATAGTACAAAAAATACTATCAATATGGCGGCGCAAACTACTCAAAAGCTAACAATGTGGGAAAAATGTCAAAAAATTCTTAAAAACTACTGTACAAATGCAAAAATTTTTGATACAATATGTAGTGTTACTGAAAAAAGACAAGAAGAAGCCGCTTCCTTAGCAAAGGATTCCGACGTTGTTTTCGTTATAGGTGGCAGGGACAGCTCAAACACCTCAAAGCTCGCACAGGTGTGCGGTGCGTTTTGTGAAAAAACGTTTTGGATTCAAACAAAGGACAATATTCAGCTTGACAAAATCAGTGGCGCAAAAAATATTAGCATAACTGCTGGGGCTTCCACCCCCGACAGTTTAATAATGGAGGTAAAAGAAACAATGAGCGAAATTATGATGGAAGAAAACTTTGCTGAGCTTTTCGCTAAAGAATGCGAGAACGGTGCAAAGGTAAAAATATACACAGGAGCAACAGTTACCGGTACAGTTATGTCGATTTCCGAAAACGAAATCCGTCTTGACCTCGGCACCAAGGTTACAGGTGTTATCACACGTGACCAAATTACCGACTCAAATGACGAAAAGCTGTCTGACCTTTTCAAAATCGGCGACGCAGTAGACGCATCTGTTGTTAGTGTTAGCGACAGAGACGGCATTGCAATCCTTTCAAAGAAGAAGATTGACGGTGTTAAGAACTGGCAAAAGATCGTTGACTATCAAGCAAGCGGCGAGACAGTTAACGCAAAGATTACAGAAGCAACAAAGGGCGGCGTTGTAGCTAATATCGACGGCGTTAGAGTATTTATCCCTGCTTCAATGACAGGCATCGCTAAGGATGGCGATATGAGCGTTTTGGTTGGAACAACTCAAGAGGTTAAGGTTGTTGAAATCAAGGACGATAAGAAGAAGGCAATTGCTTCAATCAAGGCAATTCTTCGCGAAAAGAAGAAGGCAGAGAAGGAAGCGTTCTGGGCATCTCTTGAAGAGGGTATGGTATTTGAAGGTACAGTTAAGTCCCTTACAAGCTACGGCGCATTCGTTGACCTTGGCGCTGTTGACGGTCTTGTACATATCACCGAGCTTTCTTGGAAACGCTTAAAGCACCCAAGCGAGGTTGTTAATGTTGGTGACAAGCTCACAGTATTTGTAAAAGCACTTGACAAGGAAAACGGCAAAATCTCTCTTGGCCACAAGACAGATGACCAAAATCCTTGGAACATCTTTAAGTCACAGTATGCAGAGGGCGACGTTGCCGAGGTTAAGATTGTTGGCATCACAACCTTCGGTGCATTTGCTCAGATAGTTCCCGGCGTTGACGGCCTTATCCACATCAGTCAAATTGCTGACAAGAAGATTGACTCAGTTGCAAACGTACTCAAGGTTGGTGACGTTTTAGCTGCTAAGATTGTTGGCATTGATGAAGAAAACCACAAGGTTTCACTTTCTTCAAGAGCGCTCCTCGAAAATGAGGAAGCTGAAGAGGCTGCCGAGGAGGTTGCAGAAGCAGCTGAAGAAGCAGTAGCTGAGGAAGCAGTAGCTGAAGAAGCAGCTGAATAATTTATAATAAAAGAAAAAACCCACAAACTCTTAAGCTTGTGGGTTTTTTATCAAGGGGTCCTCAAACCGAAGAATGAGGTTTGGGGTTCTCGTCAAGGGGTTCCCCGAACCGAAGAATGAGGTTTGGGGTTCTCGTCAAGGGGTTCCCCGAACCGAAAAATGAGGTTTGGGGGTTCACTTGTAAAAGTGTCTAAACCGCCAAAATTAGATTAATGGCAGCAGCAACAAAGTACGATAACTGCAAGTACTATAATCCAAATAGTTTCGTTGTCAAAGAGATTGCAAAGACAGTTGTTCATATTATTACCGTGGCACTCCATATGAAGTCTTCCTTTATATAAATTTGAGTGGCTCATGCCCCTCTGCTATATACTATGTCGAAAAAACAAGAATGTTACCGAAAAAAAGAAAGCATCATAAAGATGCTCTCTTAATCTGACTTCCTTAGGCGTTATTTCAGGTGCAATTCAGTCTTACCCAAAAATTCATGCGCTGCATCGCTGTCGCGTAGCTCTAAAGACACGGAAGCACCGCATTTTTTACATTCCACGCGTACCGTTCCTTGGTCTATTGTGGCAAGATATTCACCATCGCCGTTTTCACAGCCGCAGTAAATTTTGCCCTCGTCGTGTAGGTCGCTGATAACGTAGCTGACCATATCGAAAAGCGCAGGGTCGTAGTCGTTTTTTGCCTCGTCCTTAAACTCGTCAATGCCCGCCTCACCGAGTGATTTCATTATCTCCTCGTTTGAGCGAAGCACCGCATCAGCCACCGCGCGTTCCTTGCCGATAAAGCAAATGTCAACACCCGAGAGGGCACAGGGGATTACAAATATATCGCTGCCGAAAAATACGTTATTTGAAATTATGTACGAGTGTGGCTTTGGACAAACCACGCAAGGTACAGTCAAACGGAGCTTATCGCCGTCGGTTTTTTCAACGGTAAGAAAGCTCTCACCGCACGAGCATTTCAGCTTGAAAAGATTTCCGCTTAAGGAAAACGCGCCAACCATCGACGTTGGCACCGCCCCACAGTGAGGGCATCTATATGCAAGAGTTGTTTTCTTTTGGTCTATAATCATAAAAGCACCTCTTTATAATTAATGTAAGAAAATTATACAACAAAAATATATAAAAGTCAAGGGAAAGGAGTAGGAAATGAAGTGTATTTACGATATTGAAACGGATTGCGTTTATATTAATGTAAATGACTTAGCCGGGTACGTTTACCGCGGCGGCGATATAAACACACGTATGGTCGCGGGCAACAAAAACGGCGGTGCGATAGTTAGCCACCGTATTCACGAAAAAGCCCCAAATATTACCGACGCCTACACCTTTACCACAATCTCTGACGGCGTTAAAATCACAATTTTCACTTATCCCGAAAATGTAAGAGATGATGAGAGTGGCTACGCAATTGACGCGGTTCGTTCCGTTCCGTACCGCCTTGACGACATCGAGAATGGCGAGCTTGAGGTTTCGATAAAATCAGCGCTTCTTGCCGCATATATAATGTGCGAAAAATCGAAGCAAGCAAGCGTAAAGATAAACGTCAGCTTTTTCCGTGACGGCACAGACGAAGCAAGGGAGCTTACAAAGGAAGCAACGCGCGACGAGCTGCTTTGCGAGTACGAAAGAGCAATTAAGCTTTTTACCCCGTTTGCAAAAATAGTTAAGGAAAAAAAGACGAAGCTCCTTGGCGAATTAAGTGCGCTTTCGTTCCCCTTTAAGGGCGGCGCACGTGAGGGTCAGCGCGAGCTAATCGTTGAAGTCTTTAAGTCAATCCACGCGCATAAAAGATTAGTTGCCGAAGCACCCACAGGCACGGGCAAAACAATGGCAACGCTGTACCCGTCGCTTAAATCCTTTGGTCAGGGCTTTGCCGACAAGATTTTCTACTTCACGGGCAAAACAACCACAGCACTTTCCGCACTTGGCGCAATTGATATAATGCGTGACCAAATTCCATCAATGCGCGCAATTCATATTTCGTCAAAGGACAAATGCTGTGTCAGCTTCCGCCCTTGCCAGCGCCGCAAATGCGACCCCAAGCATTGCCGGGTGACGCGCGGCTACTACGACAGAATAAACGACGCTCTTTTGGAGCTGCTTGAGAATTACAGAACCTACACAAAGGAAATTATAGATAAGGTTAGCGAAAAATATGCAGTTTGCGCCTACGAGCTTTCTTTAGAGCTTTCCGAGTGGTGCGAGCTTGTCGTTTGCGACTATAACTACCTTTTTGACCTTAATGCGTACCTAAGACGCTATTTTGAATTTCCCGACGGAGCGAAGAATATTTTCTTGATTGACGAGGCACACAACCTGCCCGACAGAGCAAGGGAAATGTATTCCGTCACCCTTTCGCGCTCACAGTTTATCGCACTTTCCGATAGATATTCGGGTGACAAATTTCTCGGTGAGCCACTTGCTGAGGTCTTAAACCGCTTCGACCTTTATTACGAGCTTGCAATGGCCGAAAAGCAAGAAATAGAGGGGGAAGTGTGCGGATTTTACATAAATTCGCAAATTGACGAGGACTTAACCGCGCCGTTTTTGAGCTTGCTTGCAGGAATAAAAAAGCATTTTTCGCGCGAAACGGATGATGACGAGCTGTATTCGACCTATATTGATGTAAAAAAGCTCGTTTCCGTGTCCGAAATATTTGACAAGCACTTTACTATGTATATAGAAGCCATAGGCGACGATGTCAAGCTCCGTCTTATGTGCCTTGACCCGTCTTACTTGCTTGATGAGCGTATGAAAAAGGGCGCGTCGAGCATCCTTTTCTCCGCCACGTTAACTCCGCTTGAGTACTTTGCGGACGTGCTCGGATGCGCAAAATCACCGACCCTGTGTCTGAAATCGCCGTTTGATAAGAATAAGCTTTGTTTGGTCGGCGTCAAAACCGTATCAACGCGCTATGAGGATAGAAAAAAGAGCGCGACAGCCGTTGCAAACGTAATCCGCGCCTCGGTTGAGGGAAAGGCGGGCAACTATATCGTATATTTCCCGTCATATGCATACCTTGAGGAGGTCAAGGAGATTTTTGTGAAAAAATATCCGAAAATCAACGTCACCTGCCAAAAAAGAAGTATGTCAGAGCGCTCAAAAATTGAGTTCTTTGATAGCTTTGATGCCAAAAAGGAGGGAACCCTTGTCGGTTTTTGCGTCCTTGGCGGCAGCTTTTCGGAGGGAATTGATTTGCGCGGAGAGCGATTAATCGGCGCTATCATTGTCGGCGTAGGACTCCCGACAATTTCAAGTGAGCAAAACATCATAAAGGAATATTACGATAAAACGAGAGAAACTGGCTACGCCTATGCGTACACCTACCCTGGTATGATTAAGGTTACACAGGCGGCAGGCAGAGTAATCAGGAGCGAGGACGAAAAGGGCGTTGTCGTGCTGGTTGACGACCGCTTTGCAACTCCCGAGTATTTTTCCATCTTCCCCGAGTACTGGAAGCACATAAAATATATTGATAACGCACGCGATTTACTTAACCAAGTTATCGAATTTTGGAAAAAATAATATAAAACTATTGTAAAACTGAATTTATAGTGATATAATAATGAATATTTTATTTATTTAATGGGCGCGCGCCCGTTAGAAAGAGGGAAAAATGTTAAGGACAACTGTAAAAGAGATTTTTCAAAATCCCGAAAATTTTGCAAATAAGGAAATCACCGTTTGCGGCTGGGCAAGAACGATTCGCTCAAGCAACGCATTCGGCTTTATCGAGTTAAATGACGGTAGCTATTTTACAAACCTTCAGGTTGTTTTCGAGGCAGAGCTTCTTGAAAACTATCAAGAGATAGCAAAGCAAAACGTTGGCGCATCTCTTATCGTTTGCGGCACACTCGTGCTCACTCCCGAGGCAAAGCAGCCGTTTGAAATCAAGGCGAAAACGATTGAGGTTGAGGGACAGTCAACACCCGATTATCCGCTTCAAAAGAAAAGACACACCTTGGAATACCTTCGTACAATTGCACACCTTCGCCCACGCTCAAACCTTTTCAGCGCAGTGTTCAGAGTGCGCTCCGTGGCTGCGTTTGCAATTCATAAATTCTTTAATGAAAGAAACTTTGTTTACGTTCACACACCTATTATCACAGGAAGTGACTGTGAGGGCGCGGGCGAAATGTTCCGCTTAACAACTCTTGATCTTGACAATTTGCCAAGGACAGAGGACGGTAAAATCGACTTTTCAAAGGACTTCTTCGGAAAGAGTGTTAACCTAACCGTTTCAGGTCAGTTAAGCGCAGAAACATATGCTATGGCGTTTGCAAACGTATATACCTTCGGCCCGACCTTCCGTGCAGAGCGCTCCAATACAGCGCGCCACGCGGCTGAGTTCTGGATGATGGAGCCCGAAATTGCATTTGCAGACCTTAAAGACGATATGCGTCTTGCCGAGGATATGATTAAATACGTTGTTAAGTACGTTATGCAGGAGTGTCCTGCCGAGCTTGAATTCTTTAACAAGTTCGTTGACACAACACTACTTAACCGTCTAAATAACCTCATTTCAAACGATTTTGGCCACGTGACCTACACCGAGGCAATTGAAATTCTTGAAAAGAGCGGCAAGAAGTTTGAGTATCCTGTAAAATGGGGCATTGACCTTCAAACCGAGCATGAAAGATACATCACCGAGGAGGTCTTTGGTAAGCCCGTGTTCGTTACCGACTATCCCGCTGACATCAAGGCATTCTATATGCGTCTGAATGACGATGGAAAAACCGTTGCCGCAATGGATATGTTAGTTCCGGGCGTTGGTGAGCTTATCGGCGGCTCTCAAAGAGAGGAGCGTCTTGACTACCTTCTTCGCGCAATGGAAAAATTCAACCTCAAGGAAGAGGACTACTGGTGGTATCTCGAGCTTCGTAAGTACGGCGGAACAAAGCACGCAGGCTTCGGTCTCGGCTTTGAGCGTCTTATTATGTATATCACAGGCGTGGCTAACATTCGTGACGTTGAGTCTTACCCGAGAACAACCGGCTCCGCCGAATTTTAGTTGGAGCTTGATAGCCGGCGTTATTCTGCGTTGCTCCTCGCTTGTGACCTCAGCGTACGCCTAAGTACGCTATCGCCCTCAAGCTGCGGTGCGCCTTGCCTAACTTGGCTCTAAACCTCCAAGGTGAAGTGAATTACTGAAGGATGCGCCTTGCCTAACTTGCTTCTTGAATCTCAATATGATATAGGACAGCCCTTGTAGGGACAGGCGTCCTCGACTGTCCGTTTAATCTCCTTACGAAAGGAAAAAAATATGAAAAAATATAGCGAACTTACAAAAGAAGAGCTTCAAGCGCTCAAAAAGGAGCTTGAAGCCAAATACAGAGAATACCAAGCAAAGGATTTAAAGCTCAATATGGCGCGCGGAAAGCCGTGCGTTGAGCAGCTTAACCTTTCAATGGGTATGATGGATGTGCTTTGCGCGAATAGCGACCTCACCTGTGAGGACGGAACAGACTGCCGTAACTACGGCGTGCTCGACGGTATCAAGGAGGCGCAGGAGCTTCTTGCCGATATGATGGAGGTTCCGTATGACCAAATCATCATCTATGGCAACTCAAGCCTTAACGTAATGTACGATACAATCGCGCGCTCAATGACACACGGCGTTATGGGCTCGACCCCTTGGGCAAAGCTTGACAAGGTTAAATTCCTTTGCCCTGTTCCCGGCTATGACAGACACTTTAAAATTACCGAATATTTCGGCATCGAAATGATAAACATTCCAATGACAAAGGACGGTCCCGATATGGATATGGTTGAGGAGCTTGTCGCAAGTGACGACTCAATCAAGGGTATTTGGTGCGTTCCAAAGTACTCAAATCCGCAGGGCTATTCCTATTCCGACCTTACCGTGCGCCGCTTTGCGCGCTTAAAGCCCGCGGCTAAGGATTTCAGAATTTATTGGGACAACGCATATACAATTCACCATCTTTACGAGGATGAGCAGGACCACCTGGTTGAGATTTTGGCAGAATGTAAAAGAGCAGGTAACCCCGACCTCGTTTACAAATTTGCTTCAACCTCAAAAATCAGCTTCCCGGGCTCGGGTATTGCCGCGCTTGCATCATCGCACAACAACCTCGACGATATCAAGGAGCAGTTAACCGTTCAAACAATAGGTCACGATAAGGTTAATCAGCTTCGCCACGTCAGATTCTTCGGTGATATTCACGGTATGATAGAGCATATGAAACGCCACGCGGATATTTTACGTCCGAAGTTTGAGGCGGTTATCGAGATTCTTCAAAGAGAGCTTGGTGAGCTTGGCATCGGCACGTGGACGGAGCCAAAGGGCGGCTACTTCATCTCCTTCGACTCCCTTGAGGGCTGCGCGAAGGACATCGTTGCAAAATGCAAAAAGGCAGGCGTTATTATGACAAGCGCAGGCGCAACCTACCCCTACGGCAAGGACCCGCACGATTCCAATATCAGAATTGCACCGTCCTACCCACCGCTTTCCGACCTCATTTTGGCAACTGAGCTTTTCACCCTCTGCGTAAAGCTTTCGAGCGTGAATAAGTATCTATCACAAATGTAAAATAAAAACCTCGTCCCAAGCGGACGAGGTTTTTAATTATTAATTTTGCGTATTTATTTTTTATTTGCTTTCTTCCTTTTTCTAAATATAAATGAACGGAAAAGAATTATATTTAGCACTATGAAGAGCAAGATTATAATTCCGAATACGATGTAAGGATGAACCGCAATCACCTTAGCCGCGGCAAGGAGCATAATCGGAAGACCGAATACGATAGCGGGGAAGTTTTGGTAAACTAAGTTGTCAGCCGCAGGTGTTTTGAACTTGGGGTCCCATTCACGGAGTAAGATAATGCCCGTTGAGGCAGTACCCGTGAGCATACCGAAGGTTGCCAAGAATTGCTCGTCGGCGTATTCGGGGAAAAGCTTCTTTGAAATAAGCTTGAGGTAGAAGAAGGTAGCCACTGCGCCGATAACAGCTATAACGAGAAGCACGTGCCAATATTTGCCGAGCGTGTCGGGTCTTATTGCCGCCATACCCGCAATAATCATAATGTCAAAGCAGAAGCCCGCAATACGCTTCATAAGGAACGGATTTATAAATTCGTGCTTTATAATGTTCTTTTTTCTGAAGAAGCGAAGTATCGCGCAAACAACGGTAGCAACTAAAACGCCAACGAGGAAGTTGAAGCCGTAGATTGTACTCTTTATTCCCGGGATAAGCTCACCAAGAAGATAGAGAATACCGTATGCGATAAAGTATGAGCCGATAACAAGAGCGATTTGAAGAGTTAGCTTGTCAACACCCGAGGACTCCATCGGTAATTCGTCCGAGGACTGCACGCTCTCAATTGTCATCGTTTCGCCAAGGTCAACGTCCTTCTGCTTCTTTTCGCGTCTGCGTCTTGCAATATTCAAGTAAATAACGCCGCCGATAGCCGCCGAGATAAAGCCGAGGGATGCTATTGAAAGACCGAAGTCCGAGCCGTTTGCAAGCGCCTCAGCACCAGGGAGGTAGTTTGGCGCATCGGGATTGGAGTTGTTAATGTTTTGATACGTGTTGCCAAAGTTGAGTGCTTGACCCGTGCCTTGACCGAAGCCAAAGCAGAGAATAATGCCCGCATAATTTGTAAGACCGGGGATGAAAAGGCAAGCAACCATTGTAATTGCTATACCCAAAATCGCTTGGAGAAGGTAGGTTGAAACGGTTGTAATGCCCGAGTTGAAAACCTCACCGCTGCGCTTTTTGGAAAGCTTGCCCTGCGCGGGCTTGAAGGCGGTTGCAATAAAGCCGAGTGCAAGAGAGTGATAGGTGATCATTTCGAGTAGCTCAAGACCCGTTGTTGCGATATCGTTTTTGTTAAGGTTCTCCGTTGCGTCAACAATTTCTCCCACGTTTTTAGACGGAGAGCCGAAGAAGCCAAGCTCAAAGAGATAGTCACCCTTTGTGGCAATTGTGTATATCGAGGATACTATAAGAATAATAATACCTGCTAAAACCGATGTTGGAATGAGAGATTTTCTTATAAAGGGAATTTTTCTTTTGAAAACGTTTGCAAGCAGCAGAGCAAGCAACAAGACTGCGGCAAGGGTTACAATTCCCCATACGTTAGAGCCCGAGAAATCCATTTGTATCTCCTTTCAAAATGTTGTGTGCGTGATAATAAATGTTTACGTATTTTAAAGCATTGAAATGCTTGTCATACCTTATTTGGAAAATCCTCTTTTGCGCGTAGAAATTCATTTTATTTCTGCCAAGAACCCCCGCGGCGGTAATATCGCTGTAAGGGAATACCTCCTTGCGCTCGCCAAGGTCTATTTCAAAGCGGTCGCCAAACGCGCTGAATTTGACGTTTTCGCCAAGCGGGATTTTCTTTTTGCACGGGATAACCTCAAAATAGCTTACCGTGTCAGAGAACAGAGGCGTGTCAAAATAATTCTCGGGGTTGATGCTTTTTATAAAGCTTTCCTGCGCATCATACCACTCAGTCATAAAGCGGTAGGGGAAATTACCCGATACACATTCAAGCTCCTTTGTTGGCAGGTACTTGATTTTTGTGCCGCATTTTTCGCACCAAGCCTGCTCACCCTCGCTCATCCATTTGCCAATGCCGCAGGTGGGGCAGTAGTACATTGCTCTTTCAAGGTACTCCGCACTTTTTTTGGACGGATATTCAATGTCAACCTTGCCTTCGTCAATGTAGAGCTTCTTACAAATTAAATCGTAAAGCTCGCTGTCGGAAAGATTTTTGTAGTCGTCATATTCGATAATTTCAGACACTCCCGCCGTCATTTTTCCGCCGCGTGTCTTATCGCTCCATCTCGGCTGAACGCCGTAGCCGCCATTTATGTGGAATATGGCGATAGGAAGCCTCAGTGATTTTGCAAACGGAGCAATTGTGTCCTTTATCGCTCCCGTCCTTCCGCTATACGTGCGGTTGCCCTCTGGGAAAATGGCAATTGAGCCCCCCTCCTTAGCAACACGCATGCAGTCCATAACCGCCTTTACGTCAGACGTGCCCTTTTTAATTGGAATCGGGCGCACAAGAAAGCTGATGAGCTTTGAAACAAAACCGTTTGAAAAAATATCATCGTTTGTAACGTAGTAAAGATGGCGCTTAAAGCCAAGCCCAAGGAAAAATTGGTCAAACGTGGTTTGGTGATTTGAAACAACGAGAAATTGCCTTTTTTCCTTGCATTTTTCTATCTTTATATGATATTTTATTTTACAAAGAGCCCAAATAAACGGGTAAAGCACAAGGCGGAAAAACGAATGGCGTTTTTTAATCCACCTGGACTTTTTCTTCTTCTTTTTCTTAATATTTTGCTTTTCCATAGTTTCTTCCTTTGATAGGTAAATATGGCCGCGCAATCAAATTATAACGCGCGATATTTAATACTAAATAATATTTTACCATATTTTCGCTTCTTTTTCAATGAAATAGGCTCAATTAGACTTGAAAATGACGCCTTAATTTACAAAAATATACATTTGTTCATAATTTGTTCACGCAAAACATCTAAAACAAGCAAAAATCGAGCGGGTTTTCCGCTCGATTTTTTTAATCAAATCTTGAATTTTGTTGAGTTTTTTAACGAAAATTAGAGATGTTTGTTTACTTAGTAAACAATCTCCACTTCCTTTGGTGCATCGATTTTTATCTCTTTTCCGTTTTCAAGCTCTATTTTTATCAAGCCATACGGTGTCGGAATTTCAATTTGCGCTGAGGGGAGAGACAAAAGACTTGGATTTAATTTTATTTTCTTTAGTCCGCACTCTAAAATTTCAAGCCCCAAAATTGCTTTTGGAAGCGCATAAAGAGGTGTGCCGCCCCACGCGTGGCTGTAATCGAATTTGTAGGTTGGCTCGGGAGGATAAAAGCCCTCGGGCAGTCCCTTTTTTGATATCTTCATTGCATCGCGCCAGCCCGACATTAAGGGCAGAGTGTATTTTTCGCGCAGTCCATTTAGATAAACCGCATCAAGCCAAAAGTGCATAAAATACGGCTGCACCTCACCAAGCGAGTCATCGCTGTAAATTTTCTCAAGCAGCTTCTTCGCCTCATCGCCCGTTACAAGCCCGAAATAGCAGGCAAGGATGTTTGCGTGGCGGCGGTAATACCGCTTGCTTACGTTATTTGGCATATACTGATAGATAAGCTCGCTCGGCGTTTCGGTATTGAGCCCCTCAAAGAAAAGACCGCGGGACGTGTCGTATAAATTATCAAAAATAGCTTTTTTTATGCTTTCTGCCTTTTCAAGACACGCCGTTTTTTTCTCGTTTTCGCCAAGCACCCCGTAAATTTTAGATGCGCTGACTAAAGCTCCGTAGTAAAACATGCAAAGGCATGTTTGTCCAAGTGATTTTGGCGGATGGTGCGTTGAAATTCCGTCAGGACAGAGCCAATCGATAAACATATAGTCGGGCGGTGTCTCAATAAGTCCGTTTTCACCGATATACCCCTCAAAGCGATTAAGCAATAGGTCAATTGCGCGCTTTGTTTTATAAAGCAGAGAAGCGTTGTCCGAGAGCATATAGCACTCGTAAACCATCTTGACAAAAATCAAGCTATACGTTGTGTGGAAAAGACGTCCGTCCCGCTCCTGCATAGTTATTGCAATTCGCTCAAGGTCAAATTCCGTCAAGGACGTGTCGCCGTAAGCAAACATATTCATTAGCATCTCAATATAGTAGTCGCCCACACACGCAAGCGGCTCACAGTGAAGCGGACTGTCAAGGTGGTGCGATTGCCGACAGTATTTTAAGGTGTGCGCACAAATATCGAGTAATTCGGTCAGCTCATTATCCGAAACAACCGTTTTTGCACAAGTGTTTATCGGGAAATAGGATTCCTCAAGTATTACTGTAACCTCACAGTCGCTATCGCCTGTATTCTTAATTTCAATTTCAAAGCCGCCTGTGCTGATTAGCTCCAAGGAGTAGTACGGCGCATCCTTATCAAGCGTTAAAAAATGCTCTCTCGTTATTTTTTCAAGCTCAAAGGAGCGTAGGGCAATGCTTGCCCGCGCACTTGATGCAGCTTTAAGATAAGCTGCGAAAACACGCTCGTATTCAATGCGCGTTTTCAGACACTCCCCCGCCAAAACAGTAAATTTATGCACCCTTGCATCGTTTAAGGTGCAGGGCGGAGTAGGCGCGCATTTTGCTTGCCAAATATCGTCCTTTAACTCTGCACAAACGAAACCGTCATTTTCCACCGTAGCATCAAAAAGAGTGGGATACGTGTACGAATTTAAGCGCGAAATCTCCCAGCTCTCATCACTTTGAAGCGGTATTTTCTCGCCGTTTTCAAGCGTTGCCACACCGTGAAGGAAGAAGCCGCCCTGACCGCGCGAGTATTCGCAAATATGGTATGGCGTCAAACGCACAAGCGCATAGAAATCCAAGCAGCCACCGTCAACGGAAAATTCCTTTGAAAAAGAGTAGTAGTCCACCCGTGCCTTGTCATTATCCAAAAAATCTCCGCCCGAGTAGGCAGGGCCGCGCATTATGCTTTTTCCGTTAACAAGGAGCAAAAAGGCAGTGTCCGCGCTCACCTCAATAAAAGCCCTTGCACGCGCTCCAAGCTTGTATCTCTTTTTGAGCGCGCAAACTGTATATTTTTGGTTCGGGTCCGTTCTTTCAAGCCCGCTGAAATATGTTTTTTGTTCGTTCGGATATTTGTCCTTCGGCAGCCAAATCCAGCCGTTTTTCATAAAATCACCGCCTTCCAAGAGAATTATATCATAAATACGTAGGAAATTACAACAACAATTAAAAAAGACCGCGATGTGAGCAATCTTGCCCAACTAAATCACGGTCTTTACTTTATTTTCTTCCTTGATTTTCATTTTGTAAATCTTACCGAGGATATGCGCGGTGTACCTCAAAACAAACACGGGCGCCATACTTAGGACGTAATTTACAAGCGTAACGGGAATCCAAATGTAATACGCCTCGCAGTGCGGAACAAAAAGCACCAAAAAGCCTGTGTGCGCATTTATTAGGTGAATAACCACGCCGTAGTTTATCTCCATAATGTATCTTTTAAGATACGGCACGCTGTTTGTATCTCCAAGCTTCCTTTTGGGAAAGCCCGTGAAAACGCCAAGCTCAGGCACCTTGTCCTTCCAGCATCCTATTTTGATTTTTTTGTAAAAACGGAACTCGCGCTTGCCTACCGTAAAAGCCCTGCGCTCCGGCATATACCAAGATTTCGGTGTGAGGCGGCGGATAAGGAGCGCCTCAAGCCCGTCAATTACTATCACGCAAAACGTACCGAGCAAGAGGGCAAGAAGGGTTGTAAACGCATCGTTTAAGGAGAAGGGATCGACAAAAAGAAAATCCAAAATACAAATAGATGCAATAGACGCACTAATTATAATCAGATACGTTAAAATAAAAATCCCCTCCTTAAAAGTATTATCGACAATATTCTACCACAATCGACGGAATTTTGCAAGCAATAAAAAATAAAGATAGATATAAGTATTGAAAAAAACGCAAAAATATGGTAATGTAAAGATACCAATAATAAAAAAGGAACGAAATAGTATGGAATTTTCAATCAAAGGCAAGGATTTTTACAAAAACGGTGAACCGATAAAGCTGATTTCGGGTGCAGTTCACTATTTCAGAAATATGAAGGACACGTGGCGCGACATTTTCAAGAAAATGCGTGCAATGGGACTAAACTGCGTTGAAACCTACTGCGCTTGGAATATGCACGAGAAAAAACCGTCAGAGTTCGATTTTTCGGGCAACCTTGATATAAGAGAGTTTATAAAAACCGCAGACGAGGAAGGGCTTATGGTTATTGTTCGCCCGGGTCCCTATATTTGCGCTGAGTGGGAGTTTGGCGGTCTTCCTTGGTGGCTTCAGGAAATGGACGGAATGGAGATAAGATGCTCAAACCCCGTTTATATGGAGCGCTTTGAGATTTATCTTGGCAAAATGTTTGACCAAATCCGCGACCTGCTTTCAACCAACGGCGGTCCCGTTATTATGCTTCAATGCGAAAACGAGTACGGCTATTACGGCGACGATAAGGAATACTTAAAATCACTTTACAATATATACAGAAAGCACGGAATCGATGTACCGCTCTTTACCTCGGACGGCACGAGCGAGGAGAATTTGCTCGACGGTACAATTGACGGCTGCCTGCCGACCTTAAATTTCGGCTCACGCGTTGAGGAAAACTTCCGCGCACACGACAAGCTTTTCCCAAATAGCCCAAAAATGTGTATGGAAATGTGGAACGGTTGGTTTGACGCGTGGGGGGACTCCTTCCACCATACCACAAGCGCAGAGAACTACGCCTCGGTTGTTGACGATATGCTCAAGCGCGGCTCACTCAATATGTATATGTTCATCGGCGGCACAAACTTCGGCTTTACAAGCGGCGCAAACCATTACGAAAAGTTCACTCCCGACGTTACAAGCTACGATTATGACGCAATGCTCACCGAGTGCGGAGATATCACGGAGAAATATCTGAAGGTGCGCGAGGTTATTAAAAAGTACGTAAAGGAGGAGCTGCCCGAAATACCGAAGAACCGCGAGAAGCGCGCATACGGAAAATTCACGCTCGATAAAAAAGGCGGCTTCTTTAAGAACCTTGAAAACCTCTCAAGCCCTATCTTCTCAAACGTGCCAAGATGTATGGAGAGCTACGGTCAGGGCTACGGCTATATTGCATATAAAACAACCCTCAACCGCGACTATATAAATGCAGGCATCAGCTTTGCAGACCTTGGTGACCGCGCGCATATCTATGTAAACGACACCTTGCAGGGCATAGTTTACGTGAACGATAACGAGCTGAAATCGACAATTAACGCACGCAAGGGCGACACCCTCACCATCTTGGTTGAAAATATGGGCAGAGCCAACTTCGGACCGAAAATGATGCGCAAAAAGGGCATCCCGGGCAGACTCTTACTTGGCAATAACATCATTCACTTTAACTGGGATGTTTACCCATTGCCAATGGACAATCTCGATAAGGTAGAGTATAACGGCGAGTTTAACGAGCCGTCCTGCTTCCTTAAGGGCAATTTCCAAGTTGACAAGGTGGCTGACACCTTCCTATACCTTGACAATTTCAAGAAGGGCTTTGTTACGGTAAACGGCTTCAACCTCGGCAGATATTGGGAGATAGGACCGCAAAAATCACTTTACGTGCCTGCCTCAATTCTTAAAGAGGGCGAAAACGAGATAGTCATCTTTGAAGCCGACGGACTCAAAGGCGAGGCAATGGTTGAGTTTAAGGACTACCCAACATTACAATAAAACAAAAGAACCTGACATCGTCAGGTTCTTTTATTTGTAGGGCAGGGGCTTGCTCCTGCCGCTTAATGTGTCACATTTTTTTAATCCCCGCGCGCTTGTTTAATACCTCAAACATCACAATCATAATTACGGCTAAAACCGCTATATAAAGTGGGAAGAGCTTGATTGATACGTGGTTGGCGATAAGGCCAAAAAGCGGCGGCATTAAGCAGGTGCCCGTGTATGCGGACGCCATTTGCACGCCAATGAGCGCTTGCGAGCGCGCTTCTCCAAATCGTGCAGGCGTTGAATGTATAATTGAGGGATAAACGGGCGCACTGCCAATACCCAAGGTGATAAGACCTATAAGCGAAAATACGTTTGGAAGCGGCAAAAAGAGCAAAACAAGTCCAAGCACCATGAATCCCTCACCCAAGCGCGTCATTTGAACGTCGTTCAGCTTTATTGAAATAAAGCCGCATATCGCGCGCCCAACCGTGATTCCAAGCACGTAAAGCGAGCCCCAAAGTGCCGCCGTTTCGGAGTCAATCCCTTTTTCAAGGTTGAGATACGAGCTTGCCCAAAGTGTAACCGTCACCTCAAGCGCACAGTAGGCAAAAAAAGTCACCATTACCGATTTTACACCGCGGATTTTCAAAATTTCCTTTAAGGAAAGAGATTTTTCCTTTGTATCTAAATTCTTTTCAGATACCGTTGTCGGCTTTTTCCAAATAGGCAAGGAAATAAAAAGAATTGTGCTTATTACAATTTGAATAACGGAAACCAATACGTATCCAAGATGCCAGCTTGCTCCGCCTGTTAAAACCGCACCCATAATGGCAGGGCCAACCGCCGCGCCAAGCCCCCACATACAGTGGAGCCAGTTCATATGCTTGCTTGAAAAATGGAGCGAAACGTAGTTGTTTAGCGCCGCGTCAACGCTTCCCGCACCAAGCCCGTATGGGATTGAAATTAAGCAAAGGTGCCAAAATTTCGTGCTTACACCGAAGCCAAGAAGCGCAAGCGCGGTTATCGCCACGCTGATGGCGGTTGTTTTTGACGCGCCAAGCTTCCTTGTTGTTGTATAACGAAAACCACGCGATAGTCGCGTGGTTCAAAAAAGGTTAACCGGTGAGGAAAAATCCTCCGTATGTGATATAATTAGAGCGACCTGCCAGTCAAATCTAAAAAACATACGGAGGATTTATCTATGAAAAA
>JAGALA010000031.1 GCA_017625935.1 Clostridia bacterium
CTCTGCAAGAAACGCTCTTGTTTCTGAGAACAAGGATCCAAACGCACCTGAGTATGCTTGCATCTGGGAGCTTATGGCTGCTGTTGACAGCTATATCCAAACTCCTGAGAGAAAGGCTGATCTCCCATTCCTTCTCCCTGTTGAGGACGTATTCTCAATCTCTGGCCGTGGTACAGTTGCTACAGGTAGAGTAGAGCGTGGTACTGTTAAGATGGCTGACGAAGTTGAAATCGTTGGTCTTACAGACGAGTCAAGAAAGACTGTTATTACAGGTATCGAAATGTTCCATAAGCTTATGGACAGCGCTGAGGCTGGTGACAACGTTGGTCTTCTTCTCCGTGGCGTACAAAAGAACGAAATCGAAAGAGGACAGGTTCTTTGCAAGCCGGGTTCAATCAACCCACACACAAAGTTTGTAGGTCAAGTTTACGTTCTTACTGAAAAGGAAGGCGGCCGTTCAAAGCCATTCTTCACAAACTACAGACCTCAGTTCTATATCAGAACAACTGACGTTACAGGTATCATCACTCTTCCTGAAGACGTTGATATGGCTAAGCCTGGTGACAACGTTACTATGACTGTTGAGCTTATCACACCTATCGCTATCGAAAAGCAACTCCGTTTCGCTATTCGTGAGGGTGGTAGAACAGTTGGTTCAGGTACAGTATCTGAAATCCTTGCTTAATTAGTTTACTAATTATAAAAAAGAGCTTCTTCGGAAGCTCTTTTTTTATCGCGAAAATTGCAAAGACAACACAAATGAATTTCACAAAATTTGCTCTTAATCTGCCACCTAAATAATCTTTAGATGTTGACAAAAGGCGCAATTTACTATACAATTAGTATATACATATATCTATATAAGGATGAAATCATTATAATGAACTATTTTGACAGATACGTTTCAAACTCGCTTGCGCCGTCAAGCAATCAATCGTACTTTTTGAGCGACGAAATATGTACCTCACGCAGCTTTTACAGGGTGAAAAACGGCGGAAAGCTTGAATATTCCTTTGTTTATTCAAGCATAATTTATTCAACCTTTGCCGACGGAAGCTACTCTCGCGCTAATTTAAGGTGCGATAAATGGGAAATTATCAGCTTAAAGGCACTCGTGGTTGACGGAAAAACGCGCGATTTTTCAAATCCAAAAATTGAGCGTGAATATCAGCTTACCTTTGACGGAAAAATTTCAAGGGAAATAGAGGTTGAGGGTGAAATTTACACCGACCCTATGGTTATAAACGCCGAAAAGGACGACTATATTTGCCTTGAGTTAGATTTTCGCGGTGAGGGCAAAATGCCGTATTTTGAGGAAAATTGGATTCCCACGTACCGCTTAATTGACGGAAAATGGGTTGAGTCCAACCGCACGCCCCTTTCAAATATGATAGGAGTTAGGCGCGAGGTTAAACACAAAATCGGCTTCCTTGGCGACTCTATTACCGAGGGAATCGGCACCGACAAAAATTCATACGAGTGGTGGAACGCCAAAATTGCCGAGCTGTCGGGCGAGGAAAACTCCTATTATAATTTGGGAATTGGCTTTGGCAGAGCCGACGATATTGCAACGGACGGAATATGGCTTGAGCGCGCAAAGCACCTTGATATCGTAACTCTATGCGCGGGAGTAAACGACATTTGCCAGGGCTTTAAGGCGGACAAAATCAAGGATAACCTAACTAAAATCGTAAAAATACTAAAGAAAAACGACGTTAGAGTTATTCTTTTTACCGTCCCTCCGTTTGATTACGACGAGGAAAAAACAAGAGTTTGGAACGAGGTCAACAGCTATATTGTTAACGAGCTTTCGGAGCAGGCTGAAATTTTTGATACCGTTTCAATTTGGGGAGAGGATGCGCCAAACCAAAACCGCGCCCGCTACGGCGGACATCCAAACGCTGAGGGCTCACTTGCACTCGCGAATGAATTTGATAAACGTAAATTTTTCTAATTTCAATTAACCCCGAAAAGCTCGCAACGAATTGTATTTTCTTCGGCAGAATCGCAACCAATCGCGCCACCGCAGAGTAAAATAACAAAAACGAATAAAAATAGCTGATTTTATGAAAAAATCAGCTATTTTCTTATAATTTATATATGAATATATCGACATATGTGCATATTATTATATAAAATTTGACAAAAATCTTGGAGCTTCAGCCCCCTTGAAATTAAAGTAAAATGCAAATTAAGCCGTTTGCCCCTTCGTTTATAACACGTGAAAGTGTGCTTGAAAGCTTCTTTTGTGAATCCTCTGATATATGCTCGAGCTTTGCGTGTAAGCTGTCGTTTATTAGCTCGTACAATGATTTACCGAGCATATTTGACTCCCAAAGATGCTTTGGATCACTTTCGTATTCACTCAGCATATTAGAAACAATCTCTTCGCCCTGCTCACCGCTTCCAACGATAGGACTGATCTCCGTGTTTATCTCCGCACGGATAAGATGGATTGACGGTGCCGATGCGCGCAGCTTAACTCCGTATCCGCCCGCCCCCTTCACCATCTCAGGCTCACCGAGAGTCATATCCTCAATCTCGGGCAGCACAATTCCGTAGCCTGTTTCGCTCACCGCGCGTATTGCGTCGCCGTACCTGTCGTACTCCTTTTTTACCTCTGCAAGCTCACGAATGTTTAGGAACAAATCCTCGTCATTTTTAATTTCCGTTTCGCAAATTTCGCTCATAATTTGGTAGTAAAGCTCATCCTTGAGGGAGATTTTCACCTCAACCTCGCCGCTGCCAAGATCGCACGTAACCGTCGGCTCACCCAATATATTTTCGTTTTCGCTTAAGCGCGCGTCGATTTTAAGAGCGTCATCGATTTTGCCGATACCCTCAACCGCACCCTTTATGCTTGAAAGCAAGCTTGCGCGCAGCCAATGCGAGATATCGAGTGAGGAAACGTAGCTCGGGAGCATAAATTTAATCTCGTTTATATTAAATTGACCCAAAATCAGTCTGAAAATTCCCTCGAAATCCTCGTTTGAAAGCTCCATTGCGTTCACAAGCGCAACGGGCGCGCCGTATTTTTCCTCAAGCGAGATCGCAAGCTCGCGCGCCTCGTCGCTGTCGGGATTTTTTGAGTTAAGTACAATTACAAACGGCTTGTTTATCGCCTTCAGCTCGTTAACCACGCGTTCCTCGGCGTTTTCGTAAGAAGTGCGCTCAATTTCACCTATTGTGCCGTCGGTAGTAACAACAATTCCAACGGTTGCGTGGTCGCAAATCACCTTTTTCGTGCCAAGCTCTGCCGCGCGCTCAAACTCCATCGGCTTTTTGTCCCAAGGTGTTTGCACCATCCTCGGCCCGTTTTCGTCCTCACCGCCAAGTGCCCCCTCAACCATATATCCAACGCAGTCGATAAGCTTGACATTCATATTTGTGCTTCCTATGGAAATTTTTACCGCCTCGTCGGGAATAAATTTCGGCTCCGTTGTCATAATGGTTTTGCCCGAGCCGCTTTGAGGGGACTCGTCGCGTGCGCGCTCCCTGTCGTATTCCGACTCAATGTTTGGAATAACAATTAAGTCCATCAGCTTCTTTACAAAGGTTGATTTTCCGCTCCGCACGGGTCCGACCATTCCTATGTAAATTTCATTGTTTGTTCGCCTCGCAATATCCTCGTATATATTCATAAACCACCCATCCTTTAGTTTGATTTATTTAATATTATTCGAGCAAGCCAAAAAATATGCAAGGTGGGCAAGTGCAAACGTTAAAAAAGCAGAATTTCAAGGCGAAATTCTGCTTTATGGGTATTTTTGATTTTATATTTCTCCAAACGATAAAAGCAATATCAAGAGCATTCCGCAAAGAGCGAGGGCTAACAGTGCGAATAAAATAATCTCAATTATCAAAGCTACAACCGAGGTGATGTAACCAACCTTGCCGAATTTGGTGCGCTCCCTGTTTCTCTTTAAATCGAAGGAAGCAAAAATCAAGCCGACAAACGGATATAAAATCGAAAGCATCGATGCGCTTGAAGCAACGAAAGAAGCAAGCGAAAGAATACCGAAAACCATAGAAACAATGCCAAACGGCTTATAAAGCTTCTTTTTTTGCTCTTTTTCTTCCTCTGTTTTTTCCTCGATAACCTCAAAATCGTCTGAATATACTGTTGAATTGTCCATAATTACTCCTAAAAACTGAAATTAATGCCGAAAAGCCCCAAAAACCAGCTGACAAAGCCCTTTAAGGTGCCCATCACAAAATTGTACGGCTCAGGATTTATGTAAACGGTGTAAATGCCCACGCACAAAAGAATCACGCAGTAAAAGAGTGTTATTCCGATAATAACAAAGGTAACAAGCGTGCAAATCATACCGAAAAGCGAAACGCCGCGCTTGCCGTTTTTCACCCTGTCAATAATATAGAACAAAAGACCGAGCGCGATAAATAAAATTTGAAACGGTACCAGCCCTATAAGCGCACAGGCAAGGGAAAGAGAGGTGAAAACCAAAGAAGTAATTACAAGCGCGCGTGGCTTTTTTCCCTTTTTCTTCTTGCTTTTTTTATACGGCACAGCCTCGCTCGGCTCGGATACTGTTAGCGCACTTGGCTCTGATACCGTAATATCGCTCGGCTCAGTCACTATAGGCACGTCTTTAACCGTGCTTTCTCCATTTATAATAATATCGGTCATAATATCTCCCAAAAAGAATAATCGTCTATTTATATAATATCATATTTTTGAAAAATGTCAATATTTATCTAAGGTAAGGGCGACAAAAAGAGTCAAAATCGAAGAGAGAGGTGTGAAAAATAAAGAACAAAAATGATGAAAAATTTGAACAGTGAACAGTGAAAAAGGCAAATTTGCTTGACATATGCGTGTATATATGATATAATAGATGAAAATATTTTTTGAAAGGACATTTTTTAATGGACGCAGACCCTAGTAATACTAATATTATTCCGCTTTTTATGGCAAGCTTTGGACCAAAGGAGCTTGGCTTCATTGCCGTGATGGCAATTTTGCTTGTTTTCTCCGCATTTTTCTCATCAACAGAGACCGCATTTACATCATTTAATAAAATAAGGATGAAAAATCTTGCGCAAAGCGGTAACAAGCGCGCAATCCTCGTTAACAAAATCGAAGGCAAGTACGACAGATTTTTAACGAGCGTGTTAATTGGTAATAATATAGTAAACATCGCACTTTCGTCAATCGCAACAATTTTCTTCATTGGCTTATTCACAGGAGTGGTTGAGGATCCGAACAGCCTTGGCTCAACCGTTTCAACAG
Source organism: Clostridia bacterium (assembly GCA_017625935.1). Lineage (GTDB taxonomy): Bacteria > Bacillota > Clostridia > Oscillospirales > CAG-272 > RGIG2000. The sequence goes on from JAGALA010000031.1 coordinate 5,252, forward strand.
TAGTTATCACAGTTGCAGTTCTTATTTTTGGCGAAATTGCTCCAAAGGTTATTGCAAGGCAAAATGCCGACAAAATGGCAATGTTTCTCGCCCCCTTTATCAACGTGGTTATCATTCTTTTGATGCCGCTCAGCTTGATTTTCGGCGGCTGGAGCAAGCTCCTCGGTCTTATTTTCCGTTCAAAGGAGCAATCCTCATATACAGAAGAGGAGCTAATTACGATAGTTGACGAGGCAGAGGAGGACGGCACGCTTGAATCCGACGAGGGCGACCTTATCCGTTCCGCTATCGAGTTTAACGACGTGTGTGCAGGCGATATTTTGACACCGCGTGTCGATATTTGTGCAATTTCTAAGGATGAAACCGTACCTAATATCGCAAAGGTATTTATCGAAAATGCGTACTCACGCTTGCCAGTTTATGACGAGGACCTTGACGATATCATCGGTATTTTGCACGAAAAGGACTTCTTTATCGCGTACCATAATAACAATAAAACAATTACAAAGTACCTTAAAAAACCCGTGCACGTGTCTGAACACATTAAAATTGCAGACCTGCTTCAGGTGCTCAAATCTAAAAAGTGCCATATGGCTGTCGTTGTTGACGAGTTCGGCGGCACAATGGGTATTGTAACAATGGAGGATATTATCGAGGAGCTTATCGGTGACGTATTCGACGAGCACGACGAAATATCCGAGGACTATAAGGAGCAGCCCGACGGTAGCTTTATCGTCAAATGCTCAACTGAGCTTGACAATTTCTTTGAGCGCTTTGAAATAGCGGTTGACGGTGATGAGGATATGCCTCAGACCCTAAACGGCTTCATTATGAAGGAGCTTGAAACCTTCCCTCAGGTCGGCGACGTAATTTATTATCAAGGACTTCGCATTGAAATAAAGAAAATCGGACCTAAGCGCATTGAGGAAGCTCACGTATCTAAAGTAGAAGAAGAGGAAAAGGGTGCAGAATAAGCACCTTTTTTCAAGGAAAAATAAATGCGAGGGATACCACTAAAAACAGAATCCCTCCCATACGATGTGAAACTGGAGAAAACAAATGAACGTTTACGATTTTGACGGCACAATTTATCACGGCGACAGCTCCTTTGACTTTTTTCGCTTTTGCCTCAAAAAATATCCAAAAACAAGAAAAAACCTCCCCAGGTGTCTGTTTTTCGGTGCATTGTACGGCTTAAGAATAGTGAAAAAAATCAAATTCAAGCAAAAATTTTTCCACCTTGTTACCTATATTGACGATATAGACAGGGCAGTGGTGGAGTTTTGGAACCAAAACGAAAAAAAGATACACAAGTGGTATTTAGCGCAGAAAAAATCAAGCGACGTTATTATCTCCGCCTCGCCCGAGTTCTTGCTTGAGCCGATTTGCACACGCTTGGGTATAGGCACTCTTATGGCTTCAAGAACGGACAAGCACACAGGTCTTTTTGATGGCAAAAACTGCCACGGAGAGGAAAAGGTTGTAAGATTTAGGGCGCTTTTCCCAAACGACGAGGTTGATGAGTTTTATTCCGACCTATATTGCGATACCCCAATGGCACGCCTTGCCAAGCGCGCGTATATCGTAAAGGGCGAAAAGCTCATTCCTTGGAAGGAGTCTAAGCTCAAAAAATAGACACTCCCTCGGCTAAAATAAAAAAAGTGGGTGACACATTAAGGCACAACCATAAACCACAAAAAG
>JAGALA010000032.1 GCA_017625935.1 Clostridia bacterium
GAGAGTCTATAATTTCAAATCAAATTGGCAGAAGCGGTACAAGCATTGGCGCAAACATTCGTGAGGCTCACTATGCGCACGGAAAAGCAGATTTTATCGCAAAGCTTCAAATTGCTCTTAAAGAAGCAAATGAAACAGGCTATTGGCTTGAATTACTTTTCAAAACAAATTATATTGATGAAAGCACATATAAATCACTAAACAATGCTTGCACAAGCATTCGTGTAATGCTAATTTCCTCTATAAATACATCAAAGCAAGGCTAAATTTCAGCCTTGCTTTTTGTTATATACAAACACACACCACAGTGCCATTTCAAAAAAATTCATATTCAATATTGATTAAATTTTGCTCGTGTGTTATACTCTATGTAGCACACATAACAAGGAGATACTTTATGAAACATAAATGGAACTATACTCTAATTTATATCAATTAACGAAAGAACTTAACGCACCTTTTGAGATAGAAAAAACGATGAGTTCTATTGCACAATATGTACAGTTTATCCATTTGTAAAACAGGATAGCGATGGAAAATTATTTTTTAATTTTTTAGAAACCTCTGGTTATATAACATCAAGTGAAATGGCTAACTATCAGCAAAAACGCTTGAATTTTAAAAGTTTCAAACAAGCTATTCTTTTAAACGTAGAAGAAAACAAAACTTGTCAAAAAATTATTCAAAAGATGGTGTGGCTTGCCTATTACTACAATGATTTCTGCATAGAACATGACCTTGATTTTGGTTTTTCTCAACAAGAATTGCAATACATATAAAATTTTATAAATGAACAAAAATAGCAAGGAAAATTTCCTTGCTATTTTTTATTTAAAGTTTGAATATAAATCCTTCTTTTGATTCTTTTTCTATATAACAATTGATAACCTGAGTTTCATCTAAGCAAAGCTTTTTAACTCGAATTGTCATAGTATTTTCTTTTTCATTGATTTTGGGCTGCCCAAACACAAGCGGACGCATTTCTAAAACTTCTCTTGGCGTTCCTTCTATCCCATTACTTGCTAACAGAATGACTCTATTAGGAGAAAATGGTAAAATTGAATACATACGAAGTTGCATCCCTCCATCTTGTATTCCTGTAACGTCTACCGGATAAGTATTACCTATTACAAAATGTGTATCATCACTCGTTTCAGCAACACAGAAATACTGACCAAAATATCCAAAAACATCCCTTGTCATAAATACTTTAAACGGTTCATCAATATTAGGATTTTCAAGCGCTTCTGCTAGTGATCTGCAATTAACTATATAACCAAGATTTCGTTTCCAAAGATCAGAAAAATTTCCATTAGGCTGCCACTTAGAATAAAACTGTTTCGATTCTTTTGAAATCATTTTATGAAACATATCGTATGTAATTTGTGATCTAAATGCCATAATTGCAAAAAATAATTTTAATTTATCGTCTTCTTCCTGCGTTATAGTTATTTCTCTTTCTGCTTGAAAATGTTTCAGTATTTTTGAAATTTCATTCTCAAATTTTGATAAATCTTTTTCAATTTTTGTGGGATTATTACTATTATTTACCTCATCACGATACAAATTTTTTGACATAAAAACATCGCGTGTATCAACAACTGTAGCATTTTTTGTTTTCTTGTCATAATAATTTACTTTACCTTCATCATTAGCAAAATTGCGTAAAATGAATTGCGGTATATAATGGTGTCTTATAGGTTCTTTCATTAAAGCAATCTCCTAATTTAAATAATTTCCTGCTCAAATTATATCACAAATCACAACTTGCTTCAACACTCTTTTGTAAATCACTGGTCTGTATTTTCTTTTTTCTTCTCCTGCTCTTCCTTCCATTTTGCGAATTCTTCTTGTCCTTTTTCGCTTTGATAAAACTCAATTTGGTCAGGAATAAGGCTTTGAGCAATCTCTCTTATTCTTGTTGATTAAATTTGGGGCTTATGCTATAATTATTTTACGCGCGATAGCGCAATTAAGGAGCAACGAAATATTATGAAATTAAAATTTGACGTAGCTGATAAGTACCAGCCCGATCCTTTTATTTTTGAAGATGGTGACAAGCTTTATCTGTATGTAACAGGCAAAGAAGGAGTGAAGGCGTACTCAGCCGATGATTTGTTTGGTATTTGGCATTACGAAGGGGTTGTTGCCTCAATTGACGGACGGAATAGCTATTGGGCGCCGTCTGTTACAAAATACAAAGGTCGTTATTACCTTTATGTGTCCTGCTCATCAGATGATGAATGTCAATTTATGCACGCAATGGTTGCGGATTCTCCCCTTGGTCCGTTTGAAAATCCTACTTGCTTTTACAAGCGATTTTCAATAGATTCCCACGTGGTAGAAACCGAAAAGGGACTGTTCCTATGGTATTCCGAGGATAACAAGGATTGTGACCGCATAGGTACACGAATTTTCATAGACAGGCTGATTGATCCTATGACACCCGCAAATCAGCCGCGTGAGGTTATTGTACCGACTATGGACGAGGAAATCTTTAAACGAGGACGCAACGGCAACAAGGATTGGCACACCATAGAGGGGGCTTTCTGGTTTTACGAGGGAGAGTGGCAATATGTTATGTATAGTGGCGGTTGCTTTGACAATGACTCGTATCATATTGGATACGCCGCCGCACGATCACGAGAAAGTGATTTGACAAAGGTGCAGTTTGTCAAGCACACGAGCAACGGTAAATTTGATCCTGTTATGTATAAAAACAATTTTGAAGAGGGCTCGGGACACCACAGTGTAATTAAATACAAGGGACAGTATTACGCAATCTATCACGCCCGTGACTTAGACTGTCAAAAACGTAATGAATTTGCTGAAGCACGCACGGCAAGAGTGTGCAAATTGCACGTGAATGATGGAGTAATCACGGCTGAACGGTACTCTGACCGTATATAATAAATACAGCAAAGCAAGGCTAATTTCCGCCTTGCTTTAATTTTGCTCGGCAGAAATATTGCCGTCAGGCATGCTTCGCGTATTGGGGTACGGGAGGATACTATCCTCCCGTACAATATTTGGGGACGTATTGTATGCCCTGCTTTTACGGACAGTCGGGGACGCCTGTCCCTACAAGGCGGGAGGAGCCCCTCCCCTACATTGAACCGCAGGTTAAAATCACGCATTTTTGCGTGTATATCATCACACGTATGTGTGTATATCACCAATGCAGAGCATTGTATATCATCACGCAAGGCGTGTATTTCGTCCGCACCCGAGGCGGGAGTATAATATCCTCCCCTACAAGGTAATATGCGTCAATATAGCAACCGTCTTTCGCTTATGCGAGAGGCGGTTTTTTGCGCGATTTTGAAAATTCAAGCCATATTTTAGTTTATTTTCAACAAAATGCACAGTTTGTGCGGTGTTTTTTGTGCGAAATTGCACTATTTTTTGTTGAAAACGCTAAAATGATTTCAATTGACTAAAAACTTGAAATATTATATAATTAAATTGTATTATTATAGTATCTTTGCGAATAAATTTTTTGGAGGGTTAAAGAAAATGAAACGCAAAATTTTATGCTCGTTTGCATTTGTGCTTATGCTTTTTGCTATACTTACAATTGGTGCTTTTGCAAGCGAAGCGGACGAAAACGGTGCGCCGAATGAGCTCTTCGTTTTCAAGGGGTATTCCTTGGATAAAAGCGGAAACGCGTGCTTTGGATTTACATTAAATCACGAGGTTAAGGAATCGTACGAAATTAGACTCGGCAAGGGCACTGACATTGGCATAGTTATCGCCTTGTACGAGGACGGCAAAGCTCCGATTGACGAAAGCGGAAAGCCAAGCGGCAACGCTTTTGTTCAGTCGTTAAATGACTATAAGAATACGTCATATAGCTTTAAGCTTGTAAATTTTTCGGGTGAGGCTGCCACACGTAAATACGTTATTTCGCCTTACTTATACGACAAAGAAAGCGTTTACTATTACGCAAGCGGCGAGGTCAGCGAAACGGTAAGCGGCGTTTCATACAAGGAGATTGCTTCTCTATTCTCTCATACACATACAGAAAAAACTATAGCGGGCAAGGCTGCAACGTGTACAGAAAGCGGTCTTACTGACGGTGTTTACTGCTCTGTTTGCGGTGAAATTTTGATTGAGCAAGAAGAAATATCCGCGCTTGGCCACAAGGAGATTATCGACACAGCGGTAGCTCCCACGTGCACAGAATCGGGACTTACCGAGGGTAAGCACTGTGAGGTATGCGGTGAGGTTTTGGTTGCGCAAGAAGTAATTGAAGCAACGGGACACACAGAGGAAATATTGAAGGGCTACGATTCGACCTGCTCAGAAAATGGCAAAACAGACGGAAAGTACTGTACTGTTTGCGGTGAAGTGACAGTAGCTCAGGTGTCACTTGACAAATTAAGCCATACGATTGTTATAACGCCTGCGGTCTTGCCTACCTGCCAAAGCGAGGGCGCAACAGAAAAAAGAAAGTGCAGAATTTGCGGCTTGGTTACACTTGAGAGCCAAGTGATTGAAAAAACAGACCACACCGTAGTTATCGACAAGGCGGTAGAGCCAAACTGCTCCGAGACAGGACTTACCGAGGGCAGCCACTGCTCTGTTTGCCAAACGGTTATAATAGCACAAACGGTAATAGAGGCAACAGGTGAGCACGTTTTTGCGGAGTTTGCAACAAACGTAAAGGCGCCAACCACGTCAGCGAGCGGCTCGGGTACAATGTCCTGCACAAAATGCTCATACAAGGAAAATATTACCTTTGATAAGTTAGTTTCAAGCAAGCTTACAAGTGACAACATTTATTCTGTTGAAACGGGTGAATATAACCCTGCGTATGTGAACAGATGGAAGGTTGTTGACGGAACAACAACCACCGCCGGCTTTTACTCTCCGGGTAACGACTGGTTTGGAAACGTGGGTGACGTTCTCACCATAACGTTAAATCAAGAAATCTACCTCAACAAGCTGGTATTTTACGTAGCGGGCAACTATACGTTTGCAAACGTAAGAGTTAAGGACTCCGCCGGTAATACAACATTTAGTAATTCTATTCGCGTAAACGGCGGTGCTGAATACGGCGGCGCTACACAGGTGCAAACTCTTATTTCGGGCGGTAATATCAAGGCGTACACAATTGAGGTAGAAATTACCTCTCTTAAATGGAACAGCGCACTAACCCTTAAGGTTTCCGAGATTGAAATGACAGGTGCGCCTGTTGACTCAAGAATTGCGCACACACATAATTTCAGAGAGTTTATAGAAGCAGGCAAGGCTGCCAACTGTCAAGAAACCGGCTACGATATTTACGAATGCTTCTGCGGTAAGCAAAGTGAGGTTACTACTCCAAGGACAGACCACGCATACGACACCTTAATTGAATCAACGATAGGTAACTGTGTGACAAACGGTGTAGAGGTTTATAAGTGCTTCTGCGGTGCGACAAGCACAGTTGAAACGCCAAAAACAGGACATATCTTTGAAAAGCTTGTTGGCTATTCTATTGAGCCGACGCTTGAAAGCACAGGCTTGGCAAGCTACAAGTGTCTAACCTGCAGCTTGACTGAGGAAAGAGTGCTTGCTATGCTGCCTATTGAGGAAATCAACTACCTACGCGTTGACAAGATTGAAAACGGCAAGGTGGTATTAAAGCTCAATCTTTACGAAAATAGCCCGAATTTCGAGGTTAGATACTCAACGGGCGAGATAACAAGTCAAAATTACTACAATGCAACGGATATTGATGCAAAAATCGAGGGTGAGGGGCTTGTTACAATTACTATTGAGCTTGACGCCTCACTTGAAAATTGCTACTACATAGCGGTTATGCCGTATATCGGCGAAAACCGTGGCGAAATTGCAACTGTGCGCTTAGGCGGCGATATGGAAATTCCTGTTGACTACAATAGAATTTATCACGGTGAGGTTTTGAACTCATTCAATGCTCTGTTTGACAGTGACGTTTCAACCAAGCTCGGCACAATTTTCACAGATAAAAACGACACAGTGATTTACGGCTCGCTCCTTCGTCCGATAGTTGACCTTGAATATAAGCACTATATTTCACGCGTTCAGCTCTTCTACTCCGAGGCGGGCAAGCAGGTAACGGTACGTTGGAGCGAAACACCTGTTGACTTTATGGCAGAGGACAGCGCTTGGGACGGCGTAAAGACCATTACTGCTACCTCAGGCTGGAACGAGATTGAAATTGGCGCGGCTATAAGATATTTCCAAGTTGTATTCACCGACGGTGATTCCCCCTGCGAGGTTGAAGCATACGGCTTCCAGTGCGGTGAGGGCAGCGAAATTGCAGCATACAGACGAAGCGCACCAAAGATTGGTGACTTCCTTGGAATGTGCGGCTTTGTTGCAGGCGGTGGCGGAAACACACCTATTGACTCAGTAATTTGCACAAACGTGCTTCGTGAATACCACAACTTCCATTGGTCATATACATCAAGTAAATACGGCGACAAGGCTTCCTTGTTTGTTAATCCAAGATGGATGGGCGACTTTGACAGTGAGTACCGCAACTACAAGGCGGCAGGAATCAACGTAATTCCTTGCGTTCAATGGAATATTAAAACGGGAATTTCATACAAGGTTGATGAGAACGGACTCCCGATTCGTGACGAAAACGGTGAGCTTGTGAAAACATCCTTCTGGGAGCGCTTTGACCCGAACACCTACTTCGTATATGCGGACAATATGTTTGCATTCTCTGCGCGCTACGGCAGAAACAATACGGCTGAGCTGCTTGCTATTGCAGAGCTACACTGCGCCGACACACCGTCCGTTGGACAAGGCACAGTTGAATGGATTGAAATGGGCAACGAGCCTGACGGAGGCTGGAACGGCATACATAATTACCTCTCGGCATATATGTTAGCGGCGGCAACCTCAGCGGCTTACGACGGACACTGTGCGACAATCCCGACACCGAGCGAGGGTGGCTACCACTTAGGCGGCAAAAACGCGGACTCAACGATGAAGTTTGCGTTGGCAGGTGTAGCGGGCGTTAGCAACGAATACATCAACGCGCTTGTATATTGGATGCAAGCCAACAGACAGGACGGACAGATAGCGTTTGACGCCTTCAACGTTCACCACTATATGACAAAGCAAATCGTATTGCCAAACGGTTCAAGTGCTTACGTTGGTATTTCTCCCGAGGAGGCAAAAATTGACGAGGTGCTTTCCAACCTTGTTGCGATGAGAGATAAATACTATCCCGAAAAAGAGGTTTGGATCACCGAGTTCGGTTGGGACACAAACCAAAGCTATTCTACTCCAACATCATCACACGCATACGGTGAATACACGGGCAGACAGGTTCAGGCAATGTGGCTAACACGTTCTTACCTTATCTTCTCTGCTTGCGGAATTGACAAGGCAGATATGTATATGTGTGAGGATGCAGGCATTGAGGCAGAATCAACAGGCAAATACGGCACGTGCGGAGTTATAGCATACGAAAGGGACGAAAACGGCAAAACCGTTGAGGTGAAGAAGGATTCCTACTACTACCTCTACACACTCAAAAATGCGCTTGGTGCATACACCTTTGATTCCCGCGTTGAAGCATACGATGAAAACGTAATGATTTACAAGTTTGTCAGCGAGGACGGTGGGGAAGCATACGCAGTATGGTGCAAGACCTCAGACGGCACAAAGGTTGAAAACTATCAATTAAGAATTGACAGTGAGCGCGCAACCGTTATCGAGGCGGTTTACGGCGATATTGACGGTGTAAAGACAGAGACCGTAGCTGACGAATACGGCTACGTTTCAGTTGATGTAAGCGAGAATCCTATCTACGTTATAGTTGATTAAATTGCGCCAAGGCACGTGAATTGACCTTCTCTTTTGAATTGTGTCAATGACACATGAATTACCTTTGGCATAAATTGTTGCGATGCAACATATCAAAACTATAAAGGACAGAGAAATTTCGGTTTCTCTGTCCTCTTTTTTGTGAGTTGTGTTGAAATTCATTTTATAAATATGGTAAAATAAATTAACGCTTATTTCGAGGTGGTTTTATGATTAACAGATTTTATATTAGTGAAAAAACGGTGGCTTACGCGGATTCTCGCTTGAAAAACGAGCTTATCTCTCAGCTTTTTAATAGATTTACTTACAAAACCGCGACAATTGAAATCAAGGACGGAGAGAGTAACACTTTTATAATCGGAGATATTAAAACGCCCGATATACAAAGCGGCTGTGAATATTCCCTTTTGGTAAACGAAAACGGAATAGCAATCTCGGCTATTGACTACCCTTCGCTTATGCGCGGCTATTTTTCCATGCTCTTAAAAATTAAGCGCGAGATGGGCAAAAAAGAGCTTTTTATCGACCCTGTGTACGAAAATAAGTCATTTGAAATTAAAAACCGAATGATACATTTATGTGTTTTCCCCGAAAATACGCTTTTGGAAATTAAGAGATACGTGCGTCTTTTTGCGCTTTTGCAATACACTCACGTGGTAATTGAATTTTGGGGTATGCTCAAATTTGACTCATTACCCGCGCATGCTTGGGAAAACGCATTTACAAAGGACGAGGTTAAGGAAATAATAAGCGAGGCAAGGGCGCTCGGGCTTGAACCGATACCAATGTTCAATTCTCTTGCGCACGCCTCAGGCGCGCGCTCAATAAGCGGTAAGCACGTATCACTTGACAATGACTTATCATTATATCATTTATTTACACCAGACGGTTGGGCTTGGGACCTTGAAAACGAGGACGTGTGGGCTCTTTTGAAAAGCGTAAGGCGAGAGCTTTATGAGCTTTTCGACGGATGCGAGTATTTCCATTTAGGCTTTGACGAGTCACACGCGCACAACAAAAGCCCCGAGCTTAAAATGAAGCTTCCCTACTATATGTCGCGCTTGACAAATGAGGTTTCAAGTGAGGGAAAGCGCCCAATGGTTTGGATGGATATGCTTTTGCCGCCAGAGGCATTTAAGAATATGGCGGGCAACGCTCACTCCGTAAAATCAAGGGAGGAGTGTGTCGAAATAATCAAAGGCTTAGATAAGAATACCGTTTTTGTGGATTGGGAATATTCCACATCGCAAGCACCGATTAGCAGCGTTATTTACTTTAAGGATTTGGGAATTGACATAATGGGGGCGTCTTGGTTTGACGTTGGAAACGCATATGCTCATATCGATACCGTTGCGAAAAACAATTTATTTGGCTATATGCACACCACGTGGCACACAATATCCAAGGATTTGCCAAATATTGTTCCTATTGCAAAAAAGCTTGGTGCTACCCTTCCCACTTGGGAAAGCGAGAGTAACAAGCAAATGATACTTTCAACGCTTTTAAGATGCGTAACTGTTGAAAAAACGGACTATTTTTCAAGCGGTTATATAAGAAAACAGATTTGATAGAAGCTTGGCTATCTCCGTGTAGACTCCGAGGTTGACAACGCTTGGCTTTTATGGTATACTAACAGTTGGGCTGCAAGACGACAGCTATCTATTAAATCTTAGGAGAATTACAAATGAAATATGACGTTTTAATAATCGGTGCGGGGCCCGGCGGTATTTTTTCCGCTTATGAGCTTTCAAGGCTTGACCCGTCCCTCAAAATTGCGGTTTTTGAGTCGGGCAATCCGTTAAGCCGCCGCAAGTGCCCAATTGATGGCAAAAAAATAAAGTCCTGCATTGAGTGCAAGACCTGCTCAATTATGAGTGGCTTTGGCGGTGCGGGCGCTTTTTCTGACGGCAAGTACAACATTACAAACGATTTCGGCGGCACGCTTTACCAATATATTGGTAAGGAGCAATCTATCGAGCTTATGAAGTACGTTGACGAGATAAATATGCTTCACGGCGGCGAGGGCACAAAGCTCTACTCTACCGCAGGCAGCAAGTTCAAGAAGGTTTGTATGCAGAACGACCTGCATTTGCTTGACGCATCTGTGCGCCACCTCGGCACGGACATAAACTATATTGTGCTGAACAATATTTATAATGAGCTTGAAAAGAAGGTGGATTTTTACTTTAACTCCCCTGTTGATACGATACGCCACGAAAACGGCATATACAAAATCACCTCTCTTTATAAGGAATACACGGCTGAAAAATGCATCGTTTCCGTTGGCAGAAGCGGAAGCAAGTGGATGGAACGTGTTTGCAGCGAGCTTGATATTCCGACGGAATCGAGCCGTGTTGACATCGGCGTGCGCGTGGAGCTACCCTACGAGGTGTTCTCTCACCTGACCGACGAGCTTTACGAGAGTAAAATTGTATATAGAACACCGAAATACGGTGACAAGGTGCGCACCTTCTGTATGAATCCAAGGGGTGCGGTTGTAAACGAAAACACAAACGGAATTATCACAGTTAACGGTCATAGCTACGAGGACCCGTCGAAGCAAACGAACAACACAAACTTTGCACTCCTTGTGGCGAAGCATTTTTCCGAACCGTTTAAGTACTCAAACAGCTACGGCGAGTCAATTGCGCGCCTTAGCAATATGCTTGGAGGTGGCGTTATAGTTCAGCGCTTTGGCGACCTCATCCGCGGTCAGCGCTCGACAAGCAAGAGGATTATGGAATCCTTCGTTACTCCGACGCTCAACGCAACCGCGGGAGATTTGAGTCTTGTTTTGCCGAAGCGTATTCTCGACGGTATTATCGAAATGATTTACGCGCTTGACAAAATTGCCTCCGGTACGGCAAATGATGACACGCTCCTTTACGGCGTTGAGGTTAAGTTCTACAATATGGAGGTTAAGGTTGACGAAAACCTTGAAACCAAGTATAAGGGACTTTATATTATCGGTGACGGAAGCGGAATTACTCACTCGCTCTCGCACGCATCGGCGAGTGGTGTGTTTGTTGCAAGACAGATAGCTATGGGCTGACACCTTAAGGCACAACCACAACCTTGATATCACACCGCTTGCGCGGATTACATTGGGCGCTATGCGTTGATTTACGGGATGTCGAGGGCGCCATCCCCTACAAGGAACGAACCAAAGCCATATTTCGATTTGATGATACATTTATAACAAAAGTGGGTGACACATTAAGGCATAACCACAACCTTGATATCACACCGCTTGCGCGGATTACATTGGGCGCTATGCGTTGATTTACGGGATGTCGAAGGCGCCATCCCCTACAAGGAACGAACCAAAGATATATTTTGCTTTGATGCCATATTTCTAACAAAATCACGCTGCAAATTAGCAGCGTGCTTTTTACTTATTTATTTTTCTTAAAAATAGAAAGAATATTTTCAAAAATGCTCTTGAAGAAGTTTAGTATTCTTTCAAAGAAGCCTGGGGTTTCGGGTGCTTCGGCGGTGTTATTTTCGCCTGTATTTTCGGTTTCAACAAGACCGCACTCGGTGCAGTAGCGTTCGTTTTTGCCGTCGCTGTTCTTTTCCCAATCGGTGAATGTGTGCTTGCACTCGCCGTCATTTTGTGATTCGGTTTCAACCTTGCCACATTCCGTGCAGTAGCGCTCGTTTACGCCGTTTTTGTTCATTTCCCAGTCGCTATATGCGTGGATGCCCTCATCACAATTTGGAATCACAGGCTTGTCCGTTGGGTCATCGGGCTTTGTTGGGTCATCGGTCGGTGGGGTGAGCTTTGGAATCTCCCTTTCCGTTTCCGTCTTACAATAAACGCACGTGCCCTTTTCAAGTCCTGCCTCGCTCTCGGTTGGCTCCTTGACTGTCTGCCAGCCCGTTGAACGGTGGCTTGCTATTCTTTCAGCACCGCAGCTATTGCAGGTTGTATCGCAAGCGTAGCTATAAATGTGTGCTTTCGCTATTCGAACATATCCGCAAGCGTTGCATTCGGTGTCGCAATCGTTTGAGTAAACGTGAATGGCTACTCTGATATAGCCGCAAAGATTACATTCGCTATCGCAGTCATTTGTATATGTATGGTCACAGTCGTTTGACGGTGTACCCTTCTTTGCTTCGCCCGACGGCGTTACCATATCGGACGGAATTTCCTCGCCAAAGAGCAAGAAAGCAAGCTCGGGGTAGTCAACAAAGACGTTACGTGTGCCTGTGATTGCTTCAACGGAGTCGTTTCTGCCAAGCTCCCAGGTGTCAACAGGGTCTGCCTCCATCCACTCAAGCATAACCTCAGGGCTTTCCATAACACCGCTTGATCCCCATGCGTTATTACGGTTGTCATCGCCCCAACGAACGTAAACATAGAGGAAAATGCGGGCAACGTCACCGCGCAAATCGTGATTACCGTTTGACTCGGAATTTGGATTATAAAAGCTACTGCTCTTTCCGTATGCCTTGTTACCTCTTGAGGAGTTTTCTGACACAGAGGTTGGACGGAGCATCATAATATCGTTTTCACTGCTTCCATTACCCTTACTGTTAGGCCAGGTATGCTCACGGTTCCATGTGCCACCGCCATCCCAATCGGGTCCGACCGCTTTGCCCGAGTAAAACGAGGAAATTTTGCCGCCGCCGTTTTCACAGTCAGTATATTTATAAAGGTCTCTTGTTTCATTATAGCTCGTTATATGACTGTGCGCGCCCTTCATAAGCGCTGCAAGCTCTTTATACATTTCGCTTGACGGAACGTTTGATTGGCTTGTGCCGCCGTCATATAAAGCCATTTCCCTATACGTTACACCAAGGTCCTCGTAGAAATCAATTGCCATAGGGGACAAAAAGGTTGCATCAACCTCGCGCTCACCCCAGTTATAAACATAGTTACCGCTTTTGTTGTAAACAACAGTATCGGTTGAGGTAGCCGCACCTGCATTTAACGCAAATATCGGCAAAAACGATATGCAAATTAAGAGTGCTGCAAGCAGCGCAAGACTACGCTTCATAATTTTAGTCATTGTAATTCTCCTATACTAATTTAGTCAGACAATTTATTATATCATATTTTACTAATTATTACAAGTATAAATTTATTTTTGGTTTTTTTGTCGATTTTTGACTATTGTTGACAAAACTGCCCGCACGTGATATAATCAATATAGACTCTTGTCATTAAACTAAAAAGAGGTATTATTATGAAGAAGATTTCAATTCTTATGGCTTCGATTTTACTGGTTTTTGCGCTCGTTTTCTCACTAACCGCGTGCGAATTAACCATTAAAACAAATACGGACACACAAGGCTCCGACACAAGCACGGGCGATACGGGCGGAAATAACACCGACGGCGACACCTCGGACGGTACAGGCGACACGGATTCCGACACCTCGGGTGGCTCGGGCGACACAGATTCCGACACCTCAGGCGGCTCGGGCGGAGGCGAAACGGACACCGACACCTCGGGCGGCTCGGGCGACACAGATTCCGACACCTCGGGCGGTGCAGGCGGTGAGGACGGTACTTGTCCGAACGGACACACGGACGAGGACCAAAACAACTACTGCGATGCTTGCGAAAAGTATCTTATCGTTGTTGTTGATTTTTACGCGATAAACGACCTGCACGGCAAGTTCTGTGATAACGGCGGACAGCCCGGTGTTGACGAGCTTGGAACTTACTTTGAGCTTTGCCAAAAGCAGGATGAGCATACGGTGCTTCTCTCCTCGGGTGATATGTGGCAGGGCGCGGCTGAAAGCGTGCTTACATACGGCGAGATTATGATAGATTGGATGAACGAGCTTGGCTTTGTATCAATGACGCTTGGCAACCACGAGTTTGACTGGGGCGAGGATATTGTAAGAGAAAACGCTGAGCTTGCAGAATTTCCCTTCCTTGCAATAAATATATATGACAATATCACGGGTAAGCTTGCAGACTACTGCACTCCGTCTGTTATGATTGAGCGCGGTGATATCCAAATCGGAATTATCGGTGCTATCGGTGACTGCTACAGCTCAATTTCGTCAGATATGGTAACGGGCATTCACTTTAAGGTTGGCGACGACCTTACTAATCTTGTAAAGCAGGAATCACTTAAGCTTCGCGGTATGGGAGCTGACTTAATCGTTTATTCCCTGCACGATGGCTCAAATAGCTCCTTCGGACATTACGATACTGCCCTTTCAAACGGCTACGTTGACGTGGTATTTGAGGGACACAGCCATCAGGCATACGTAAGAAATGACTCATACGGCATAACGCACATTCAGGGTGGCGGCGAAAACTACGGTCTTTCCCACGTGGAAATCGCGGTTAACTCCGTAACGGGACAAAAAAGCGTTACCGAAAAGAACCTTGTAACAAGTGACGAATACGAAAATCTTGACGACCACGAGCCGACTGAGGAAATTGAAGATAAGTATGCGGAAATTATTGAATTTGCATACAGAGTGCTTGGTACTGTTTCAAAAAGATATGATTCGGGAGCGCTTGCCGACTACGTTGCTGAGCTTTATCTTGAAGCAGGCACTGAAAAATGGGGAAATGAATACGATGTGGTTTACGGCGGCGGATTTTTGAAAACACGTGACCCGTATGACCTTTACGCTGGCGAAAGAACATATGCAGACCTTTTATCACTTTTGCCGTTTAACAACAGAATTGTGCTTTGTAAGATAAGCGGAAGCAACTTAAAAAGCAAACTGATTGAAAGCACAAATTCAAGCTATCACGGTGCGGTGAAGGACAACTTCTCCACTGCTGACATTCAATCAAACGGTATATACTACGTTGTGGTTGACACCTACACGGCACAATATAGATACAACAACCTTACAATTGTTGAATACTACGATGAGTCAACCTATGCGCGCGACCTTTTGGCTGATGCAATTGAGGCGGGCAAGCTCGGAAGCAGCGGCGGCACAACGCAAAAGCCCGAGGTTGAATACGAAATAACGCCTATCAGTAAAGCACTTGAAATCGGCGAAACGCTCGATGTGGGTTGGGAAACAACCGAATTTTTATACTACAAGGGCACAATTGACGAGATTGTGCAATACACATACGGAAACTGCTACCTAACTGACGAATTTGGCAACACAATTTACGTTTACGGTCTTAAGGACGAAAACGGCACGCGCTACGACAGCCTTGCAAATCAGCCGACGGCGGGCGACGTAATTATAATCCGTGCAAACATAAAAAAATATCAATATCCCTCGACGGGTGATATTGTAGTTGAGCTTATCAACTCCGTGATTTTGGGCATCAATCCTTAAAATTTCTTAAAGCAAGCATTATTTGTTGATTTTTTCAATTAAATGATGCTTGTTTTTTTATTAAAATCGCACACAGGGTCGCGTTTTTTGCACTTTTTACATTTTTTGGAATAATACTTGACTTATTTATGCGAGTATGGTATAATTTAATAGATAAATGAAATACCGCCTTTTTTCGACAATTAAATAGCGGCGGTATTTATGTGCAACTTTCCGTGTTTCTGTATCAAACGCGTGGGGTTGCTTTTTTTGTCTAAACATATTCTTTTTTGAATATTGACTATATTTTTCACCCAAGGAGGTACACAATGAACAAAAAGTATAAGCTTTCATGCGCGCTTGACGTGGATGATATTTTAATGGAATGCACAAGCTACGCAATTAAATTAGCTAACGAGAAGCACAAATTTGACCCACCGATGACAATTTACGAAAAGACGAGCTGGGGACTTTTGGGCACTCGAATTGACACGATTTATCCGTATTTTACCGATGCGGAATTTTACCGCACACAGCCTGTTTATGAGGGGGCAAAGGAATTTGTGCGCAAGCTCAGCCAAATGACCGAGGTGTTTATTTGCACCGCCGTTCCGCCCGAATATATGGGCATACGCGCTCAAAGAATCCGCGAGGAGTTCCCCGAAATTCCATCCGACCACATTTATATGGGCGCGCGCAAGGACAACATACATACCGATATTCTCTTTGACGATGCGATGCACAATATCCTAAATTCCAAGGCGAAATACCCTGTGCTTATGCGCCGCCCATGGAATCAGGAATCAACGGGAATGCTTGCTGTCAACTACTACGATGAGTTTTTGAAGATTGTCGAAATTATTGCCGAGAGCTACTCTGTTAAGCCGTCGGAATCATCAACCGACTCATCTAACATCGTGGTGCTTGTTGGCCCGTCAGGCAGCGGTAAATCAAAAATCGCGACACGCTTCCTTTCCGAAAACGATAGCTTTGAAAAGCTTGTAAGCTATACAACCAAGGACCCAACCGCCGTTGAGGAAAACAGCTGGTATAACTACGTTTCGCTTGAGGATTTCAGAAAAATGTGTGACAGCGGCGAGATGCTTCAATCGACTATGTATGCGGGACACGGCTACGGCTCGAAAAAGGATGACGTTGAAAAAATCATAAACAGCGGCAAGCGCGTGCTTACCACAATGGATATTTGCGGTGCAATGTCGCTTAAAACACACTTCAAAAACGTAACGACGATATTTATCAAGCGTGACAAGCGCGGACTTATGAAAAATATTTTACGCAAGAACTGCTCTATTGACGACAAGGTCAACCGCTTAACCGCGCTTGAATACGTTGACAAGAATGCCGCGCTTTGCGACTACGTAATTAATTTTGAAAGCTACGACGAGGCGCTGAAGCAGCTTAAAGAAATCTTAAAATAGTGAGGGAAAATTATGCAGGATATAGGAACTCAATTTCACATTCGTTGCAATGTTGGTGACGTTGGCAAATACGTTTTTCTCCCCGGTGACCCCGGCAGATGCGAGCAGATTGCTTCACATTTTGATAACCCCGTGCACATAGGAATGAACAGAGAGTACAATATTTACACAGGCACGCTCCTTGGCGAAAGGGTTTCCGTTTGCTCAACGGGCATTGGCGGTCCCTCTGCCGCTATCGCGATGGAGGAATTAACTAATATCGGCGCTGACACGTTTATACGTATCGGCACGTGCGGCGGCATTAACCTTGACGTGCTTCCAGGTGATATCGTGGTTGCAACGGGCGCTATCCGCTACGAGCACACCTCTCTTGAATACGCACCTATTGAATTTCCGAGCGTGCCGAGCTTTGACGTTACTCTTGCACTGAAAAACGCAGGCGAAGCACTTGGCTATCGCACACACACGGGTGTTGTACAATGTAAGGACTCCTTCTACGGTCAGCACTCACCCGAAAAATCCCCTGTTCACTACGAGCTTTTACAAAAATGGGAAAGCTGGAAGCGCTTGGGCGTTTTGGCGAGTGAAATGGAATCCGCCGCGCTTTTTGTTGTTGCCGCCGCACTTGGTGTGCGCTGTGGCAGCTGCTTCCACGCGGTTTGGAACCAGGAGCGCGAAAAGCTCGGTATGGCTATGCCAATGACTGAGGACACCTCGGGCGCAATTAAGGTTGGAATCGAGGCAATGAAGGAGCTTATTAAAGCCGATTTGAAAAAGTAAGTTTTTGGGGTGGCACAACGCCACCCCCCCTATTTTTTATATTTACAGAGAACGGTTAATTTTAGAATTTTTTTAGAAAAGCCTTCTATATGCAAGAGGCGAATAGCCAAGGCTCTCCTTAAAAACTCGTATAAAAAAGTTAGCATCCTTGTAGCCGCACATATTTGCGATTTCGTTAATTTGCATTTGACTGTTTGAAAGAAGCTCGCAAGCATATTGCATTCGCAGCTTTATAATATACTTTGTCGGCGGCATTCCCATTATCCTTTTGAAATGCTTGTTGTAAAGCGTAACACACATATTCTCCATTTTTGCAAGTGTGGCGATTTTTATGCTTGTTGTATAAAATTCGTTAATATACCTTATGGATTTAGACAGTGTTGATTTATCAAACTCCTCGTTTTCAATAGCTCTTGCTACTTCTATCAAAATTCCGTCAAGATAGCTTGCTAAATCTTTAGTTTTAAATCTGTCCTTTTTGGAAAATCCGTCAAAAAGCCTGTGGAAGCGCTTCGGTATTTCGTTGCTTATAGATGTTTTGTTAACCTTAGGAAATAATTCTATTTTATATTCGTTTAGTATGCTTTCAACCTCAGCTCCTGTAAAATGCACGCAATAAAAATAAATATGCTCACCCGTGCATTGAAATTTCCAAGGCGTGTTAGGCGGAATTACAATTACCTCGCCGGGCCTTACTAAAACATTATCACTTGTGATAATATCCTTTAGTTGTCCTGAAACCAAATATATTAAATAATAATCAAGCCTACCGTGGTCGTTTTTGTTAATATGCTGCTGTATAGTATTTACGCAAGCACCACAGTTTACAAACAATGGCAGCTCCTTATTAATATTGCTGCCAAAGCTTGTACTGATAACTCCCTCGGGAATAACAACATTGTCTAAATAAAATCTTCGATCTTCCATAAAGTCTCCCGTGTTAAATAATGCTATTTTTATATTGAATAATCTCTTGAACCATTATTAAAATTATGATAGCATAAAAGTGACAAAATGTCAAATAATTTTATTTTGGAGGACACTATGAAAAAAATATTGACTATTGTTTTTGCAATTTTGAGTATGTGCTGCTTGTTTTCGATCGCAGCCTCAGCGGTAGAGATTGACGGTGTTGATTATACCTTGACCGAAAGCGATTCGGGAAATACCGCGGCAGTTTCAATCGCAAACAAAAAAATGCAAACAAAGGATGTAGTTATTCCGCAAACAGTTACTTATGAGGATAAGACCTATACTGTAACAACAATTGTGCGACAAGCGTTTGAAGCTAACACCAGCATTGAAACACTTGTTATCGAAGCGAATTTAGGTGCAACAGGATTAAAGGGCTATGCTTTCAGCCAATGCTCAAACTTAAAGCAGGTTACCTTGCCAAGCAGCTTAACTGTAATTCCGGAAAGGTGCTTTAAACAATGTACGTCTCTTACAGAGTTTACATTACCGAGCAATCTGCAAGAATTAGGTAGCTGTGCTTTTTGGAAATGCACAGGACTTACAAGTATTGATATTCCCGCATCTGTAACCGAAATCTCTGATAAGGTGTTTGAAGAATGCACAGGCTTAAAATCAGTTAAAAGCGCATCACCTGTTATAGGCGAGAGAATGTTCTATAACTGTAAAGCGGTTGAAACCGCAAGCTTTACAAACACAGTCAGCATTGGAAAATATGCATTCCATTATTTTGGTGTAAAAAACGGTAATGGTGTTGTAGTATTACCCGATACCTTGACAACTGTTCAGTCAAATGCTTTTGAATTCTGCTATTTTAACACAGTTATTCTTCCTAAATCTATAACAAATGTTGCAGAAAACGGCTTCATTTATTTGAAAAATTATTGTAAGACAATCAAATTTACAGGCACCGAGGAGCAGGCAAACGCACTGTTTTCGAGCTATGGAATTTCATATGAGTTAGTTAACCACTGCGAAATCTATTACAACGGTATCCATGAAGATGACAACAATCCATGCATAATAAATTGTACTCGTTGCAATATATTGGGAGTTGCAGAAGAAAAACCTGTTCATAATCTCTCAGTAGCTATTGAATATGTAAGCTTTGACACAGCAGGCACAAAAACAGTTCGCTGCACAAACGCGGGCTGCACACACGTAGAAGCAACGGAAGCACCCGCACTCTTTGAAAACAAGGGCTACTCTGCGGCTGAATACGCAGGCGGCGGTATGTCAGTAGGCTTTAAGGTAAACAAGGCGGCAATTACAGAGTACGAGGAGGCGACAGGAAAGACCGTTAGCTACGGCGTGTTCGCGGTTTTGGCAGAGAAAATTGGAGCAAACGATATATTTGATTCCGAGGGCAAAGCCCTTGACGGCGTTATTGCCGCAGATATCACGGATACAGATTTTGATATTTTCAACCTTAAAATAGTAGGCTTTACGGGAGAACAGGTTGACAAGGATCTTGTAATGGGCGCGTACGTTGAAGTAAGTAAGGACGGCACGACCGAGTATGCATATTTACAGGACGCAACCCCCGAAAAGAATGAAAAATACTACTTTGCTTCTTATAATGACGTAAAGGACATTCTTGATAACAAAAGCGCAGCAAGCGCACAATGAAATATATAAGATTTAATCACACGAAGTAAAAGGAATTTGTATGAAAATAAAACTTTTAATTACTGCTCTGTTCACATCCTTGCTGATTTGCTTTTTTGCGTTTTCGGCAAGCGCGGCTTGCTCAGATGAGCATAGCTACGAATATCACGTAGAGCTTAGTGAAGAGGGCTTTTTGGGTGAGATTACACTAAACGGTGTTTGCACTGCACCAAGGTGCTACTCAAAAACGACAGAAAAGATAAGTCCTATATTCATTTATCGCGGTCATTCACACAATGAAAACAGCTACACTCAAGGTTATATCGTAAATCGCGAGTCACTTGCAGAATACGAGAAATTTTCGGGCGATAGCTTGGAGTTCGGCGCTGTTACGGCTACTGTCAGTGTTATAGGGGAGGGTAATCCTCTTGACAATGATGGAAATCCCGTTTCTGAAAAGGTAATGAGATGCGATTTTACAAATACAGATTATACATTTATCGATGTATGCGTAAAGGGGATCCCCGAGGATTTAAAAAATGAGGAATTTATTTGCTCTCTTTATGTTAAATCACGAGGAAGCATTACATACCTTGACAACGCAGTTGAAAAAACAAGCCGCGGAGCAAGATCATATAATGATGTTGAATCGGGCATACAAAAGGAAGAGCCATCACGTAAGGAGCATACCGTAATTGACGGCGTAAGCTACCGTCAGCTTGAAATGTCCTTTGCTAAGGGTGCTTATTGGTCAAGTGGCGCACTTTCAGCAAGCGGTGCGGACCTAAATAAGAAATTCTGGGCTGCTGCCGTTCCGCTTTCCCAAAAGGAGCTTCCCGTTGGCTCAATAATTATTCTTGATTGCGAAAATTATTGGCAATACAGAATTGATAAGGATGCAACGCGCGGAACAAATACAAAGCAATCAGTTCTCAAAATAGATGAGGATTGGTGGGGTACTGCAAAAACAGCATCCTTTACTCTTTCAATGCACAAAACTGAAAATACAACAAGCAGTCCAAGCGTTGACCTTTCAGGCCTCACAGATGCAGATTTGAAAAATGCACTTAAAATTTATGTTCCTGTAACTGAAACAGTTAGTGAGGAAAAGACCTACACAAAGCAGGATTGGGACGATGACGGCGCATTAAAGGTGCTTTTAATCGGTAATAGCTTTTCACAGGACACCTGCTATCTTTCATTCCAAGCAGCAAAGTCTATGGGAATTGAGGACGTTAAAATTGCTAACCTTTATATAGGTGCGGGAAGCATAAGCGATCATATATATAGACATAAGCAGGGTGCAACTGCTTCCTTCCAGCAAAGCACATCAAAAGGCGGTTGGTCAAGTACCAATGCAACGCTTGAGACTGCTGTAAAGAGTGAAAATTGGGACTTTATCGTGCTTCAGCAGGTTAGCTCACTTAGTGGTGAGGCTTACTCATTTGAATCTGTAAATACGCTTGTTGATATTATCGAGCCTATGTGTCCATCAGCGCGCTTAGCTTGGAATATGACCTGGGCATACCAAAGCACCTTTGATGATGCACGCTTTGACCGCTACGACAGAGACCAGGCAAAAATGTATCAAGCGATTATTTCAGCAACACAGTCAAAAATCGTAACAAACGACAGAATTGAAATTATTGTTCCAACCGGTACGGTAATTCAAAACGTAAGAAGCTCTTATATCGGTGATACTCTTACACGCGATGGCTACCACCTAAACGAATCACTTGGCAGACAAATTGCCTCTCTTGCTTTGGTGCATACCTTGACGGGTGTATCAATCGACGGTGTAAATACTACAAATTACAATAAAATCACAGATGAAAATGCTCTATTGGTGGCGATTGAAGCAATTAAAAATGCAACCAAAGCTCCTTTTGAGGTAAGCGAGTCACAATATAAGGACGAGAGTGAGGCTGTTCCTCCTGAAAACCCTGATATTAACGAGGGTGGCGACAACACAGGCGGCAGTACAGGTGGTGACAACACGGGCGGCAGTACAGGTGGTGACAACACAGGAAACGAGGGAGCTGACACTCCAAGCACAGAAATCTCCGGCTACACGCAGCTTACCGTAAGTGAAATGGAGGTAACAAGGGGTCAGTATTACAATTCAAACAACGGTACCATTTCAAAAGGAACTAATGTTTGCTATCCCGGCTACTATACAATAAAGAAGTTTACAAAGGAAACCTTGCCTGTCGGCTCCAAGATTTTCTTGGCAGCGGGATGGCAATACCGTTTAATTGTAAAGGACGAAAACGGTAAATATTCAAACAGCTATGTTAAGACAACTGAGGATAAGTACGTGGAAATCACCGAGGAATGGTGGAGCGGCCGTAATGAAATTTGCTTTACCGTTTCTGCAAAGGATCACGCATATGGCAAGGTGCCAACAACCGACTTGACAGCTGAAGAGGTTGGCACAAGCAAGTTTATTATCTACATTCCGATATTCAGCAATTAAGGAGGTTAAAATGAAAAAATATATTAAGCCAAGTATTGAGCTTGAAATGCTCGAAACCAAGGATATAATGACTACCTCCGGCATTGTTGACAACGGTCAAAGCTCTTATGAGGATGAAAACGGCAATATCATTTCCGGTCAAAAGGGCACATTTTCCAGCTGGTTTGAAAGCATTTTCAAATCATAAAGAAAAAATGCAAATAGGGGCTAAGCCAAAGCCCTTATTCGTAAACTAAAGCTTATTACATTTGCTTTGGGAAACACCATACAAGCAGAGAAAGAGCAAACACGCAAGACGAGAATCTTGTATGTCTGCTCTTTTTTCTTTTAGCAATGTTTTTGCTGACGCAAAAGTGATGTAATGCTTGACATTGTGTCGATAACACAACATCATTCACACAGTGAGCATCACGCTATTAGGCCCCTTTTTCACTATTTTCGATGTGCATTTTTGCAAATTCTCTTTATTTTTCTTATAATATATGCTATAATATATTAGATACATAAAGAAACGGAGTTTTTATATGGCTAAATTATATTTTAAATATGGCGCTATGGGCTCGTGCAAGACGGCGCAGGCACTGACAACAAAGTTTAATTACGAGGAGCGCGGAATGAAAGTTTGGCTAATCAAGCCGGCTATCGACACGCGTGACGGAGAGAGCGTTGTTAAATCTCGCATTGGTCTTTACGCACCCTGTGAGCCTATCGATAAGACATCTGATTTATATGAATTGTTCAAGAGCGAGCATGGTGATGCGGACGTAATAATTGCCGACGAATGTCAGTTCTTTACCGAGGAGCAAATTGACCAGCTAAGACATATTGTTGACGAATGCGAGCTGCCTGTTCTCTGCTTTGGCTTGCGCACGGACTTTTTGTGCCACTTATTCCCGGGAAGCAAGCGTCTTTTTGAAATTGCCGACTCAATTTCCGAAATCAAAACCATTTGCGCGTGCGGCTCTAAGGCGACGGTCAATGCACGCCTTGACGGTAATATGAACGTAGTTACCGAGGGCGCACAGGTTATGATTGGCGGAAATGAAACATACATCGCTATGTGCCACCGCTGCTGGCACGAAAAAATCCAAAAACAGAAGAACAAGGAGAATTAAAATGAACATTAAGGACATTCTTTCAAAATGCGACCACACGTTACTCGCGCAGGGTGCAACCTGGGCGGACATCAAATCTGTTTGCGACGATGGAATTAAATATCAAACCGCATCCGTTTGTATTCCCGCATCACACGTAAAAAGAGCCAAGGAATACGTTGGGGATAAGCTCCAAATTTGCACGGTAATCGGATTTCCAAACGGCTACTCCACCACAGCTGTTAAGGTTTTTGAGTGCAAGGACGCGCTTGCAAACGGCGCTGACGAGATTGACACGGTTATCAACATCGGCGACTTAAAGGCAGGCTTATACGACGAGATTTTATACGAGCTTAAGAGCTTAAAGGAAGCGTGCGGCGAGAAAATTCTCAAGGTTATTATCGAGACCTGCTTATTAACCGACGAGGAAAAAATCAAAATGTGCGAGATAGTTACCGCCTCGGGCGCTGACTTTATCAAGACCTCTACAGGCTTTTCAACCGCGGGCGCGACAAAGGAGGATGTAGCTCTCTTTGCAAAGCATATCGGTAAGGGTGTGCAGATTAAGGCGGCGGGCGGCATTTCCTCACTTAAGGACGCTGAGGACTTTATAAACCTCGGTGCTACTCGCTTGGGTACAAGCCGTATAGTAAAAATTGCAAAAAATGAAGAAAGCAACGCAAGCTACTAAGGCATGCGATTAAGGAGAAAATTATGAAGGATCAACATACACCGCATATTAAGGCAACAAGCGCTGATTTTGCAAAGACCGTGCTTATGCCGGGAGACCCTCTGCGCTCCAAATTTATCGCAGAAACATTTTTAGAAAATCCAAGGCTTATTAACAACGTGCGCGGTATTCAAGGCTACACGGGTACATACAAGGGTGTTCCCGTTACCGTTATGGCAAGCGGAATGGGTATGCCGTCAATCGGCATTTATTCCTATGAGCTTTACAACTTCTTTGGCGTTGAAAACATTATTCGCGTTGGCTCGGCAGGCGGTCTTAGCGACGACGTGCAGCTGCGTGACGTTATCATTGGAATGGGTGCTTGCACAAACTCAAATTACCAAAGCCAATTTAATTTAAACGGAAATTACGCGCCTATTGCAAGCTACGAGCTGCTTGAGCGCGCTGTCGAGGAAGCAAAGAACATTGGTGTGCGCTACAAGGTAGGCAACATTTTGTCCTCAGATATCTTCTACCACGCCGACCCTAACTTTAACCAAGGCTGGTACAAGATGGGCGTGCTCGGTGTTGAAATGGAGGCGGCATCACTCTATATGAATGCGGCGGCGGCAGGCAAGCGCGCGCTTGCGATTTGCACGGTTTCCGACCATATTCTGCGCGGTGAGGCACTTGATGCTGACGCGCGTCAAACAACATTTACAGATATGATGAAAATCGCGCTTAACGTTGCGGTTTCAATGGAAAAAATATGACACGCCGCGTATTTTTAATTGTGCTTGACTCCTTTGGCATAGGTGCTGCGCCCGATGCCGCCGCATTTGGTGACAGCGGTGCTAACACGCTAAGAGGAGTTAACGGCACAGGGATTTTGTCACTTTCCAATATGGCATCATTAGGTCTTGGCTGTATTGACGGCGTAAGTGATATAGAAAAGACAGAAAATCCGCTTGCAAAGCACGCGCGCTTACAGGAGCGCAGTATGGGCAAGGACACAACCACAGGTCACTGGGAAATGGGCGGAATTATTTCAAGCGCGCCAATGCCGACGTTTCCAAACGGCTTCCCGCGTGAGCTGCTTGACAAATTTGAGGCGGCGGTTGGACGCGGCACGCTTTGCAACCTTCCCTACTCCGGCACGGACGTTATCCGCGACTACGGGGAGGAGCATATAAAGACGGGCAAGCTAATTGTTTATACCTCTGCTGACAGCGTTTTTCAAATTGCCGCACATGAGGAAATTGTTCCCGTTGACGAGCTATATGAAATTTGCCGCACGGCACGCAAGATGCTTGTGGGCGAATATGGCGTTGGGCGCGTTATTGCGCGTCCGTTTGTAGGACAGGCGCCTGATTTTAAGAGAACCGAAAACCGCCGTGACTTTTCCTTGGTGCCGCCGAGCGATACTATGTTAAATAAGCTTTCAAGGGAAGGCTTTGACGTAATCGGCGTTGGTAAAATCGGCGATATTTTTGCAATGTCTGGGCTTACCGAGACTTACCCAACTCACAACAACGGCGAGGGAATGGAAAAGACAAGCGAGCTGATTTCAAGGGATTTTGGCGGTCTTTGCTTTGTTAATTTGGTTGATTTCGATATGAAATACGGTCACCGTCAGGACGCAAACGGCTACGCCACGGCACTAAACGAGTTTGACAAATGGCTTGGTGAGACGTTGCCGAAGCTACGCGAGGATGATGTTTTGATTATCACCGCAGACCACGGCTGTGACCCGACGGACAACAGCACCGACCATACAAGAGAGTACGTTCCGTTTTTGATGTACGGGGCTGAAATTGAGCCCGAAAACCTTGGCACTATTCTCGGCTTTGACTATATTGCCAAAACCGTGTATAAGCTGCTTAACGCTTAAACGAGGTATTTTATGAATACTGAAAAATATTCTGATCTTGTAAAAAAAGCTATTGAGGCACGAAAGAAAAGCTATTCTCCCTACTCCGCCTTTTCGGTTGGAGCGGCGCTCCTTTGCGCTGACGGCACGATCTACACAGGGGCAAACATTGAAAACGCCTCATATACACCGACGGTTTGTGCAGAGCGCGTTGCCTTTTTCAGCGCATTGCACGAGGGACAAAGAGATTTTTGCGCAATTGCAATTGTCGGTGGCAAAAGCGGCGAGGAAATTTGCGAGTATTGCCCACCGTGTGGCGTTTGCCGACAGGTGATTAGCGAATTTTGCGGGGATGATTTTGAAATTATCCTAAGTGATGGCAAGGAAAACAAGGCTTTAACCTTGAAGGAGCTTTTGCCGTATAGGTTCGACTTATTAAAATAAAACCAAGCATAAACATCAGGAGCAACATCCTGCCATACAAGAAAAAATATAAATGCCCATTAGCTCGGCACGGGCTAATGGGCGAAAAATAAATTTTGGAGAGAGGTATAGTTTTAGAATGAACAATCGTCTATTTATTGGTATCGCAGGTGGCTCGGGAAGTGGAAAAACGACCTTGGCTAAGCATTTGTCGCACTATTTTGGCGACCGTCTCTCTCTTTTGCGCCACGATGACTACTACAAGGCGCAAAGCGACTTGACTATTGAGGAGCGCGCAAGCTTGAATTTTGACCATCCAGATGCGTTTGACACTTCTCTCTTAATTGAGCATATGGATGAATTGCGCGCAGGGCACGACATTGCCTGCCCTATTTACAACTACTCTTTGCACGACAGAAGCACGGACGTGCGCTTGGTGAAATCCACCGAGGTAATTGTGCTTGAGGGAATTTTGATTTTTGAAAATCCCGAGATTTTGAAGCGCTTAGACATAAAGATTTACGTTGACACGGATGCGGACGTGCGCATTATAAGAAGAATAAAGCGCGACGTGAGCGAGCGCGGACGTGACCTTGACTCCGTTATTTCTCAATACTTTGCAACGGTAAAGCCGATGCACGAGGCATTTGTTGAGCCGAGCAAGCGACACGCCGACATTATTGTGCCCGAGGGCGGAATGAACCGCGTGGCACTTGAAATGATAATCCACCGCATTATTTCCCATATGGACTCTAACCAAAAGGGTGAGTAATTTGGGCATTGGTGAGATTAAGCTAAACAAGAAAGGAACAAGCACCGAAAATGTTTGAAAAAATACACGAGCTTATAGAAAAATACCCTCGCATTATTTTGCACAGGCACAAAAACCCCGACGGAGATGCCTTGGGTGCACAAGAGGGTCTTAGAAAAATTCTTAAGGAAAGCTACCCAGACAAGGAAATATATGCCGTTGGCGATATGACACCGCGATACGGCTTTATTGCGGAGCCTATGGATGAAATTTCAGACGAGATTTATTCGGGCGCGCTTGCAATTATCTTGGACTGTGGCTCATCATCCCTTATTTGTGATGACAGATACACTCTTGCCGAAAAAACGGCGAGAATGGACCACCACGTTTTCTCGGAAAAAATTGCCGACTGTGAGGTTGTTGAAACATTGTTTGAAAGCTGCTGCGGTATGATTGCCGCGATGGCGAAGGAATGCGGTCTTTCAGTTTCAGCCGAGGCATCAAAGGCGCTTTACACGGGTATGATAACCGATTCGGGCAGATTCCGCTACGATTCCACCACCGCAAAGACCTTTGAGCTGGCTTCTTTTTTGATGGAGCGCGAGTTTGACACGTCAAGCATTTACAGGAATTTATATGCGGACGAGCTTTCAATGCTTCAGCTTCGTGCTAAGTTTACGCTTAAAATCCAAACGACAAAAGAGGGCGTGGCTTACATTTACACACCGATTGACGAGCTTAAGAGCTATGGCGTTGACAATTTCACAATTTCACGCGGCATGGTTAACGTAATGGGTGATATCCGCGGCATACATACCTGGGTGAATTTCACGGAGACGGAAAACGGTGTACTTTGCGAAATCCGCTCAAATCAGTACAATATCAACCCCATTGCCACAAAATACGGCGGTGGCGGACATCAAAAGGCGAGCGGTGCGACTCTTAAAAATAAAGAGGAGGCAATGGCTTTGCTTGAGGACTTAAAAATGCTTTCGGAGGAAAATTTATGAACGTAGCTTTGGCACAAACGGTGCTTGACACAATAAAGGAATATAAGAAAATTATAATTTTCCGTCACTTTAGACCCGACGGTGACGCGGTTGGCTCAACGAAGGGTCTTAAGCGCATTTTGGAGCTTTCCTTTCCCGAAAAGGAAATTGTTTTGCAAAACTGTGACTTTGCCACTTATCTTACCTTCCTTGGCGGTGAGGACGAAATACGCGAGGATGAGTTTTACAGTGACGCGCTAGGTATTGTGCTTGACACAGCAACTGCGGCGCGCATTTCAAATCAGAAGTTCTCTCTTTGCGAAAAAATAATTAAGATTGACCACCATATTCCCATCGAGTCATACGGTGACATCAACTGGGTTGAGGAGGAGCGCTCCTCGTGCTGTGAGCTTATTGCAGCATTTTACGATACGATGCGAGGCGAGCTGAAAATTGACACCGAGGCATCAACGTATCTTTACACAGGCATGGTGACGGACTCAGGTCGCTTCCGCTTCCGCTCGGTAAGTGGGGAGACAATGCGCTTGGCAGGCATGCTCCTTAACCTCGGCATTGACACGGATATTCTCTACGCGCACCTATATATGAAGGATTTTGAGGAATTTAGGTTTGAGGGCTTTGTACTGAATAACATCAAAATGACCGAAAACGGCGTTGCCTACATCCATATTACCAGGGAAATTATAGATGAATACGGGCTTTCGACCGAGCAGGCATCCGCTTGCGTTTCCTATATGGATTCAATAAAGAACAGCTTGATTTGGATTGCCTTTATCGATACTGACAAAGAAAACGAGATTCGCGTGCGTATTCGCTCACGATTTGTAACGGTAAACGCGCTCGGTGAAAAATACGAGGGTGGCGGTCACGCCTGTGCCTGCGGTGCTACTGTTCACGATATGGCAGGGGTTGAAGCGTTGCTTTCTGACGCGGACAAGCTCCTTAGCGAATACAAGAGCACAAATGAAGGATGGTTATAAATGAAGATACTTATTACTAATGATGACGGCGTTGCCTCACCCGTTTTGCCCCTGCTTGCTAAGTGGGCAAGCAAGCTTGGCGAGGTTACCGTAGTTGCACCGAAGGTTGAGCAAAGCGCGAAGAGCCACGGTATTTACCTCTCCGAAATGGAGGTTACAGAGGTTACGCTTGACGGCATCATAACCGCATACGCAGTTGACTCCACCCCTGCTGACTGTGTGCGCTTTGGCGTGCATTGGTTCAAAAATGACTACGATTTGGTGCTTTCGGGCATCAACCGCGGCTATAATTTGGGCGACGATATTGTTTACTCGGGCACGTGCGGCGCAATTTTCGAGGGTGCAAGAATGGGTATCCCAGGGCTTGCGGTATCAAGCGATATTGTAAACCTGATGGAAGCGCCCGACTCACTTGATGCGATTTGGGAGTACATACAGAAGAACAAGCTTTACGATTACAATTTGCTTTATAACGTGAATATTCCACCGTCTCCAACAGGCGAAATTCGCATAACGAAGCAGGGCGGCCCCTACTACTGCGACACGTTTATACGTGCAGAGGGCGAAAATATGTTTATTCAAACGGGATATATCTGCCAGAATTCGGGAAATGACCCGACAAGTGATATTATTTCCGTACGTGCGGGCGTAATTTCTATTACACCGCTTATTACAACGCGTACAAATATGGACGCTTTTAATAAGCTAAACAGCCGTGGATAAATATTTTATCAATTCTCTTGGATTTATTCCAAAACGGCAGGAGCAAGCCCCTGCCCTACAGTTTTAAAAAAGCTTCCCGAAAAATCGGGAAGCTTTTTATGCGTATAAGAAAATTTTTCTTGTATCAATATAGTAAATAATGCTGACTGTATCGATTTGTGATGTGATTTTTAAGTCTGTAAGAGCTGTTGGAACGTATGGCGTTGGGTTATAATCGCTTTTGCTTGAAAGCTTGCCGCCGCCCGTTATGTTGCCGAACATTTCGCCCCATCCGCCGTAATAGTTTAGGTATTCCTGGAAGTCGTTATAGTGATTGTAGGTATAGAAAACGTAGCGCTCGTCTGCGTCTATTGTGCCGTTTTGGTCGTCATCCTCGCAGCAGTAAACGATACGTGCCGCGCCGCGCGTGATTATTATGCCGTCATTATAATCCGTTACATAATATGCAGGGTCGCAGTCGGTGCCTGTTGTGCCAATATCCATTTCGTAGTAGCTTAACGTGCCGCCACAGCCCGAGATATTGGGAAGCTCCGGCTCGTATGGGTACTTTGAGGTGCTGCCCGAGAAGGATGTGTGATTTAAACGCAGGTATATTCCCCACTCGCTTGACGTCGGCTTGGTGTTCTTTGAGGCGGTTTGGTTTGCAGGTGGCTCGCCAAATGCAAAGACGTGTGCCGCAACCTCCTCGAGCATTATGTACGCTGCGCCCTTGTATATTTCCATTACAACGTCACCGTATGCATCAACAACGTAGTAAACACAGCCGTCCTCGGAATAAAGCATTTCGCTATTGCGGACGAATTTGCCGTTTTGCTTTGGCTGGAACGCAGAGATGGTCGGTGCTTGGTCCTGTGCGCCGATTGTGCCCGACATTAAGTTGTGCAAGGTTCTAAAGTACGCGTCCTCGTAGCTTTGCGCGGGCTTGTAGTTTGCGTAAAATTCATCCACGTCAACGTCGATATAGGGGTCCTCGGTATCGGTTGGCGCATCGGGATTATAAAAATCGATAATTGTTGCATTGTCAACCTCTAACGTGCCTTTATAATTTCGGAGTGTGCCGCTAATGAGCACGACGTCACCCGATTTGAGTGTTGAGCTTGAAACGCTTGAGCCGTCAAGCATTGTGGATTTATAGACGTAGATTGTGCCCGTTTCGTCATAAACGTACATTCTGCCTTCAGTTAGACTGCTGATTTGCTTTACGGTTGCGACGATGTAGTACGTTTCCTCTGATGAAGCGCTTGTGTACTGCTCTGCTAACTCAAGTGCCTCTGAAACGGTGATGGTGTCATAGCCTTGGGCAAAATCGTTGTCTGTGATGTCATCATCGGTTGTGCCGTCATTTCCGCCACCTGTGGTGTCGTCGTTTTCGCCGCCCGTTGTGTTGTCGTCACCTGTGGTATCGTCATTACCGTCGCCTGTAGTGTTGTCGCTATCGTCATTGTCGGTATCGTCGGTGATTGTGTCACTATCGGTGCTTGGGGTATCCGTGTCGATGCCCGGGACAATTATAATAACGCTGTCTGAATAGTCACCAATTGTTGCCTTGACAACCGAGGTGCCGTATGAAAGCACGGTTACAACGCCGCCCTCGACCTTAACGCAGCTATGGCTGCTTGTCCACGTAACCTTGCCCTCTATTTCCTCATTCAAGGTATATGTCAAGGTGATTTTGTCACCCTTGTCAAGTGTATAGCGGTTTGCACCGTTTATGTAAAATGCTTT
The DNA here is from genome assembly GCA_017625935.1 of Clostridia bacterium. Classification (GTDB taxonomy): domain Bacteria; phylum Bacillota; class Clostridia; order Oscillospirales; family CAG-272; genus RGIG2000. Next base: position 31,590 of record JAGALA010000032.1, read on the forward strand.
TTCTCCGCTGTCGGTGCTTGACTCGGTGTCGGTATTGCCTGCGCTGTCTGTGCTGCCAAGCAATGTACAGGACGAAACGCTAAGAAGCATTGATATAATCAAGACCACCGAGACTAAGATTTTAGATAATTTTTTCACAATATTCCTCTTTTGTATGCCTGACAGGAATGGAACAAATCATTCCTGCCAGGCATCTATTTTCACTATATTGTATCATTTTTAGGCGGAATAATCAAGAGGTTTATAAAAAACCACGCCCGAGGGCGTGGTTTTTTTATTTAGGAAATATTAACCCCAAAATGCGATTGAGTCAATCATTGCTCTAACACCGCCAGAAACAGTTGTGAAATTAATTGTTTTGGTGGTTGTTGTGTCGATTTCGATTGCTGTGTACTCACCGTTGTTTGAAGCGGATGTAATTGTGTAATCAACACCGTTTACATTAATCTTTGTGCTGTTAGCCTTATATTGAGCAACCATGATAACTACCTTATCAACGTCGTCAGCTACAGTAAAGCTAAAACTACCAACAACCTTAGATGTACCAAGCTTAATTGCGGAGTTACCCTTTGCGTCAGTTGCAGGACCGTATACCTTGCTCATATTTTCAAGAGTGAGCGTATAGCTGCCTTCTGTATAGGACTTAGATGCACCGAGGTCATTACCGTCAACGTGCTCGGCTGCTCCGTTTGCACCAAATTCGAACTTTGCAAGCTCCTTTTGGGAAGCTGCTGCATTTTGGTCAAATCCACAAACAGTGCATATACCGTCTGCACCGATGTTGTGGCCAAGAGCCTCAGTCATAACTGCTTCGCAAAGTGTGCATTTTTGAGCCGTTGTACATGTTGCTTCAGAGCCTGCTACACAAGTATGCTTCTTAGTGATTGTAACCTCTGAACCCTTTTGAGCGATTTGGTTTGCACCGCTATATGTGCCGATTTCACCCTTAACTGAAACCTCGTCACCAACTGAAACTAACGTTGTGATTCTGAAAAGAAGGATTTGGTTGTCTTCTCCGTCAGAGAGCCACACATCCATATTGTTGTACTGTGTGCTCCAAGAGGACTTGATTTCTGAAATTGTACCTGTAAGAATAACCTTCTTGCCAACAGGTGCTGTAAGTGCGTCTTCAATGCTGATTGAGTAGTAGTAGTTAGGATCGTCAATGCCACAGCCGTTAGCGCAAACGCCGTCTGTGTATGAGTGACCAAGTGCTTCTACTTCATTGCCGGTATATGAGTGACCGCAGTCTGGTACTGTACATGTATATGTTGTGAAGCCAGCCGCTGTACATGTAGGAGCTGTAACTACCTCATTGTACACGTGCTCGTGATCTGTAGCGCCGCAAGCTGTGCAGGTGCCTTCTACATATGAGTGACCGAGAGCGTCAACGTATGTATCAACTACAATGTCACCGCATGAGCATGTGTGTGTTGTGTAGCCTTGCTCTGTGCAAGTAGGAGCTGTTACTTCGTCTGTATATTCGTGTGTGTGTGCTGTAGCCAAGCTGATTTGAAGCATAGCGTTAAGCGTTGCATCAACCTTTACACCACCAACGGTTGTGAATTTTCTTGCGAAGTCAGTGCCGAATGTGTAGTTCTCGCCTTCGAGCACCTTGTAGAATACCTTGTTTGTAGCATCAAATGAGAAGCCAACCTCAGGAGCAGTATCTACGTATACTGCATTCTTGTGTGTGCCGCTAACAACGAGGTCCATATACTTTGTTGCACCACCTACTGTGAGGGTGATGTAGTATGTATCATCTGTAGGACCTGCTAAAACTGTAATCTTAGCTGCAGCTGCTTGAGTTGAAACTGTAGCCATGTAGTACTTAGCGTTACCTGTTGCCATTTCGCCTGTGATGTAGCAAAGTGCGCCGTCTTGTGTCATAGCGAAGAAGTATTCGCTGCCAACAACCGGGCTAACTGCTTCGAATGGGATTTCGTCAGAGCTGTCGCCGCCGTTACCGTCAATTGTAGCTGTTGCGCCTTGAGCAACCTGTCTTTCTCCGTCCCAAGTAGCCATTTCACCCTTAACTGTGATTATATCACCGATTTCAACCTTAGTTGAAAGTCTGAAGAGGTAAAGCTTGTTGCCGTCTGCGTCTATAATTGTAACGTTCATGTTACCATATTGCTCGTTCCAAGCACCCTCGATAGAGCAAACTGTACCTGTAACCTTAATCTTTGTTCCGTCTGCTGCTGAAAGTGCCTCAGTAATTGTCATTTCTGTGTAGTTGTCAGGTGTAGATGCGCCCTCGTTGTCAGGGTGAACCTTATGGTCAACTACCTTTGCGTTCTTAAGCTGAACGTCTGTGTTGTACTTACCAACTGAGGAAAGAACTGTGATGGTGTCACCCTTGAGTGGCTTAGGATCCATCTTGTCGTATCTTACCTTACCTGTTGCATCGTAAAGACCGTAGATGTAAAGTCTGAATTCGCCTGATTCATCTACCAAGTAGAGGTTACCGTAAGTATCGTTTGCTACGCTTTCAACGATACCTGTGATGTAGTATATTTCGTCTGTGTAGTTGTTTGAAGCCATTGGGTCGCCAATGTTGTTTGCTTCTTCAATTGTGATTGTTGAAATCGGTTTAACTGCGATTTCGTAATCCTTTGTCTTTGAAACCTCACCGCTTGTAACGGTTGCTGTAAGCTTTACAGTCTTAGTTTCCTCAGGAATTGTAACTGTAAGTGTTGCGCCGTTCAAGGTTGCAACGTCTGCGCCGTCAACAAGCTCCCAAGAGATTGAAACGCCAACAAGGCTTGAGAATGTTGTTGGAAGTGTTGTGTCGCCTGCAACTTGAATCATACCGGGAATGGTTGTGTTTTCAAGTGTGATGTCAACTTGTACGTCGTCAGGCTTTTCTTGTGCAACAATGTTTGCAAGAGCATCCTTTGAAACAGGCATAAGGTACATATTGCTGTTATAAACTGCGATAATACCTGTTACGTCTGCTGCGTTGTAGAAGTTGTTGTTAAATGTTGATGTGAGTGTTCTGCCATCATCCTCTGTAATGCAGTTTGATGAGGTTGAAATTCTGAAGTATGTCTTGTGGTTACCGATTTCGAAGTTGTGGTAACCGTTTGATTCGCTGTATTGAAGAAGTGTAACGCCCTTGATTGTAACGAGCATACCGTTTAAGTTTGTAAGCGCCTTATCATCAAGTGAAGCTGCGCCGATAACTGCATCGGTAAAGTCAACAGGAGTAACTGTATTGATTGTTTCGTCAATAACGATTACGTCTGCGTTAACAAGCTCGAAAGTGCCGTTATAGTTCTTCTTTTCGCCTCTAACCTCAACGGTCATACCAACCTTGATATTTGTGAGGTCTGTCTTTGAATTGTATACGTAGTAACCGCCGTTACCGTTAAGGTCTTGGAGATACAAGCTCTCTTCCTTTGTAGAGGTGTTATGTGTCTTTGCCATAATACCTGTTACGATACCTTGAACGATAAGTGCTTCACCGTCTTCTGCTGCAACGTATTGGTCGTGTGTGTTAACTGAGAATACAGGAACAGTCAAATTGAAGCTGCCCATCTTCTTCTCGCCCTTATCATTCTCAATTGAGAACTTAAGTGTGTAGTTGATGGCTGTGTCGCCAAGCTCAGGAATGTTTACAACGTAGCTTGTTCCATCCTCTGATTCTGTGATAGTGATAGCGTCATTGTCTGTTGACCATGAGATATTGAAGATTTTGTCGCCGATTGGTGCATTCTTCATAACCTCAAAGCTTGCTGCTGTTACGTTAAGGGTCTTGTATGTAAGCTTAACATAGTCATAAGCCGCTGCAAGATCCTCATCGGGTTGACTACCTGTTGAGGTGTCTGTGTTGTCGCTTCCGCTGTCCGTGTTTGTGTTTGTGTCGCCACCGCAGGAGGTGAGAACAAAGAGACCGCAAACGAGAACAAGAACGAGAAGCAAGAGTGAAAGTTTTTTCATGATGTGCTCCTTTTTCTTTTTTTGTTAGCTGTTTTATATGAAAATTGTAAATAAAATTTACAAAAATCAACTAATTAATAAGTAATTGAATTATTCATGAATAGTAATATCGTTAATGTTGAAAACCTTTACCTGATAATCGTTAAAGTAGTCAACTATACCCTTAACGCTGATAACAGTGCCTACAGGGAAATCAGAAGCTACAACGATTGTCTTATCCTCTCTTACGAGCTTGGATGCGGTACGGATTTGAATTCTAACACCGTTCTCATCCTTACAGGTTATAGTAAGCGCACCGTTTGAATCTGTATCGGTGGTTGTTGTATAAACGCTTTGTACTGTAAGATTTGAGAGCTTAATTGTGCTGTGAAGTGCGAGTGCACCGTAGTCAAACTCAACGGTTTGAAGCTCCTCGGTGGTTTCGCCGTTTTCATCCTCAACCTCAACGTATGAATCAATTTTGATTTTTCCGTTTAGAAGTGTGCCCGCATCGCCCTCGCGATATGATGCCTCGTTACCTGTTTCCAAAACGCTGCATCCGCCTGCCCACTCTTCGTCGAGGATATCGAATTTAAGGTTAGAAACCTGATATGTGCCGCCGTTTTCCCAATATTGGAGAGTGCCAACTATTGAAACACGGTTGCCTATTGCAAATCTATCCATAATCGGACAGCCTGCGCCTGCGAAAATCTGCATTCCGAAATACATATCGTTTTCAGCGTCGTATTCCTCAACGTAGAAGGTATAGCCTGATTTCTTTGCAACTACGGCTTCAAACTTAACGAGTGTGCCCTCGTATTTTTCAGCATTTGCCTTGAGCTCCTTAAGAGTAAGGGTTTGTGCCGCGCCGTAATAGAAATCGGGGTCCTTTACCTTTTTGTTGAACACAAAAAGCTTCATTGTGGTTGCTTGATAAAGCGCCGCTGTTGTATATTCACTATATGTATTTGAGGTAGTACCTGAGCCGAATGCAAGGCCCTGTTGGAGAATTTCAATGTTGAGGTTTCTGTACTCACCGTTTTCCTCGGTCTTGTACCAAATCCAAAGAAGGTATCTTCCTCCTGTGGAGTCAAGGTCCCAGCCATCGGTGTCAGACTCAACGATAATTCCGTTTTTGATTGATTCAGCCTTTTTGAGCTGTGTTTTTGTATAGTTAGATGCCTTTTTACCCCACGGCTCAACAACACCTGTTGACTCGGGAGTATTGATACCGAGGTATCTTGCCTTGATAAAGCCCTCGGAGATTTCATCCTTATCAATGAAAAAGTGAGTTGTGTCACCGTCGATATATGACTTTACGGTAACGTATGCCCATTTTTTACCTGAATCGGGATTGAATTTAAGCTGTGAAGCATAGTCAACAAACTCGGGCTCTTCTCCACCGCTTGTATCGGTATTGGTGTTTGTGTTTGTGTCACCGCTACCGCTATCACTTCCCGTGTCGGGAGTGGGCCCGCAGGCAACAAACGTGCCTACGAGCATCACTATCACGAGAAGCAAGATCAAAATTTTAGATAACTTGTTCATAATCTTTCCTTAATAAGTTAAGAATTAGTTATTATATAGACATTCCTCAATTGCGCCCTTGAATGCGTCAAGAATCATTGCATCAACGTCGTCTGTCTTTTGAGTGAAGCAATATTGAATAAGCTTACCAACCTGGTCACGAGCCTTTGTTGAGCCGTTGAATGCAGGTGAAATGAATGCTGCATCTGCTTGCTCAAACGCACTGTTGATAACTGTTGCAACGAGGTTACCCTCACCGTCTGCGTTCTTGAGCCAGTTAGCATATGACTTAACTTCCTTAGCGGAGTTGATAACAGGCATATAGCCTGATGTCTTTGAGAATGCTGCTTGGAATTCAGGTGTTGTGCAAAGGTACTTAACGAAGAGCCAAGAAGCCAAAACCTCTTGATTGTTATCAAACGTATCGTTGTCGCCTGTTTGGCTGAAGATACAGAGTGAAGGACCCTGTGAAATTACCTTTGGAGCGTCAGGATTAACCTGTGGGATTGGAGCTATACCAACCTCGAATGGGAAGTTATCGTCCTCGCCAACAGGGATTTGGTGGCTCGCACCACCTGTTGAACCGATGCACATATAGCATGATGGCTTTGTTGGGTCTGTGTTTGTAAAGAGCTGTGATGTGTAAGCACCGTAGAGCTCTTGTGTTGTAACGTAGCCGGCTTGGTACCACTCTCTGAATTCCTTAACGAACTCACGGTTTGTTTTGTTGTTAAAGAGGAAGTGGTCGTTCTTGTCGTTTGATGTGTACGGTGAGCCGTATTGCTCTGTCATTGTGATGAACCAGTTTGACTCTGAGTCATAGCCGAGAGGAATGTCTGAGTCGTTTGCGCTGTTGGAGTCAGACTTAAGGATGTCCTTGATTTGAGCGCAAACGGTTTCCATTTCGTCCCAAGTTGTTGGAACCTTCAAGCCGTTAGCCTCGAAGAAGTCCTTATTGTAGAAGATAACCTCTGTTGACTTTGAAAGTGGCATTGTATACATTGTGCCTGCTGTATCAAATACAGTACCCTCGTTGTAGTAGGTTTGAATGAAGTCTGCCTTTTGTTCAGCTGTAAGACCGATGATTTCGCCGTCCATACCCTCGATTTCGATTGTGCAATCGATAAGGTTGTCAAGCGGAATAACCTTCTTTGTTACGTTGTAAAGAGCAACGTGGTCAGGATAGCAGTATGCAATGTTTGGTTGGTTGCCTGCTGTTAACTGCTTGTTTGTTTGGTCACGAACCTCATCATAGCCACCGATTTGTGAATGCTCGATAGTGATGTTGGGGTAAATCTCATTGAACTTTTCAATGTACAAATCAAGCACGTTACGCAAGTTTTGTCCCATTGTGTGTGAGAATGTGATTGTGATTTCTGCCTCTGTGTCAAATCCCTCTACAGGAACCTCCCAACGAACCTTCTCAGCAGTATTTGTGTTACCGCTGTTAGTGTTTGTGTCTGTGGAAGGTGTCGGGCCGCAAGCTACTAATGTAAGAGCGAAAACGGCGAGAAGGAGGAGAGCTAAAATCTTCTTTTTCATTTTGATTTCCATCCTTTAATATAAATTTATTTTTAAGACTTTCGTCATTAAAACTTGTTTTATCCCTTGATACCGGATCTTGAAACGCCCTTCATAATATACTTACGAAGGAAAATGAACACGAGGAACAAAGGAATTGATACCATCGTTACCGCCGCCATCTGTTGTGGGATGTTGGCAACGCCTGTGTTTGCATCCTGGAATGCAGTACGCAAGCCGTTTGTGATAAGGTGGAATTTCTGTGGGCTAACGAGTCGCGGCCATACGTATGAGTTCCACGCACCCATCATCTTAAGAATTGTAATTGAGATAAGAGTTGGAAGTGCAAGCGGAATCATAACCTTCCAAAGGTATTTCAGGTCACTTGTACCGTCAACCTTTGCGGCAAGATATAGCTCGTTTGGTATCTGCATAAAGTTTTGCTTTAACAGATATATGTAGAAAATACTGATAAGGAACGGAATGATAAGTACGCCGTAGCCCTGTAAGAAGTTGATAGAATTACCCGTGGTGGTATCAACCCAGCCCCATTTTGAAACCGTAACATAGTTTGTGATGGTGAAAAGCTCACCGGGGATCATCATTGTGCCAAGAAGAACTGCAAAGAGTGTATCTCTGCCCTTGAATTCAAGACGCGCAAATACGAATGCGCTAATTACGGTAACTATAAGCGAAAGTATCGTTGAAACGACACCTACTATAACTGTGTTTTTGAAAAGATTGAAAAGTGAAGCTGCTTTTATCGCCTCGGAGTAGTTACTCCACACTATCGTTTGTGGGAACAACGTAGGAATTGGAAGCTCGTATTCCTGCACACTCTTAAGAGATGAAATAATCATCCAATAGAATGGGAAGATGATAACGAGTGCCATTGAGCCGAGGAAAAGATAAAGCAAAATTTGTGCAATAACCTTGAACACCTTTTGTGCGGAGACAACCTTCTTCAAATCCTTTTCTTGCATTGTCTTTATCTTTTTGCTTTTGGTTGGTTTTGCAGTTGGTTCTTCAGCGCTTACTTCTTGCACTTCTACTGCTTCAGCAGGCTCTTCAGCCGCTTCTGACGCTTCAGCTTCAACTGCTTCTTCAGCCGCTTCTTGTACTTCAGCTTCGCTTGCAGCTGCTTCTTGTGCTTCAGCCACTGCTGCTTCTTCAGCTGCTTCAACTGCTTCTAATTTCTCGTTTTGAGATTCAGACATTAAAGAAGCCCTCCTTTATTAATAATGTGTTTTCTTCTTACTTACATAGAGGTTAACGAGTGTAACCGCAAAGATAAGCAAGAACAAGATAATTGCCGCGGCTGACGCCAAGCCCTGTGAGTTGGTTTCAAGTGCCTCATAAATAAAACCAACCATTGTTTGTAGTCTTGGTGTACCTGTCGCTGCGCCCGGTGGCTGCATTTTATCACCGAAGATACCGATGATACTTGTATATTCCTTAAATCCACCGATGAAGCCTGTGATAACAACGTATGCAATCATTGGTGAAAGAAGCGGAACTGTAATTCTTGTGAACACTCTCCAAGCGGGAGTTGCATCCACCTTTGCCGCCTCGTAGTACTGCTTGTTTACACTTTGGAGTCCTCCGAGAAGGATAAGAATCTTAAATGGAAGCGCATTCCAAACAATGTAAATAATCATTACCGCGATGTTAGCCCAGTAGCCCGAGCCCTGGTTAATCCAGTTGACAGGTCCTAAGCCGACAACTCCTATGATATTATTAATAATACCAAGGGATTTACTGAGCATAAGCTCATGCTCGTTAACGCCGACGATGTTAAACATAGCGGCGAAAACCATGCCTATCGCAATTGAGTTTGTAACGTAAGGCATAAAGAAAATTGTTTGCAAAAATCTTCTAAGCGGCTTGATTGCGTTAAGACAAACTGCAATCAAAAGTGCCAAGAAGGTTGAGATCGGAACCGTCGCAACACAAAGAATAATAGTATTCTTCATAATTTGAAGGAAGCCGTCGTATTTAAGAACCTCGGTAAAGTTGCTTATACCGAATTGGAACTTTGTTTCGCCTGCGATATCAAGGCCCATATTGTAGCCCTTGTATTTACCGTAGCCTAAGATAACCTTTTTACCTGTATCGTCATCTGTGACGATATCACCGTTTTCGTCATACTGATAAATTGGAGCATCCGGGTCCCAATATACAGTAAACGCCATCTTAACGGTATTGATGAGTGGCCAGAAGGTAAAGATTGCAAGAAGGATGAGTGTTGGGAGCAAATAGAGCCATGCCTTCCATTTGTCGAACTTGATTTTGTCGGCAAACTTTCTCTTGAACTTCTTCTTTTCCCACAAAACTCTCTTAACGCCAAGCTTATACGCCTTATTTTCAGGGTTAAACTCTTTTTTGAACTCTTTCTTTTTTGCCTTGAGCTCCTTGTTTAACGATTTTTTGTTTTCCTTTATAAGCTTTTTGTTATTCTTTTCTCTTGCCTTAATGTCCTTTTGAAGCTTCTTGATTTTTTCTTCAACCTTTTCAAGCTTTTCCTTTTTCTTGTCATCCTTCGATGCTTTAAGATCGGCTAAAAGCTCTTTCTTTTTCTCTTCGTAGGACTTAAGCTTTGCTCTTTTGTCGTCAAGCTCGCCATCAAGCTTAGCCGCCTTATCGGCAAGCTCCTGCTTTCTTGCGTTGACCTCGCTCTTAAAAGCCTGCTTCTTTGCGTCAAGCTTTTCCTTAAGAGCTAATACCTCTTCTTCAGATACCGTTGAATTTACACTTTTTAATGCTACAACTGATTGATCGCTCATATCAGTTCACCTCGAATCTAATTCTTTCTTCGGTTACTGAATCAAAGAGAAGCACCTTGTGTGGCTTAAGGTTGAATTTAACTGTTTCTGCTTCTCTGTCAATCTTATAGTCAGCATCAACAATAGCACGAACAAATGGATTTGCGGAAGCATCGTTTGTACAAACAACGCTAACGTCGCGGCCCATTACCTCAACGCTGCTGAGCTTACATTCAAAGGCACCCTCATCTGAAGGAATGAAGCCCTCGGGGCGGATACCAACGAAAACATCACGGTCATCAACACCGGGAACGTCAAGCACCGCTGCGTCGCCAATAATAAGCTTGCCATCCTCTACCCTACCGTTAAACACGTTGATAGGCGGTGTGCCAAGGAACTTTGCAACGAAAAGATTGGTTGGGTCATCATAAACGTTTTGAGGTGCACCGATTTGTTGAACAACACCAAGCTTCATAACAACGATAATATCAGAGATGGACATTGCCTCCTCCTGGTCGTGCGTTACGAAAATAGTTGTGATGCCTGTTTCCTTTTGGATTCTCTTGATTTCCTCACGTGTTTGGAGACGCAAGCGCGCATCAAGGTTTGAAAGCGGCTCGTCAAGAAGGAGCACCTTTGGCATTTTTACAAGCGCACGTGCGATAGCAACTCTCTGCTGCTGACCGCCTGAGAGCTCACTTGGCTTACGCTCCATAAGCTCGTCAATTTGAACGAGTCTTGCTGCCTCATACGCCCTTTCGATCATTTCCTTCTTTTTAAGCTTGTCCGGTCCGCGAAGGTTTTGGAGCGGGAACAAGATGTTCTGCTTTACCGTCATATGAGGATAAAGCGCGTAGTTTTGGAACACAAGTCCAACGCCACGATTTTCGGGAGTGAGCTTTGTAACATCGTCATCACCGAAGAAAATTTTACCGCCAGTGGGTACTTGAAGTCCACTGATCATGTAAAGGGTTGTGCTCTTACCACAACCGGAAGGACCTAAAAGTCCAACGAGCTTACCATCAGGAATGGTAAATGTGAAGTCATTGACAGCAATTGTTTCCTTGCCCTTCTTTTTATCGCGGGCGGGGAAAATCTTTGTCAAATTCTGCAAAACAATTTTCATACCGTTTCGCCTTTCTATATTAATTATTTTTATTTGTCGTTTTTGGTTAGTAAACGCTGAGCGGAGTTATCCCCTTTGAGCGTCTACCGTTTCCTTGTGGAGAGACTGCTTGTAAGCAAGGAGCTCCTCGGGGCTGTCGAACACCATTTGGCTTGCATAGTCCATTGTGACTGTGCCTGACATGATGTCGTGAATTGGGGTTCTCGCCTTTGTCGCAAACAAAAGAACAACCTCAGCTATTATGATTGCCACAAGAACAATCAATCCAATAAAGCCCATCTGTCCATTTAATATTAATAAAATTATGTAGATAGGGACAAGAGCCTCAAGCGTTGCTTTCCCCAAGATTGAACGAAGGAACAGCTGAAGCGGCGTTATTCTCACGCCATCGACGCGCATAACTCCGATGCCGAATATTTTTTTGCCAAGCGTTTGCCCGTTCTTCAGAATGAGCGGCAGGATAAACTCCATAATGAAAAATCCCGCAAGCACGCTGAGCGTGGCAATCAAAAATCCGAGATTGTCAACTATCTCCTTTCGAGCCATATACTCTTTATAAAGCTTTTTCAGCTCAGGGTCAGCCTCGATATTTTTGCCGTGATTTTCCTTTTCCTTTTCGACCGTAGCAAGATAGGCGGTTTTTTCATCCTCGGTTAGCGCCGCGTACTCTTTTTGGTGTGCCTCACAGCACTCCTCCATATTTAAGTGAACGCCATACCGCTTTTCATATTCATGATAGATATCTTGAAGCTGCGAGGTCGCTTTATCCACGTGAGTCGTTGTTCTAAAGGCGAGAGCAAGGAGGGAAGCGGCACCAACGATAACAATGCCGATAAGGATAAAATCGAAGAGCCACGCAGAAATACGCTTCCACATATTCGCTTTTTGAAAATCGTACATTATTTCACCTCCTTATTATACACGCATAATATTCTAACATATTATAACACACGTTTTAGAAAATTTCAAGCGTGCGCACAGAAACAAATATTGGCAAATTTAACAATTATTCGACACATTTTTTGGTGACAATAAACAAATTTAGACACAGTATGAGGTTTTTTTAGATTTTAAAATATTCTACTTGCTATGGAAATAAGATTGTGGTATAATGATTCAAAGCTAAAGAAGGAGGGGGTTTTATGGAGCTTATCGATTACGTTGCGCAAGGCTTTGGAATTGTGGGTATGGTTTTCAACATACTCGTTTTTCAGCAAAAAAAGCAGAAAAACGTTTTGCTGTTTCAGCTTTTTGCCGCGGTTTCATTTGGCATAAACTACTTTATGCTGGGTGCTGTAATGGGTGGACTGCTGAATGTCGTAGGCTCGCTTCGCTCTATTATTTACCTTTTTGAGAAAAAGACGAGGGCAAACTCCGTTGTATGGTTTATTATCTTCATTGTGCTCTTCTCTTCCTCTTACCCATTGACGTTTTTGGTTTTCGGCACAGAGCCAACGCTTGGCAATTTCATCATTGAGGCGCTTCCTGTTTTGGCTATGATAACTGCCACTCTAGCAATCCGCTTGGGCACATCGAAGATGGTAAGGCGCCTGGGTCTTATCTCCTCGCCCCTTTGGCTCACCTACAATTGCTTCAGCGGCTCTATAGGCGCAATATCAAGCGAGGTTTTGAACCTTATTTCAATTATTGTTGGAATTATAAGACTCGATTTAAGAAAAAAGAAATCAAAAAAATAATCGCCCTGCACGGCATAAGCAAAAAGCACCCTTTTCGGGGTGCTTTTCTAATTTCAGTCGGGGGAGTGTCTGTTTTTCGGTATATTCTGCGAGGTGTTAGGGTTATCGTTTCTTCGGTTCACGGACAGTCGAGGGCGCCTATCCTTACGGTTTAATCAACGCCTTGGCGTTGTATATCATCGCGGTTTACCGTGTATATCACCAATTCCAAAGGAATTGCATATCATCACATCTTGATGTGTATATCACCACACGTATGTGTGTATATCATGTACACCTCATCCGTCACGGCAAGCGCGCCACCTTCCCCTCCCATCAAAGGGGAAGGCTTTCCCTGTCATTCCGAGCCTCACGAGGAATCTACACGGGAAAGAAGGAAGCGAAAGGCAAAGGAAACGAGTGAGAGAAAGAAAATGATGTATGGGAAAAGAAAGAGTGCACAAGAAAAGGATATAAAATAGGAAAATAAATGTAATATGGGGAATTGACGTAGAAAAGGAAAAGGCTACGCGAAGTCGCATAGCCCTTTTGTTGTTTAAGTTTTTTAAGCGAGATGCTTTACCATCCGAAATCCTTCATATTAAATGAAAAATCTCCGTTAACCGTACCGTCAGCATTAACCGTTTCATTTTCTTGAATTTCGCCGGATGCTAAAATTTCTTCTGCTTCTACAACGATTTTTTCAAACGTTGGGGATTCGTATTTCATTTTAGTTACCTCCTTAATTTTCAAGTTAATTATTCAGCTTTCTCTGGTGCGTAGTATGTGAGCAAGTAAGCGTAGCTTTCGTTGAGATAATTCTCGATGTAAGCAAGATGCTCTTCCCAAGTTGCGTATTTTCTGAACTGTTCGGGAACGCTCCAGTTACCACTTGCTTGTGATGCATTTACGTTGCCGATAAGGTTCCACTTTGTAAAGTTCTTTTCGTAAGCTTCCTTGTGTGCTCTTGCGTATGCAAGGTCGTAAGCGATTGAGTCTTTTATTCCCTTTTCGTTTGCAACAAGCTCCTCATATACAAGTGTTCTGAATTCTTCAAATTCAAGAAGCTCTCTCATCCAGTCATTACGCTCTGCCGTCCAAAGTCTTTCTGTGTTGGAGAAGATTTGCCAGCCTGTGTTGCTTTCCTTATGTGTTACGTTACCTACTGCCATATCGAAGTCCCAAAGAGGAGCTGCAACGAGCTTGCCGTTTACATCCTTATAATAATATACGCTTGAATAGTTAACGTCAGGGTTCTTAAAGAGGTCGAAAATGATGTATGCCTGTGCAAATGACTTAACGTCGATTAGCTCACAAAGCTTTTCATAATTTCCTTCAACAGTGGCATCTGCATTGATTGCATTGTGGCACTCTTGTAAATATCCTTTAATGTAGTCAAGGTAAGGCTTTGCCTTATCCGCATCAAACTCACCATTCTCATCAAAGAACACATCCTCGGGGTCTTTAATTACATATGGCTTTTGTCCGCCGCTAATCGTAACAAAAACGTCGCCGTCCTTTGTATAGTTAGGAAGGTTTTGGTTTGCGCCATCAGCTGCCCAAGCATCCATTTCAACGAGGTAGCCAATGCTATCGGGGTCGATCATGCCGTCGCCGTCTTTGTCAACGCCCTTGTCCTCAGCAGTAATGTTTACACGGTTGTCCTTAACCTGAATTTGCTCGCAGAGGTAATAAACGCCTCTGTACTCACCGTTTAAGTAAAGCTCAACGCTTTGTCCCTTTGAGGTGTAGCCAAGCTCGGACATTGAAAGTCCTGCATTGAGTGCGAGCATATTACGAAGGAGTGAGTAGTCTCTTGCATCAGCGAGAAGCACCCAGGTTTTTTCCTTACCGTAGCCAAAGAGGTCTTGCTTTTTGTCAAACTTGAACTTGTATGGCTTCTTATCAAATTTTTCCCATGTGGAGTTTCCTCTGCCCTTGATTTCAGCAACGGCTGAACCAACGCTGTCACCCTTACCTGAGTTGTCGAAAAGTGTAATTTCACAGTTAACGTAATTCTCAAGTGAGTTGATAGCTGCGCCGTTTTCGGTGTTGATTGTGATTACAGGCAAGCCTGTGCTATTTGGAACGAAGCTTGCGGTAAGTGTTGCTTTCTTTTCAGCAGTAACTGTAATTTCAGGAGTTTGCGTGCCGTCACTCCAGCAAGCGAAGGTGTAGCCTTCCTTTGCAACCGCCTTTACAGTTGACGTTGATTGACCGTCATAAACCGTCTGTGAGGTTTCACCCTCTAAAGTACCCATTGTTTCGTCGCAAGCGAAGGTGATTTGGTACCTTGGTGTGCATGCCTCTGCAATATCAGCAAAGGTAATTGGAGTTGCATAAGCCTGTTGAGAAATTTCGTTAGATGCATTTGAGTAGAGATATTCTACCTTTTTGCCGTCGGTTACGAATGCGCAAATAACTGCAGTCTTTGCGTAGTTGCTTTCATTAAAGCCGTCAACAAAGAGGTTGAATGAATCGTATTTTTTGCTAACCTCGCGAACAACCGCGGTAGCAGTGCCGTTTACTGTAAAGTCGGGGTTAACAGGGTTAAACGCGCTTATATCGTCACCCTCACCCGGGATTGCGATAACAAGGCCGTATGAGAGGTTTTCAAGGTATGCTTGTGTTTTCTTGTCAACTGAATAGCCAACTGTTACGCGCTCGCCGCCAATTTGTGCGGAAAAGCCCTTATATGTAAGGAGCGGAGCGTACTCTGTTGCTTCTCCCTTGTCGCCACATACGGAGCAAACCTCGCCAACTACAAATGAAGTCAAAGCATCCTTATATGTGTTTGTAGCAACGTAGCTATGCTCAAGCATATCAACCTCGCTGTCAACGTATGTGTCGCCGCACGCCGAGCAGGTATTGGTTGTATAGCCCTTTGATGTGCAGGTTGGCTCGGTAACCACCTTATCGTAGCTGTGTCCGAGCGCGTCAACGTTATTGCCAACGTAACTCTCGCCACATACTGTACAGGTATAGGTTGTATAACCGCCGTTTGTGCAATCCGGTGCGGTTACTGTCTCTGAATAGTTATGCTCTGTGCATTCAATTTCCTTAACGAAACCACAGTTGTTGCAGGAAATATCGTTTTCGTCATCGAATACGTGTGCATCTTTATCAATAGCAATTTCAACCGAATATTCCATTGAGCAAGCCGCGCAAATATAGGTTGTTACACCCACGGTTGTGCAGGTTGGTGCGATTGACTCAACAACATCACCCATTGTGTGGTTTTCATATGATGACACACAATCAGGTGTGTTATAAACGATAACGTGGTGTGTTTGGCTATTGTTAATTGGGAAATTATCGTATTTATTCTTGTCGGCAATATATTCTTCGTAGCTTATAATTGCGCCAACTCTTTGTCTGAAGTTTTTGTCAGATACCTGTTGAACGCTCTTTACATAGTTCGCGTCACCGTGAACGAAAAATACGACGCTTGAACGGAAATCAACAAATCCCTTATAATTTTCCGAATTAATGTCTTGTCCTCTTTGTGAGTCAAACATTTGGAAAGCATTACCGCCTGTTAATATAAGGTTCCCGGGAACATGTATATACTTAAGCGGGAACGTTGTTATTTTGTTGACATCTCTAACATAAATGTATTCCTTGTTTAAATATCCAATTTTGGTCATATTCTCACCAAAAATAATGGTTTCAAACTGTGTACAACGGAAAAATACATTATTTGTAAGCTCTGTCATCGTGCTTGGGAACTTGACATAGCTGAGTGACATACAGTTTCTGAAGTCTTGGTCGTCACCTGCACTTGTTTTTGTTGCCTTAAGTGTTGTAATTCCTTCAGGAATGACAAGCTTTTTAAGGTTCGCACAGAATTGGAACGCCTTGTTCGGGAATTGTGTATAAAGAACAGTATTGTCCTCCCACTCAAGCACTCTGATTGAGGTGCGGTAACAGAATTGATCAGGAATTTCCTCTAAAGTCTTTGGCAAATAGAGGAACAAAAGATATTTTCCATTTGCCACTTGACAGTATTCATTATACTGTGGGTTGTTTCCCGATGGAGGCGTGATTGCCGTTGTCATAAATAGCGCAGTGTCAAATCTCTTAATGTCCATGCCAAAGAAGTTTACACTGACAACATTGTCTGCGGTAACGTCGCCCGTAAAGGTAAATTTACCGTCTGTAATAACGCCGGCGTCAGCGGTTTTGATGCTTTTAACGGTAATATTGCGCACGTCGGTTCCGTTGTCGTCAGCTACAACGTACCAAGTGAGCGAATTGCCGTTTGCATCGGTTTTTGCGAGGGAGCCAGATTCAGTTTTAATCAACTCATACTTCTTAGCGCCCTCAAATTCAGCAGTTGCACTGTAGAGTGGATTACCGTCTTCATCGCTATAAACGTAGGTTGTTGCACCAACAGCAATAGCGAAAAGACAAACGAGCACAAGTGCTAAAACAGCTGAAATAAGCAGTTTCTTTTTCATTTTGGTTTTTCTCCTTAAATTATTTTTATAATATAGCCTGCATACTGCAAATTACTTTTGATAAAATGCAGTATGCTCTTAGCTTTATTAACTATTTATTTGGATTAAAGAGGTTTGAAGCGTCGATGATGAAGTCTGCAACTCCGTCTGCAACGTTTTCTACCTTAACGTCCTCTTCTACCTCGCCTGAAGCTGAGAGGATGTCCTCTACCTCAATTTCCATTCTTTCATATTTTGGGGAAACGTATCTCATATTATTCCTCCTCCTTTGGAAGCTTGCTATAAGAAACTGTATGATACTTGTTACCGCTTATCGGTGCTTTTGGTTGAACGTATGATACCCTTGCGCCATCATTTACGTACATACCCATTACGATTTCAGCCGCCATAAGCTCCTCTGTATTGAAGCCAACGAGCTTAAGGTTGAGTGCTTCAAGCTCCATGCTTGATGTTTCCTTGCTGATTACTCCGCTAACGGTATTTCCGTTTGCATCAAATATATCATTGTTTCCAATTACCTCTGATGCAGCCGCAAATACACCGTATACAAGCTCAGTGCCTGTAAATTCCTCGTATTCTGCGATTGCTTCATTATTCATTTTGTAGCCAACGGTAATTCCGCCAAGCTCTGCCTCTGATGCTGAGTAGCCAAGTGCAACGAAGAGCGCGTCAACGCTTTCTTCATTTGTTTCGCCACAAGCGCACTCTGTTACCTTTACGCCTGCTTTGCCATAGCCGTTTGCATAAGCTATGCTTGATACAGTGTCAAAGCTATGTGCTTCAACTGTGTATACGTCACCGTTTGCTGTTGCATGCAAGCCGTCTGCTAAGAAGCTTGTGTTAGGACCCTCGGACACGTTGTTTGCAGGGTTGAAGCCAACAAATGTACCGCCGTAAACTGTGATTGTGCCACGGTTGTCGTCGTTTTCGTTAAGAGCCCATATGCCTTCGCCTGCTATGAACGTACCGCCGTTAATTGTAACTGTACCGCCGTTCTTTGTGTAGATAAGGTCGTTTTGGTGGTTAACGTCGGTTGTAGATGAGTCGCCGCCAACAGAGTAAGAACCGCCGTTGATAACAGCGTGACCGCCGTTTGCCCAAACTGCACACCACGAGCCAACACCCGCTGTGCCTGCATTAACTGCAAAGTTGCCGTTTAAGGTAAGTGTTGCGCCGTTTGTTACAACAAATGCGTCGCCTGTTGACTCAATTGTGATACCCTCGATATTGAGTTCTGTATCCTCTGTTACTGTTACAGGAGCAAGGAGAACAATTGTGTCGCCTGCCTTTGCATTTGCAAGTGCAGCTTCGAATGATGCATAGTATGTATTACCGATTGCAGCTGCTGCGATATAATCTCTTACCTCAAAGTAGTCACAATTTGCACATTCGTTTGTTTCTTGTCCTACTTTTCCGTATACAGGAGCTGTTGTAAGAGTCCAGCCGCTCATTGAGTGTCCAAGTGCTTCGGTTACGTTATCTGTATAGCTATCGCCGCAAGCTGTGCAGGTGTAGGTCGTGTAGCCGCCGTTTACACAGTCGGGGGACGTTACCTTCGAAGAAAGTGCAAGGTGATTTGTTTCAACTATGTTCTCACTCTTGGTAACACTTGCGTCCGTTGTCTTAGTAGCTGAAAGCTGCAAGCTTAATTCACATGCGCTATCATACGCAAAGCTACATTCGCTAATCAAGTACTGTGTTGCACTACCGATTGTTGTTTGCTTGCCAATTGACGTGGCAGTCGTTGTGTCTGCGTAATAGTAAAGGTCAAACTCGCCCCAGTTATCAAAAAGGTTTGTTCGGCTCTTTCCGTTTACAACGTCCTTAGAAAGAATGATTACAGTATTGATGTTTGCCTTAATGCCTACATCATTTCCGTTATTGAGGTTGCGAAGCTCTTTTGTGTCAGGACCTACAATTAAGGTTTCAAAATAATTATTAAGACTAAATTGCTTATTTCCTTCGCCGTTTTGAATACCAACGAGCTTAACGGCGTTTATATAAACCGTACCGCCAACATGTGCGTTTGAAAACGCAAATACACCGAAGGTTTCAAGCTTTTTGGGCCAAATAATTGTGTTTTCCTGTCCACCGGTAACATTTTTGCCGCCGATTCGCGTGCTTGCGAACGCTTGTGGGCTAATGTTCTTTACGTTGTAAAGATTGATTGGCTCACCGTTGTAATTCCATACGGCTTGGCTTACGTTATTTGCATTGCCGGAAAACATAAATGCAGATTGATCAATGTTTTCGGTATTGTCAAACTTAATATAGACATTATTAATTGCCGTACAGCCAAAGAAGCATTCGTGCATAAAGTGATTAATCGGCGAGGTGATATTCAAGGTTTTAAGAGATTTGCAATCTCTCATTAAAACTCTCGGAATTACCGTGATATACTCACTTGTAATGTTTAGCGTTTGAACGCTTGATTTTTGCTGAATTGAGCCAATGTCAAACAATTCGTTGTAATTCGGTATATTACCCTTAATTGTATCAAAGGCAGTTACCTTATACACAATACCGTCGACCGTTATTGTGCTTGGAATTGTCACCACCGTAGCGCCCTGAATAAAGTCGTTAACAGTAGCGTACGGCTCTTCGCCATCGTGCAGAGTATACTTAACGCCATTTTCTGTGTCATCGTACGTTGCCGCACCAACGGTGACTGCAAGCAAGCAAACGAACAAGCACAGCATCAAGCTGATAAGTAAGATTTTCTTTTTCATTTTGTTTTTTCTCCTTATAATTTTTTGCGCTATAATATTAACATATATGTGGAAAACTGTCAAGTTGAACAAAAAAAAAAAAAAAACAAATGATTTTTGTGAAAAGTGCACAAAGTTTCGTTCTATTTCTATGATTTTCAACATTTTTTCAAAGGTGTTTAATAGGTATTTATTGGTATTTCTTTGGTTAGTTTGCACAACGGTGGTTGAAATGTTAATTTTTTGTAAATAATGCGTTTTTACGCACGCAAACAGAAAAAACTCTTAGCTTATCTTTTTTGTTGCAATTTACGGTGGGATATGGTACAATGCTTTTATCAACTTATGCGAGGTTTTACTATGGAACAAATTAAATGGTTTAAGGAAGCAAAATACGGTCTTATGCTACACTTCGGGCTTTACTCTATGCTTGGCGGCGTTTACAAGGGACAGCGCTCGGACTACTACTCCGAGTGGATTCAATCCTACTGTGCTATTCCGAACAGCGAGATGGAAAAGCTGGCAAAAGCGTTCAATCCTATTTATTTTGACGCGGAGGAGTGGGCGCGCTTTGCATACGACTGCGGAATGAAATACATTGTTATTACAACGAAGCATCACGACGGCTTTGCGCTGTTTAAGTCAGAGGCGGACTCCTACAACTGTCACGATTTTTCTCCGTTTGGACGAGATATAATCAAGGAGCTTTCCGACGCTTGCCGTAAATATGGCTTAAAGTTCGGCATTTACTACTCACAGGACCTTGACTGGCACGAGAAAAACGGCGGCGGATATCTTACCGAGCCTGTTGGGTGTGCGGGCGTTTCGTGGGACAACTCCTGGGATTTTCCTAATAAGGACGAAAAGAATTTTGAGATAACGTTCAGGAACAAAATTTTGCCTCAAATTGAGGAAATAATGACGAAATACGGTGAAATTTCTCTTGCTTGGTTTGATATGCCGCTTACCTTGACGAGCGAGCAAAGCGAGGAAATTTACAACCTTGTAAAGAAGCATCAGCCGTCTTGCCTTGTAAACTCACGCCTTGGAAACGGTAAATACGACTACGTTTCACTCGGTGACAATGAAATTCCAAGCGAGTTTAGTGAAGCGAATGATGTTGAGATTGACTACAACTCTATCGAAGGCTTTAAGCCCTCGCCGTACGGTTTTTATGAATCGGCGTGTACCTTGAACGATTCTTGGGGATATAGCTCATGGAACCACAATTGGAAAAGTGCAGAAACGATTTACGAAAATAAAAAGAGATTAAACGGTCTTGGAATTAATTACCTCATAAATATAGGCCCCGACCACCTTGGCAGATTTCCCGTTGAAGCACAGGAAATATTAAAAGGCGCAAGAGAGCTTGAAAAGAACAATAAATAGTAAAATAGTGCGAATTTTGGACACGTGGTGAGGTTTTTTTCAAATCATGCATAAAAAAAGAAGCTTGTGAATTCAAGCTTCTTTTTTGTTGAATAATTCTTTGCGATGTGAATTTGGCACTATTTAAGCTTTGAGTAGGTACGGGTAAGAAACTTTTCGGAATAGACGATAAATCTTTCGTGCGTGCCTTCTCCAATAAGCCCTGCTTCGTCGTACGCTTTTACCGAAAAGCAGACACGTCTGCCGTCAATTTCGGTAATTTCGGCTTCAACGGTGACATCCATACCAACGGGTGTGGCACTGACGTGCTTTACATTCATAAGAGTGCCAACGGTGGTTGTGCCTGCCTCCAAATCTGCGCTTATGCACTTATAGGCACATTCCTCCATAAGAGCAATCATACGGGGAGTTGACAAAACCTCAAGCTCACCGCTGCCAAAGACCTTTGCGGTATCACTCTCTTTCACCTTGGTTATTATCTGATTCCTCTGCCCTATCTGCATTTTTTTCTTCCTCTTTTTTCTTTTTATTGATTTTTACCTTTTTGCGTGATTTCCACGCCATTTGCGAAAACAAAATTATTGCTTGAATCGGAACTCCCACCAAATATAGGAGCCAAAAAACAGAGCTATCAAGCGGCGTAAAGAAAATGAATGTCAGTATTATTGCGGTGATTGATGACCAAACGGTAATGGAGCCGAAAATGAAATGTGCAATCCAGCTGAAATGCTGTCTGCCGATAAGCATAACGACTGCACAGGAAACGGGAAGTGCCCAAACAAATGCAATCCAAAGCGGTGGCATTGGCTCAACAACCATACTGGAAATGAAACACAGGGTCGCCAAAAACCACGTTGCAGCTGCACCCGTGATGCAAGACCAGATACGGTACATTTGGCGGTGCTTTTTCGCCTCATCCCTTTGGGGTGCTGTGCATTCCTCATTTGTTAAATCATTCATCGTTATTCCGTAGAACTCACAAATCTCGTATAATACGTTTAGGTCGGGGAGAGTGTCGCCCTTTTCCCATCTTGATATCGCTTTATCCGAATAGTTAAGCCTCTCCGCAAGCTCCGCCTGCGTAATGCCCTTTTGCTTTCTTAAAGCTGAAAGGTTAACCGAGACTATAGATTTTATATCCTTCATTGTTCCTCCACGCGCCAAAAAACAATGGCGCGGTATATAATTTCAAATGTAATTTTTGCGCGCGTACTATACGCGTTATTCATATTATAGCGCATATATTATAAAAAATCAAGTAAAATTTGCATATTCTACAATTTGTGGAGTGGCTTTTCTCACTTTTTTAGACACGCACGCCCGTTTTTTAGATAAGAAAACATAATATGTCCTTTACTATTTGGGTATAATTTGATAGAATTTCACCGTAATAAGCACCGCATAGCGACATATTCACTATCACTTTGAGAGGAGGGAGGGCTTCCCTTGAAGAAAAAAAGGGTTATTTATTACAGCGATGAATTAAACGATGAATTTTCAACGGCTAAGATTGAGCCGAGAGTAATCGATGACGGGTACAAATACGTAAGAGAGTCGTTTGGCGACAAAATCAAGCGTTTCTTTTGGTACAGAATGGTTTTCACCCCAATTGCCGCGTTTTACGCCAAGGTTATCAGAGGGCAGAAAATTGTCAACTCGCGCTTACTCAAAAAATTCAAGTTTACGGGATATTTTCTTTACGGAAATCACACACACGCAATTGGCGATGCGCTAATGCCGCATTTTGCAAATTTCCCAAAGCACAATTACATCATCGTGCATCCAAATAACGTTTCGATGAAATTTTTAGGGAATATCACGCCGTATCTCGGCGCACTTCCCTTGCCCGACACAAAGGGTGCCTACAAAAGCTTTTGCGAAGCGATTGAAACAAGAATAAAGCAAAAGAAATGCATAATTATTTATCCGGAGGCACATATTTGGCCATACTATACTAAGATAAGGCCGTTTGTTGACACCTCGTTTTCGTATCCCATTAAGCACGACGTGCCTACGTTTTGCTTTACAAACACATACCAAAAGCGGCGCTTTTCAAAAAAGCCGCGTGTGGTAACTTACATTGACGGGCCGTTTTATCCGAACACGGACCTTTCCCCAAAGGAGCAAAGAAAGCACCTGCGCGACCAGGTATATGAATGTATGTGCGAGCGTGCCAAGCTTTCAAACGTCGAGGTTATAAGGTATCAGCGGCGCAAGAGCACGGACGAAGATGAAAACGGACAAAAATTTTAAATTTGACTTTCAATGGCAGAGCAATGCAATGCCACACGACTTTTCAACATAGCAGGATAACAAAAGGAAGTAAGAATGGTAAATATTTTGTTTTGCGGAAACGATACGGTTTTTGACGGAATTTTGACATGTTCTCTTTCTATTCTCAGAAGAAGCCGTACCGACGAGGCGATAAATTTTTATATTTTCACAATGGACGTGTCGCATTTACGCTCCGACTACGTTCCTATTTCAGACAAAAAGGTTGAGTTTTTAAATGACGTTGTTAAAAAATACAACTGTGACAACAGGGTTATTAAAATTGACGTTACGGACTTATATATGCGCGAGTTTGATGGATGCCCAAACGAGGGAGCTTACTGCTCTCCCTACACGCTAATCCGTTTATTTGCCGATATTGTCCCGTTGCCCGACAAGGTGCTTTACCTTGATGCAGATCTGCTTTTCAACCGCGACATTCATCTTCTTTACGATTTGGACGTCTCGGGCTACGAGTATTTCGCATCAAGAGACCACTACGGCAAGCATTTAATTAGTCCTAACTATATAAACGCAGGGGTTCTGCTTCTCAATATGAGAATGATAAGACAAACAGGGCTGCTTAAAAAGGCACGTGAGCTTATCAAAACAAGGAAGCTGACGTTTGCCGACCAAAGCGCGATAATCCGCGCAACCACAAAGAAAAAGGTTATCTCGCAAAGATTTAACGACCAAAAATCGCTACACAGAAAAACCGTTATAAGGCATTTTTCCAAGCGGCTATTTTGGCTACCCTACCCACACACCGCGAATATCAAGCAATGGAACATAAACCGCGTGCATAAGGTATTCAGGTATTATGGGTTCGATGATATTCTTTATGAATATCTATATCTAAAATCCAAATTTGACAGGGAGTACAAACAATGAATAAGCAAATTCCGATTTTTTATGCTTGCGACGATGCGTTTGTCAAGTATACAATAGTTTCCTTGACCTCTATCAAGGAAAATGCTTCTTCGGACAGAAAATATCACGTTTACGTTTTATATACAGACATTTCCGACGAAATGAAGCAAAAGTTGCTCGCGCTTGGCGACGAGAATTTTGAAATCAGCTTTGAAAACGTTAGTGAGCAATTGAATTTGATTTCAAAGAGCTTGCCGCTTCGCCACTACTACTCTAAAACGACGTATTACCGTCTTTTTATCGCTACTATGTTTCCCAAGCTTGACAAGGCAATTTATATCGACAGCGATACTATCGTCCTTGGTGATATAAGCAAGCTTTACGGTATAGAGCTTGGCGACAAGCTCGTTGGCGCGTGCCACGATCAGGCGATGGAGCAGATTGACGTTTACGGCACTTACGTTGAGGAGGTTATCGGCATTTCAAGAAACGAATTCTTTAACGCAGGCATTTTGCTTTTGAACACTAAGGCGATAAGAGAATTCGGCGTGCTTGACAAGTTCATTTACTACCTTGGCGTGTACGATTTCATAGTAACTCAGGACGAGGACTACCTAAACCTCGTTTGCAAGGACCGTGTGCTTTGGCTCGACCAAAAGTGGAACACGGAGCTTATTGAGTTCTTTAAGTACGACTATGACATCACCGAGGCGAATATTTTGCACTACATAATGGTTAACAAGCCCTGGCACTACCACAATTGCCGCGGTGCAGATATATTCTGGAAATATGCAAAAATGACCTCGGTTTACGATATGCTCGTTTCCGAGCTTGAGAGCTACACAGACGAGGAAAGAGCGCGCGACGCGGAGTCTGCCGACAATCTTTGCCAAATGGCAATTAACGAAACAGCGAGAGAGGACAGCTTTTACAAGGTTTGGAAGGATAAGCTGCCGTTAGTTTAATAAGGAGCATATTATGAAAAAGCAAAAAACCTGCTTATATTTCCCTTGCGAGATCATCGATTTTGATAAGCTTTCAAGGATTGCTTTAAAGCTTGGTAATTATTTTTCACCAAATGAAACGGAAATTCACTTTTTAGTGAAGGAGATAGGCGGCTGTGATGCAGAAGCGCTCACCTCTCTTTTCGGTGACTTTAAGTGCTGCTTTGACGACGTGAGCGAATACGTTTGCGACAGCGGTAGCTTCTATAAATTTGCTATACCCGCGATTTGCAAGGCGGACAAGGCGATTTTTATAAATCCCGAGTCGAAAATAGAGCTTGACCTTGGAAAGCTGTCGTCTTTGGAGCTTGGAGATTACTACGTTGCGGCGTACCACGATATTTCCTTTGATACGTCTCCCCTTTCTGACTATTCGGAAAAGGTGCTCGGCATAAGCCACTATTTGTACACTGTCGGTGACTACGTTATATTTAACGTAAAAAAGCTACGCCAAAACGGTGCTTACGAAAGATTTATGCTATACCGCGATTTTTGCGATTTTACGTTTGCGCGCGAGGATTCACTTTTCAACCTTGTTTTCAAGGACAGAATTTTACTTATCGGCGATATTGAAAGCGGAACGGTTGCGGGTGAGGACGTGGCGCGTCAGCTTGAGAGTGAGGACGCCTTCCTTACAAAATGGAACCGTGAAAAACGCGCGGGCGACAGAGTTGGTGTTTGCCAAAAAATCGAGGATTTTGAGAAAAACGGCATATTTGACCAGGACGTTGAGGACGACGTGCCCGGTAGGATGATAATGCCCGAGGAAATTGAATACGTAAAGAAAACGGCAAAGGAAAAAATAAAGGCAAAGATCGCGTTTTCTATGGCGAAAAGATTTTACTACAAGCTCGAAAAGAAAAAGATGGTTATGATAAATGACGAGGTTGACGGGCTTGAAAATCTTGCTAATTTAGACACAGGTGCGGTTATAACCTGTAATCACTTCAACGCAATGGACAGCTTTGCAATGCATTGGGTGTATCTAAAATCGAAACAAAAAAAGAGAAAGCTATATAGGGTTATACGTGAGGGTAACTACACCTCATTCCCCGGATTTTTCGGCTTCCTTATGCGCAATTTCTACACTCTGCCACTCTCCTCTAACCATAAAACAATGAGAAAATTTATGGCAGGTGTAAACGAGCTTTTAACGACGGGACATTTTGTGCTTGTTTACCCTGAGCAGTCAATGTGGTGGAATTACAGAAAGCCAAAGCCACTGAAGCCCGGTGCATTTTCATTTGCCGCAAAGAACGGTGTGCCTGTTTTACCTATCTTTATTTCAATGCGTGATTCGGGCGTTTTAGGCCCTGACGGCTACTACGTTCAGGAATATAAAATGCATATCGGCAAGCCGATTTACCCCAACCCAGATATGGGCTCACGCGAAAATATTGACGTGATGATGAAGGAAAATGAGCGCGTTTGGCGTGAAATATACGAGCGTGAGTATCAGATTCCACTTGAATATACAAAAGACGCAGAAAATGCTGCAATAGAATAATTAAATAGCTATAAACGACAAAAATCCGCGGATTTCGCTTGAAATCTGCGGATTTATTTTTATTATGTCAGTCATATTATTTGGTCTAATGAGCGAATATATCTATATCCGCAAACGCTAAGCTCGCGCATTAATTCCTTTATGCCGAATCCAACCGTCTCCACGCTATGGCTATCGGAGTTGATAACAAACGGCTTGCCACTGTCGGCAATTTCGTCCATTATTTCCTCCTGTGGGTAAGGGCAGGTTCTGTATCCGCGCGAAATTGCACCCGTGTTTATCTCAAAGATTGCAGGTGATTTTATAAGCTCGCTAAGCGCTTCCCTTGCCGCCTTTTTGTAACGCGGCGCGTTTGTGTCGATGAGCGGCAGCTTCTCGTTAAACTTCGTTACAAGGTCGAAATGCCCGATTATTTGACACTTTGTCTTGTTGTAAACGTCTTTAACAAGATTGTAATAATCCTCGCAATATGCAAGCGCATCTCCGCCGTAATGCTTTTTAATGTTCGCCTTCACCTCGTCTGCGCTAATATCTATCGCTAAATACTCGCCGTTTTTATAAATGAAGTGAACGGAGCCGATAACATAGTCAAAGCCGTCCGTGGAATTTTCGGAAAAATAGTCCTGCTCGATGCCGACGTAGATTTTTATTTGCTCCTTATATTTCTCACGCAGGCTGAAAAGCTCACTTTTATATTCGTCCAAGCGTTCTTCCTTGATAGCCCAATCCGTCTCAAAAGGAAGGGGGGAGTGTACGGAAAAGCCGATTTCCGTCATATTTGCGCCTATTGCCGCAAGCACCATTTCCTCGGGTGAGTTCTTTCCGTCACAGTAGGTTGTGTGGGTGTGATAGTTCGTTATTTTCATTTTGTCATTTTTTCCTGTTTAACCTTGTGGTCGATGATATGACGTGAGGCAAGCTCTCTTTGAATATCCTCAACAGAAATGCCCATTTGAACCATCAAAACCATTGTGTGATATGCAAGGTCGGCAATTTCGTAGATAGTTTCCTTTTTGTCGTCTGCCTTGCCTGCAATTATAACCTCGGTGCATTCCTCGCCTACCTTTTTAAGGATTTTGTCCGTTCCCTTTTCAAAAAGATATGTGGTGTATGAGCCCTCGGGTCTGTCCTTTTTTCTGCCAACCAAGAGGTCGTATAAGCCGTTTATTGTAAACTCGTGCAGTTCGTCGCTTTGGTAAACCTCGTTTGTAAAGCAGGTGTCAGTGCCTGTGTGGCAGGCGGGGCCGTCCTTTTCAACAACAACGGTTAAGGCATCAAGGTCGCAATCTGCGGTGATGGAAACGATATGCTGATAGTTTCCGCTTGTTTCACCCTTGAGCCAAAGCTCCTTTCTCGAACGGCTGTAAAAGCAGGTCAAGCCCTTCTCCATTGAGATTTTAAGGCTTTCCTTATTCATATATGCAACAGTTAAAACCTTTTTGGTAAATGCATCAACAACCACGGCAGGAATCAAGCCGTTTTCGTCATATTTTAATTTTTCTATATCAATCATCGTTATATCCTCGCTTTAATGCCATTATTTATAAGCTCCTTTTTGAGCTCGTTTATTTTTACCTCGCCGAAGTGGAAAATCGATGCGGCAAGACCTGCGCTCACGCTTGGGATTTCCTTAAAAAGCTCAACAAAATCCTGAGTTGAGCCAGCACCGCCCGATGCAATAACAGGGACATTTACCGCCTCACAAACGAGCTTTAAGAGCTCGATATCGAAGCCGTTTTTCACTCCGTCAGTATCTATGGAGTTTACAACAACCTCGCCCGCGCCCAGCTCAACGCATTTTTTAATCCACGAGATTGCCTCCATACCTGTGTTTTCACGTCCACCCTTTGAAAAGACGGTGAAAACGCCATCAACTCTTTTTACGTCTGCGGAAATAACAACGCATTGGTTGCCGTATTTCTTTGCCGCCTCGGTAATTAGATTAGGGTTTTTGATAGCGCCCGAGTTTACGCTGACCTTATCGGCACCGCATTTTAAAACCCTGTCAAAATCGTCAATTGTGTTTATGCCGCCGCCAACGGTCAAGGGGATGAACACGTTTTCTGCCACCTTGGTAAGTATTTCGGTGAACAGGCGTCTTTCCTCGTGTGACGCGGTAATATCGTAGAAAACAAGCTCGTCAGCGCCGTTTTCCGAATAGTATTTTGCCAAAACGGCAGGATCGTTTACGTCGTTTATTCCTTCAAAATTCACGCCCTTAACAACTCGTCCGTTACGCACGTCGAGGCAAGGGATTATTCTTTTTGTTATCATTTTGAGACCTCGATTGCTTCCTTTAAGTCTATTGCGCCTGTGTAGTACGCCTTTCCGATAATTGCACCCCAAACGCCGATTTTTTTAAGTGCTTTAACGTCGTCTATGCTTGAAACGCCGCCCGAGGCAACGATTTGGAGGGAATATTTTTCGCTAAGTTCCTTATATAATTCAAGGTTTGTGCCCTTCATTGCGCCGTCCTTTGAAATGTCGGTGCAGATTACTGCTTTTACGCCGATTTTTTGCATTTTATCAAGAAAATCCTCAAGGGAGTATTCGCTTTTTTCGACCCAACCCTTTATGGCGATATAGCCGTCCTTAACGTCCGCACCAACGGCAATTTTCTCTCCGTATTTTTCAACCGCTTGGCGAAGGAATGCTTCGTCATTTACTGCGCTTGTGCCGAGAATAACGCGGTCTGCTCCGTTTGTAAGATACGTTTCCACGGTTTTCATATCGCGAATTCCACCGCCGATTTCAAGAAAAAGCTTTGTAGATGATGCAATTTTCTTAACAACCTCAAGGTTGGGTGTTTCACCCGTTTTTGCGCCCTCAAGGTCGACCACGTGGATGAATTTCGCGCCTTTTTTCTCAAAATCGATGGCAATTTCCCACGGTCTTTCGCTATACACGGTCATTTGATTGTAGTCGCCCTTATAAAGACGAACCGCTTTTTTGTCATAGAGGTCTATTGCGGGAAAAATATTCATTTGATAGCCTCCATTTCAGCAAATGCGCGTAAAATATTAAGTCCAACCTCACCGCTTTTTTCGGGGTGGAATTGGCAGCCCATTACGTTATCCTTAGCAACTATGGCTGTAATGTCCTTATCGTACTCCGCATATGCAACGAGTGAGTCCTCGCAGTCAACGGCGTAGTATGAATGAACGAAATAAACGAAGTCGCCCTCTTTTATGTACTTAAGAAGCGGGTGGCTTTTTTTGAAAATCAATGCATTGTAGCCGATGTGCGGAATTTGAAGCTTTTCGTCAATTGCGCCCTGCATTGGCACAACGCTACCCTTAAGGAGCGAAAGCCCCTTATGCTCACCGTACTCATAGCTTTTTTCAAAAAGCATTTGCATGCCGAGGCAGATGCCGAGAATCGGCTTGCCCGCTTTTGCCTCGTCTAAAATAACCTTGTCAAGTCCTGTTTCTCTTAATTTTTTTGCGGCATCCTCGAATGCGCCAACGCCG
This sequence comes from Clostridia bacterium, assembly GCA_017625935.1. Taxonomy (GTDB): domain Bacteria; phylum Bacillota; class Clostridia; order Oscillospirales; family CAG-272; genus RGIG2000. Next base: position 61,802 of record JAGALA010000032.1, read on the forward strand.
GGAAGTAGGATGCGATCCGCGTTTTTTATAGCCTCGGGGTCGCTTGTCACCACCGCCTCAGCGCCTATATACTTAAATGATGATACTACGGAAAAAAGGTTTCCTATGCCGTAGTCAATTATTGCTATCATTAGATTACTCCTTTTGTGGAGGGAATTTCGTCCTTAAATTTTTCTTCTATAGTGATGGCCTTCTTAAGCGCTCTTGCAAACGCCTTAAATGCGCCCTCGATTATGTGGTGAGAGTTTGTGCCTGCTAATTGGCGGAGGTGAATTGTAATTCCGCTTTCGCGACTAAGTGCCGCGAAGAACTCATAGCAAAGCTCGGTATCGAAATCACCAACCTTATATGCGGGAATATCGAATGCGAGGTACGAGCCGCCTCTGCCTGAAATATCAATTGCACAAAGAATGAGCGCTTCGTCCATTGGAAGTGTAATATCTCCGTAACGGACAATGCCCTTTTTCTCGCCAAGAGCGTCCTTTATAGCACCGCCTAAGCAAATTGCAACGTCTTCAGCTGTGTGGTGGTAATCAACGAAGGTGTCACCTATGCAGCTTAATTCAAGGTCAACTCTTGAGTGGCGTGCAAAAAGAGTGAGCATGTGGTCAAGAAAACCGCATCCGCTTGAAATTTTTGAATTTCCCTTACCGTCAAGATTAAGGGCGAGCTTTATATCTGTTTCGTTTGTTTTTCTTTCAATTTGCGCTGTCCTCATAATTAAACCTCCAAAATTTCCTTGGTTTTATTTAAGAATACGTCCATTTGCTCCTTGGTGCCAATTGTGATTCTTGTAAATTCCTTTATTCTCTCCTTGTCAAAGTGGCGCACCAAAACGCCCTTTTCCTTAAGCTTCAAATAAAAGTCCTTACCGCTGATTTTATCGCTTTTTGCGAAAATGAAGTTTGCGCGCGAGTCAAGCACGAAAAAGCCAAGCTTTTCAAGCTCCTTTTTGGTGTACTCACGGTTTTCGATAATTTTTTTGCAGTTGTCCATATAATATTTATCGTCGTCTATCGCTTTCGCGCCTGCTATTTGGCTTAAGCGGTTGACGTTATACGGATTTGTTGAATATTTTATAGTGTTTAAGTCGTTGATAATCGCTTCCGAGGCAATACCAAAGCCAATTCTGCCACCTGCCATAGAGCGCGATTTTGAAAACGTCATTGTAACAAGCAGATTTTCATATTTATCGACAAGCGATACTGCGCTTTCAGCACCGAAATCAACGTACGCCTCATCGATAACAACCACGTTATCAGGGTTTGATTTTACGATTCTTTCAATCTCGTCAAGTGATATCGCCTTGCCTGTCGGTGCGTTCGGATTTGCAATAACTACGGTTGTGTTTTTGCCGATATAATCGTTTATATCAACGGAAAAATCGCTTGTTAGCGGTACCTCTTTATACTTTATTCCGTTAAGCTCGGCAAATACGGTATAAAAGCCGTAGGTGATATCGGGGAAAAGCATCTCCTTTTTATCACTGCCGTACGCCATAAACGCAAAGTTTAATACCTCATCACTACCGTTAGTAACCAAAACCTGTGTCGGCTTAACGCCGTAGCGCTTTGCGATTTTTTCTGTAATTACCGTTGCTTGAGGATCGGAGTAAAGATGGAGCTTTTCCGCCTCGCGCTTTACCGCTTCGTAAACGCCATTTGATGGCGGAAACGGTGATTCATTTGTATTTAGCTTTACATATTCCATATTTTTCGGTTGCTCGCCCGGGGTGTATGGAACAAGATTTGAATATTTGGGGCTGAAAAACCTGCTCATTTCTTCCTCCTTAAATTATTTTGCGTAGTGCTTTATTTATCCTCGAATCGAATTGTTGCGCTCTTTGCGTGGGCGTGCAAGCCCTCCTTTTCGGCAAATGCGGCAACCTTTTTATATACCGCCTCAAGACCCTCTTTTGTATAGTAGGTGAATTGGGATTTCTTTTGGAAATCGTCAACTGACAATGGGGACGAGAACTTTGCGCTACCGCTTGTCGGGAGCGTGTGGTTTGGTCCTGCAAAATAGTCACCGAGTGCCTCGGGGCAATATTTGCCCATAAAGATTGAGCCTGCGTGCTTAACCTTATCAAGATAGTCAAATGGGTTTTCAACGAAAAGCTCTAAGTGCTCGGGTGCTATCTCGTTTGCAATATCGATAGCGAGGGTGAGATTATCCTCTGCCACGATAATTTTGCCGTTATTATCAATTGAGGCTCTTGCAATTTCAGCCCTTGGAAGAAGCGGAATTTGCGCCTCAAGCTCGTCACTTACTGCCTTTGCAAGATCGTATGAGTCTGTTACTAAAACGGCGCTTGCCATTTTGTCGTGCTCGGCTTGGGAAAGAAGGTCTGCGGCAACGTAGCGCGGATTTGCTGTTTTGTCAGCAACAACCAAAATTTCGCTCGGGCCTGCTATCATATCTATTGAAACCTTGCCGAAAACCTGCTTTTTTGCCTCGGCAACGAATGCATTTCCCGGTCCTACAATCTTATCAACCGCAGGGATTGACTCCGTGCCGTATGCAAGTGCGGCAACTGCCTGTGCGCCGCCAACCTTAAATATTCTGTCAACGCCTGCAATTTTCGCCGCCGCCAAAATAGCGGGATTCACCTTGCCGTCTCTCGACGGAGGGGTTACCATAACTATCTCACTACAGCCTGCGATTTTTGCGGGAATACTGTCCATTAAAACGGTTGAGGGATATGCGGCGGTGCCGCCCGGAACGTAAAGACCTACCTTTTCAATAGGTGTGATTTTTTGTCCCTTAACCACGCCGTTTTCCTCTCTCATTTCAAAGCCGCTTCTTAACTGCTTTTTGTGGAAGGCGGTGATGTTTTCCTTTGCTTCCTTTACTATTTCGATAAACTCAGGCTCAACGGAGGCAAATGCCTCGTCAATTTCCTCGTTTGAAACCTCAAGGGTGGAAAGAGTCGCCTTGTCGAATTTCTCGCAGTACTCAAAAAGTGCCTTATCACCGTTTTTTCTTACGTTATATATAATGTCACAGACGATATTTTCAACGCCGCTATCAATGTTGTCGCGCGCGAAGATTTCGCTGTTTGGAACCTCGCCGTATTTGTAAATCTTAATCATTTTCGCTTACCTTTTTACCTAAAAGACGGGAAATATTTTCAATTTCCTCAGTTTTGAATTTGAAGCTCGCCTTGTTTGAAATAAGACGTGCTGAAATATTTACGATTTCCTCCTTAACCTCAAGGTCGTTTTCCCTTAAGGTTGTGCCTGTTTCAACGATATCAACTATTACGTCGGAAAGGTTAAGAATGGGGGCAAGCTCAATAGAGCCGTTTAGCTTGATTATATCAATATCGCGGCATTTCTCCTGATAATAGGTTTTTGCGATATTAACAAATTTTGTCGCCACCCTTAAGGTTTTTGTATTGTCGTCGTAAAAGTCCTTTTTGCCTGCAACCGCCATACGGCACTTACCGATGTCGAGGTCTAAAAGCTCATATACATCGGGCTCGTATTCAAGCAAAATGTCCTTGCCGCAAACGCCAATATCGGCGGCACCGCGCTCAACGTAAATCGAAACGTCCGAGGGCTTCACCCAAAAGTATCTGACACCCTTTTCCTCGTTTTCAAAGATGAGCTTTCTATTGTTTTCCAAGATGGACGGGCATTCGTATCCGCACTCTGCGAACATTTTGTAAACCTTTTCGCCAAGACGTCCCTTTGGAAGTGCTACGTTAATCATATTAAGTCCTCTTAAATCTCTATAATTTCTCTGTATCTGAGCTTCTTTGGTATGCTCCTTTGTGCGCTGACGCTCTTGCCGCTTGCTATTTCCTTTTCGGTTGCTTCCTTCACCGCTTGGGCGCTTGTAGTATCGCTGTAAATAATAAGCGTGTCAACGTCATAGCCACATTTTGCGGTATTTAGCTGAGAGAGCAAATCGGTGTAGATTGCAAAGCCCATACCGCGACAGCTCTTGCCCATTTTTTGAAGGAGCTTGTCATAGCAGCCGCCGTACAAAACGCACTCACAAATACCGTTGATGTAGCCGTTTATAACGAAGCCGTTATAGTATTTCATATCGTTGACAATTGAAAAGTCAAGACGGATTTTTGTGCTGTCGCCATCCTTGCACAGAAGCTCACAAATTGTTTTAAGCTCGCAAAGATATTTACCAAAGCAAACCTCGCTATCAAGCGCGTCAAGACGTGCAAGGACGTCACTTGGCTTGCCGTAAAGTGTAGCGAGCTGACAAAGGAGCGCTTCGTTTTGTGCGCTAAGTGCGTATTTTGCACATACCGCCTTAATTTCGTGTGTGCTCTTTTTCTCAATACATTCAAGCGCTTCCTCGTAAAACGCTTTATCGTCACTGATTTTGTTAAGAATAGCAAATATAATTCCCATATGGGAAATTTCCAAAACGTAGTCCGATGAGATTGCCTCAAGGGTTTTGCGTGCCAAGGAAACCACCTCGTAGGCATCGTAAAGGTCAATATCACCGATACATTCAAGACCCGTTTGCATAATTTCCTTGTATTCTCTTGTGCCGCCCGAAATACGGTATACGTTTTCGTTGTAGTAAACCTTATTTTTTATGCCGCTCTCGTCACTTGCATTCTTAATAATAGACAATGTAACGTCGGGCTTGAGTGCCAACAGCTTGCCGCTTGTGTCGGTAAAGGTGATTACACCGTCGCCGATTAAAAAGTCCTTATTCTTGGCATAAAGGTCATACTCCTCGAATTTATTCATTTTATACGGCAGGTATCCGTATTTTGAATATAACGAACGCAAAGAAAGCGTAATTCTTTCCTCGTCCTTCAAATACTTTTCCATAATTTTCTCCTTTGGTATATCGGCAGTGCATATACAACCGATTTTGAAACAGCCAATGATGATGTCAGATACGAATTATTTTTTTGATTCCTTTTTTTCAAGGCGATCAAGAATCATAGAATAACCGCCGTCACCGTATTCAAGGCAACGGTTAACACGGCTAATCGTTGCTGTGCTCATTCCCGTATCCTTTGTAATCTCCGCATAGTTCACGCCTTGGCGAAGCATTTTTGCCGCCTTTAATCTTTGGGCGATTTCCAAAACCTCTTTAATTGTGCAGGCGTCACCGAAAAACCTATAACATTCTTCCTTTGTTTTAAGTGAAAGTATTGCGTCGAATAATTCCTCTACCTCTTTAGTATGTAGCTTGCTCATTTCATTTCCTCGCTTTACAACATTATTATTTTATAACTTTAACGCTTTAGTGTACTAAATCATTATAATACTTTAGTGCGCTAAAGTCAAGCATTATTTTATAATAATATATATAAATTGAAAATTTTGTTAATTTGGTCAAAAAAGAGCCGCGAAAGGCTGGTTCTCATAAGGAAGTTACTCATAAGGCATAAATTTGCATTGCAGTAAAGAAAGATAAACACCGACAGATTTTGAAGTCTGTCGGTGTTTAGTGTTTATATTATTATGTTTTTTATAAAATCTTCGGCTTCCCGAGTGGTCTTGAACGATTCTTTATAATTATGTCTATCAAGGATATTATATAGTTTTCCTAAATAATTAGGTTTACTTATTTCCCTTGCTTTATAAAGAGCCTCTTTAGCCTCAACCATGTCACCGTGGTGCAAAGCAATCACAAGAGTTGCGATAGCTAATCTAAATTCATTCTCTATAAATGATTTAGAAAAATCGTCCGTTGTTACATAACACGAGTAATAATTCTCTAATTCCTGCGAATAGCAGAAAGAATCTATATGTAATTTCATCCACATAAGATCCTTTGAAATTTCTTTAACATATTCGGGATGGTCAGTTCCAAGTGATTCTTTGGCCATTTGATATGATGCAAACGCGTTCTTAAAATCGCTTGTTTTTTCATATATATGCCCGATATAAAGATATGATGTGTATGTAGAAAACCAATCATCTTCAAAGTTTTCAAGACCGTATTTAATTAGTTTAATCGCTTGATCTGCATACTCAGGCAGGAATTGAATGGCAGTTGTGTAGCAATGTTGTCGCTTCAAAAAATTCCCACGCACTCTTTTTAATATTTTTTGGTATTCAGCAAAATCTTCATCCGTCATACCTTGCTTGATGATTTTTTGCTCCAGCTCGTCTATTTTACTCATATTATGCTCCTTGGAATTTATCGTTCTGTTTTATCGCCATTTTCGCATTTGTATTACAAAGCCCATACCCCTCAGGCTGCACTATCCAAAGGCTCCCTCAGGGAGGGAGCTCCCGACTGAGTCGGGTGAGGGAGAGCGCGTTACAATGAAGTTAGCACAAACTTAAAGTCACGCAGGCTCCTTCCGTCACGCTAACGCATGCCACCTTCCTCTCGGAGGGAGGCTTTTCGATAGCCTCATAATAACACAAATCGGCAGAGGAAAAACATCTCTGCCGAAATTTGTAAACACCCTTATAAGAAGGAGCGCAATGCGACTCTTTTGATTGTTATTCTTGCGTTTTGGTAGGTTTAGCTGATTTTTGCGATAAGCTCAACCTCGCAAAGCGCGCCCTTGGGTAAATCCTTAACGGCAACGCAGCTTCTTGCGGGCTTGGATGTGAAATACTTTGCGTAAACCTCGTTAAAAGCGGCGAAGTCTGCTATTTCGTGAAGGAAGCAGGTTGTCTTAATTACGCTCTCAAAGCTTGCGCCCGCTGATTCTAAAACCGCACCGAGGTTTTTCATCACCTGCTCGGTCTGTGCTTTTATGTCAGTTGCTTCAATTGCGCCCGTTTCGGGATTTATCGGAATTTGTCCCGAGGTGAAAAGCATATCTCCGCATATAATTGCCTGTGAATACGGTCCTATTGCGCTTGGCGCTTTTTCTGTTGATACCTTTTTTAGCATTTTGTTCTCCTTTATGTGGCGGACAGCCGAAAACGCCTGCCCCTGCAATGATATATTTTGTGTTTTTCAGACACGTGGTGGGGGATTTTCGTTATAAAAGCTTAAATCCGAAGTCGGTAAGACCCTTTTTAATTTCGGTTATATGGTCATAGTTTCTTGTTTCAAGCATAATTCTAAGGTAGCATCCTGTGACGTCAGAGCCCTCATTTGCTCTTTCGTGGTGAACGGAAATTACGTTACCGCCAAGATCTGCGATTATGCGAGATACGTTCTTTAGCTGACCGGGCTTGTCCGCAAGCTCGATCATAAGCTGACAGGTTCTGCCGGACATAAGTAAACCGCGCTTGATTACACGTGAAAGAATTGTAACGTCTATATTACCGCCCGAGAGAAGACAAACGGTCTTTTTGTTATCGATATCAAGCTTGCCGAACATAGCGGCAGCAACCGCGGCAGCACCTGCACCCTCGGTAACAAGCTTATGCTTTTCCATAAGGGCAAGGATTGCGGCAGATATTTCGTCATCCGTTACTGTTACTATCTCGTCAACGTATTTTGAGCAGATTTCGTACGTAAGGTCGCCCGGCTTTTTAACCGCAATACCGTCGGCAATTGTTGAAACGGCGCTTAATTCCTCAATTTTTCCGTCCTTAACGGATTTATACATTGACGGTGCGCCCGCGGCTTGAACGCCGTAAACCTTAACCTGCGGCTTGAGTGTCTTTATTGTATAGGCAATACCCGAGATAAGTCCTCCGCCGCCAATCGGCACGATAACCGCATCCATATCGGGTAACTGCTCGATAAGCTCAAGTGCGATAGTTCCCTGTCCTGCGATAACGTCCTCGTCGTTAAATGGGTGTATAAAGGTATAGCCCTCGGTGTCGCGAAGCTCAAGTGCTTTTTTATAGGCATCGTCATAAACGCCTTCAACTAAGCAAACCTCGGCGCCGTAGCTCTTTGTTGCTTCAATTTTGGAAATCGGCGCTCCGTCGGGTAAGCAAATAACAGATTTTATGCCGTTCTTTTGTGCGGCGAGTGCAACACCCTGCGCGTGGTTTCCTGCCGAGCAAGCAACAACGCCCTTTGCTTTTTCCGCTTCGCTGAGATTTGACATTTTATAATATGCGCCTCTTACCTTAAACGAGCCTGTGATTTGCAAATTCTCGGTTTTTAGGTACAGCTCCGTGCAGCTTGAAAGCTTTGGCGCGCGGATGATATCGGTTTTGCGAATTACGCTTTTAAGTGCGTAATTGGCGCGATATACGTTATCAATTGTTAACATATTTCCTCTTTTCTCGACACAGGGTCGCCCCTTTTTGTCAAATTTGGATTAAAAATCAACATTTTAGGTTTAGATCAAGCTATCAATAAACTGCTCGGCGCATCTTGCGGAGCGATAGCCACGGTTTAAGGCAAACGCCTCAGCTTTGACAAACAGCTCGTTTTCGTCCATTGTCACGCCCTTGCGCTTTGCAAGCTCCTTGATTATTTCAAGGTAAAGAGGCTTAGACGGCTTTGCAAAGAGAATTGTAAGACCGAAGCGCTCGGAGAGTGAGAGTGTTTCTTGAACGGTATCGTTTCTGTGAATATCGTTACCCTCGCGCTCGCCAAAGGTTTCCTTTACTATATGGCGGCGGTTTGAGGTGGCATAAATGACTGCGTTTTTCGCCTTTGCACTTGCCGAGCCCTCAAGAGTTGCCTTGAGCATACTGAAATTATCATCATTTTTGTTGAATGAAAGGTCATCTATAAATATGATGAATTTAAGCGGATTTTTTGCAATTTGCGCCATAATCTTAGGGAGCAAAAGAAGCTGAGTTTTTCTGATTTCTATCAGACGTATTCCGCTTTCGAAAAGGTGATTTGCAACCGCCTTTACCGTTGAGGACTTGCCTGTGCCCGCATCGCCGTACAAAAGAATGTTTGCGGCAGGACGTCCCTCCAAAAACGCAACGGTGTTATCAAGCACCTTTTTTCTTTCCTCACCGTAGCCGATGAAGCTGTCAATCGTTGTCTTGTCCGCGCTTTCAATTGGAATAATCTCACCATTGTCGGTTGAAGAAAACATACAGTAAGAAGCAAAAATGCCGTAGCCGTGGCGGTGAATTTCGCTAAGGCGCGCGCTATATGCTTTTTTAACGTCTAATTTTTCGGTGTCGTATTCGGGAATTTTACCCGTCACCTTCATATCAAGCCCGAAGCTGTCGCTTGTAAGTGAGGCAAGCGCGCTTAGTGCTTCAAGCTCGAAATTAAGGGAGTTTTCGATTTTTGCGCTTATCTTTTCGTCCTTGGAAATTGCTTTAACGTACACGTTTTCGTTTTCAAAGAGCGCTTTCTTTATGCACTCGGAAAGCACGCCGCCGTTTTCATATACGCTTGAAACAAATTCGCCGTATTTTTTAAGCTTTTCTCTTTTATTTTCTTCCTCACAGTACGCCATAAATGCGCTGATTACGGGGGTTTTCAAAACCTCTCTCGTTACTGTAAAAAGGCAAAGTGAGGAATATATTTCTTCTATTTTTGACATTTTGCACCTTATGGGTTTTAGAAATTTTTAGAGGTTTGCAATAATTTTCTCGGTTACCTCTTTTGTGGTTAAGTATTCGCCGCCGTGGGCAAGGTCTGCCGTACGGTAGCCATCGTTCAGTAGCTTGTCAACCGCGTTTACGATTGCATCGTTTTCTTCCTTTAAGCCGAAGGAGTAAAGGAGCATCATTCCGCCCGAGAGAATTGTTGCAATCGGGTTTGCAATGCCCTTGCCTGCAATATCGGGTGCTGAGCCGTGAATCGGCTCGTAAAGACCGACTGTGGTGTTGCCGAGTGATGCTGACGGGAGCATACCTATCGAGCCTGTGATTTGCGATGCCTCGTCGGAGAGAATATCGCCGAACATATTTGTTGTTACGATAACGTCAAACTGCGCGGGGTTACGAACAAGCTGCATAGCCGCGTTGTCAACGAGCATATCGCTGACAGTTACACCCTCGTAGTCCTTTTCCATTTCGTGAACTATTTTGCGCCACAAGCGAGAGGAATCAAGCACGTTTGCCTTGTCAATGCTTGTTAGCTTGCCGTTTCTTTTCTTTGCAGACTCGTATGCTACCTTTAAAATTCTTTCTATTTCCATACGGGAATAGCACTCTGTATCGTATGCCTCCTCGCCGTATTTGCCTGTACGCATTCCGCGCTCGCCAAAATAAATACCGCCTGTTAATTCGCGCACGATAAGAATATCAAAGCCGTTTTCAACGATATCGGAGCGAAGCGGACACTCACCCTTGAGTGCGGGATAAAGCTTGGCAGGGCGAAGGTTGGTGAAAAGTCCCATTGCCTCACGAATGCCGAGAAGTGCCTTTTCAGGGCGCATATTGCCCGGTAGCGTGTCCCATTTCGGTCCTCCAACCGCGCCGAGAAGCACGCTGTCAGATGCTAAGCAGCCGTCAACAGTTTCTTTTGGAAGCGGCTTGCCTGTTTTGTCAATTGCCGCACCACCTATTAAATATTCCGTAAAATTGAAGGTGTGACCGAATTTTTTGCCAACCGCCTCAAGCACGCTAACCGCGCTGTCAACGATTTCGGGACCGATGCCGTCACCCTTTAATAATGCTATATTGTATGTCATAATTTACCTCTTTTAATTCAATTCGCCCTTTTTGATGGATTCAATAAGACCGCCGTTTGTGATAATCTTTTGAATAAACTCGGGGAACGGTTGAGTTTTGAACTCCTTGCCTGTGGTCAGGTTATAAATTATACCGTTATCAAGGTCTGCCTCTACCCTGTCGCCGTCGCTGATGTTAGCTACTGCCTCGGGACACTCCAAAATTGCAAGACCGATGTTAATTGAGTTGCGGTAGAAAATTCTTGCAAAGGTATTTGCTATTACCAGGGAAATACCGCTTGCCTTTATTGCTATCGGTGCATGCTCACGCGAGGAGCCACAGCCGAAGTTGTCGCCTGCAACCATAATATCGCCTATCTCCACTCTTTTTGTAAAGTCCTTGTCAAGGTCCTCCATACAGTGTGAGGCAAGCTCAGCGTGGTCACTTGTGTTTAGATATCTTGCAGGGATAATTACGTCTGTATCTACGTTATCACCGTATTTAATTACTTTTCCTGTAAATTTCATAATTTTCCCTCCTTAAATTTTAGCCGGGTCTGCTATCTTACCGGCAATTGCACTTGCTGCGGCTACTGCCGGGGAAGCAAGATAAACCTCGCTTGTTACGTGTCCCATTCTGCCAACGAAGTTGCGGTTTGTTGTTGCAACCGCGCGCTCGCCAGCCGCCAAAATGCCCATATAACCGCCAAGGCAAGGGCCGCAGGTTGGTGTTGAAACGACACAGCCGGCATCGATAAAGATTTTAACAAGACCGTTTTCAATTGCTTTTAGGTAAATATCCTGTGTTGCGGGAATGATAATTGCGCGCACATTTTTTGCAATTTTTCTGCCCCTCAAAATCATTGCGGCTTCCTCAATATCCTTGTACTGACCGTTTGTGCAGGAGCCGATAACAACCTGGTCTATCGCGATATCGCCGATTTCGTCAAAGGTTTTTGTGTTTTCGGGAAGGTGCGGGAATGCAACTGTTGAATCAATTTTCGAGAGGTCAATTTCGTAAACCTCATCGTACTTTGCATCCTCGTCCGCCTCGAATTTTTTAATTTCGCGGTCGCTTCTCTCTTTTATGTAAGCAACGGTTTGCTCGTCAACAGGGAAAATGCCGTTTTTCGCGCCTGCCTCAATTGCCATATTGCAAATGGTTAGGCGGTCATAGATAGAAAGCGATGCAACGCCCTCACCAACAAACTCCATTGACTTGTAAAGTGCGCCGTCAACGCCGATTTTTCCTATAATATGTAAGATAACATCCTTGCCCGAAACGTATTTTTTCAATTTTCCCTTAAGGACGAATTTAATTGCGCTCGGCACCTTAAACCACGCCTTGCCTGTTGCCATACCGCATGCCATATCGGTTGAGCCGACACCTGTTGAGAACGCGCCAAGAGCGCCGTATGTGCAAGTATGAGAGTCGGCACCGATAACAACGTCACCGCTCACAACAAGTCCCTTTTCGGGAAGGAGTGCGTGCTCAATGCCCATTCTGCCAACGTCATAGAAGTGTGTAACCTCCTTGTCGTTACAGAACTCACGGCACATTTTGCATTGCTCTGCCGCCTTTATATCCTTATTCGGTGCGAAGTGGTCCATAACCATCGTTACCTTTTCCTTGTCATAAACCTTATCTACACCTATTTTATTAAATTCCTTAATTGCCACGGGAGAGGTAATATCATTACCCAAAACTCTATCAAGATTTACCAAGATGAGCTGCCCTGCCTCAACATTGTCAAGCCCTGCGTGGGAAGCCAAGATTTTTTGAGTCATTGTCATTGACATAATTAAAATTCCTTTCAACTTGAAATTTCTAACCAAAATGCACAGTTTTCTGTGAGCTTTGGTTAACAATTTCTCAGTCAGCGAAGCTGACAGCTCCCTTAATACAAGGGAGCCATCTTGCACGCTTTGTTTTATCTGTTAATTATAGCACCTTTATCTGCGCTACTTACCATTTGTGCATATCTCTTCAGATAGCCCGTTAGGTTTTCCTTTTTCTTGATTACCATTTCGGTTTTTCTCTTTGCAAGCTCGTCATCACTTACCTTAAGCTCGATTTTATATTCGGGAATATTTATCGAGATGATGTCGCCGTCCTTGACGTAGGCTATTGTGCCGCCGCTTACTGCCTCGGGGGAAACGTGGCCTATCGATGCGCCTCTTGTCGCACCTGAGAAGCGTCCGTCAGTAATGAGTGCAACGTCCTTATCAAGTCCCATACCTGCAATTGCAGAGGTTGGAGAAAGCATTTCTCTCATACCCGGACCGCCGCTTGGTCCCTCATAGCGGATAACCACAACGTCACCCTTTTGGATTTTACCTGCGTAGATTGCGGCAATTGCTTCCTCCTCGCTCTCGTAAACCTTTGCAGGTCCCTCGTGAACGAGCATTTCGGGCGCAACCGCACTTCTCTTTACAACGCATCCGTCGGGGGCTAAGTTGCCCTTCAATACCGCGATACCGCCTGTTTTGGTAAACGGATTGTCGATAGGTCTTATTGTTTCGGGGTCACGGTTAACCGCGCCCTCGATATTTTCACCAAGAGTTTTGCCTGTAACGGTCATTACGCTTGTATCAAGAAGCCCTAACTTGTCAATTTCTTTAAGCACTGCATATACGCCGCCCGCTTGATAAAGATCCTCCATATATGTTGGGCCAGCAGGGGCGAGGTGGCAGAGGTTTGGTGTTTTTTCACTGATTTCGTTTACAAAATCAAGGTTGAATTCAACACCGCACTCGTTTGCGATAGCCGGCAAATGAAGCATACTGTTCGTTGAGCAGCCGAGCGCCATATCGGCGGTGATTGCATTTTTAATTGCTGATTCCGTCATAATATCGCGTGGGCGAATATTCTTCTTTATAAGCTCCATAACCTGCATACCTGCGTGCTTTGCAAGCTCAATTCTTGCAGAATATACAGCAGGGATTGTGCCGTTGCCCGAAAGACCCATACCGAGAACCTCGGTTAAGCAGTTCATAGAGTTGGCGGTGTACATACCCGAGCAGGAGCCGCAGGTTGGGCACGCCTTGTTTTCAAATTCGCAAAGACCGCACTCGTCAAGTGTGCCTGCTTTGTATGAGCCAACTGCCTCAAACATACTTGAAAGGCTTGTCTTGTGTCCGTTTACACGGCCTGCAAGCATAGGTCCGCCGCTGACAAATACGGTTGGAATGTTAAGACGAGCCGCCGCCATAAGAAGTCCGGGCACGTTTTTGTCGCAGTTTGGAATCATAACAAGACCGTCAAAGCCGTGTGCCATAACCATCGCCTCGGTTGAGTCGGCAATTAAGTCACGGGTAACGAGGGAATATTTCATACCGACGTGACCCATAGCAATGCCGTCGCAAACGGCGATTGCAGGGAACATAATAGGTGTTCCGCCTGCCATAGCAACGCCGAGCTTTACAGCCTCGGTAATTTTATCAAGGTTCATATGTCCCGGAACTATCTCATTATACGAGCTGACAATACCGATAAGTGGGCGGTCAAGCTCCTCGCGCGTTAGACCAAGCGCCTTATAAAGAGAACGGTGGGGGGCGTTGTGTGAACCGTTTACTATTGTATCTTTAATCATTTTTTGCTCCATTTTGTACGGGAGGAGCAAGCCCCTCCCCTACACATATACAATTTAATTAGTTATTGATAAACTTTTCCTCGTCAGCCCAGCTGTAAAGGTCTCTAATCTTCTTACCTACAACCTCGCTCGGATGCTCGGATGCGAGCTTTCTCATAGCGTTGAAGTGAACCTGGCTGCCTGCATCTGACATATCGAGCAAGAAGTCCTTAGCAAATGTGCCGTCTTGGATATCTGCAAGAACCTTCTTCATTGCCTTCTTTGTATCCTCTGTGATGATCTTCGGACCTGTGATGTAGTCACCGTATTCAGCGGTGTTGGAAATTGAGTATCTCATACCCTCAAAGCCACTTTGGTAAATGAGGTCAACGATGAGCTTCATCTCGTGAATGCACTCGAAGTATGCGTTTCTTGGGTCATAGCCTGCTTCAACAAGTGTTTCGTAGCCCGCTTGCATAAGTGCGCAAACGCCGCCGCAAAGAACTGCCTGCTCACCGAAGAGGTCAGTTTCTGTTTCTGTTCTGAAGTCTGTTTCGAGTACGCCTGCACGTGCGCCGCCGATACCGAGGGCGTAAGCAAGACCAAGCTCAAGCGCGTCACCTGTTGCATCCTGGTGAACTGCGATAAGACAAGGAACACCCTTACCTACCTGATACTCTGAGCGAACTGTGTGGCCAGGTCCCTTTGGAGCAACCATAATTACGTTTACGTTCTTTGGTGGCTTAATGCAGCCGAAGTGAATGTTAAAGCCGTGAGCGAACATAAGTGTTTTACCCTCTGTAAGGTTTGGCTCGATGCTTTCCTTGTAAAGCTTTGCTTGCTTTTCGTCGTTGATAAGAATCATAATCATATCAGCGTTCTTTGCAGCCTCGGCAGAGGTCATAACCTTAAGACCTGCCTTTTCTGCCTTTGCCCAGCTCTTTGATCCCTCGTAAAGACCAACTATAACGTCAACGCCCGATTCCTTCAAGTTAAGAGCGTGTGCGTGTCCCTGTGAGCCGTAGCCGATGATTGCAACGGTCTTGCCGTTTAATTTGTTAAGATCGCAATCCTGTTGATAGTAGATGTTGTTTGCCATGATAATTTTCTCCTTAAATTATGTTCAAATTTTAATTATTAGCTGTTTTGTGGACACCTGTTTTTGTTTCCTTGGAAAGAAGCGTGCCCTCTCCTCTTTCAAGTGCTACTATACCCGTACGGCACATTTCAAGGATACCGTATGGCTTAATATACTCTATAAACGCATTGATTTTTTCGGGTGCGCCCGTAATTTCAATGCACATTTCGCTTGCGGTGAAGTCGATTACCTTTGCGCGATATACGTCAACCGCGGAAAGAACGTCCCCCCTTGTTTCGGAGCTGTTCTTAATCTTAATAAGTGCAAGCTCTCTTTTGATTGAGGAGCTTTCCTCAATTTCTTCTACCTTTTTTACATTGATGAGCTTACGAAGCTGATTTATAAGCTGCTCCTTTGCGTAGCCGTCACCACTCATACAAATTGTTATTCTTGAGTACTCGGGGCTTTCGGTTTCGCCAACGGTCAAGGCGTCAATGTTGAAGCCGCGGCGAGTGAACATGCTTGTAACTCTTGTAAGCACGCCGTATTTGTTGTCAACGTAAACGGCAATTACAAATTTATTTGTTTTTTCCATCGCTTTTACCTCACTTTTCCGTGATGATGTCGTCTATCGAGCCACCCGGTGGGAGCATTGGAAGAACGAACTCATCCTTATCAATAAGTGTATCGATTACAACAGGGCCGTTTATTGTAAGTGCTTTTTTGAATGCATCTTCAAATTCCTCTATTGTGGTTGCCCTCATACCGTGTGCACCGAATGCTTCCGCAAGCTTAACGAAATCGGTTTTTCTTTCAAGCACCGTATTTGAAAATCTCTTGCCGAAGAAAAGGTTTTGCCATTGGCGAACCATACCGAGAACACCGTTATTGCAAAGAACTATCACAAGCGGAACTTGGTAAGTAACCGCGGTTGCAAGCTCGTTTAGGTTCATACCGAAGCTACCGTCACCCGTAATCAAAACGGTTGGGTCATTCGTTGCAACGCGTGCGCCTATTGCCGCACCCAAGCCAAAGCCCATTGTGCCAAGACCGCCGCTTGAAACAAAGCGTCTTGTGGTGTCGAATTTTGCATACTGCGCCGCCCACATTTGATGCTGACCAACGTCTGTCGTAATTATGGTTTTTGGTAATTTATACTTGTTTATTACGTCGAATACCATCTTAGGAGTCATACGCGCCCCTGCCATTTTAGCGGCTTTTTCGGCAATTTCCCGTTCCTTTTGCTTATAAGATTCAACCTCGCTTTTCCACTCGGGCTTTTCGCTCTTTGCAACCTTGTCAAGAATTCTAAGGAAGGAGTCGCGCACATCGGCAACGATACCGAGGTCAACGCTTACGTTCTTGTTAATTTCGGCAAAGTCGGGGTCGAGCTGAATTATCTTTGTATTCTTCGCAAACTTTGCGGTATTACCAGTGGCTCTGTCGCTAAAGCGAACACCGACACCGATAATCAAATCCGCGTGCTTTTGCGAGATGGATGATGCGTAGTGACCGTGCATACCCTGCATACCAAGGAAGCGCTCATTTCCGTCGGGGACGGCGGAAAGACCCATAAAGGTACAGCCGATAGGTGCATCTATCTTTTCGGCAAGTTCGATAATTTCCTTGCCCATATTAAGTCCTGCCGCGCCGCCGCCTATGTATATATATGGCTTTTTCGCTTCGTTGATAATTGATACTGCCTCATCAATTGACATCTCGTCCGCCTTGGGAAGCGGAATTTTCGGAACAATTTCTTGCGGCTCGTAATCATAAACCGCAACTTGAACGTCCTTTGGCACGTCAACGAGAACAGGACCCGGTCTGCCCGATTTTGCAATTTGGAACGCCTCACGGATAGAGTCCGCCAAGTCCTCGATTTTATTTATAAAATAGTTGTGCTTTGTAATTGGCAGGGTAATGCCTGTAATGTCAATCTCCTGGAAGGAGTCCTTGCCGATAAGTGAGCATGGAACGTTGCCTGTTATGGCAACCATAGGGATTGAGTCAAGCATTGCGGTTGCAATACCAGTAACTAAGTTAGTGGCACCGGGCCCCGAGGTTGCAATACAAACGCCAACCTTGCCCGTTGCACGTGAGTAACCGTCGGCTGCGTGCGCCGCGCCCTGCTCGTGTGCGGTTAAAATGTGATTTATTCTATCACTGTTTTTATAAAGTGCGTCATAAATATTAATTACCTGTCCGCCGGGATAACCGAAAACGTCGGTTGTGCCCTGCTCGATAAGCGTATTTATAATTATTTCTGCGCCTGTCATTTTCATAATTATTTCCTCCTTATTTCTTGGGGGCTTTTTCATTACATCTTAGAGAGCATAATGTTAATTGCACTTACAAGTGCTTTAACTGACGAAACGATAATATCGCTATCGATACCAACGCCGTAAAATGGCTTTGCGCCGTGCTTTATGCTAACGTATGATGCTGCCTTGGAGCTTGATTTTCCCTCAAGGTCGTGCTCGGTATAGCTATCAAAGATATAATCGATGCCGATTACATCCTTTATTGCATTGGAAACGGCATCTAAGCGACCGTTTCCTTCCGAGACCCGAACATAGGAAACTCCGTTATACTTAATTGTACATTCTGCCAGGATGCCGCCGTCAAGGTCTTTATAAATCGCCTTTTCAACGTCAACGGGAGCATTCACGTTTACGAAGTCACGCACGAAAATGTCGTAAACCTCGCTTGGCATAAGCTCTCTATGCTCGTGGTCGGAAATGCTCTTGACGTGGTAGCCAAACGCTTCTCTCATCTTCGGTGGCAACACGTGCTTATACTGTGTTTCAAGGATATAGCCAATGCCGCCCTTTCCCGACTGCGAATTGATTCTTATAACATCCGCCTCGTAAACTCTGCCGACGTCGGTTGGGTCGATTGGGAGATACGGCACGTTCCAAATTTTGTCTGTGCCCTCTCTATACTTCATTCCCTTAGCAATTGCATCCTGGTGTGAGCCGCTAAACGCCGCAAATACGAGCTGACCGCTATACGGCTGTCTTTCGTACACGTGCATTCTCGTCACCTTTTCGTAAACCTCGGTGATTGCGGGGAGGTTTGAGAAGTCAAGGGCTGGGTCGATGCCCTGTGAATACATATTGAGCGCTAAGGTAATTATATCTACGTTACCCGTTCTTTCACCGTTACCGAAGAGAGTGCCCTCAATTCTGTCGCCGCCTGCCAAAAGTCCAAGCTCGCTATCTGCAACTGCACAGCCACGGTCATTGTGTGGGTGGAGCGAGATAATCACGTTTTCACGGCAGTTAAGGTTCTTTGACATATATTCAACCTGGTTTGCATACACGTGAGGCATAGAGTGCGACACGGTAACAGGAAGGTTTATTATAACCTTGTTGTCGGAATCGGGCTTCCAGATATTTATAACCTCGTTGCAAATCTCAAGTGCGAACTCAGGCTCTGTGCCTGTGAAGCTTTCGGGAGAATATTCAAACGTAACCTTACCCTTTGCCTTAGCCTTATACTCGTTGCAAAGGTTTGCGCCGAATTTGGCAATTTCGACAATCTCCTCCTTGCTCTTTTTGAACACCTGTTCTCTTTGAGCGACTGAGGTGGAGTTATATAGATGAACAACTGCGTGCTTTGCGCCGTCAATTGCCTCGAAGGTCTTGGCAATAATATGCTCGCGCGATTGAGTAAGCACTTGAATTGTAACATCGTCGGGTATTAAATTTTTCTCAATTAAGGTTCTGCAAAACTCGTATTCCGTCTCTGACGCGGCAGGAAAGCCGATTTCAATTTCCTTGAAGCCGACCTTGCAAAGGAGCTTAAAAAACTCAAGCTTTTCCTCAAGTGACATAGGGATAATAAGCGCTTGGTTTCCGTCACGAAGGTCAACGCTACACCATATAGGCGGCTTGTCTATTGCTTCCTTTTTCGCCCAGTCCATTGTAACGCCGCTTGGCGCGAAATACTGCTTTGAATATTTTTGATAATTTTTCACTTTTAGTTCCTTTCCCGAGTGTGCGTTTCGCGATAAATAAAAAATGCCTCTTTACGCAACAACCCCTGTGCATAAAGAGACGAAGAAATCCTCCGCGGTACCACTCTTTTTGACAAACGCCCACTCTTGTTCTGTCAATCAACAAAACTCCTCTGTAACGGGAGGACCCGTCCAAATCTACTCGGCTTGCGCCTTTGGGTTGGCAACTCCGGGATGAGACAAAAGCACCGTTCTTACTGCCTTGCACCATCCGACAGCTCTCTTAAAAGTAGAAGCTTTATATTTCCCTTCTTCGTCTTATATAATTAGTATTTTATAATACTCACGCGTGTTTGTCAAGTCTTTTCTATAATTTTTTTGTTTTAATATAAATATATTACGTGCTTTTCGCCAAATTTTGTTAATATTTTGTTATCGATTTGTAAAATGTTAACAAGATGTGAATGGATTTTTCAAAAATCATTGACTTTTAGTGTCTTTTGTGCAATAATAGGGTATCTTTTTTGAGGAGGGCTTTATGGATTCTGTAATTAATTCAAATATTTCGCAGGATGTTGTTGAGCAAATGACAGGCAATATGGTCGGCGGCTTTAACGTGCAGGACGGCGAAATATGGTGCAGATTTTTCAAGGACGGCTTTTTTGGCTACGGTGAGCATGGCAACTTTACCAATTTTTCACTTGCTCACATTATTCCTATTTTGCTTTTTAGCGCGGCGGTGTTTTTAATTTGGCGCTTCAGAGCATCGTTCAGAGCCTGGAAGCACGAGGACAAATTCCGCTTTATTTGGGCGGCGGTTATGATTTTTGTTGAAATGTCATACTTTTGGCGTCTGCTCTACGTTGGCAGTGCGGACCAAGGTCAGATAAACTCCATGCTTGATAAGCTACCGTTGCAGGTTTGCGAATGGACTTGCATCTTCTGCTCATTTATGATGATGCGCAAAAAGGACAATTGGCTTTTCCAAATTTGCTTTTACGTTTGCTTGACCGCAGGCACGTGTGCCGCTATTATACCGAATACGGTTATCAGCACAACGGGTCCTCTCTACTATCGCTACTATCAATTCTGGCTTGAGCATTTGCTCCCGACGCTCGGTGCAATTTATATGGCGCTTGTGCATGGCTTCCGCCCGAAAATCAAGGGCATTTTCATAAGCGCGGGCTTCCTTGGCTCGCTTGGCGTTATTTGCATCATCTGCAACAACATTTTTAGCGAGCATAATGCAAGATATATGTATTTTGACCTCTTTAAGAACGTGCCGATACTCGGAATTCCTTGGGTAACACCGATTTTCTTTGCTATCGTAATGTTTATCGCGCTCACCGCGGTATATTTCGCAACGAAGCTACTGCTTATGTTGATTTACAAGCATAGAGCGAAGAAAAAAAGGGTGACACATTAAGGCACAAGCGCATCCCATAAAAAGCTGTTAAGATTTTTGGGAATGGGTCTTAATCTGCCTACCCCTTTAAGAGCTAATAAAAAAGCAAGCCGCGGCTTGCTTTTTTTATTAGCATACTTTGTAAATCCAGCCGTACGTGTCCTCAATCTTGCCCCATTGGATGCCTGTCAAGGTATCGTATAGCTTTCTTGTAACCTCGCCGATTTCTCCCGAGTTTACGTCATATTCCTTATCGTTATAGCGGAATTTGCCGATTGGAGAAACAACAGCCGCTGTACCGCAGCCCCACGCCTCCTTAAGCTCTCCGCTTTCAAGTGCTTCAATAAGCTCGTCAACTGACAAAAGGCGCTCGTTAACGGTATAGCCCATATTTTTAAGAACCTCAATGCAGGATTTTCTTGTGATGCCGGGAAGAATTGAGCCTGTGAGCATTGGGGTAACGATTTCGTCACCTATCTTAAACATAACGTTCATTGCGCCGACCTCCTCAATGTACTTTCTATGTACACCGTCGAGCCACAAAACCTGTGAATAGCCAACCTGTGCCGCCTTCTCGCCTGCACGGTTTGATGCCGCGTAGTTACCGCCGCATTTTACTGCGCCTGTACCGCCCTTAACGGCTCTTACGTCCTCGGACTCAATCATAATCTTAACGGGATTGATGCCCTCCTTGTAGTAGCTGCCGCTTGGTGATGCGATAATCATAAAGGTTGCCTTATGCACGGTGTGAACGCCGAGCGTTTCGTCATTTCCGAACATATAAGGACGAAGGTAGAGTGAGGTGCCAAAGGAGTACGGCACAAAATCCTTTTCAAGCTCAACAAAGGTGGTCAGAGCCTCAAGGAAGTCATTTTCGTCAATTTTCGGCAGACACATTCTCTCAGCGGAATTATTCATTCTTCTGATATTCTCCATCGGTCTGAACAAGCGGATTTCGCCGCTTTCCGTGCGGTACGCCTTCAAGCCCTCGAAAATTTCCGAGCCGTAGTGAAGCACGGTTGAGGCGGGGTGAAGCGAAATATTTCCGAACGGAACAATTCTTGCATTGCCCCAGCCCTTGCCCATTTCGTAATCCATAATGAACATATGATCAGAGAAAACCTGACCGAAGCCGAGTGTGCTTTCGTCCTTTATTTTTGTAGGTGTTTTTGTTTTTGTAATTTTAATTTCCATATAGTTCTCCATATTCCTAACGGGAATAATATTGTGCGTTTATAGAAAATATAATAGCACACATAATATTTCAAGTCAATATTTTGAAAAAAGTTTTTTGAAAAATTTTAGCGTTGTAAAGTAATAAAATATAAATAGGAAGAAATTTTTCAAATTTCAAGCAGATTTTCTATCTCCTTGGCGCTATCTACAATGTAAGTTGCACCTGCTGATTTAAGCTCCTCTTCACTGCCGTAGCCAAAGGTAACGCCAACGGAATCAAAACCGAATTTGCAAGCGCTGTTTATATCAAATTTTCTGTCGCCAACCATTAAGGTTTTTTCTCTTTGTGCGCCCGAGGTCTCAAACGCGTATGCCATTACCTCGTCCTTTGTTGCGCGTGTTTTTTCGTCCATTGTAGCACCGCAGGCGTAGTCAAACAAATCAAAGATTTCAAAAAAACGGAGCACCCTGTGTGCGTATTCCTCGGGCTTTGAGGTACAAAGCACAACCTTGTAGCCGTTTTCCTTAAGCTTTATAAGCAGCTCCCTTATGCCATCGTAAAGATAGCACTCAAAAATGCCCTTTTCACGGTAATATTCGCGGTAGATTTCAATACCCTTAGTTGCTTTTTCGTCATCAAAGCCGTAAAAGTCCTTAAACGAGTCTGCAAGCGGCGGACCGATGAAGCGAAGCGCGTTTTCTCTTGTTTCATTTATACCGAATTTTTCGAGCGCATAAAGCACGGAATTAGACACTCCCTCGCCCGAATCTATAATTGTGCCGTCTAAATCAAAAAAGACTGTATCGTATTTTTTCATATTTTTCCTTTCCATATTAATAAATAATTAACGAGATGGGAAAACCCCGCCCCTGCGAATTTTTATACGGTAATGATATCACAATGCTTCTTTTTTGTCAAGGTGAAAGAGGCGAGTGTTTTTTGACACATCCGCCTTGTGCCACGGACAGTCGGGGACGCCTGTCCCTACGGGGAAATTTAAAAGGGCGCAATTGCGCCCTATAATTATACTGTTGCTTTTTCCTTTGCCAGAGCCTTTTTGATTGTTTTTTGCTTTTTTGACTTATTTACAATCAAGCAAGCAAGGTGATAAACGCCGTAAACGCCCATACCGACGGTATAAACCGCTATTGCAACGGCAATCGGTGCTACTATTGCGTACCAAAGCTGACCCACGGCGATATAGAATGAGCCGCTCTTTTGGAAGAACCAATCATAGCCCGTATCAACCCACGCTTGAACGCTTGACATATCGCTAAACATGATATTGCCAAGGAGCGCCCACGCGGAAGCGGCTGCGATGCAAGCACCAAATGAATACCAGCCTTTTTTGATTGAAACCTTGGTTTGTCCTGTTGTAAGGTTAAGCACGCCCCAAGCGAGTAGGAATGCGTGGAACGCCATTGTTTGCACTGTGTTGTAGCAGAATGGGAATCTATCCCCGAAAACTCCGCTCGGATAGGTTAAGTACATAAGAGGGCCGACAATTCCGAGAATAACAAGCGGCTCTTTGATTTTTGCAAATTTTTTGGAGTGCTGTGCAAAAACGCAAAGAGGAGCCATAACCGTGCAGATGTGGAACGGGAGCTTGTCAAGATAGCTGTGAATACCCTGCGACAAATCACCCTCAAGCTGTGCAATAGGTCTTAAAAACAAGTCGCTCACGTACAAGCCTATAACGATAAGCGGCAAAATGTCAAGCACGGTTTTTTTGATTTTTTCGCTTTTGTTTTTCAGTATAAGTGCGGCGGCAACTATTGAGCCGACTATTATAACCGCATACACAAGATGCCAAATTGTAAGCGCGTCTGCGTGCCAAAAGCTGTCCTCACTAACCTCATATTCCTTTAATATCGTATGTAAAAAGTTAATCATTTACAGTTTCCTCCATTTGTTCGGACTCAATTTCGGGAGCTTTGATTTTTGAATACCAGCGTCTGTGCTTTGGCAATGTGAACTGCTCTGCCAAAACGCTTATAACAAACGCGGCGGTAACGCCCACGATTCCTATCGTCAGAGTGTTAAGCCACGGCATTTTTTCAAAAGGTACCGCGTGAAGGTACATCGAATTGACATCGGGCATACCGAAAACCGTGTTAAGTCCGTTTACGATAAGTCCGTCAACGAAAAGAATGGAAAGTCCTACCGTAACGCCGAGCGGTGTGGTTTTAACCCTCACCTTTACAAAATCGCTAACGAGCAGATAAATACAGCCGAGGAGCATCGTTGAATGACTGAGAAGCCCCTTTACAACCTCAAAATCCTGCATCGGGTGCATACCCGGGTTCGATGCGGCAAATGCACCGTAATTTTCGTTAAGCAATATTCCGACAATGCCGCAAACTATGCCGCCGAGCGCAACGAAGTGCGAAACGAGCGAAATGAATTTGTTTTTTCTGTTTGAGAACGCAACGATAAGGAGCAGCCACATACACACGTTGCAGGCATATGCGGGAATGAACATAGAAAGCCCAAGCTCGGGATTTTTTACTTTTCCTATGTAATAATCGGAATAAATTGAGCTATAGTGAATAAAAACGGTTGCCAACGCCCAAAACCTCAAAAAAGATTCCTTTCTCTTCTTGGTTTTTATAAGGAATGCAGCCGCTACTAAAATACACGCAGTGATTATTGCCGATATTACCATATACAAAATATGCGGTATATCAAATAGCATTTTGTTCTCCTTGCTAACAACTTAATTACGCCAAGATTTTAGCACGCATTATATATAAAGTCAACAATTTCGAAAAAATAATCATTGTTTTGTTAATAAAATTTACATTTAATTCATAATTATCATATGATATTTTCTCTTTTTTGCTATATTTTTGTCGAATATTATTTGATTTTTCTTCAAGAACACAGCTTTTGTTAATGAATTGTGAACAACAAGACATATTTTTCTGCTTGCAAAAACCGTGCGCTTAATTCGACGCGGGGTATTGACATTGCTTTTTAATTTGATATAATAGCATATAGCAATTTTAAGGAGGCATTTTATGAAAATTCAATTATCCGATCATTTTACATATAAAAGAATTTTGCGCTTTGCCTTTCCGCCTATAATTATGATGGTTTTCACCTCGATTTACGGCGTGGTTGACGGATTTTTCGTTTCAAATTTCATATACGATAACGGTGCTTCCTTTGAGGCGGTCAACTTTATTATGCCTTATCTTATGATTCTTGGCGCGGTTGGCTTTATGTTTGGCACAGGCGGCGGCGCGCTTGTTGCACAGCACCTTGGCAGAGGTGAAAGGGAGCGCGCAAACAGTCTTTTCTCGCTCTTTATTTACTTGCCTGCGATTTTAGGTGTTATAATTGCTATTGTGGGTCTGTTTTTACTTAAGCCTGTTGCAATTTTGCTCGGTGCGGAGCCTGGCTCCGAAATGCTGAATTTATCGTTAAGATACGGACAAATTTGCCTCATTGGCTTGCCTGCGGCAATGCTGCAAATTGAGTTTCAAGGACTATTCTCTACTGCCGAAAAACCGACACTGGGTCTTGTATTTACCGTAATTTCGGGTGTTTCAAACATCATTCTCGATGCGCTTTTGGTCGGTCTTTTTCAATGGGGAATTGAGGGCGCGGCTATTGCAACTATTACAAGCCAAGCTATCGGCTGTGTAGGTCCGTTTATCTATTTTGCAAGAAAAAATTCGAGCTTGCTCAGGCTAACGAAATTCAAGTTTGACGGACGTGCAACGCTAAGCGCATGTATAAACGGCTCAAGTGAGCTGCTTGCCAACGTATCAATGTCGCTTGTCGGTATGCTTTACAATTTCCAGCTTATAAAATACGCTCCCGATTTTGGAATTAAGTCCTACGGTGTTATGATGTACGTGAATTTTATTTTCATTTCGGTTTTCATCGGCTATACGGTGGCGGTTGCCCCCATTATTGGATACAACTACGGTGCGGGCAACTCTGCCGAGCTTAAAAACGTACTGAAAAAGAGCCTTGTTATAATCGGTGCAATGTCGGTATCGATGTTCGTCCTTGCCGAGCTTTTGGGCACGCCTATGGCTTATCTTTTCACAAGCTACGATCCTTATTTGCTTGCAAAAACGAAGGAAGCATTCTTCTACTATTCCTTTGCGTTTTTGTTTGCGGGTCTTGCAATTTTAGGCTCGTCCTTCTTCACCGCACTTGGAAACGGTCTGATTTCGGCACTTATATCGGGACTCAGAACACTTGTTTTCCAAGTAGGTGCGGTGCTTTTGCTTCCGCTTTTGTTTATAAATCCCGAAAACAAGGTCATCGGTATTTGGCTCTCCGTTGTGCTATCCGAGCTTTTAGCTGCCGTTGTCGCAGGAATTTTTATGCTTGCTAAGAGAAAAAAGTACAATTATTAATGCTTCTCACACAGACACTACGTAGAGTTAAGTAAATGTAGTTTGGCTTGCTACACCTCATCCGTCACCGAAGGTGACACCTTCCCCTCCAAGCAAAGGGGAAGGCATTTTTCGTTTTCCAGGTTGGCGCGGTATTTTTGCTTCCGCTTTTGTTTGCAAATCCCGAAAACAAGGTCATCGGTATTTGGCTCTCCGTTGTGCTATCCGAGCTTTTAGCTGCCGTTGTCGCAGGAATTTTTATGCTTGCAAAGAGAAAAAAATATAACTATTAAAAAATGGCGACCGCATAAAGGACGTACTATTAAGGACAGTTTTTGAAAATTAATAAAATACGTCACCTACTGACAGGAAAAGGACGGAGAATGTTTTTACATTCTCCGTCCTCTTTTCTTTGCAAGCACTGCATTTGTAGACACAAATGCATATAGTGAAATATTTTACTCCGCAAAATGTGAAATAATGTTCTGTCGAACATTGTGAAATATCTCGCTCTGCTCGATGTGAAATGAAATAAATCCCTCACGCCCGCAGGCATTTCACTCGCTGAAAGCGAATTTCACGCACGAAGTGCATTTCACAAATCCCGCAAGGGATTTATTTCGTTGCGTAGTGTCCTTAAGGGCACTACGCATAGGTCGCCATTTTTTAATGATGGTGGTGATGGTGTGAATGAGAATGAACCTCCACGTGGCATTCCATCTCTTGGCAGTTTTCGTCTTCATCCTCAATTTCAAGCGTTGCGTGGGCAATGCCGTGCTCCTTTAGTTCCTCACGGATCTTGGCTTTTAGCTCACTTCCCTGCTTTGCTGATACAATATGCATAGTTGCGTAACCGCTCTGCCCATCCATACTCCAGACGTGAATGTGGTGCACGCTAAGCACACCGTCAATTTTGAGAATATGCTCCTTTATTTCATCAAGGTTTATGCCGCGCGGTGTTTTTTCAAGGAAAAGCTCAACCGCTTCCTTCAAGCCCTTTACAGCACTTACAAAAATGAACACGGATACGCCAATTGACATAAGTGGGTCAAGAATATAAAAGTCCGTAAAGCGCATTACAATTGCGCCGATCAAAACCACAACCCAGCCGAGCACGTCCTCAAGCATATGCAGGCTTACCGCCTTTTGATTTAAGGAGTCGCCCTTGTGCGTCAATAATGCGGCAACGAGGTTGACACCAACGCCTATAACGGCAAAAATAATCATTCCGTTATAGTTGATTTCGGTGGGGTTAATAATTCTTAGTATTGCGTTATACACTACCATTACCGAGCCGAGCAAAAGAATCAAGGTTGTTATTACGCTGCCGATAACGGAATACCTTGCGTAGCCGTAGGTGTATTTTCCGTTTGGTGGGCGCTTGCTTTTCTTTTCAAGAAAAAATGCAATTCCAATGCTTAAAGCATCGCCCACGTCGTGAATTGCATCGGAAATTATCGCAACACTGCCCGTGAAAATTCCTCCGACAAGCTCAAATATGGCAAACGAGAGATTAAGCAAAAAGGCAACTAAAATATTCTTTTCGGTTTTCATAATTCCTCCGTGTTGACAAAGCATAAATTTTATAGTACAATATATTCGTTATCGAACACCTTGTACAACATCATTATATTTTATTGCGAGGAAAGAGTCAACATACCTTGTTTGGTATTAGTTCAATACCGAACAAATTTGAAATATTGTATGGAGAAAAAGATGGACAGACGGCAGAAAAAGTCGAGAGAGGCGATTTTTGGCGCATTTAGCGAGCTTCTCTCTAAAAAGCATTATGACAAAATAACGGTTGGGGAAATTATTGAGCGCGCCGACGTTGGCAGAGCCACTTTCTACGCGCATTTTGAAACAAAGGATTTTCTCTTAAAGGAGCTTTGCAAGGAGCTTTTTTGCCATATTTTTGACAAAACCAAATCGGGCGGGGAAAATCACAAGCATATTTTTGAGTGCGATGCGCCAAAGTCCGTGATTTTGCACCTGCTTCAGCATTTACAGAGGAATGACAACAACATTTTGGAGCTGCTCTCTTGCGAAAACAACGAGCTGTTTTTGCGATATTTTAAGGAAAATCTAAAAATGCTCATTCAAAGCCAGCCCGAGCTTTTTGGAAATAAGCGCGATAACTCGCTGCCCGACGGCTATTGGGTCAACCACGTTTCCGCGACGTTTGTTGAAACGGTGAAATGGTGGACAACAAACGGAATGAAGGAAAGCGCCGAGACAATTTCCGCTTACTTTTTGGCGGTTATATAGAAAAATACAAAAATAAGTTATATTTAATTGAATTTTATTCAATTATATGGTAAAATGTGCTTATAAAATTTAGATTGGAGAACGATATGTTAAGCTTTGATAAATTCCATTTCAGTGCAAGAAACTCCTTGATTTCTTTAGCAAGGACTAATGATAATTTGGTTTTACATTCACTCCATAACGGTGGAATGGTGCCGCTTATGGAGCTTGATTATTCCGATTCAATAAAGGGAAATTTTTTGCCTTGGGAGCTTCAGATAACTGCAAATGATAAAATACACAAAATGTGCTTGTTCGGCAAGGATGGTGTTTGCTTTTACGGAAAAGGAAGCTCACCCACTATTAAATATATTTATATGCAGGGAGTGTATAAAGCAAACTATATTTATGAGGGAAAGAATATTTTGAAGCTTTGCGACTGCTTCACCAACACCTTCCACACCTTCAAAATTCATAAGGGCACAATTTCTCTTGACACGAAGGACAGCGAAAGAAGAATATACAAGGATTACATAAAAATAACTGTTTTACCCGATGAAAACGGTGAATACGAGTTTACCCTTCGCCTCAGCACAAGCGAGCATTCTGTTTATTCCGATTTGACGTACGATGAATATTCGGAAGCGAAAAAAAGCGAATATCTTGCTTGGGAAGCAAAAATGAAGTGCCAAAACGAATGCGATAAAGCCTGTGCATATATTTTATGGAGCAATATTATATCAGGCGAGGGCAATTACGACAGAGATGCAATTGTAATGAGCAAATCAGGTATGTGCAAGCTTTGGTCCTGGGACAACACATTTAACGCCCTTGATTTGGCTGACAAGGATTTTGAGCTTTCGTATAACCAGTTTATCTATCCTTATAGATTTATGGATAATCACGGAAGAACCCCTGATACCGTTACCACTGTAAATATGGAATGGGCGTTTGTAAAGCCGCCAATTCAGGGTTGGATTTATAAGCAGCTTGTAAAAAAGAACAAAAGGTACGAGGATGTCGAAGTATTAGATGAGCTTTACTACTATATGAAAAAGAACACGGATTGGTGGCTCAACTATCGCGGAAAGACTCCCTGCTATTATCACGGAAACGACTCGGGCAACGATAACGCAACGTGCTTTGACAAGACGGAAATTATTCAGTCTCCCGATTTGATTGCTTATTTGTCGGTTCAATGTGAGGTTCTCTCACAAATGGCAGAAAAGCTTAATTTGTGCAATGATGTAAGAATATACAAAATGCTATCAGATGAGCTTTTTGAAAAGTGCGTAACGCATTTTTGGGACGGTGAAATTTTCATACGCAACGGTATGACCGAGGAAATATACAGGCCTCAAAGCTTAATGATGCTTAGAATGATTGTTTTAGAAAACAAGCTCCCCGCTGATATAAGGGAGTATATTCTTACTAAGCTTGAAAACGATTTCTTATGCCCATACGGACTTGCAAGTGAATCTATACATAGTCCATTCTATACGCAAAACGGCTATTGGAGAGGACCTGCCTGGGGACCTGACCAGATTATCTTTACCTTAGCGCTTAGAAATATGGGTGAAAGCCAAATAAGCGAGAAAATCGCATCTGGCTACAAAAAAGCAATCGAAAAATCAGGATTTTCGGAAAACCACGACCCGTTGACGGGTGACTCATTAAAATGCAAGGCGTACAGCTGGACCGCGAATGCTTATAGATTACTATAACGAGCGAAAGCCCTATCGACTAGTTTCGATAGGGCTTTTATAATTGGTGCGCTGAAAAATGGGGGACTTTCTCGCTCTTTTGGCGAGTCTAATTCAAGCAAGTCTTGTGGTATGTTCTCGCCACCATAAGCAAAAAAGCACCATACCAAACGGTACAGTGCTTTTTATGGTCGGAGTGAGGCAACCCCAGTTGAACACCCTATGAAAAGGTGCGATAAACCTTGTGGCATAAGGATTTTTTAATGCTAAAGATATGATGATTTTGTGTGAAAATGTAAATTTTATTCTTTATCACAACTAAAAATCGAATTTAATAATTCGCACATATAATCAAGTGCATTTGTCAATGATTCTTCGTTATTTTCAATATCGTTTATCACAAAATTACCAATTTGCTTATGTTTGTTAATATCGCTTTTTTGATTCAATTTGAATCCATAATTTGAGATAAGACCTTGCCATTCGATTATTTTATCTTTTGTCAAAGCATTTTGTGCTTCATCAGATAAGTTGTAAAGAACAGCTCTTGCAATAATGCTATACTTTCCAGTTTCGCTATCAACCTTAAAATCGCGACTTCGTATTTCAAAGCATGGCAAATCTTTCTCGTGGTCTTTTACAAAAAGCTTTATGTAATAGTATTCTTTTTGATAACAGTTTATTTCAGTCTTTGGCGACACAAAAGAGCAAGGCTCATAGCTGTTAAAAAACGAATGCCAAGAAATTAGATCCCAGTTACTTGGAATATCTTTTCTTGAAGCACTACTGTATATTTTTTCAATGTGCTCTTTGTAATAGCCTAACACTTCGTTATCAGTTTGCAAACCTTTGAAAATATTATAAATATCAAAAATATCAAATGTTTCCCAACCGTTTTGTTCGTTGGCATATTCCTTTTCCCAATCGTCAATTATGTTGGTTTTGTAAAAAACCTTAAATAGAGTACTGTCTTTTTCTAAATATCTTTCTTGAGTATATTTTTTGCGATTGGTTTCATTTCTCCAAAAATTATTGTGATCGTTTATTTCTTTTTCATATCTATCAAGTTGGTTATCATGAACACCGCTTTCTGTTTTGTCCTCAATGATCATAAGATGTTCTTTGCCATCAACCTTAAACCATATAGAGATATCAATATTTTTCCATTGTGCGACGGTTTTTAATTCTTTTATTTCTTTATATTTGAATTTGTTTTTCGTAAAAATGTTAAACAATGTTCTTGAAGCATTTTGCACGCTTTTGTTTTCGCACTTTTCGTCGAACCCACTTTCAAAAAGCCAACGCAAAAAAGCATCCTGTGAAAGTTCTTTTGTTGCATAATCAAATAAGTTTTTCATATTTTTCCTTTGCCTTATTTATTGTTTCTTTTATTTTTTCTCTTAGCGTTATCGGCTTTATAACCTCGCACTCGTCGGTATATTGCATAGCCCAAAAGAGCATAGCAGTAGGACTTGATTTAAGAATGATTTTGTATATTTCTTCATTTTCGGTTTTAATTATTTTTATATCTTTTCCAAACCAGTCTATAACTTGGTCAATTATAAAATCTTTTGCCAATATTTCAATTGTTTCTGGCGTATCAGAGAACATATAGGGCATAGCTGTGGTTAGATTTCTGTAATTGATTCCATTTTCAAAGCCCTTAATCTCTTTTTATCGGCACAAGCGGTCTATCTGACACAACCATATTTGTGATTCTGTCAAGTCTATGATATACCATATGTCCCCAATAGGAGCTATATCCCATAAGATAGTAACGTTGATTATGCAAAATCAACTGGTATGGCGAAATTCTTTGAAACGAGGTCTTGTGTAGCTTTTTATCAGCTCCATATTTATTATAATCATATTCAACCATTTTTCCAAATTCTATTGCTTCGTGTATTGTGTCTATGCTATAAAAAATAGTTGAGTTTTCCGTTTTGTTGAAGTCGCAAACAGAGTGAATATGTTTAATATTTTTCTTGAAATAAATATTTTCCTCACTTGCTAATTTTTCAATTAAATCTTTAGAGTGTCGCACCCCAACATGCTGACTTGATAAAACACCATCAATAAGTAATCTTATTTCAGATGGTTCATATTTTCGTTCATTAAGATAAACACCACGCTTTGTTGTTATAATATCGTAATCAGCTTCAAGAAGCAGTGAAATATTCCTGCCAACCGCCTTGCGTTCAATTTCTATTCCGTATTCAAAAAGCAATATTTCTGCTATTTCTGTATGTGTAAGCAAATGCTCTGAATCTGTTCTGTCTTGCAAGATTTTAAGTATTCTTAAAAGAGCAAGCTTCTTTGTTTCAGTTGACATAATATCACCACCTGTTTGTTGATAATATTATTGTACCATATTTGTCGCAACAATTCAATTCTCTTTTAACATTAGCTTATGTTTAGGGAAATCAAAGCACACGGGTATTGCTCGGTGTTTTTTCTTGCCTTTTTCATATAGCCTAATTTCCTCTACATATTCATTGTTCTCATTCATATCTCTAAAAATGATTGCAGTAGCATCAAAATGTGGTATTGCCTTTCGAAAGCGAGAATATTTTGGTTTGCTCGGCTCCTTGTGATGAAATTGTGTTATTTTTCTTTTTATATGCGTGATAAAAATGAATATTTTTTCCTTGTTTTTTAATTCCTTTGACAGCTTAATAAGTTCCTTTGTATCCTCTTTAAAGGTGTTTGTGCTTTCATATACTATTACATCGGCATTATATTCATTGATTGCATTTAAAACAAACTCCAACTCGAAACAGTAATGATGAGTAACCACAAGATTGCCATATTTTTTAATATAGGGGAAATCAGTTTTTATACATTTGTTTTCTTTGATAGCTTTTATTCTATCTATATAGTCTATAAAAAAGCAATTTGGATTTTCAAACACCAAGCACTTTTTACCCTGGTCTAAATATTTGTTTACGATATTAACCGCAAGAGTAGTAGCGCCCACACCTGGACGAGCAGTAATAAAAAGATTTTTGTATGGGTATAAGGGATCGTTGTTTTTCATTTGTTCACTTCCTTTCATTGACATTATATAATATGTGTTGTACCATTTGTGGTATAATAAAGATGACGCGATATAACTGCAAACAAAAAGGACTACTTCCAAGTAGTCCTTTAATATTCATTTGGCGTCCTAATCCCTGTAGTTCGAATTAGAGACGCGTGGTCGGCTGATAGGATGACTTCGCAATAAATTGCTCGTAACACTTCGCAGCCTCTGATGTGCAAGCACCTCTCGGCTTTGCTCGTTAGGCGAACCTGATTCAAGCAGAGCTTGAAGGTAGGTCGAATCATCATCTCACTCATAAAAATAAAAAAGACCCACTCGAAAGAGTAGGTCATTTTTATGGTCGAGATGATAGGATTCGAACCTACGGCATCATGGTCCCAAACCATGCGCGCTACCAACTGCGCTACATCTCGATAGGATATTTAGTTTAAAAAATGCAATTGTCGCGGCGCTACTCCGACTCGTGCAAGGCACTCGCTGGATAATTCGTTTTAGCCAATCAATCATCGCAAAAGCTCGATTTCTTGGAAACTCATTACAACTGCGCTACATCTCGATAGGATATTTAGTTTGAAAAATGCAACTATTCTCAATTGCCCCACTATTATAGCAAAGCAATTTCATTTTGTCAAGTCCTATTTTCAAATATTTTTAAAAAAGTTATTAACTAATGCGGTTAAAGGGAGTTAAGGTACACAGTGAATTTTGTTTTCGCTTGATTACACTCTTTTTTGGTTATTATGCTTATAGGATATTGACATATATTATAAATATATGATATGATACTGTTAGATTAAATTTTGCTTTTTGGAGAGAAAAAATGATAAGGCTTTCGGCGAAGAATATAGATTTAGCTATTGATGAAAAATGTGGGGCGGTTGAGTCCTTGAAAATCCTTGGGAACGAGGCTTTGGCGGACAAGCTTTCGCTTTTTGCGTTGCGCTTTCGCGACTTAAACGGCGGCGCAATTCGCACTGAATCATTTGATGCAAAAAGTGTCATTTTTGGCGAGGGAGTGGCTGAATTTTCGCGTTTTGGCGGTGTGCTTGACGATGTGTGCGTCAAGGTATATTTTTGTAGCACAGGCGAGGAAATACGTTGGGGTGCTGAGGTTGGCGGCGTGCCAAGCGAGTTAGCACTTGAATACATAGAGCTGCCGAGAATTTGCTTGCCGAGGCTGATTGATAATAGTGATTCGGGTGGAAAAATCCTTTTCCCGTATGACGAGGGAATTTTACTGACCGATGAGACACTTTTGCCAAGATATGAAAACGAGTTCCCTATGTCGGGGGCGTACTTTATTTTCCCAAATAAGGTTCAATCACAATTTATATCGTATCATTTTGACTCGTTTGGCTTGTACATAGGCGCGCACGACGAGAAAAGAGCATTTAAGGGTGTTGATTTTTACCCGTGTGGCAACGGTGTTTGTATGACCATGCGCTTATACTCGGGTGCAAATTACGGCGAGGGCTTCAAAACCGACTACCCAATTGTTTGGCGCGCTTGCACGGAAAAGTGGCAGAGCGCGGCAGAAATTTACCGCGAGTGGTTTGAAAGCTGCTTACCAGAGGGCGTTGTAAAAACGAAGGAGAATTCTCGTTTGCCAAAATGGTATGAAAATATGCCGCTGATTGTAACCTATCCTGTGCGCGGTGTGCACGATATGGACGTAATGGAGCCTAACGCGCTCTTCCCATACACAAACGCGCTTCCTATACTAAATAAGATAAAACGCGACACAGGGTCGCGTATAATGTCACTTTTAATGCATTGGGAGGGTACTGCGCCTTGGGCTCCACCTTATATGTGGCCACCGTTTGGCGGCGTTGAGTGCTTTAACGAATTCAGAGATAAATTGCACGAGAGCGGTGATTTGCTCGGTGTTTACTGCTCGGGCTTTGGCTACACGCAAAGAAGCACGCTTATCGAAAGCTACAATTTAGAAGAAAAAATTAAGAACGAGGACGTTTTGTCGGGCGTTTGTCACTCGCCCGCTAACAAGCCCGAGCTTGGCAGAACCTGCACGCCTTATCAAAGATACGGCTACGATATTTGCCCTGCCTCGGACAGAGGACGCGAAATACTGAACGAGGGCTTCACGCCTATATTTGAGAGCGGTGTTGACTACGCCCAAATTCTTGACCAAAACCACGGCGGCGGTCAGTATATGTGCTTTGCAAGAGAGCATAACCATCCGCCGATGCCCGGGGAGTGGATGACCTCGAATATGCAAGAACTTCTCGGCGAGTGGCAAGAAAAAGCACCGAATATGCTTTTCGGCTGTGAAAGTGCCGCGGCAGAGCCGTTTATCGGTGGGCTTTTAATGAGTGATAACAGATACGAATTAAACTACCCGTTTGGAACTCCCGTGCCTGCCTTTGCATACGTTTATCACGAATATTTAAGAAACTTTATGGGAAATCAATGCGGCTGTCCTTTCGAGCCGAGCGTTGATACGTTAAGATACCGCCTTGCCTACTCCTTCTCTATCGGTGATTTAATGACGCTCACGCTATCTCCAAGCGGAGATTTGATGACGCATTGGGGCACGCACGATTTTTCATGCCCGCCCGATTTTGACAAAACAATGACGTTTATAAGAAACGTGATGCGCTTCTACCGTGAAATCGGACGGGAATATTTATACTCGGGAAAGATGAAAAACGCACCCGAAATTGAGTGCGAACAAATCACCCTGCCACTATTCAGAGGCCGCAAAGAAGCGACTCTTCCCCGCCTGCTTTCATCAGCTTGGGAGGCAGAGGGCGGAAAAACCGCCTACGTTGTTGTCAACCCCGAGGACGCGTGGGTTGGCTTTACGGTTGATGGCAAAAAATACGAATGTGCTCCGCTTAATGCTATGATAATTACGAAATAACTTCAAGGAGAACAGTTATGAATTATATTGAAGAAACAAGTAAAATCCCCTGTCTTTGCGACGTTGACGTTTTAGTTTGCGGAGGCGGTCCTGCGGGTATCGGTGCGGCAATACGCGCATCACGGCTTGGCGTTAGTGTAATGATAATCGAGACACAAGGCTGTCTTGGCGGAATTGCCACGGCAGGAATGATGTCGCATTGGGGCGGACGCTCATCAAGCAAGGTAATGACGGAAATTTGGGACAGAGCATACGAGCTTGGCAAGGAAATCGGCTGGGAGAAGGACACTTGGTGCGGAAAAGACACAATTTACCACGAGGTCCAAAAGATTGTAATTGAAGAAATGGTAAAGCGCGAGGGCATCAAGGTTTTGTACTATACCCAGGCTTGCTCAGCCGTTATGGAAAACGATAAAATTGTCGGTGTTATCATCCAAAACAAGTCGGGACGTGGCTATATTAGGGCAAAACGCGTTGTTGACGCGACAGGTGACGGCGATATTGCCGCATCGGCAGGTGTGCCGTTTTTCAAGGGGCGCGAGAGCGATGGCAGAATGCAGCCCTGCACTATTATGTTTAACGTAGGCGGTGTTGACACGGACAGAGCCTTGTTCCCACCGTCCTTTGAAACAACAATTGAAACACCGAAGGGTGAAATCCAAGCTCTTGCAAAGGAGTTGCTCCCCTTCCCTGCGGGTCACGTGCTTTTGTATAGACAGCCAATGCCCGGCACGGTTTGCTGCAATATGACAAATGCAATTGAAATTGACGGCACTGACGGCGAGAGCATAACCAAGGGCACAATGATTTGCCGCTCGCAAATTGCGCCTATCGTTAAATTTTTGCGCGAATACATACCCGGCTACGAAAATTGCTGGCTGATGAACTCAGCATCCTTAATAGGCATACGCGAAACGCGCCATTTTGAGGGACTTGCCTCCCTTACCAAGGACGATATTTTAGAGGCGCGCGTGCACGATGACTGGATTGTACGCCGTGCTTGGTTTAATTTCGACGTACATAACCTTACAGGTTCAAGTCTTGACAAAACAGGTGCACAAAAGCAATTTAAGCAAAACAATGACTACACAATTCCGTTTGGCTGTATTTTGCCGAAAAACGTAGAGGGTCTGCTTTTGTCGGGCAGGAACATCAGCGGCTCACATATGGCACACTCGAACTTCAGAATCATGTCGGTTTGCATTGCGATAGGCGAGGCGGCGGGCGTGGCAGCTGCACTGTCGGTTAAGCAAAATATTAAGCTACGCGACGTCAGCGTTAAGGAAATTCAAGAAATTGTCGGCGAGTAAGGAATATTAAAAAGGAACAGGCACTTAGTTGTCTGTTCTTTTTCGTTTTTAACGCAGTTTTCTTAAAATTGATTTGTTCACTTTGTTTATAATATTTTGTTAATATTTTCTTTTATTAAAAATTTTGTTGTAATGTGCGTAATTATGTGTTATAATGTATGGTGATTTTATATGCACTAATCTAAAAATTTGAAACGGAGCTTCATTTTATGAATAAAATGCTTGTAGATTTACAAGAATTTGTAAACGAAATTGAAAAAGCATACGGTAACTTAAATGCCTATAAATACATAGTTGAAAACAACGTAGTGTCTAAGACTTTTAGGGACCTCAAAAACGACTCTACAGCTATAGCTTCATATTTTGCGACTAAGGGATGGCAGGGCAAGCATATTGCCATCATCGGCTCGTCAAGCTATGCTTGGGTGACGACGTTTTTAGGCATCACCTGTAGCGCAAACGTCGTTATTCCTATCGATAAAATGCTTTCAAGCGACGAAATTATAAACCTGCTTAAAATGGGAGATGCGGATTTTGTATTTCTCTCCGAGGAATTTGAGACGCTTATGCCGAAAATCGTTGCGGAATGCGAGCGAGTTTGCGGTGTTGTAAGCTTTTCGGGCACGCGCTTCCGTGAGATGCTTCGCACAGAGCATAAAAAGCTTCCTAAGATAAATCCGGACGCGCTTGCCGAGATCCTTTTTACCTCGGGCACAACGGGGCACAGCAAGGGCGTTATGCTCAGTCAAAAGAACATAGTTTCCAACATCAACGATATATATAGAATGGACTACACGTCTAATCTAAAAAAGGAACAGCCTGTGGTTATGTCGGTGCTTCCCATCCACCACACGTTTGAGTTGACAGTTGACAACCTTGGTGTTCTCTACTGCGGTGCGACGGTTTGCATAAACGACAAGCTTGAAAACATCGTTGACAACCTAAACAGATTCAAGCCGTCGGTTATTCTTATCGTGCCGACGATTGCAGAGGTTTTCTACAAAAAGGTTATGGAAAGCGTTTCGAGCGGACCGTACAAGCGTAAGCTTGCATTTGCAAAGAAGCTGAATAAGGTTTTAAGGAAGCTCAAGATTGACGTGCGCCGTAAGCTTTATAAAAAGCTACTTGCACGCTTCGGCGGTAATTTAACAAACGTAATCGTCGGCGGTGCGGCATTGCGCCCTGAGATCGCCGATGCGTTTGACGAGTTCGGAATCAATATGTACCAGGGCTACGGTATGACCGAGTGCGCTCCGCTTATCTCGGCTAACTACCCTCGTGCAAACAAATTCGGCTCGGTTGGTAAGCCGATTTCCTATATGGACGTTAAAATTGAAAACGGTGAAATTCTCGTTAAGGGCTCAGGCGTTATGATTGGCTACTATAAAAACGACGCGGCAACAAAGGAAGCTATTAACGAGGACGGCTATCTACATACAGGCGACCTTGGT
Source organism: Clostridia bacterium (assembly GCA_017625935.1). GTDB lineage: Bacteria > Bacillota > Clostridia > Oscillospirales > CAG-272 > RGIG2000. The sequence goes on from JAGALA010000032.1 coordinate 100,429, forward strand.
CACTTTGACGACGACGGCTATTTATATATCACGGGACGCTCAAAGAACTTAATCATCCTTGACAACGGTAAAAACATTTATCCCGAAGAGCTTGAAGCGCACATTTCGGCTATCGACGGTGTTAAGGACGTTATGGTTTATGAGGACAACGGAAAAATCTGTGCGGCAATTCAGCCGACCGATATTAACGACAGCAACCTAACTAATGGTATTCGTATGGCAATTAAGGACTTTAACGCGACCTTGCCTACATACAAAAAGATTGTTGCTATCGTTTTCTTGTCAAGAGAATTTCCAAAGACAACGACGCTTAAAATCAAGCGCTCCGAGGCTATTAAGATGGTCAAGGAGATTACAGGAAGCAAGACTGTGCCTTACGTTGCGCCCTCAACAGATGAACAAAAGGCAATCGTTTCCGCATTTGAAAACGTGCTTGGACGCTCGCATATAGGTATCAAGGACGATTTCTTTGATATCGGCGGCTACAGCTTAGCGGCGTTTGAGGCGGCGGCAATAATTGGTGTGCAGGCGCAGGAGATTTACGAAAATCCGACCGCTGAGCAGCTTGAGCGCGTTTTGGTTGCGATAAAGCAACGCGAAATACAGGAGGAGTCACACATTAACGTAAACGAGCTTATTAAGTTCAACTCCGATATTTTGCATACTCATAACATAAAGTATATTTTGCTCACGGGAGCTACGGGCTTCCTCGGCTCACATATTTTAAGAGAGCTGCTTAAGCGCAAGCTGCACGTAATTTGTCTTGTAAGAAGCGAGCAAAAGCTAAAGGACGTATTAAAATACTACTTCCCTACCGAGCACGAATACTTCGTATACAAGGTAAAAATCGGCGATATCACAAGCCCCTCTCTCGGTCTTAGCGATGAGGAGTACGAAACGCTTTTATATAAGGTTGATATGGTTATTCATACTGCCGCAAACGTAAGCCACGCGGGTCACTACGAGGAGTTTGAGAAAACGAACGTAATGGGCACACAAAACGTGGTTGAATTCTGCAAGCGCTCGGGCGCGCTTTTACAGCACACTTCAACCGCAAGCGTACACGGTGCGGGCACGGTTGAGCAAAAATCACCTGACGCTACATTTGACGAGTTTACGCTTGATATCGGTCAAAACCATATTCAAAACGTATATATTCACTCAAAATACAAGGCAGAGGAAATTGTGCTTTTGGCAAGACAAGCAGGTCTTAAGGCGAACATATTCAGAATCGGTAACCTTACTTGGAGAAAATCCGACGGTAAGTTCCAGAAAAACGCACAGGACAACGGCTTCCTCGGCAGATTCAGGGGTTTACTCAAGGTCGGAAAGTACAGCAAGGAGCTTGCTGAATATCCAATGGACTTTACGCCTGTTGACGAGTGTGCAGATGCGTACGTGCGCTTAGCGCTTTGCAATAAAATTAACAATATTTACAATCTTTACAACCCTCAGCTCTTTACGGTTGAGACGTTTAAGAAGAAATATTTCAGAAGAATTAAGAAAGTTTCACGCGAGAATTTTGAAAAATCACTCAAGGAGTCAATTAACGACAAGGACGTTGCAATTCTCTCCTTCTACAGCTCCATTGCTTCAACCTCGAAGAATATTCCAATGAGCAATGAGTTCACAGTTAAGGAGCTTAAGAACCTTGGCTTTGAGTGGTCAAAAATCGGCTTGAAATATCTAAGCTACATTAAAAAGATTTAACGGAGTACACAATGAAAATAGGTATTGATGTTGGCTCAACAACTATTAAATGTGTTGTGCTTGATGACGCGGGCAATATCATCCACGAAAGCTATGAACGCCATTTTGCGATGATCACCGAGAAAACGCGCGAGGTTATCAAGGGCTTAATTGACAAATTTAATATTACTGAGCCTGTCGTTTGTGCTATGTCGGGCTCAGCAGGCATGGGTATTGCCGAGTGGGCAGGGCTCCCATTTGTTCAAGAAGTTTATGCCACCAAGGTTGCCATAAGCAATCGTTTACCGAACACAGACGTTGTTATCGAGCTTGGCGGTGAGGACGCAAAAATCCTTTTCCTTAAGGGCAACTTAGAGGTTCGTATGAACGGCACGTGTGCAGGCGGTACGGGTGCGTTTGCCGACCAGATGGCATCTCTTATGCAAATTGACCCCGACGAGATGAACGAGCTTGCAAAAAATTACGAAAAGATATACTCTATCGCTTCACGCTGCGGAGTATTTGCAAAAACAGATATTCAACCGTTACTTAACCAAGGCGCACGCAAGGAGGATATTTCCGCAAGCATTTACTATGCTATCGTTAACCAAACGATAACGGGTCTTGCACAGGGTCACCCTATCGAGGGAAATATCGTTTACCTCGGCGGCCCTTTAACCTTCCTTTCGGAATTGCGCCGCGCGTTTGACAAAACACTTAAATGCGAGGGCATTTGTCCCGACCACTCACTTGTTTTTGTTGCACTTGGTGCGGCATACTATGCTGAGGAGGCGGTTGATTTACAAAAGGCATATGAAATTATAGGCGAAAAATCCGACCTTATAAGAGTTTCCTCGCTCGAACCGCTTTTCAAGAATCAAGCGGAATACGATGAGTTTATTGCCCGTCATAACGAGCACTCTGTGCCAAGGAAGGAGGGCATTCCTTACGAGGGGGATGCTTACCTCGGAATTGACTCGGGCTCGACAACCTTGAAGGTGGTTTTGACCGACAAGGACGGCTCTATAATTTTCTCAAAATATCAGTCAAATCAAGGTAAGCCTATCGACGTTGTACGCGATACGCTTATCGAGATGTATGAAAAATACCCGAAGGTTAATATTGTTTCAAGTGCGGTTACCGGCTACGGTGAGGATATGATGAAAAGCGCGCTTGGCATTGATATCGGCGTTGTTGAAACGGTTGCACACTTTACTGCTGCTAAATATTTTATGCCTGACGTTGAGTTTATTATCGACATTGGCGGTCAGGATATGAAATGCTTCAAGATAAGAGGCGGTGCAATTGACAATATTTTCTTAAACGAGGCATGCTCCTCGGGCTGCGGCTCGTTCCTTCAGGCGTTTGCAAACTCACTCGGCTATCCTATTGACGAGTTTGCAAATCTCGGTTTATTCGGAAACAGCCCCGTTGACCTCGGCTCTCGCTGCACGGTGTTTATGAATTCATCCGTTAAGCAGGCGCAAAAGGAGGGGGCAACCGTTGAAAATATTTCGGCGGGACTTTCCATAAGCGTTGTTAAAAACGCGCTTTATAAGGTTATACGCGTTCACTCCGCTGACGACCTTGGTAAAAAGATTGTCGTTCAAGGCGGCACGTTCTTAAATAACGCGGTTCTTCGCGCGTTTGAGAAGGAGATCGGCGTTGAGGTTATCCGCCCCGACATTGCGGGAATGATGGGTGCTTACGGCGCGGCGCTTTACGCAAATCAAATGAAAACGCACAAGGGCAATTCCGCAATTCTTTCATACGAGGAATTAAAGAATTTTTCCTATACAATAAAGAACGTAACGTGCAACGGCTGTAACAATAAATGCCAATTAACGGTTAACGATTTTGGCGGCGGACGTCGCTTTATCGGCGGAAACCGCTGTGAAAAGCCTGTTACAAACAAGTCACAGGATGACTCACTGAACCTTTACGAATATAAGCTAAATAAGCTTGCCTCGATGCCTGAGGGCGACGGGGTGCGCGGTGTTATCGGTCTTCCTATGGGACTTAATATGTACGAGATGTATCCCTTCTGGAATACGCTTTTCAGGGAGCTTGGCTTCACGGTTAAGATGAGCGGCTTTTCAAACAGAAAGCTCTATTTAAAGGGACAGGGCACAATTCCGTCAGACACGGTTTGCTTCCCTGCTAAGATGATGCACGGACATATTCAAAAGCTCATTGAAATGGGCGTTGACGCAATCTTCTACCCTTGTATGACCTATAACTTCAACGAGGGCAAGGCAAAGAATAACTACAACTGCGCAGTTATTGCAGGCTACCCCGAGGTTATCGAGGCGAACACCTTGAATTTCGGTAGTATTAAGTACATTAACGATTACGTTGGACCTCACAACCGTGGTAGCTTCCCCGCTCGCTTTAAGAAGGTGCTTGAAAAGCATTTTGGCGAGTTTGACTTAGGCGAGGTTAAGCGCGCGTGCAAGGCAGCTTACTTAGCTTACGACAGCTATATGGCGGACGTGCGGACTGAGGGACACAAGATTATAAACGAGGCGCGCGCACAGGGTAAGAAAATCATTGTGCTTGCAGGCCGCCCATACCACGCTGACCCCGAGATTAACCACGGTATACATAAGCTTATCTCAGCGCTTGGATTTGCGGTTGTTTCCGAGGATGCGGTAGCCTCACTTGTGCCTAAGTTTAAGGTAAATCTCCTTAGCCAATGGACGTATCACCAACGTCTATTCTCGGCGGCTAAGTATGTAACAACACAGGACGATATGTACCTTGTGCATCTTGTTTCGTTTGGATGCGGTCTTGATGCATTAACCTCTGACGAGGTGCGCTCGTTACTTGAGCATTACGGTCATTTATATACTCAAATCAAGATTGACGAGGTAACAAACCTCGGTGCCATCAAGATTCGTTTAAGAAGCTTGATTGCCGCAATTTTGCAAAAGAGCAAGGAGGGTGAAAATGAGTAATTCACATTACAGAGACAGAATCAAATTCACCCGTAAAATGAAGAAGGAATACACCATTCTTTCACCAAGCATGGCACCCATACATTTCAAGATATTAAAGCCTATTCTCCAAAGGGCGGGCTACAAGATTGAGATTATGGAAAACGAGGGACCCGAGGTTCTATCGCTTGCGCTGAAATATTTGCACAACGATATGTGCTATCCTGCTATGCTGACAACGGGTCAGATGCTTGCAACCATTACAAGCGGCAAATATGACCCTGACAAGGTGGCAATGATTATCACGCAGTCGGGCGGCGGCTGCCGTGACAGCAACTATATTCACCTAATGAGAAAGGCGTTTGAAAAGGCGGGCTACCCACAGGTGCCGTTTATCTCGGCTAACATTTGGGGGCTTGAGTTTAACTCGGGCGCGCTTCTCTCCCCACGCTCGCTCCTTATGGCGCTTGCGGGACTTATCTACGGCGATATGATTATGATTGTTTCAAATCAGGTGCGTCCGTACGAGGTGAATAAGGGCGAAACGGACAAAATGATTGACAAGTGGACAAGTGCGCTTGGCGCTATGTTCTACCGCGGAAAGGGCTTTTCAAACAAGGCTATAAAGAAAAATCTGCGCGAAATTGCAAATGATTTTGCGTCTATTAAGATTGAAAAAACGCCAAAGGTTAAGGTTGCGGTAATCGGTGAATTGTTCCTAAAATACTCTGCAAGCGGAAACAACCACTTAGAGGAATTTTTAGCCGAGCAGGACTGTGAGGTTTTTGTTCCGAGCATTTTAGGCTTCGGTATTTACAAGACAAACGGTGCGCTTGAGGATTTGCGCCTCTATGGCGGAAACAAGGCGAAAAAGGCGATTTTAGAGGTTGCGATGAAGTATATGTTCAAGATGGAGGATATACTTATTTCAGCCATTGAGGAAAACCCTGCCTTTGTAGCACCCGAGCGCGTAAACGACCTTAAAAAGCGTGCCGAGGGCGTTATAAACGTTGGAAACAGTATGGGTGAGGGCTGGTATTTGGCGGCTGAAATGCTTGAATTTGCCGACCACGGCTACGAAAATATCGTAATTGCTCAGCCATTTGGCTGTCTGCCCTGCCACGTTGCCGCTAAGGGTATGATAAACAAGGTTAGACGTATCGACCCGCGCTTAAACGTGGTTGATATCGAGTACGACCCCGGTGCAACGCGCGTAAACCAAGAAAACAGAATCAAGCTTATGCTTGTTGTTGCAAAGGAAAACTTAAAATAAAAATAAGCCCATACAGACTTTACTCTGTGTGGGCTTTTTAATTGTTATACTTGCCGTATGGAGGCAATCACTCAGACTGTTCAGTTCTAAGTTGCTTTATTAGTTCAATTTGATGCATCATTTCTTTGCACGTTGCATTGTTTTTTTCTATCATAGCATTCTGTAACTCTAATGTAATAACCGAATTTTTGAAATATGAATTCTTTTCTTTATTTATTAAGCTTATACTACTGATAATTGCATTTTCAATTTTGTTCGGCTCATTTAATATAGTATTGCAAATGGTTTCAGCAGCAACATCAATGCCCATCATTTTTTCTGTATGTCTATGCAAATCAATTTGTTGTAGTGCATCATTTGGTGTCGATGCTCTCTTTGATTCAAGCATATATATGATTAAATCAATATTTTTCCAATTGTTCTCGTCGATTATATCATCGAACATTAACAAATAAGAAGTGTAAAAATCATTGTAAAACTCCAAAAACTCAAGCATTTCTTTTTTCTTTCTGTCTAATTTGCACCCCGCACTGCGCACTTTATCAATTTCGACTGATACTTTTGAAATCATAGCACGCAAGGTATATAGTTTGTCAATAATTGATTTTATTTTCTCGTCATTTTCTTCTTTATTACAACTTTTACAATACAAAATATTTTCCCCTCAATCATATATATTTTTAATATGTCCTATGACAGGACATAACTTTTGTAAAGTTAGTCTATCATAATATATGTCCTGTGTCAAGACAAATAAAAAGGGGAGATATTATGGCGAGAATTATTGATGGCAGCAAAATGAATATGATTGGTAAAAACATAAAAAAATACAGAAAGCTAAAGGGGTTAAAGCAACAGGAGCTTTCAAACCAATTAGAGCTTATGGGTGTTTATGTTTGTCGCGGTTCTATTTCAAGAATTGAGGATTGTCAGCGCACAGTTACCGACATTGAATTATACGCTTTTGCTAAAGTATTAAACGTTAGTATTGACGACCTCATAGACCCCAACTTTTTTGAATAAATACTTAAAGAGAACCTCAAAGCAAAATGAGCTTTGAGGTTCTTTGCCAAACTTAAAAAGGAACAGGTGCTTGCCTGTTCCTTATTTTTTATAAAAGTACGGTAAAATTTCAAGTGGTGCATCAACTGTGACGGTTGTGCCGCCGCTATAGTCGGTTTTGCCGAGGTACGACCATTTTCCCTTTGGCAGCTTGACTTCTCTTTTGATTGCCCCTTTGGTGATAACAGGGGCGACTAAAACCTCACTACCGAGCATAAACTGGTCAAGGGTTCTGCCAAAGTCCTGCGCGGGAAATTCGTATTCCATATGGCGCACGATAGGCTCACCGCTGATAGCGCTTTCCTCAACGAGCTTTACTATATAAGATGCAAACCGCTTATGTAAATCTGCCGCGCTTTTGCAAAGCTCCGCGTGCTTTTTGTCGAGCACGCGCCAGGGTGCCCAAGAAAACTGCATCATTGGGAAAAGTGCGCTCACCTGTGCCATACGCACAAAAAGCTCACCGTCTATCTTGAAGCCGGGGGTGTAGTTGCTCGCCCACGAGCCACCGCCAATCATATCGGGGCAAATAAACGGATGGCCTATAAGCCCTTGCAAAAGTGCCGACGGAATTACCGTATCTATTCCATGGCCCTGCCATGCGTGTTCTCTGTCCTGCAAGCGTTGAATAACGCTTTTTCCGCCGCCCTTGAAGGTGTCCTTGTATTCGTGATACTCGTATCTTGTTCCAAACTCGTTCCACGCCTCATTCAGCTGTTGTGGGGTATATTTTGTCTGCACGCCGTTTACTATGCTTTTCGGTGCGTACATTTCGATATTACCGCCGTCGAACTTGAAGCCGTCAACGCCGAACTCATCAGTCAAACGTCTTAGCTTAGTATCAAGGAATTCTCTGTCGTCGGGATTACACATATTTAAAATTGCGCTAAAGCCGTTCCACCATTCGATAAGGGCAACCTTGCCGTCGTCGGTACGGAGGAAGTATTCCTTATCACCGCTTGCTCCCTCTAAATAATTATGATACTTAAAATAGCTCATGGCGAAATACTGTCCGTCGGGAGTGACAAGCGGAACGACCCAAAGCATAACCTTAAAGCCGAGCGCGTGAAGCTCGTCTATCATTGCTTTCGGGTCGGGAAATTTTACGTAGTCCCAGTCCCAAATGCCGTATCTTGTGTGCCAGCCCTCATCAATCATAATTACGCCCGGCTCGTAACCGTTTTCCACGACCCCGTGTGCGTATTTTAATATATCCGCTTGGTTTTGGCGGTAGTCAAGCTCCACCCAAGTGTTATACTGTGCGGCCTCAAAAAATTTAAGCGGAGGCACCTTGCCGTTAAACTTAAAATGGTTATTTTGGGCGCTAAGGTATGCGTCCTTTAAGGTTTTTCCCACCTCGCAAAGGATAATTTCCTCGCTTGCTGTAAGGTCAAATTCGCCATTTTCGATGTGAACGCGCATTGGCACCTCGCACCATATGTATCTACCCATGGTTGACACGAAAAGCGGCATTGTTTGGTTCAAGCCGTATTCCATATCGTAATCATACAGTGAGCTTTCGTCAAACGGATTGTGCGCGGCTTCGGCAACGCTTCCGCCATACCAAAGCTCGCCCTTGTACATTTTAACCTTCAGGTTCATTTTTCACCTCTTATTCCTCTTTGGGAATGATAAGCTCGTAGTCACGTGAGCGCAAAAGATCGGCAAGCTCCTTTTCGTTTCTTATGCGCTTGGTTGTTATAATACCGCCGATGCCAACTGTATCGGTTGTGTGGGTATCGGCACTTGAGGTTCTGAGAAGTTGGGGATTTTCGTTTGCAAGCATCATTGCCTTATCGTTATATTCCTTGGCGTTGCCGCGATTAAAAACCTCGATGCCGTCAAGAATTTCAAGCGGCAAGGGTCGGGGGTCGGGAATATAAAACGCCTCGCGGTATGGGTGCGCTTGAATCACAACCACGCCGTTTTCGCGCATTACTCTTATCCACTCGTCACACTCGCCGCGTCTTAGCTGTGGGTTATCGTAAAGAACCTGCGGAGTAACACCGTAGCAAAGAATTTCAAGCCCCGGGACAACGCTTTCCTCTATGCTGAATATTATATCAAGATCGTGCTTTTCGGCTTCCCTTTTACATTCTATATAATCCTTTTCGTAAGCACTCACAAATTCCTGCCACGAGGTATTTTCGCTTCGGTCAATGCCCGAGTTTCCGTGATAAAAATGATTTGTTAAAACCGCTCCTTGATAGCCGTTTTCAATGAGTGCCTCTGCTAAATCCGTTGGAGTCAGACGTCCGCACAGCGAGCAGGGGGTTGTATGTGTATGCATTTGGTATTTATATTTTTTCATTTTGTCACCGCCTTTTCTCTTATTTTAGCACACGCATACAAAAAACACAATAAGTTTGGTGATTTTGCCTTGAATTTTATTTTGTTTAATGGTATGATTAAAAATAGAAACGGAGGTGACTTAAATTGGAGAAAATCAAACGCGAAATTGAGGCGTTACTTTTTGAGGTAAGGCGCGAAAATGAGACACGTAGTGCGGTATTTTTTGATAAATGCTCACTTTTGGACTACACACCCAACGGTGAAATTTGGACTCACGCCTTGCAAGCGGCAATAAACGAGCATGAGGTGGTTTATATCCCCAAAAAAGACACGCCTTACTATATTGATGCATCGATTACTATACCGTCAAACAGAAAAATCATAGCTGACACCGATGCGGTAATTCGTCTAAGTGATGGCACAGACGTCCTTGCCGTAAGAAACACCATGACAAAGGACGGCACGCACGAAAAAATCACGGGTGAAAAAAACGAAAACATCACCATAGATGGTGGTGTTTGGGAGGACTGGTGCCCACACCGTATGGGGTACGGAAAAACGGGAAAATACGACACGTGTCGCACCTTTTTCGGCGTTTCGACCTTTATGCTCTTTAATAACATCGACCGCTTGACGCTCAAAAATATGACCTTTAAATCGTGCGGCGGATTTGCCGTTCAGCTCGGTGATGTATCAAACGTGATAATAGAAAACATCGAGTTTGTTTCCTGCTTTGCAGACGGAATACACGTAAACGGAAACACGAAAAACATTCATATAAGAAACGTACGCGGCGAGGTCGGGGACGATTTGGTTGCCCTTAATATGTATGACTGGCAAAACTCCTCTGTCAACTTCGGTCCTTGTGAAAACGTAATTTGCGAGGATTTGTTCCTCTCTCCAAGCAGCCGCTACAAGGCGATGAGAATTGAGCCCGGCATCTACACCTACAAAAACGGTGAAACGGTTGACTGCGCCCTATACAATGCCATCATCCGACGTGTTGAAAACGTAAAAACCTTTAAGCTGTACTGTCAAACGCCGCCGTACACGATGCCTAATCTGCCTGAGCGCGCCGAGGTTGGCTCAGGTGATAATATCTTTTTTGAGGACATTAAAATCGATCTTGACGCGCCGATTGACCCGCTAAGTGAGTATTTAACCTCGCACAAAATTAAGGGCACGTTTGCCGCATTTGAGCTTGGACTTAATGCAAAAAGCATTTATCTTAAAGACATTGACATTACTTTGCACCGTGAAAAATATCCCCTGTCTTACCTTGCCTGTATCGGTCCGAAATCAGTAAGATTTGAGGACGGGACTGAGGTTTTCGACCCTTATTTTTCATCATGCGTTGATACCCTTTTCCTCGAAAACATCACGGTAAACGGTGTACGCCCCGAGGATATTTCGCCATACATAAAAGAAATAGTTTTCGATAAGCTGTATGACGATATAGAATCAAGCGGAAGGGGTATTATTAAGAGCATAGAATACAAATAAAGCAAAAAGGGGATGTTGCAATAAGCACAGACCAAAAACAGACACATTCTACAAAAAATCAAATTTATTCGTTTATCTTAGTTAGATTTTAGGTTGAGAACTTGCAATTTGTTGCAAGTTCTCTTCTTTTTATGTCTGTTTTTTAGACGCGACCACGGGCTCTACCGTACGCCAGTACGCCTACGCTCCCGTGTTCACGCCTTCTGCACTCATTTCACTATCCCCTAAAAA
>JAGALA010000033.1 GCA_017625935.1 Clostridia bacterium
CCCCAAGGGCTCCCGTAAAAATCTGTCAAGATTTTTGGGAATGGGTCTTCCGTACACAAGTACGACCACGAGCGAACCCCCTAACCTCATACTTCGGTTTGGGGAACCCCTCGGCTTAAAAATCGACGATTTCTGCGACCCAAGGGCTCCCGTAAAAATCTGTTAAGATTTTTGGGAATGGGTCTTAATCTGTCAACCCCCGAGTTCTTTTTGGGCATCTCATTAAGAATAAAAAGCAGAATTTCGTAGTGAAATTCTGCTTTTTGTCATTGTTTAGCCGAAACCTATTGATTTTGCTGGATTCTTAATGAGTCAGCCCTTTCAGTTAAAAAATTGTCAAAAATTGAGTTATTATGCTCTCTTTATGCGTAAATCTTTTCCTTATTATCGATAACAGCCTCTATGTTAACATTTTCCTCAGCTGCCACAATGCCGTTTGGATTTGCAAGCGAAACGATTGTTGCAGTTGATTTTACAGTTTCGTTATGAATGTACATTACTTCTCCGCCAACGATAATATATGAGCAACAGTAAAGTCCTTGCTCTTCATTTGTGATGCCTATTAGTTTAATTTGGATAATTGAGAATTCTGTACCGCTAAACTCAAATGCAAATGATCTTCCGTTCGCGCTGCCGTCGCTATTTACGGGCTTACCGTCCTCAGTTGACAGACCTGCCACAACGCCATACTTAATTTCATTGCCTTCACCAAGGAACAAATTGTAAGCATCTATTGCTTCAAGATTTGCATAAATCACGTGAGCAATTGCATCCTTGCCATTTTCGGAAACGGTTGTTCCTTTCTTTTTGAAGAGTGCTGAGTTTTCAATGTCCTTGCCGAGATAGTCAACGCCGCAAGCAGTGCAGTTGTGCTTGTTCTTTGCGTTTTCAAAGTAGTTGTTGTTTACATAAATCCAGTCAATTCTTACAGGGTTTTCAACGCCGTAGTCGTGACCGAGAGCTGCGGCAATTACAACCTCGTATGAAATTTGGTCATCGGGCGCGGTGTCAGCTGTAATATTGTGCTTCTTTTCGTACTTGTTAATTACGGTATTTTCATCAATTTGGAAGCCACAGCTACAAAGTGCTGTATCAGTAACCCAACCTGTTACACCCTCTTCAGTACAGTTAGGAGCTGAGATAAAGCCCTCAATAAGTGGATGAGGTATACCGAGGTATACCGTCCAAGCCTTAAAGCCACTTGTGTCACCGCAGTTTGCAAACACCTCGTTGCTTGTGCCGATGTTATCGGTTACTGTATATACGAATACACCGTCGCACTCCTTGAACATACCCTTATTGAAGGTAAGCTCGTATGAGTGATTGTATACGTAAAGAGGAGTTTTGTAGTCGCTTGAGCCGGCATATTCAAACTCGTATTCGTTTGCGTGTGTAACGCCGTCCATAATGTAAAGTGTTTCAAGTGCCTTTAAGTTTCTAAACGGATAGTTTGTGATTGCAATGTTTTCACCGATATAAAGTGACGTTGCCTTATCGGAGTTCTTAAACGCATCTACGCCTGTGAATTCAACATCGCAATTGTCTTCAAATGTAATTGAAGCGAAATCTGTTGAATAGAACGCTTCTCTACCTATCTTAAAGCTTGATGTATTTGAGAACACGATATCGTTTGTCGGAGACGTATTTCTGAATACATAGTCACCGATTGTATATGCGGAATTCTCACCGAATGCAATATAAGCTACAGTTGATCTGCCGTCAAATACTTGGTTAGCAAATTTTGCGGTTACGTTGCTCGCGGTAAAGTCAAGGGTTTTGATTGCCCCGCAATCACGGAAGCACATATAACCAAAGTCATAGCTTGAGCCCTCGCCAAGCTTAATTTCTTGAATCTTTGAGTTTTTAAAGCATTCCTGACCGAAGGAGTAGGTTGAATTTTCGCCGCTTATATCAAGCGCTTCAAGCGCGCTCTTGCCGTTGAACACGTTATTTGCAACAATCATTTCTACGTTATTAGCGCTTGCATCAATCTTCTTAAGATTATTGGTTGAACTATAACAGTTGCTATTAAAGTTGTACGTTGAGCCCTCGCCGAGTGTAAGCTCAGTGAAAATAGAGCTTCTGAACGCTTCACTATTAAATGTATAAGTTCCGTTTTTACCGTTTATCAAAACTGTTGCAAGTGTGTTCTTTCCCCAGCCATAGGCGTTTACAGTTACATTTAAGTTATCTGCACTTGCATCAACCTTAGCAATAGGTGTTGAACCGTTAAAGCAGTTGTTGAACGTGTAGGTTGAACCTTTACCAAGTGTGATTTCTGCAATCTTTGTATCGTAGAATGCGCTTCCGTTAAATGTATATGTTGAGCCCTCACCGTTAATCAAGAGGTTTGTAAATACCTCCTTATGATTTCTAAACGCCTCACTCTCAACAAGGAGTGTGATATTGCTTGCACTTGCATCAAAGGTTGTAAAGGTTTTTCTGTTATCACCGCCGTTGATGAAGTATCTCTTGAAGGTGTAATTTGAGTTTGGAGCAAGCTTAAGCTCTGTAACGAGAACGTCGTTGAATGAAGCTTCGCTTATTACGTAAGTTGAATTTTCACCAAACTTGATGCTTGTAACCGCACCTGTTAGCTTATTATCTCTCCAGCAGTTGAACGCACCGTTGTTAAGAGTTACGGTCATATTGCCCGCACTCATATCAATTTCTGTAAGTGCTGCATTTACAAACGCCTGCGAACCTACAGTATACGTACTGTTAGCAGTAAACACAACCTTTTCAATAGGTGAATAAATGAAAGCGTAGTTTGAAATGTTGTATGTTGCATTTTCACCGAACTTAACGCTTGTAAGATTTGGACATTTTTGGAATGCGCCTTGACCAAACGTTAAATCAACGCCATTCGGGAAAGCAAGCTCTGTCATATCGTTGCCATAGAAGCTTTCCTGACCGAAGCTATATGTGTTTGTTGCAGGGAACTTAATCTCTGTGATTGCACAATTGTAGAAGGCTCTGTAATAAAAATCGTAGCTTGAGCTTTCACCCAAAATAAGATTTGCAAGTGTGCCTCTATCGTTAAATGCATCATTCAAAAATACAACCTTGTGATTGCCTGCCGAGAGGTCAATTGTCGCAATCTTTTGCATATTACGCTTTTCGTTGTTTGGTGAGTACCATGAGCAGCTTGCTCCAAACGTAACGTCTGTGTTTTCGCCAACCGTTATCTTCTCTACCTTTCTTAGGTTGCCGATGTTTTGAATGTTAATGGTAGCACCGTCTGCAATATTCAGCTCTACAAGACCATAGTATTCGTTGTTATATTTTTCCTCGTTGTGAGTTGCGATATTCATATAAAGAATACCCTGTGGGATTGTTACACCGTAAATATTTCTAATCTTGTAGTCGCCAAACTCCTTAATAGCCGAAAGGGTGTAAATATAATCGCCATCTGTACCTGAGAGTGCAAAATCGAATATTTCAGACGCTAATACTGTCACATTTTCAAAGGTTCCGTCATCAAGCCTGATTGTAACCGCGATTTCAAGAGAGGTTGGATCAAGTGAATAAGGTGTTGTTTTTGTCTCGCCGCAAAGTGAGCAGGTATATGTCTTTGAACCGAGTGAAGCTACGGTTGCCTCTTTATGCTCACCGAGAACATAGTTATGAGCGAGCTTTTCGCCCCAGCTAAAGTGAACATTGTGTCCGCATACGGAGCAGTTATAGTCTGCATAAGGAGCATTATCGCAGCTTGCTTCAACAGTTGTTCCCTCAAAATTATGCTCACAGCCCGCAGGAACTACGGTTTGGAAAACTGTTTCATTCGCTTCAAAGCTTTGAAGCTCGTAGTCAAGCGATGTCTCAGCGTTTTTGAACACAAACAATCCGTTTTCACCCGGAATGAAGCTGAAATCATCCGTTACGGTTTCATAAACGGTTGTTTCAGCACCGTCAACAATCTTTACCGAGGGCTCATAAATTGTAATGGTTGCAATTGCTTTGCCGTCCGCGGTTTTTGTTGTTTCATATCTATACTCCTTTTTTGTTCCGTCAAATGCGGTTACAACAAGCTTTGCAGGAGTACCTGCATTATATTTGTCGAATGCGAACTTGTATGCACCCTTGTGCACAATTGGAACACAGTAGGTCGAAGTATTGTTATTTGTAACGAGTCCGTTACCGCCATCGTGCATAACTTCAATAACATCCTCTGTTAAATAATCCGCAATTGCAGGAGTCAAGCCGTCCGGGAGAACAAATGAGCCACCCGTGATTTTTATGATATCCTTGTTTGCGGCTGTAAGCTCACGCGGAGAATACTTCACGTTGCCAATCATATACTCTTCTACGTTATCGTCGGTCCAAAAGCCCGCGCTTGCCGCTTCGGCAGGAAGATAGAAGGTACCGCCGTAAATTCTTGTTTGAATAGCGTGGTTATTGAAATAGTACTGAGTGTTTGATGAGTACTGTTTTGTTTTGTGAAGTGTAGGACCGTTGATTTTTACAACAGCATTTTCAAAAACCTCAATAAGCTGTGTTCTTGTGGGGCCTGCTGTGCTAATCATAATGCCGTAAACATCTACGTTACCGTAAATTCTTATCCATGGGTAGTGCGGATTTGTTCCGTCCCAGTCCTGTGCGAGCCAGAAGTCAGGTGCATTGATCGTAACGTCACGACCAATAACTGTCTTATTTTGTGTGCCATTATAGCCGTGACCTTGGCAGTTGAACACGTAGTGTGATCCAACCTTGCCGTCAACGCTTGTAATATTAAGCGTACCGGTACCGTAAATATGCTTACCTGAACGTTGGTTACCCATAATATCGCCGTTTCTTGTGAAATTCATAGTATGACCGTTCAATACAAGTATCGCTTGGTCTTGGTCTCTTACATCAATGCCGACGCCTGTTGTAATATCAGCCATTAAGATTGCCGCTTTGCTCTCGTTGGTCATAGCGTAGTTAACGTCACTGATTGTATAGCATTCCTTTGCTACACAACGGAAAAGCTTTGTGTCCTTATCAAAGGAAACCGTTTCGCCCGCCTTATAGGTGCGGCCGTCCTCGGTATACCAAATAAGCTGGAAGCCATCCTGTCCTGCATATATATTGTTTGATGTTGTGGGCAGGGTGAATTTTTCGCCCGCCTCTACGACTTGTTTACCACCTGCATATGCAGTAGTATCAAGACTTGTAGTTGTGCTTGTTGTGTCTTGACTACTCATATAAGAAATGGTAATTGTGTCCTTTTCAGTTAAATCCTCTGCAATTGCTATAACAGTAAAGAGTGCTATTAAGCAAGCAACCGTAAGCACAATTGCAAGAAGAATACCGGTTTTCTTTTTCATATTTCTCTCCATTTTTTGTTTTTGAAACACATTGTTGAATTACTTAACTGTTCTTCGATTATTCCTCATCGTCTGAGGGAACGGTTGTTTCGGGCTGTGATTCGACAAGTGCGCTATATGAAACGCTTTCTGCCTTATCAAGCGTTGTTTCACCGCAAAGATATTTGATAATCGGTGTGTCACCGTTTTCAATTGCAAATGCGCAGCAGTTGAGTCCAACGCCTACGCTCTTTTCGGGAATGCCAACGATTTTAACAGTGATTAAATCAAAGACTGTGTTTGTCATATCAAGCATTATTACGCCCTCTTTAGCCTCGTTCACGCCCAAAACGGGTGCGCCGTCTGAATTGATGGCTGCAACTGCACCGAAATAGAAATCGTGACCTATTTCCTTATATGCATTTACCGCCTCACGGTTAACCTTAATTGTGTGTGATACGGATTTGCTATCTCCGTCTGCGTAGGAATAGCCTGCCGCAATAAAGAGTGGGCTTGCGCTCGGCATCTCCTCGGGAAGCGTTGCCTCACCGCATACTGAGCAGTAGTAATATTTCATGCCGTTTGCAAAGTAGTTTTCGTATACGATATCGGCAAGTGCTTCGCCCATTACGTGAATCTCGGAAAGTGGGAGGTTCTTGATTTCAGAGCCAACTGCCTCGTGAGAAACGTTATTGAGTGAGCTGTCAAAGCTTGAATATGATGTATATGCATTCTCGCGATAATCAATTCCGCAAGGACAGTCGGTTGCGTAACCGAACGTACCCTGGGTAATACAGGTTGACTCTGTAATTACCTGCTCTACGTATGCGTGGCCGATGCCTTGATAAATCGTACGGTTGCAGTTATTTATCGTTGAAGGAAGTGTTGTTTGCATCGTGTAAATATACACGTGATAATTGCCGTTTCTTGTATTGAACGCGTTTGCGTGCATTGTGAGTGCTTCACTGTGGATGTACATTGTAAGGTCGCAAAGAGGTCCGTATTGTTTTCCCGGTGCTTTTGTACTGAACGCCCATTCGCCGAGATAGGTGAGGTCCATAATTACAACCTTTTTAAGGTTTGAAATGCCGTCGAATACCGCTGAGCCGTTTTTAACCTCTTTAACGCCTATATTCGAGCCGATATAGATGTATTCAAGCTGCTGGCACTCGGCAAATGCGGTGTTGCCCCAAGAAACTGTGGAGTTGTCGGGCAAAATAAGCTCTGTAAGTCCGCATTCACGGAAGGAATCCTGACCAAAGCTATATGTGCTTCCTGCGCTGAGAACGAGATTTTTAAGCGTTGCTACCTTGTAAAACGATTTGCCGTCAAACGCTACATTTGCACCTGCTTTTTCCGATTTGATGGTTTCCGCAACAGTTTTAACGCCTGTTTTGAAAGTTACGCTTGAAGCACCGATTTCAATTGTTTTTAGTGCTTTAAATCCTGAAAGATCTTCAAGTGAAATATTTGCACCGTCTAAGATAACAATTTGTTCAAGAGTGCTATTGCTTTCCGTTATTTGAGCGGCAGCGACTCCGGTTGTAATTTGAATTCCGACTATTGTTTCAGCAGGATACTTCTCTGAGCCCTTAACGCTAACAAGTGTAAAGCTTGAATTTTCGCCAACGCCTGTAACGTCATATACCAATACATCGCCTGCTCTTACGGTAACGGCTTTTCTTTCGCCGTTTTCGTCAACTACAATAATTTCAATTTCGATGTTGGATACGTCATAAACGGTTATAACCGTTTTGGTTCTTTGGCAAAGCGAGCAATTAAACACGTCCTTACCGTTTGTACCAAGCACAGCTTCAACGCTTTGCTCCATATCCTTTACCCATTCGTGAGCACAATCGCTCGGAACGATTTCCATGTATGTAACTTCTCCGTCGACAACCTCCTTGAGCATAAGTGTATCGTCAAGATAGTACTTGATGTACTCATAGTCGGTTGCAGGCAAGCAAAACTTTCCGCCGTTTACCGTAATTTCGGTTCTTGAAAGAATGAAATCGTTAAAGAGAGTTGAGCCCTGCCCGTTAGCTATATTAATTTCGCCGTTTAAGGTGATGTACATATAAACAACAGAGTTCGTTTGAGTTCTGAACTGAATAAAATCAGTTGTCAGATTGAGCTTCGCAGATTCATAGAGATAGCATCTTGCAGTTTCTATGTTTGGATTGATGCGTGCAACTGTTTTTGCATTTACCTCACCTGCAATTACAATATCGGGCATATTATAGCCGTCTTTAATGTTAGTATCATAAAGCAAGTGGTATGGCGTTGTGATTTTTACGCCCTTGCCTATCCAGAAGAGCTGTGGATTGTTTTCGTCTGCATAGCCGTGTGCCTCAAAGCGTACAAAGCCTCTGTCGTCCTTGTTGGTAGTTGCGGGATTATGAGTAACCGTACCCTCACCAAGCATAATAAACGCGCCGCGCTTAACGTGCATAAAATGACCGTCAGAGGTGCTTACAATATTATGTCCGTTTAAGTCAATTACAGTTGTGTCCCACTCAGACCAAAGCTGTTTTCCGATTTCAATATCCGCACCAAGGCGAACGTATGGGGAGCTTTGGCTTGGATTCAAAACGGCATAAAGGTCATCCGCATTATTTACCGTAATGCCGTACGCCTCATAAATACGTGTGGATTTTTCAAAGGTAACCGTTTGACCGGGGGTGTATATGTTGCCCTCCTCGTCAAACCAACCGTAAAACTCCTTGTCAACGGTTGTTCCGTCAGCCAGCTTAACCGTGCCGTTGCCCGATTTTTTGCTTGTGCGAAGCGTATAGCTTCCGTCCGCATTCGGCTGTGCCGTTTCCCAAACACTTCCGTTATACCAATTGTAAGTAACGGTGATGCCCTCCTCGGCAGATACTGTGACTGCAAGCAATGCAAAGAGCATTGAGCAAAGCAATACTGCAAGTGCAGTCAATAAAAGTTTCTTTTTCATATTTCCCTCCAATTAATTTGCGTTTCGCAATATTATATTAGTATTTTATCATTTTATAGCTTATCTGTCAATATGACGAATTTAACAGAATAATTAGCCTTAATTTGTGCAAAACAAACAAAAGCAACCACAGGGTCGCGCGTTTTGGCTGAGCGCGGTGCGGTTGCTTTAATTGTTCGAATTTATTTATTCAGAAGTGTTAAATCAAGTGTGGCGGTTGCGCTGAGGGATGCGGTTGTGCTTGCTCTCAGCTCACTGAGTGAGGCAAGGTCTCCCGTTTTTGCGTAAACAGAGGCAAGCAGCGATGCGCTTGGGGCAAACGACGGATTGATTTCGTTTACTCTTTCAAGGAGTGCTCTTGCTTCTTTGTATTTCCCTTCCTTGTAATAAAGATGCGCTTTATTATGCAAGGCAATCACGTTATTCGGCTCCTCACATATGGCAATATCGTAGCTTTGGTGAGCGCGCACAGCGTCACCGAGCTTGGCATAGAGATGTCCGAGATTGCTGTAAAATGAAGCGTTTGCGTAGCCGAGAATTGCGGCGGATTCATAGACAGCAATTGCCTCACGGTATTTCGAGAGTGAGGTGAAATTCAGAGCACAAAAAAGGTCAACCGCGCGGTATTCGTAGGTGCTTGTGCATTTTTCCTTCAGCTTTTCTAAGATTTTAAGCGAGCGGTTATACTTTTTTGATGTGTAAAGATATGATGCGTAAAGAAGGCGTTTTTTATCTCTTGTGTCGTTTATAAATGCGGCGCTTATCTCCTTTTGAAAGCGTGCTTCCGATGAGACAAGCTTTTCAGTGTACTCATCATAAAAGATTTTCACCAAAGCGATAGTGGGCAAAAACGCAAACAAAAAGGTGGAAAGGATGTGCAAAAAGCGAATTTCGGATATGACAATCGCGCTGACTGTGCACAGTGTAATCGATAGAAAAACAGACACAGATAAGGCTATTTTTGCAAAAAGCATTACTTTTTTGTTCAATTTTCTCACACTCCCTTCGCTTTTTTCTCCATTATACCATTTTTTTGGATTTTTTGCAATAGGTAGCTCATTCTTTGAAAAATAGAATTTTTGAAAATTATCAGTTTTGGCTTGGCAAGAGTGATTTTTTATGATACAATATCTAAAACACTATTTTCGGGAGGTCAAAATGATTTATCAAATCAAAAACGGTTCGGTTGAATTCGGTGCAAGTCTAATTTTAAGAAAAATCAATTTTGAAATCCGAGGAAATGAAAAAATCGCCGTGGTTGGACGAAACGGCTGCGGAAAGACTACCCTTTTACGCCTTATCGCGGGCGAGGTTGAGATGACCAAAATCGAGGGTGAGGACTCATTTATTGCAAAAGCCTCAAAATTGGAGGTTGGGTATCTCAAGCAAAATCCCTTCGACAACCTTGATATCACTGTTGACTGCGAAATGAAAAAGGTTTTTGCAAAAATACTTGCGAAAAAGGAACGCATCGACGCACTTCTCGCCATTATGGAATCGGGCAATGCGAATGCTGACGATATTGAGCTTTACACACGCTTGCACGAGGAATTTGAGACACAGGGTGGCTATTTTTACGAAAAAGACTACAATATTCTTTTGCAAGGCTTTGGCTTTTCGCTTGACGATAAGGAGCGAAAATTAAGCGAGTTTTCGGGCGGACAGTTAACGAAGCTCGGATTTATAAAGCTGCTTCTTTCTAAGCCCGACGTCGTTTTGCTTGACGAGCCGACAAACCATCTTGATATTAATTCCGTTGAGTGGCTTGAGGGCTACTTGCAGAGCTACAAGCGCGCGGTCGTGATAGTTTCGCACGACAGAATGTTTCTTGACAAGGTTGCAGACGTTGTTTATGAGATAGAATACGGAGAGACAAAGCGATATACGGGAAATTACTCCGAGTTTGTTAAAATTAAGGAAGCAAATTACGCCGAGCAGGAAAAGCACTACAAGCTTCAGCAGGCGGAAATTTTGCGCTTGCGTACTTTAATTGAAAAATTTCGCGGTACTCCGACGAAGGTTTCAATGACCGACTCGAAGCTGAAGCAGATTGAGCATATGGTTTTAATCGACCAGCCAAAAAAATTTGACGTTTCCACCTTCCGCGCTTCGTTTACCCCTGCGCGCGACACAGGTAAGGACGTTTTGGTTGTAAAAAATCTCGATATCGGCTATACTTCTCCGCTTTGCCGTGTTAATTTCAATCTTCACAAAAAGCAAAAAATCGGTGTCATCGGTGGAAACGGTCTTGGCAAAAGCACACTCTTAAAAACTCTTGTCGGCGCGCTGCCGAAGCTTGGCGGTGAATTTTCACTTGGCTGGCAGGTTGACGTTGGATATTTTGACCAGCAAATGGCGCAATATTCCTCTAACAAAACCGTGCTTGATGACTTTTGGGATTTGTTCCCTAACTTAAAGGAGAGCGAGGCGCGCGGTGCGCTCGGCGCTTTTATGTTTACTAAGGATGACGTTTTCAAAACCGTTGATATGCTCTCGGGCGGTGAAAAGGTGCGGCTTGCGCTTGCAAAAATTTTGCAAAAAAAGCCAAATTTCTTGATTTTAGACGAGCCGACAAACCATATGGATATGATTGGCAAGGAAACGCTTGAAAAAATGCTTGACAGCTTTGACGGCTCTATTCTCTTTGTTTCGCACGACAGATATTTTGTAAAAAAGCTTACCGATGCGCTGCTTGTAATTGACAAGGGACAGGCAGTATTTTATGACTACAAATATGACGAATATATATTAAAGAAAAATGAGGGCTCACTTCCCCTTGCATCGTCTAACCTATCATTTGCGCCGCAAGCAACTGTCGAGGCTCCCAAAAAGGGCAAGGAAGCATATCTTGCAAGCAAGGAGCGCGCAAAATCCGAAAAGCGCCTCCTCAAGCTGAATGAAAAAATGGAAGCGCTTGATTCTGAAATTTCCGAGAAAAAGAAGCAAATGGAAAGCGACGAGGTAACGAGCGACTATGTGCTTCTTTGTCAGCTTACCGAGGAAATTGAAGCACTTGAGGGCGAACTGTTTGAAGTTTTAGAGGAAATTGACGGGCTTGAAGAAAAGTTAAAATAACCAAAAAGGAACAGGTAATAGCGCCTGTTCCTAAATTTTATTTTGCTTTGTTTTTTGCTTCTTTAATTTTTGCTTTTATAAATGGTTCAAATTCTTCGATTTCTCCCTTTGAAATTTGATCCTTATTTAATAAAAACGCTTGCTTTGCCTTTGTAAAAATAAAGTAATTATTTTTCGACTTAACAATATATTTTACATCAGAATATGAAAAATCAATTCTTGTTTCACCCAAGGAGCTTCTATGCTTAAGCATTTCGTCAAAAAACTCAATTGTGAAAATGATTTCTTCATTTCTTGAGATTTCATTTTGACGCTTTAACGTCAATTTATAAACACTGCGATACATACTAAATTCAAATATGTATAATAAAAGCAAAACAAAAGACGCATTCATTAATGTCAGAAGCGGTTTATCCCAAGTGACAAAATGAAGGAATACGTTACAAGCAAATATTGCCAACAATACAATTCTTATTATAAAGAAAATCTTATTCTTAAAAACAGATGCAAAAGCAAAATCCTTGATCATCGCTTCAGTTCTTGGACCGACAAATTCAAATTTAGTTTCCATAAAATCACCTCTTTCAAGATTATTGTATCACTTTTCAAGGATAATGTCAATATTCAACTGCACATTTTTGAATTATCATATTATCATATGTTCATATATGTATATATTCAAAAATATATTTTGTGGCAAAATTAAGTTTTTAATACAATATATAGTTGACTTTGATTTTTTAATAATTTATAATTAAGAAGATAAAGTAAATTTATAATTTGGAAAGATTTATGAGCAATCATTGCAGCATGAAAATTAAATTTGAAAGGCGCTCGGCAAAATTAAGCCGATGCACGCTGTGAGCAATGCACCGTACCTTGCCGCTAAGGACCAAAAGCGCGGAAACTTTAACGAATACCGCGCGGCGAGGATTGAAAACGGCAAGGTTACAATTTTTGCGGAAATAAATTCTATTTTCTATATTGAGGTATAACAATGATAAAGCCAGAAAAGCAATTTTACATTTTCGGTATGGGTGCGCGTGAAAAATTCATCTACAAGGAGGGCGGTACTCTTACAAAATTTTCAACCAACGAGGTTGTTTGCCGCTTTGATGTTGTGCGCGAAAAATTTCTCTTTGACAGATATATAGTTGTTATTTGGACAAAAGACGAAAAAATTTATTTAATTAAAGAAGATTCTTACGGCGCATACATATACGATATAACAAATGGAGATGAGGTGCTTATCCAAGAGCTTTGCCGAGGCGAATATATTAACCTGCCCGATTTTGAGGAATATGAGCATCCCGAGCAGCTCCGCATTTTGCACCAGGAGATTTTGGTGAGCTTTAACGGTATTTTGCCTGTGCCGAATATTTATACGTACAGAAAGCCGTGGTACCGTGACGGTGCGATGATGGTGCTTGTGCTTGAAAAGACAAAGAATTTGCACCTGATAAGACCTTGGGCTTTAAGCGTGACTGAGATGTACGACAAAAACAACAAGGGAAACTGCGAGCCAGACAATCTCGGTCAGCTTGCCTTTGTGCTTTCATACTTCGTTGACAAGAATTACCCCTTGATTGGCGAAATTTACAAGGAAGGACAAAGAATTGCCGAAAACGGTGTGTTAACGGGTCTTACGGACTACAGCCATCACGAAATTTACTCAACCCTATGGCTGAAATTGGCATTTGACCGCCTTGGGATTGAGGCTGATTATATAGACATTCCAAAGGAATACGACAGATACGCAAGGATGTTTTGGATGGACAAAACGGGAGTTGAAACCGAAACACCGTTTGACAATAAATACGACGAGTGGTACCCATATTTAACCTGGGCGACTTATCACTTTAACGGCGACGAAATTCCACGCGAGCTGCTTGAAATTAAGTATCCTATGAGCTGGGAAATTAAGGCATCCGAGGCGGAATATGACCTGATTATGCCACTTAGCGAGGAGTATTCAAAAAACAAATGCTCCGCGCCTCATTCCTGGCACGCGGCTGAAATGTTTATGTATTTAATCGAGAAGGTGAAAAGATGAAATTAAAGAATGTGGTTTTTGACTGCGGACAGGTGCTTGTGCATTTTGAGCCGAGCTATATGGTTGGCGTTTACGTAAATGACCCCGATGATAAGGCTATGCTTGAAAAGGTGATTTTTGACCGTTTATATTGGGACAGACTTGATATGGGTACAATTTCAAACGAGGAAACGGTTAATGAAATAAAAAAGCGTATTCCCGAGCGCCTATGGGATGCGGCTGAAAAGATTTACTACAATTGGATTTACAATATCCCCGAGATTGAGGGTATGCGCGAGCTTATAAATGATCTAAAAATCAGACACGGGGTCAAGGTTTTTTTGCTTTCCAACATTTCAAAATACTTTGCTGCACACGCTTGCGAGCTTGAGATACTTAAGAACTTTGACGGGCTTGTAATGTCCGCAACAATAGGTATCGTAAAGCCGAGTTATGAGATTTTCCACTACCTTTGCAAGACATATAATCTAAAGCCCGAGGAAACAATATTTGTTGACGACAGGCGCGACAACATTGAGGGTGCGGAAAAATACGGCATACGTGGCTATTTATTTGACGGTGACGCAAAAAAGCTACGTGAATATTTAGAAACCGTTTTATAAGATTTTTATAAAAAAGTGCGGGGCTGGCTCATTAAGAATCCAGTAAAATCAATAGGTTTCATCCAAATAACGAAAAAAGCAGAATTTCACTACGAAATTCTGCTTTTTATTCTTAATGAGCTGCCCCAATAAATCCGAGGGTTGACAGATTAAGAGCAGAAATCGTCGATTTTTAAGCGTCGGCGTACTTGTGTACGGTAGAGCAAAAATCGGCGATAATAAACCACAATAACGAAGAAAAGCGGAGCTTTTCAACCTTATTTTTCAAACGATACCGTA
>JAGALA010000034.1 GCA_017625935.1 Clostridia bacterium
CGTTGATTAACGGGACGTCGAGGGCGCCGTCCCCTACGGAAAAACGATAAACAATTCGTAGGGCGGGGGCTTGTCTCCCGCCGATTTCATGGTACGCACCCAACAATGCGGGAGGAAATATGCAACCTTCGGTTGATGATATACACGCAAATGCGTGGTGATATACACATCGAGATGTGATGATATGCAATGCGTTGCATTGATGATATACAACGCGGTGCGTTGATTTATTCGTAGGGGACGGCGCCCTCGACGTCCCGTTTTATCGGTACGCACCTGACAATGCGGGAGGAGCAAGCCCCTCCCCTACAAGGCATATTATTTTACAACGGACGACCAATGGTCGCCCCTACGGAAAAACGATAAACAATTCGTAGGGGACGGTGTCCGAGAACCCCCAAACCTCATACTTCGGTTCGGGGAACCCCGTGTCCTCGACGTCCCGTTTTATCGGTGCGTACCTGACAAGGCGGACGAGACCCCCCCTCTACAAACAAAGAGAGAGAACGAATCGGCTTGAATTCCGAAACGTTCTCTCTTTTTTCTGTTAGTGATGTTTTTGCTAAAGCAAAAATGATGTTATGCTTCGCATTATGATGTTGCTCGCAAAAGCTCGCAATGATGTGATGCTTGCCCACTGTGCCGAAGGCACAACATCATTCACGAAGTGAACATCATTGTCCAAGACAACACCATTTGTCCGAAAGGGCAAACATCATTTAGCGTAAATGCTCCATTGGAGCATTCGCGCTATGCGCCATCTGCATCATTTTGCTTTTGTCTCACAATATAAGCACCTATACTCGCGCGTTTCCTCGTCAGTCAGCTTGAAAATGTGGTCAAGCTCTTGCTCACAGGAGCTGATGCAGCGCGGATTTTTGCAAAAAATTACGTTTTTTAGCTCGCGCGGCAAGGGAGCGCTCGATTTGCTGACGGTTTTCCCTTCCTTAATTATATTAACGGTTGCACACGGGTCGATGTAGCCTATTATGTCGGTGTTCAGCGCAATTTCGCCGTCCACCTTGATTATATCCTTTTTGCCCATCTTTGCGCTCGTCATATTTTTCATAACGGCAACGGGAATTTCAACCCTGTCAAGCCCTAAAAGCGAGTAAAGCTCCTCACCCTTGCCTGCGGTGATATGGTCTATTACTATACCGTTTTTGATTTGTTCGATTTTCATAAGCTGCCCTCCGTTATTTTATGCCCAAGAGCATCAAAATCAGCGCCATACGCATATATTTTCCGTTGAGTGCCTGCTCGAAATAGTGTGCGCGCGGATCACTGTCAACCTTTACGCTGATCTCGTTTACACGCGGCAACGGATGCATAATTGAAAGGTCGCTCTTTGCTTTTGTAAGCTTTGACGGGTCAAGAATGTAGCTATCCTTTAAGCGCAGGTAGTCCTCCTCGTTAAAGAAGCGCTCCTTTTGTACTCTTGTCATATAAAGAATATCAAGCTCGGGCAACGATTCGGCTAAATCCCTTGTCTCAACGTACTCCTTGCCTGCCTTGGTAATTTCGTTTTTTACGTAGCTCGGCACGCGCAATTCCTCGGGCGAGATAAGCACGAACTTAACCCCGTCATATCTATTGAGCGCGTTTATAAGCGAGTGAACGGTTCTGCCAAACTTAAGGTCGCCGCAAAGACCGACGGTTAAGTTTGTAAATCTGCCCTTTTTGCGCTTAATTGTAAGCAGGTCGGCAAGCGTTTGCGTTGGGTGGTTGTGTCCGCCGTCGCCCGCGTTTATAACGGGTATCGTTGCATTCATTGACGCAACAAGCGGCGCGCCCTCCTTTGGATGACGCATTGCAATAATATCCGCATAGCAGGAAATCATCTTAGCGGTGTCGGCAACGCTCTCGCCCTTAGCCGAGGACGAGCTGTCCGCCGAGGAAAAGCCAAGCACGTTTCCGCCAAGCTCGTACATTGCCGCCTCAAAGCTGAGACGCGTTCTTGTAGATGGCTCAAAGAAAAGCGTTGCAAGCTTCTTGCCCTTGCATTTTTCGCTGTACTTTTGCGGATTGTCAATTATATCAAGCGCCGTCGCAACTAATTCGTCAATCTCATTAACGCTAAGCTCTTTAATATCTATCAAACTTCTCATATATCCTCCTATATGCGGGTCTTACAAAACGGTGAAATCTAAAATTAAATTTTCACCTTTTTGTACCTTTCGTTCTCGCGCCTTATTTACCGTTACGCGCCGTAAACCTCGCGGTACTTCTTAATTCTTTCTACGTTTTCCTTGTTTGCTTCGTCCTCCTCAAGGTACTCGATGATGTCGTAAACATCAACCACGGAATATACAGGGAAGCCGAACTCCTCCTCGATTTCAACCATCGCGCCCTTTTCGCCCTTGCCCTTTTCCTTGCGGTCAACCATAACGAAGCAAGCGGCAACCTTGATGCCCTCAACGCTCTTCATAATTTCCATCGTTTCGCGAATGGCAGTGCCCGCTGTGATAACGTCCTCAACGATAACTACCTCCTCGCCTGCCTGTGGCTTGTAGCCAACGAAAACGCCGCCCTCGCCGTGATCCTTAACCTCCTTGCGGTTGAAGAAGAATGGCAAGTTGAGCCCCTCCTTTGCAAGCGCAACGGACGTTGCAACCGCAATTGAAATTCCCTTGTATGCAGGGCCGTAAAGCGCGGTTTGCTTCTTTCCTATCTTGTCGAAGTATGCCTTTGCGTAGAACTCGCCCAATTTTGCAATGTTCTCGCCTGTCTTAATCTCGCCTGCGTTGATAAAATACGGAATCTTTCTGCCGCTTTTTGCGGTGAAATCACCGAACTTCAAAACGCCCGCGTTTTGTAAAAACTGTATGAATTCTCTCTTATAGCTTTCCATTTTATAAACTCCTATATTTACAGGGAGAATAAAGGTTAGAGAAAGCGTGAACGCGAAGTCGTCGGCGTACTTTGTACGGTAGTACGAGCGGTCGCGCTTAAAAAGGCAATTAATGAAATTTGCTTGCAAATTTCCACCTTATTCCTCTAAAAGCTCAGTATTTCCCTTAATCTATTTTTGCCTTTTGTTCTATGACCTTTAGTCCGCCCTGTCAGCCGATAAATTCAGCTACGCATCTACGATACGCTGCCACAGGGTCAGCCGCTGCTGTGATAGGTCTGCCAACTACGATATAGTCGCTTCCTATCTTCTTTGCCTCGGCAGGTGTCATTACTCTTACCTGGTCGCCCTTGTCGCCGTCTGCAAAGCGCACGCCGGGAGTTACCGTTACAAAGTTCTTGCCGCACACATCGTGTACCTTTTCTGCCTCAAGCGGTGAGCAAACGATGCCTGCAAGGCCTGCTTTTTTAGCATTCTCGGCGTAGTGCATAACGACCTTGTCCATTGGCTCATTTATAAGCAAGTCATTTCTCATTCTTTCCTCGCTTGTTGAGGTAAGCTGTGTTACCGCGATAAGAAGCGGACAGGTGCCGTCCTCACGTGTAAGACCCTCAAGCGCTGCCTCCATCATTGCAATCGTACCGCTTGCGTGTACGTTTGTCATATCAACGTCAAGGCGTGAAAGCACCGCCATTGCCTTTTTAACTGTGTTTGGAATATCGTGGAGCTTTAAATCAAGGAAAATCTTGTGTCCTCTTTTCTTAATCTCTCGCACGATGTCGGGTCCCTCGGCATTGAAAAGCTCCATACCGATTTTTACAAATGGCTTTTCCTCCTCAAATTTGTCAAGGAAGCTAAAAACCTCCGCCTTGCTTGCAAAATCGCAAGCGATAATTACGTCCTTTCCCATTAGTGGGCACCTCCTATTATATCCTTAAGATTTTTTATGCCGTATTTTTCCATAACGCGCGGCAGCTCCGCAATAATTTTCGGACAAGCGTACGGGTCAACCAAGTTTTGCGCGCCTATCTCGACCGCGCTTGCTCCTGCGAGCATCATTTCAATTACGTCCTCGGCGCTTGCAATACCGCCGCCGCCGACTATGGGAATTTTAACCGCCTCGTAAACCTGGTAAACCATTCTTATAGCCACAGGCTTAATTGCAGGGCCCGAAAAGCCGCCCATTTTATTTGCAATTACTGGCTTTTTGGTCTTTAAATCTATTTTCATACCGAGCAACGTGTTAATTAAGCTTATGCCGTCCGCACCTGATTCCTCACATGCCTTTGCTATCGATACAATATCCGTTACGTTTGGCGAGAGCTTAATGATAAGCGGTTTTTTTGTAACCGCACGGCAAGCGCGCGTTACCTCAGATGCCGCCTCGGGGGATGTGCCGAAGGACATACCGCCGCCGTGTACGTTTGGGCAGCTTACATTAACCTCAAACCAACCGATACAGTCCTCTTTATCGAGCTTTTCAACCGTATATACGTATTCCTCAACCGAAAATCCGCTGACGTTTGCCATCACGGGCTTATGAAAGCAGTTTCTCAGCTTTGGAAGCTCATTTTTAATTACGTTTTCAACGCCCGGGTTTTGAAGCCCGACTGAATTTATCATTGCGTTTTCACACTCGGCAATTCTCGGTGTGGGATTGCCAAAGCGCGCATCCTTGGTCGTGCCCTTAAAGGAAAACGAGCCAAGACAGTTTATATCGTAAATTTCCGCAAATTCGTAGCCGAAGCCAAAAGTGCCGCTGGCGGGAATCAAGGGGTTATCAAGCTCTATGCCGCAAAGCTCCGTTTTCAAGCTTACCATATGATTTCCTCCTTTTCAAGCACAGGTCCGTCCTTGCAGATTCTTTTGTTTCCGTATTTCGTCTTGCACGAGCAGCCCATACAAGCGCCAAAGCCACAGCCCATTCTTTCCTCAAAGCTAAACTGACCGCTTGTTGCGCTCTTATTATATACCGCCTTGAGCATCGGCTCAGGACCGCAGGTATAAACATACGTATAGTCAATTTTATCAAACGCATCGGTAACGAAGCCGCGTGTTCCGTATGAGCCGTCAACCGTCGTTACGTATGTGTCAGCGCCGAGAGATTTAAATTTGTCCTCGTAAAAGATTTCGTCCTGTGAGCCAAAGCCCAAAATCACGCTCGGGTGCTTGCCCTCTCTTATAAGCTGCTTGCAAAGCTCGTACATCGGAGGTACACCCGCACCGCCGCCGACTAAGAGAGGCTTATCGCCGCTCTTTGTCAAATCGTAGCCGTTGCCAAGACCGGTGAGAGTCCAAATTTTTTCGCCCTCGCCCATTTGTGCCATTTTTTCAGTGCCCTTGCCGACAACCTTGTATATAAGGGTTAATCTGTCACCCTCAACCTCGCAAACCGAGATTGGACGGCGCAGGAAAAATCCGTCGAGCTTCAAGTTTACAAAAGCGCCCGCGCGTATCCCCTCCGTGTCGCCCTCAAGCACCGTTTCATAGGTGTTCTTGGCAATTTTTTCATTATTTATAATTGTAAATAATACGTCCTTCATAATTTTCCCTTTTGCAGACAAATTGTGACCTTTAATGATTGCATAGCAATCAATTCATGTAGCAAAGCTACAATTTATGTTGTAAAACAACAATTCACGTGCCGTAAGGCACAATTCATTGGCGCATTGCGCCTTATGAGTCTATTGTCGAAATTGTAATTGTGATTTCCTCTAAAACGTCAAGCAAAATCTTTACGGTATCAAGAGATGTAAAGAGTGAAATATTGTTTTCAATTGCCAAATGTCTTATCTGATAGCCGTCCTTCTTGCCTTGGTCGGTGTCGAGGTCACTCGTGTTAATTACGTAAGCGATGTGACCCTGGCGCATAGTTTCGGGAATATCGTCCGAGCCGTCGCCAATCTTTTGCTTAACTCTGGTTCTGATGCCGTTTTGCTTCAGATAGTTTGCTGTGCCCTCTGTTGCCTCAATATTGAAGCCGAGGTTATAGAAGCGGCGGATTAACGGAAGTGCTTCTTCCTTATCGCTGTCGGCAACCGTTACCAATACCGTGCCGTAGTTTTGCACCTGCATGCCCGATGCCTGAAGTGCCTTGTAGAATGCGCGGTTGAGCGTATCGTCGTAGCCTATTGCCTCACCCGTTGATTTCATCTCGGGGGAGAGGTATGCGTCAACACCGCTGATTTTCTTGTATGAGAATACAGGCACCTTGCAGTACCATCTCTTCTTTTCCTGTGGGTAAAGGTCGAAGATGCCAAGCTCCTTCAAGCTCTTGCCGAGGATAACCTCCGTTGCGATATCCGCAAGCGAGTAGCCCGTTGATTTTGAAAGGAACGGAACAGTTCTTGACGAGCGCGGGTTAACCTCAATAATATATACGTCATCGTTTGAGTCAACGATAAACTGAATATTGAAAAGACCGACAATGCCGATGCCAAGACCGAGCTTCTTTGAATATGTGAGGATTTTGCCCTTAACCTTGTCTGAGATTGAGAAGGATGGGTAAACGCTTATAGAGTCGCCCGAGTGAACGCCTGTACGCTCAACAAGCTCCATAATGCCCGCAACGAAAACGTCGCGTCCGTCACAAATTGCGTCAACCTCTACCTCCTTGCCTCTGATGTAGTGGTCAACCAAAACAGGCTTGTCCTCGTCAATTTCAACGGCTGTTCTAAGATAATGTCTTAGCTGCTCCTCGTGGTGAACGAGCTGCATTGCGCGGCCGCCAAGCACGAAGGATGGGCGCACAAGCACAGGATAGCCAACCTCCTTTGCTACCCTAACTCCGTCCTCGATGTTTGTAACTGCCTGTCCCTTTGGCTGAGGAATGTGAAGCTCCTCAAGAATTTTTTCAAAGGTGTCGCGGTTTTCCGCACGGTCAATTGCCTGGCAGTCTGTGCCGATGAGCTTTACTCCGCGCTCGTAAAGCGGTGCCGCCAAGTTAATTGCGGTCTGTCCGCCGAGCGAGGCAATTACGCCATCTGGCTTTTCGTATTCGATAACCTCCATAACGTCCTCAACCGTAAGCGGCTCGAAGTAGAGCTTGTCCGAGGTTGTGTAGTCGGTTGAAACAGTTTCGGGGTTGTTGTTTATGATTATAGCCTCGTAGCCGCACTTTTTGATTGTGGTTACGGCGTGCACCGTTGAGTAGTCAAACTCAACGCCCTGTCCGATACGGATAGGACCTGCACCAAGCACGATGATTTTCTTTTTGTCCGTATGGATTGACTCGTTCTTTCCCTCGTATGAGGAGTAGAAATACGGTGTGTATGCGCCAACGTGGGCGGTGTCAACCATTCTGAAGTTAGGCACTATTCCGTTTGCGTGGCGGAATGCGTAAACGTCCTTTTCGTTTGTTTTCCAAAGCTTTGCAATATATTTATCGCTAAAGCCCATTTCCTTAGCCGCCTTTGTTACCTCGGCGTTCTTTACGTTTTCGGAAAGTAATTTTTCCATCTTAACGATTTTCTCGAAGGACTTAAGGAAATATTCCGTAATCTTGGTAATCTCGTGAAGCTCGCACGTGGTTACACCGCGGCGAAGAAGCTCACAAATGGCAAAGGCGTTGTCGTCGTGGAACTCGTTTATATATTCCTTAATTACATCGGTTGAAAGCGCGTCAAACTTAACCATATGAAGGTGGCAAACGCCGATCTCCAAGCTGCGCGCGCTCTTAAGCAAGCATTCCTCAAGGTTAGAGCCAATGCCCATACACTCGCCCGTTGCCTTCATTTGAGTGCCAAGCTTGTTTGGAACGGTTGTGAACTTGTCAAACGGGAAGCGTGGGAACTTTGCAACGATGTAGTCAAGGCTCGGCTCGTGTGAAGCTCTCGTGCCTGCAACCTCAATCTCGTCAAGTGTCATTCCAAGCGCAACCTTAGCGGTTACTCTTGCGATAGGATAGCCGCT
The DNA here is from genome assembly GCA_017625935.1 of Clostridia bacterium. Taxonomy (GTDB): domain Bacteria; phylum Bacillota; class Clostridia; order Oscillospirales; family CAG-272; genus RGIG2000. Next base: position 7,763 of record JAGALA010000034.1, read on the forward strand.
TGCCTTTGATGCAAGCGCTGAGGAACGGCTAACGCGTGGGTTAACCTCGATAAGATAATATTCGCTCGTTTCGGGGTTAAGTGCGAACTGCACGTTACAGCCGCCCGAGATTTTGAGTGCCTTAATAAGCTTAATCGCGCTATCGTTAAGCATCTTGTGGTCTTGCTCGCTCAGCGTTAAAATAGGAGCAACAACAAGTGAGTCGCCTGTATGTACGCCAACGGGGTCAATGTTTTCCATACCGCAAATTGTAATTGCGTTGTCCTCGCCGTCGCGCATAACCTCAAACTCGATTTCCTTGTAGCCCTTTACGCTCTTTTCAACAAGCACCTGGTGAACGGGAGATGCGGTAAGCGCACCCTGTGCAAGCTCCACGTACTCGTCCATATTGTAGGCAAAGCCGCCGCCTGTGCCGCCGAGAGTAAATGCGGGACGAAGAACAACGGGGAAGCCGATTTTCTCAATAGCCGCCATTGCCTCATCCATATTGTTTGCAATCTCTGAAGGAATTACAGGCTCGCCGATATTTTGGCAAAGCTCCTTAAAAAGCTCTCTGTCCTCTGCCATTTCAATGCTCTTTGAGGACGTGCCGAGAAGCTCAACACCGTTTTCCTTAAGAATACCCTTCTTTTCAAGCTGCATAGCGAGGTTAAGACCTGTTTGACCGCCAATACCCGGTACAATTGCGTCGGGACGCTCGTGACGAATGATTTTTGCAACGTATTCAAGCGTAAGCGGCTCCATATATACCTTGTCCGCAATTGATGTATCTGTCATAATTGTCGCAGGGTTGGAGTTAACGAGAATAACCTCGTAGCCCTCCTCCTTAAGTGCAAGACACGCCTGTGTGCCCGCATAGTCAAACTCGGCTGCCTGTCCGATGATAATTGGACCTGAGCCGATGATCATAACTCTCTTAATATCTGTTCTTTTTGCCATTTTTTACTCCTCCCGAAGACCTTTATAGAACGATGAAAACGAAAAGCAATTTTTATTTATTAAAGTTAGCTTTTCAAGACGATTTCACACCTTTTAAGGTAGAAATTTTCTTCAAAAATTTCTTTTGCTTTTCTATCCGCGTTCGCTCGCACTGCCGTACAGAGGTACGCCGACGGCTTCGCGTTCACGGATTTTCATTCGCCCTCTAAAGCTCTTAATTTTGCATACGTATTTATGTGAATTTAATTTTTTACCGATTTAATTACGCTTCCTTGCCGTAAAGCGTTACAATTTTTCCGTCCTTGACGGTTAAGAGGCACTTTGCGTAAAGCTCCTCGCCCTCAAAGGGTGTTGCGCGACCCATTGAAAGGAATTTTTCGGGGTCAACGGTGAATTTTTCGCCGAGGTCAAAGACCGTATATGACTCGCCAAGCTCAATGCCGAAGCGCTTTCTTGGGTTGTGTGCCAAAAGCTCAATCAGCTTTTCAAGGGTGATTTCGCCTGTTTTAACAAGGTGAGTGTACATCACCGCAAACGCGGTTTCAAGCCCGACAACACCCATATTGCTGCCACTTAGGCCCTTGCTTTTTTCTTCCTTTGAGTGCGGCGCGTGGTCGGTTGCAATCATATCAATTGTGCCGTCCTTTATGCCCTCGATAAGCGCTAAGCGATCCTCTTCGCTCCTTATCGGCGGATTCATTTTAAAGCGTCCCTCGTCCTTAATTTGCATATCGTTAAGCACAAGGTAGTGCGGCCCTGTTTCACAGGTGATGTCAACGCCGTCACGCTTTGCCTGCCTTATTAACTCAACCGTTTCCTTCGTTGAGATGTGGCAAACGTGGTACTTGCAGCCTATTTTCTTTACTAATTCAATATCGCGCTTTACCTGCGCCCATTCACTCTCGGAGGAAATGCCCTTCATTCCGTTTTCTCGGCAAAACTCGCCGTCGTGAATGTAGCCGCCGTTTAGGAGGTCATTCACCTCGCAGTGAGCAACAATGATTTTGTCAAGCTCCCTTGCCTTTTGCATTGCAAGCGCCATTACCTCATCATTTTGCACGCCTCGCCCATCGTCTGAAAAGGCGATTGCCAAATCCTTCATTTCTTCAAAATCCGCAACCTCTGCGCCGTTTTGCCCCTTGGTTATCGTACCGAGCGGATAGACGCCTATTTTTGCATCATTTTTTATAATATCGAGCTGCACCTCAATATTTTCCCTCGTGTCGGGTGCGGGCTTAAGGTTTGGCATTGTGCAAACGTCCGTGTAGCCGCCGTTTGCTGCGGAAAGTGAGCCCGTCCTTACCGTTTCCTTATAAGAAAAGCCCGGCTCTCTGAAGTGAACGTGCACATCACAAAAACCGGGAAAAACAACAATATTATCATTACCGAAAACGGTGGTACCGAAAAGAGCATCACTTACAAAATTTTCATCAACGTTAAATGGTGTGAAAAGCTTCATTTGTAAGTCCTCCTTTAAGTTTTTAATATTATAGCAGAGTGCGTTAAATTTGTCAATATGATTCAGTATATTTTTTAGCAAAAATATGTATAAATATTATTGGCGCGCGAATTGGTTTTTTGTGCAATTGAATGAATTTATATATACATTTTTGGCTATAATGACGAAAAGTGCTTTTTTAAGATTGAATTTTTGAATGGATTTTGGGCAAAAAATACAAAAAATATTGTCGTTTTTATTGACAAGAGCGTTCTTTTATGATATCATTAAAAAAAGCTTATTTAGGAGGTGTACCCACTTTGGAAATTGCCATCATTGCAGACGATACTAAAAAAGAACTAATCACGCAATTTTGTATTGCGTATTGCGGAATTCTAAGCAAGCACTCTATTTGCGCGACAAGCACCACGGGTCAGTATATCTCCGAAGCAACGGGACTCAAAATTGAGCGTCTTCTTTCGGGTGAGCTTGGTGGTGAGCAGCAAATTGCATCGCGCATTTCATATGACGAAATAGATATTCTTTTCTATTTCCGCTCAACCACACCGCACAATGATTCGTATTATAACGGACACCTCGCAGTTGAGCAAAACCTTTTGCGCCTTTGCGACGTGCACAATACACTTTTGGCAACAAACATCGCTACCGCTGAAACCATTGTTACCGCACTTGAGCGCGGCGACCTTGACTACCGTGAGCTTATCAACCCACGCAGTGAGTATAACCTCAAAAAGCGTTTGGATGTTAAGTCTCCTGTTCCCGATGATTTTATTTTGTGAGCAAAATAAAATCACATGAATTGATGCTTCGCATCATAAATTGTCTTGCAGACATAAATTGGCTGTGCCATGAATTGTTTCTACGAAACATGAATAATGTAGGGGAGGGGCTTGCTCCTCCCGTTTTTATTGATGTGCTTTTTAATCACGAGTGACATCCCATAGGGGACGAGTACGACGGCGAGACGTCCCTTGCACTTTCTCCCACCGCTCTTGTCCCTCTGATTGTTGCTTTGCGAAGTTAAAAGCTAAATTTTCTAAAGGTATTGACATTTCGCCATCAAAGATGTATAATAATAACGGAGAGCACCGATGACGGTTGCTTCCAACTCGATATGATTAAGAAATTAACCGCTCAAGTTTGGTCGCTGAGGCGGTTATTTCTTTTTGTTATGATTGTCTATGTATGTTAATATCGAAAATACAAGTCCTGCAAGCAGGAACAGCAATTCCCAAGTAACGAACATTAGCATCACCTCCCCTCTTCGGGAAGGCAAAAAAGAAATCTGCGTTCCCGATTAAGGGAAGCAACCGCCACCGTAAATGGTGCTCTCCGGGTACATAGGTACCAATGAAATTATATCACAGGCTATATTTCAAGTCAATAAATATTAAAAATTATTTATTTTCCCTGTTTTGAAAAAACCGCTTGACAAAACAGTTTCTATTTGCTATAATATTTTCGCGTGGAAATAATGCTACTATGGCTCAGTTGGTAGAGCACATCCTTGGTAAGGATGAGGTCATCGGTTCGATTCCGATTAGTAGCTCCAAAACCGACAGGCTTGCCTGTCGGTTTTTTGTTTGTTTTTGATTTTTCCGTAGGGGAGGGGTTCTTCCTCCCGCTTTTTTGAAATTTGTTTTTTTCTCTTGATTTGACATTATCTTTGTTGTAAAATATTCGTATAGCGCGAAGCGCGGAAATTTCAGCCAAGGGGGCGATAGTATTTCACAGGTAAGCGAAAATCCGTTTAAGTATAGCGACACGAACAAGCGCTACCACACCTACGATTATTATTTAAGACACCGCTTTGGCGAAAAGTGCGCAAAAATCCCGCTTGACTGCGGCTTTACCTGCCCGAATATTGACGGCACGGTTGGACACGGCGGCTGCATTTACTGCTCTGGCGGTAGTGGCGCAGGCTTATCTCGCGCTTGCTTGCCGCTTTCGGAGCAATACCGCGAGGGCATTGAGGTCATGACGGGAAAATGGAAGACAAAAAGCTTCATTCCGTATCTGCAAGCATACACAAATACGCACACATTCCCCGATAATTTAAGAAAAATCCTCGACCACGTGTCTGAATTTGACGGCTGTGTAATGATCGATATTGCCACGCGTGCCGACTGCCTTGACGACGGAATAATTTCCGTGTTGAACGATATTTCAAAAAAGGTGCCTCTTACGGTTGAGCTTGGACTGCAAAGCGCGAATGATAAAACCGCTAAGCTGATAAACCGCGGGCACGATTATGATACCTTTGTTGACGGCTTCAACCGTCTGAGACAAGGCGCGCCAAACGTCAAAATCGGCATTCACATTATAAATGGCTTGCCAAACGAAACGCGCGAGGATATGAAAAACACCGCGACCTGTGTCGCAAATTTACATCCCGACCTAATAAAAATTCACCTTTTACACGTAATTTCAGACACTCCCCTCGCCCAAATGTACGAAAGCGGTGCTTACACCCCTATCGACAGGCAGGAGTATATTGACACGGTTTGTGACCAAATTGAGCTGCTCCCCGACGATATTGTTATTGAGCGCGTGACAGGTGACGGCATAGAAAGCACTCTGCTCGCTCCCCTTTGGTCAAAGAGGAAGGTAACGGTAATCAACGATATTGACAAGGAGCTTGTGCGCCGCGACACGTATCAAGGGATACGTTGCTTTGCAACGTGAATTGACACTGGCATTAAAAGCGAATGGCGAAGCCAATTCATGTTTCAAAGAAACAATTTATGTGCTTTAGCACAATTCATGAAGCTTTGCTTCAATTCATGTTGTGAAACAACAATTCATGTCGCTTGCGACAATTCATTTACCGCGCCATTAAGAGAAAACAATAACTTTAATATAATGAGGTAATTATTTTGAACGTACTTTGCATAGGAAACAGCTTTTCAGAGGATTCAACAAGATATTTGCATCAGATTTCAGACGGTGAAATTTACGTGCGCAACCTTTATATCGGCGGCTGCTCTTTGGAAACGCATTGGAACAATATTGTTGAAGCGCGTGCCGACTACGAGTGGCAGAAGAACGGCAGAATGCTTAAAATGATGTCTATAAACGATGCGCTTACAAAGAAAAAATGGGATTTTGTAACCGTTCAGCAGGTCAGCCACCTTTCGGGTATGCCCGAAACCTATGAGCCATTTTTAACCAATATAATTGAATTTATTAAAGAAAAATGTCCAAATGCCAAGATTGTTTTCCATAGAACCTGGGCATATGACGACAATAGCACACACGCCGGCTTTGTAAATTACGGCAATGACAGAGGAAAAATGATTGACGCCATTATAAAGACAAGTAATTTTTATGCCGAAAAGCACAGCCTTGAGGTAATTCCAAACGGTGAAGCAATTGAGGCGGCACGCGCTTTGCCCGAATTTCAAGGAAAAAGAAATATCAACCGCGACGGCTTCCACCTCTCCCTTGACTACGGCAGATATTTGGCGGGACTCACTATGTACGGCTTCTTTACAGGCAAGGATGCAACGCTCGTTACATACGAGCCCGAGGACACAGATCCCGAAATCAACGCGAAGCTAAAGAAAATCGCAAGCGATTTAACTCTTGGAAAGTAGTTCCAAGAGAATGAATTGTCCTTTGGACGTGAATTGTTGCTTTGCAACATGAATTGAAAACTTCATTTCATGAATTGACCTGCGGTCATGTATTGCAACAAGTTGCATAAATTGCCGATGGCATTGAAAAATGGCAAATACTGTTAATGTTTCGAAGAAACAATTTATGTGCTTTAGCACAATTCATGAAGCTATGCTTCAATTCAAGTTTCAGAGAAACAATTCATTTTATTTATAATATAGTGAAAATGCACAAAACCTACCTTGTGCATTTTCTTTTTTATTTCGGATTTTTGTGCAAAATGTAGATTTGGGTAATTTAGCCACTTGCGCTATTTACTTTGGCTTTGTTTTTTGTTATAATTATAAAGCAAAAGATTGCGCTCACGCGGGCGCGTCAAATAATAATTTCTGAAAGGAAAAACAAAATGAAAAGAAACACACTCTTCAAGGTAATTCTTTTGGTTCTCGTTTCTCTCTTCGTTGTTTCTCTCGCAGCTTGTACAGGCGGCAGTGACGACACTGAGAAGGTTACAATTTACCTTGATCCAAACGGCGGTACCCTTCCTGAAGGTACAGCAGACGAATTTGAAGTAGCTATCGGTGAATCCATCGGAAAGCTTCCAACCCCAACAAGAGGCGGATATGAGTTCCTCGGTTGGTATGAGGACGGCAACGAAAGATGGGAGGTTGACCGTAGAACAAAGGCAGAATATGAAATGGAAATCGTTGCTCTTTGGGCACCAAAGGGTGACCTTGTTACAGTTGAATTTACAGTTGGCCCCGATGAGGAGCTTCTCGGTGACGTTTTGTTCCTTGAGATTGTTAAGGGACAAAGAGTTTCAACTGTTATCTCAAAGCTTCCAACCGCTACACGTCCTGACTACAAGTTCAAGGGCTGGAAGGATGCTTCGGGCAATTCAGTTTCTCTTACCACTCAGGTAAACGGTGACCTTGTTCTCTCCCCTGTTTGGGAAAGAATTATTTACTGTCTTGACGGTACTGAAAACCACCCATGGAACGCATGGCAGGAGGCAACTGAGGCAACCTGCACAACACCTGCACAGTCATCAAGAGTTTGCGGTGTTTGCGGTCATACAGAATATAACGTAACACAAGAGGCACTCGGCCACAAGTTCGGCAACTGGACAATCGCAACAACAGACAGCGGTATGGTTCGTTCACGTATTTGCGTAGAATGTGATGAAAAGGAAGCAGATCCGCTTGAAAACATCGCATACGGCTCATTCAAGACACCTGTTATCGACGGCGATTGCTGGGGCGGCGACAAGGGCGCTAACCTCTTTGATAACAACTACTCAGATAAACCAATCGCGGCTAAGGGTACAGGCGCTTTGACTGTTACAATCGAAGCAAAGGAAGCTACATACGTTGATATTATCGCCGTTACCGGTTACGGCTCAGCTGCATATAACGTAGTTGTATTCTTTGATGACGGTACACAAAAGGACCTTGGCGTTGGTGCATTCGGCTCAGGCGATAGCGCAACTAAGCCATTCAACGTTGGTAAGGCAGTTACAAAGATTGTAATTACTCAGCCATCACCTTCAAACGGTTCTGACTACTGGAGCGAGATTGCAATTCTTGTAGTTCCACAATAATAGCTTTTACTTGTTCCCTCGAAAATATTTTTCGGGGGAACTTTTGTAAAATCGCACATTCACATACGAAGCTACACTTCGTAGACAAGGAGACAAAATGAAAAAGAAATTACTTATAGCTTCCTTGATTTTAGCTTGTGTCCTCTGTGTTTTCTTCCTCGCCTCGTGTGATGGCGGAAACACCGACGACAACCGTCCTTCCTACACCGTTACGTTTAATCCTAACGGCGGCAGCTTTGACGGTGAGCTTACAATTGAGGTCAAGGAAGGCGATAAAATTCCCGAGCCGCCGAAGCCAACCAAGGACGGATCAATTTTCTCCGGCTGGTATGCTTCAAAGCAATCAAGCTCAAAATGGAATTTTGAAACAGGCACAGTAACGGCTGACGTTACACTAACCGCTTGGTATGCAGGCGGCGGCAGCTTCTGCCAGCACGAGGAAACCGTTCCCGTTACCTCAAAATCATACGCCGCAACCTGTGAAAAAGCAGGCAGAGAGTACGTTAAGTGCGTAAAATGCGGTCTTGAAACATTTACCAATATTCCAAAGCTCGGCCACGACTTGAAGGTTGACGTTTATCCTGTTACCTGTGCTAAGGATGGCTATTCACACGAATATTGCACTCGCGGATGCGGTTACGACAGAGAGTTTGCTAAGATTCCCGCAACGGGCATACATGAATACGGAAATGAATACGTTACAATAATCGAGCCGACAATGTACACAGGCGGACAAGAGGCAAGAATTTGTGAGGTTTGCGGTAAGCAACAAATTTTTGACATTCCATCTGTTTCCGAAATGGAAGACTTGCTTTGGGACATAGATATCGGCAACTACACATACACAGGCGGCAAGTACGTTAATGAATCCTTCGTTAATATTGCAAAGACCGCAGGTATTTTTGCATCGTCATACTACACCGTTTGTACGATTGACAAGGCAATTGACGACAGCTCAAACACCTTCTGGTGTGCTGACACACTCGCTGACGGTGCAGCCTTCTCGGGCGATACAATAACTATCTCCTTCGCACAAAAATTTGATATCGGTATGATCAGCTTAATAGTACCGTACTACACCTCATGGGAGCTTGGCGAGGACTGCTACGTTGCTTATGACCTTGAGGCGCTTATCGACGGAGAGTGGACGTTTGTAACTACTCTTTCAGATAAAAATGCAATTGCATCGGGCGTTAGCGGCACTGTTGCATATGAGCTTGATGCTCCTATCAACACAGATTCACTCCGCTTAACAGTTAAGCATTCATCAAGATATACTCCTGCTATGATTTACGATATTTCCGTTATGGCATACGTTGAAAATACCGAGCGCGTTGTTTCAAGCCTCGCAAGCTCGTCATCGTACTCAATATCGGGAAAATATAACTCTTGGGCATCGGGTGCTGAGGGACTCAACGACGGCAGTATGTTTACATATTGGTATACCGACTACAAGAGCAAGGCAGGAACTGACCAAGAGGTTTTCGCAACTATTTCATTCCCCGATGAAATGTTTGTGGCGGCAGTTCAATTTGCCGTTCCCGCAAACGGCACAAAAACGTTTGAAATTCACTATTTAAGTGAAAGCGGCGAATGGATTAAGGGTGCTACCTGCGAGGTTGTAAACGGTAAGCTGAAAACAAGCGGCGACTTAACCTCAAGCGGCGCTATTGCAATGGTTAATGACGGCACTAATGATGTAAAGCGCGCTATCTTTACAGTTGATATTGAAAAATTCACATCATCTGTAAAGCTCGTTGTTACTAAGGAATCAGCTTGTTGGGAAAGCTACGTTTACGAATTTAATGCAGTTACGGCTACCGAGCAGGCGGTAATCAGCTCACCGTCAAATCCAAACGGTATCGAAACCTATACAGGCTGTAAGCATGGCTCATTTAAGACAGTTGAAACAGTTTCACCTAACTGTACGGATGCAGGCTACACACTTGTTGAGTGCTATGGCTGCGGTCTTAAAACCAAGACCGACGCTATTGACTCATACGGACACCTTTGGGGTGAGTATGAAATTTTGACGGCGGCAAGCGGTAAGGATGCGGGCACAAAGCATTCTGTTTGCCAAAAGCCCGACTGTGACGCTGAAAGAATCACCAATTACTATAACGACTACGAGGATATAAAAATCACAACATACAAGAACAACGCACCTGCGGCTTGGGCACAGACCTTCGACGACGGTAACTATATCGGCACGTACGAATGGCTCATTCCAAAGCTTCAGCACTACGGCTGGAAGGCAACCGCGGTTCTTTCTATCACCTTCTGCGACGCATACGTTGAAAACTGGCAGGAATACTTTGAAACGGGTGTTCTCGACCTTGGCTCACACTCCTATACTCACGGTGGCTACTACTCGGGCATTATCAGTGAAAACTCACTTTTAAGTGACGTACACAACGCACACTACTGGTTTATGAGCAAGTTTGCAGGTCAAAGAATCCTTGGCTTTGCAACACCAAACGGTGCAACCTCAACGGGCACGTCCGAATACGTAACGGGCATTATGTCAAGTGCACGTAACGGCGGCAACTCAAAATACTTCTACAACTTAATTGACGAATTAAAGACAAATGGCTACGGTCAATCCGCTTACGTTGGTTCAATCACTGTTGACGAGGAAACAGGCGAGGTTATCTTTACTCAGGATACTCTTACCTCAACAGGTGAGCCTGTTTGGATTTCAACAAGACGCGCTTGGGGTAATATGAACTCATATATCTCTAAGTCCGACCAAACCGAGGGTCCTTACGTTTACGTTAGCACGGATGGAAAGCTTGCAAGTAAAAAATATAAGGTAATAACCGAAGTTCCCGTAATCGACGAAGCAACGGGCGAGCAAGTGGTTGACGAAAACGGCAATCTCGTTTTTGAAAAGCTCAATACTCCGATTTACGAGGAAACAAGCGGCGGCTATGTCCTTAATAACGGCAGCTACTCATTTGTTGATAACGGCGGCACACACTCACTTATCAAGCTTCCTAACACATACGCTTACGTTGCTAACGATGAGCTTAGTGTAAACTACGTTTACGATACCGAGTCCAACCGTCTTAAGGATATCGGAATTACCAACGGTACTTACAGGTACATTGAAATTAAAGACGAAAGCGGCAAGCTCCTTGATAACTACTTTGAGTGGGTTGAGGTTGGCTCATATGACTTAGTTGACGGCGAGTTCGTATTCAAAAACGACAATAGCGGTCAGTATAAGATGAACCACACTGCTCTCGGCTCATACGAAAAGGGTATCAACGAGATTCTCTCCGTTGGCGGTATGACAGTTGAGTGCTTACACGAGATAGGTCAAAGCGGTACAATCTGGTCAACATATACATCGACAAACTCCAAGTTTAAGTATCTTGACCAAACAGGCATTTGGGTATGCTCATATACCGAGCTTATTCAGTATATGAAGGAGCAAATTTACTCCACGGTTGAAACAATTTCACGCAGCGAAAACGAGGTTGTATTTAACATCACCGACACGCTCGATGACCTTATGTTCAACTACGCTCTTACAGTAGAGGTTGACGTTGACGACTCCTGGACGGCTGACAAAATCACCGCAACGCAAAACGGTGAGGCTGTTGAGTTCTTCTTGGAAAACGGATACGTTTACGTTAACGCAGTTCCCGACAGAGGAAATGTTGTTATCACATACAATGCTTAATACAAAAAGGGCTTCAACGAAGCCCTTTTTCCTTTATCAAATTTTGATATCATAATATCATGATTTCATTAGCAAATTAACGGTATTATTAAGAAAATCAAAAGCCAAGATTTTTCGATTTCACAATCCGATTTTAACCACAAAAAGCACCGACAATCGGTGCTTTTTGTGGTGTTATAAACAGGTGTTTCCCATATGTGCTTCGCGTATTTCCGCCTCGATTATTTCGTCCTCTTTTTTGTCGAAAAATTCATTCATACGGCAATAAAGCTTAATGCAGGTGCAATTTTTCGGGCAGCTTTGGCAGTTATACGGGCGCACGGTCATTCTCTTTTCTATATCTTGAGGGTATAGGCCGCTATTCTCTGTAACATGATAGCTTCTTACCTTTGTCGTTGCGCGCTCAAGACGCTTATCACGTATAACGAGGTTAATGGCGTCGCTTAATTTACTTGCCCTTTGGTCATCAATTACCGCTATAATTCTGTCAAGGTCGCGGTAATATTTTTTGTTGATGAGCGACTTATGCTCCTTAAAATATTCCTCATTCTCGTCGATTTTATGGTTAGCCCTTGCAACGGTTTTTTCGTATTCGTGCGTTAAATGCTCAACCTCATTTTGGTATTCACGCCACAAAATCGGAAATTCCTTTTCGTTAAACTCCCTGTTTTCCTTATTCGTTTGCAGACGCTTTTTATAAATTTGCCTTGAAATAAACGTATAAGCAACCTCGGCAGTCATCAAAAACGCAAACGAGGCAACGCCGTATGCGCCGAAAAGCCCGACAACTAAGGCAATTATTGAAAAAATAAGTGTAACAATAGCAATAGTAGGCAACAAAAGCGTGATAAGACGCAAAATCCAATAAGCCACCAAGCTAAAGCCGCAAATTGCAACACACAAAAGCAACAAAACGAGAAGCCCGACTCTTATCGGTGCTGAGGAAAACGGTTCCTTTTCGTCCTTTATTTCCTTTTGCGTCGGCTTTTTTATGCGAAGGGCAATATACTCGTCCTTGCCTGTCAATATATCCTTGTGACTGTCCTTGTATTCCTCAACCTTGTTTGAAAGCTCGTAAAGCTGCTCTCTCAGCTCTGAAATTTCAGGCATATTTTCCCCTCCCCCGTGTCTTATTTTACAGTATTTTTCATCTGTGAATTAATTATATCACCGCACTATTTTATTGTCAATATATGAAAAAGGTCTTTATTTGTAAATTTTTGTTGTATTTTGTATTTTTGATAAAAGCAACAATATTATTAACATAAAAAGGGGCTGGCTCATTAAGAATCCAGCAAAATCAATAGGCTTCGTCTAAATAACGACAAAAAGCAGAATTTCGTCACGAAATTCTGCTTTTTATTCTTAATGAGATGCCCTAATTTAGTCAGAGGGTAGGCAGATTAAGAGCAGAAATCTTCGATTTTTTATCGTCGCCGTACTTGCGTACGGCAGAGAAAAAATCGGAGATAATAAACCACATATATGAAGAAAAACGGAGTTTTTCAACCTAATTTCTCTTACGGTTAACGCCTTGTACTATTTTGCGCTTTTTGTGGTTTATGGTTGTGCCTTAATGTGTCACCCTCTTATTTTTTATTTACAATTATGCCTTAAAATATTTCGCATTCAAAACAAAATAGTTTACGCCCGAAGCAACCGTCATAAACGTCATAAGTGCAAGTGAAATATACGATGCTATCCAAAGCGTATTTACGCCGAAGCCGATATTTATTGCGTATTCAAGTAAAACTATCAAAATAGCGATAATTTGCGTTACGGTCTTTGCCTTGCCGAAGAAGTTTGCGGGGATAACACCGCCGCCGCCCTGTGCCGAAACAAGACGTACTGAGGTCACTGCAAGCTCACGGAGCACAACAATTGTTGTCACCCAAAGGAGCACATTTGCAAGCACCTTTTCGTTTACGCCCGCGTCGCTCTTGCCGCTTAAGATGAAGAACTTAACGGTAATTGAAATCATTGCCGAGAAAACCATAAATTTATCGGCAAGCGGGTCCATAACCTTGCCGAAGGTTGTCACAAGATTGTATTTTCTTGCAATCTTGCCATCAAGCATATCGGTAAGTGAGGTGATGCCGAATACTGCCGCCGCGATAAATCCGCAGGCTGCGGGAAACGGCTCTAAATAAATAAGCACCGAGATGAAAACGGGAACTAAAAGTGCCCTTAAAATTGTTAAAATATTTGGTACGTTCATTTTTTCTCCTTACTCGGAAGGTGTAATTATTAAAAATACATCTTACCGTATTATAAATAAGCTATATTTCCTTTGCCAAAAAATCAAAATCGTCAAGCACCTCGACAATCTTAACCTTGACAAAATCGCCTGCCCTGTGTCGTTTTTTGGCGGTAAAAAATATTTTTCCGTCAATATCGGGGGCGTCGTGCTCACTTCTTGCCACGTAGATTTTTTCTGCTGTGTCGTAGCCCTCGCAAAGCACGGTAATTTTCTTGCCGAGTCGGTTTTCGTTATATTCCTCTATAACGGATAGCTGCTCGCGCATTAAAATATCATATCTGTCCTGCTTCACCTGCTCGTCTATTTGATCGGGCAAATTGTATGCAGGAGTGTCCTCCTCGCGCGAATAGGTAAACGCGCCGAAGCGGTCAAATTTCACCTCACGGATGAACTCGCAAAGCTCGTTAAAATTATCCTCGCTCTCACCCGGGAAGCCTACAATCGCCGTTGAGCGAATTGCAATTCCCTCAATCTCGCGTAGCTTTTTCATTACCTCGCGCACTAATTTTCCGTCACCGCGCCTGTTCATTTTTTTAAGCACGGAGTCGCTGATGTGCTGCACGGGAATGTCTATGTACTTAACGAGCTTTTCGTTTGTTTTCAGCTCGTTTATAAGCTCAGGCGTTATCTTATCGGGATAGCAGTATAAAATGCGAAGCCAAGCAACGTCAGTTTCCTTAGCCAAGCGCGAAAGCAGCTCGTGCAGCTTATATTCGCCGTAAATATCAACGCCGTAGGCGGTTGTATCCTGACCTATAACTATAAGCTCCTTTATGCCCATTGAAACGAGTGACCTTGCTTCCTCAATAATTTCGTCCATAGGACGCGAGCGGAATTTTCCGCGAATAAGCGGTATTGCACAGTAGGTGCAGCGGTTGTTACAGCCCTCGGAAATTTTAAGGTAGGCGTATGCTTTGTCCTCAGTCAAAACTGCTCTGTCGCCGCCGAGCGCTACCTCATTTTTGTCCTTATATTCCGAAAAGCGCTCGCCATTCTCCACCTTTTTAACGGCATCTACGATAGAATGCACGCTTCCCGTACCGAGCACCGCGTCAATTTCGGGAAACTCGGTGAGCAATTCGTCGCGGTATCGCTCTGCCAAGCAGCCCGTTACCACAATGCCCTTTAAATTTGCGTTTTCCTTTAGCCAAGCAATATCTAAAATATTGTCGATTGACTCCTTTTTTGCATCGTTTATAAATGCGCAGGTGTTTATTATAACAATATCTGCCTCGGTTGGCTCAGGCGTGATTTCATATTCCGCCTTAAAAAGGTGAGCGAGCATAACCTCGGTATCGAGCTGATTTTTCGGACAACCAAGTGAAACAAAGCCGATTTTACTCATCTTGTCCCTTGCTCCTGTCTATTGCGATTTTTATGCCCTCTTTGATTTCTCCAATGTTGTAGCCGTAGCGAAGGAGCGCGCCCATCATCTTCTTTACATCGTCGGAGTTACCCGAAAGCGGCATAAATTTGTTTTCGATAATGTAAGCACAGTTTTGTGCAAAGTTGACCTTTTCAAGGTTTTTCTTTACAAACTCCTGCACGTCCTCACGCTGATAGCCGTGGGCAACGAGCTCGTTTATAATTTTAAGCTTGCCATATTTCTTTTTAAGGTAGTTTTGGCAAAGAAGCTTAATTTGCTTTTTCTCGTCTATATAACCTCTGTGCTCCATATAAATTGCAACGTTTTTGCAAAGCTCGTAGGAATAGCCGCGAGCCTGAAGCTTGGTTACAAGCGCTTTTTTATTATTTTCACCGCAGGAAAGAATAGAAAATGCCGCGCGGCGAGCGTTGTCAAACAGCATTTCCTCTCTGATTTCAAGAAAATGCTTATCATATATTATCTCGCCCTCTTCAATGTCAAATCTTTCGTACTGCTCATTTGAAACAAGCATTTCAAAAACAGTGCCCATATTTGATTTTATACAAAAAATTCTGCCCGCAGGTGTTTTTTTGATTTTTTCTACCTTGTAATAGATTTCGTTTTCCATATTTTAATCCAAATTAAGTGAATCGAGGTCGAAATCGTCGCTATCGATGTCGAAGTCCTCATCTGGTGTGGCTTCTTGGTTTGATAATTTTTCCTTGATTTTTTCTTCAAGGACGCTCATAAGCTCCGGGTTGTCCTCAAAATATTTTCTTGCGTTGTCCTTGCCCTGTGCAATCTTTGAGCCCTCGTATGAGAACCAAGAGCCACTCTTCAAAACAAGTCCAAGCTCAATTGCAATGTCGATAATCTCGGAGGATTTTGAAATACCCTTGCCGTAAATCATATCGAATTCGGCAACCGTGAACGGTGGCGCAACCTTATTTTTAACAACCTTGCATTTTACGTGGTTACCGTATGCAACGGTGCCGTTTTTAAGGGTGTCCGCCTTTCTTACGTCAATTCTTACCGACGCGTAGAACTTAAGCGCACGTCCGCCAGTTGTTGTTTCGGGGTTTCCGTACATTACGTTTAATTTTTCACGAAGCTGGTTGATAAAAATTACAATACAGTTTGTCTTTGCAATAGCGCCCGAGAGCTTTCTTAGTGCCTGTGACATAAGGCGCGCCTGAAGTCCCATATGAGAATCTCCCATTGAGCCCTCAATTTCCTGTCTTGGAACAAGCGCCGCAACGGAGTCAACAACTATAATATCAACCGCACCCGAGGAAACGAGCTTTTCCGTAATTTCAAGCGCCTGCTCACCGTTATCGGGCTGAGAAACTAAAAGCTCGTCAATATTAACGCCTATTGCCTTTGCATATACGGGGTCAAGTGCGTGCTCCGCATCGATAAATGCCGCTGTGCCGCCAAGCTTTTGGCTCTCGGCAACCGCGTGAAGCGCAATAGTTGTTTTACCCGAGGATTCAGGACCGTAAATTTCTATAATTCTGCCCTTTGGAAGTCCGCCAACGCCAAGTGCCAAGTCAAGCGTTAATGAGCCTGTTGAAATAGCTCCTATTTGAATATCTGCCTTATCGCCAAGGCGTCTTATCGACTCCTCGCCGCATTCCTTTTTTATTTGTGAGAGCGCGGTTTCAAGTGCCTTTTTCTTTTCCTGGTCATTTGTTACCATCTCTGCCTTCGTTACCTTTGTAGCCTTTTTTGCCATTATTTTCTCCTTCAAAATGGATTTAATTTCAATACGTCGGTGAGTCAATTCGCCAACCGTTTTCCTCTAAAATGAGCGTAACCAAAATTGTTTGCTCGCCGCCTAAGGAGGTTACGTACGCCTCTATAAAGCGCCTTGAAATTTTCTTAATTTCAATAGTTGAGGTATCGTATTTTAAAACGTCAATGCTAAAATAGCCGTCATCAAGCTTTTCTCCGTCTATGCTTTCACCGTGAACGGTTTTTTCCTTCAGCACCAAAAAGCCCTGATTGTTTTCGATGTAGCGCGCGGGCACACCCGTGCCGCCGACTGCGCCGCTTTGTCCCTCAAACGCGGTATTTTTCATAGTGGTTGAATACTTAACCGAGAACACCTTGCCAATAGCAACCTCGATATCGTATATTGAGTTATACTTATCGTTTTCCTTAACAAGCGCGTATCTTGTGTTTTTTGATTCCTCGGTTTCGATATATTCAAGCCCTTCTCCAAAAACGATTTCATTAAGCTCGTAGGATGCGTCAACTAATTCAGCAACCTTCAAGGTTGCCTCCTCCTCAGTGAGCTTTTTCTGACAGCCTGTCAGCCCAAGTACAAATATAAATACAAGGGCTATACAAGCTAATCTTATTGAATTTTTATTTATTTTTGTCATCGCTTGCCTCAAATTTATTCATTTTCGGCGGGGGGAGTGTCTGTTTTTTCGTTATTTTCGGTTACTTGCTCGCTTACCTCGGCAGTCTCGTTTACCTCTTGCGCGTTTTCTGTACCGTCAAATACTGCCTCGTTTTCCTCATCGTCTTCCTTGTCAACAAGAGTTGTGTTTGCAACAATTGCACCGTCGTCAAGACGCATAATCTTAACGCCCGTTGTGCTTCTCTTGTATGTTGGGATAACGTCAGTTGCGGTTCTTATGATAACACCCTCGTTTGTAATAACCATTACGTCCTTGTTATCGTCAACACACGCAATAGATGCAAGCTTACCTGTCTTTTCGCTGATATTATGAGCAATAACACCCATTATGCCGCGGTTTCTCGGCTCAAACTCGTCAAAGAAGCTCTTCTTTCCGTAGCCGTTTTCGGTAATTGTAAGAAGCTGCTTGTCATTATCAACGATAACCGCGCCGCAAACTATATCACCTGCGCGAAGGTCAATTCCGCGTACTCCGCGCGCGGTTCTGCCAACCACGTTAACCTTGTTTTCGTCAAAGCGCGCGCCGTAGCCGTTCTTTGTAGCAATAAGAATATGCTTTGTGCCGTCTGTGTGGCCAACGAAAATGAGCCTGTCGCCCTCGTCAAGATTAATGGCAATCTTACCGCCCTTGCGCTGATATTCGTATTCCGCGATATCCGTACGCTTGATTACACCCTTTTCCGTAACCATAGTGAGGTACTCGCCGTGTATGAACTCGGAAAGCGTTACCATAGCCGTTACGCGCTCACCCTTTTCAATTTCGATAAGGTTGATGATATTAGAGCCCTTTGCGGTTCTTGATGCCTCGGGAATTCTATATACCTTACGCACGAAGATTTTACCGCTGTCGGTAAACATAAGCAAATAATCGTGGCTGTTTGCAACGAGAACCTTTTCAATAAAGTCCTCTTCCTTGGTGTGCATAGCGATAAGTCCCTTGCCGCCGCGTCTTTGTGCGGAGTAGGTATCTGCGGGAATTCTCTTGATATATCCCGAATTTGTAAGCGTGATTACACACTCGTGACGCTCGATAAGATCCTCAATGTCGATTTCTTCCTCACTGTCGATTATTTCGGTGCGGCGGTTATCGGCAAATTTTCTCTTAATCTCGGAAAGCTCGTCCTTGATAAGTGATTTAAGCTTACCCTCGTTTGTAATAATCTCGTTTAATTCCTTAATTGTTTCTTGGAGCTTGAGTAAGCGCTCCTCAATCTTTTGACGCTCAAGACCTGAAAGACGGCCGAGTGTCATCTCAACAATTGCCTGTGCCTGCTCGTCGGACAGACAGAAGGTTTCCTTTAATTTTTCCTTTGCCTCGGGTGTGCTTGCACTTCCTCTGATTATTGAAATAATCTCGTCAATATTGTCAAGTGCAATCTTGTAGCCCTCGTAGATATGCTCCTCTGCCTTTGCCTTTGCAAGCTCAAACTTTGTACGGCGGAGCACAACCTCCTCTTGGAATTCAACGTAGTTTTCAAGCACCTGCTTTAAATTAAGCGTCTTTGGCTCACCCTTAACGAGTGCAAGCATATTAACCGCGCAGGTATCCTGAAGCTGTGTATTCTTGTATAGAGTATTTAATATAATTTGCGCGTTTGCATCACGCTTATATTCAATTACTATTCTCATACCGGCTCTGCCCGATTCATCACGGATGCCCGAGATGCCCTCAACGCGCTTTTCCTTAACAAGGTCGGCAATTCTTTCAACCAATTGGCTCTTATTTACCATATAAGGAATTTCGGTAATGATAATACGGTGGTGGTCCTCCTCAATTTTTGCTTTTGAGCGAACCATAACACGACCGTGTCCCGTTTCGTATGCGTCAATTATACCGCGCTTGCCGTAAATTGTCGCGCTTGTCGGAAAATCGGGACCCTTGATATATTCCATAAGGTCGGCAACCGTGCAGTCGGGGTTGTCAATTAAGTGAATTGTACCGTCGATAACCTCACCGAGATTGTGTGGCGGCACGTTTGTTGCCATACCTACCGCAATACCAACGCTGCCGTTTACCAAGAAGTTTGGAAAACGGGAAGGAAGCACGGTTGGCTCCTTACGCGAGTTATCAAAGTTAGGAACGAAGTCAACAACGTCCTTTTCAATATCGCTCATAAGCTCGTTTGCGAGCTTTGACATTCTTGCCTCGGTATAACGGTAAGCAGCCGCGCCGTCACCGTCAACGTTACCGAAGTTTCCGTGTCCGTCAACAAGTGGATATCTGAGTGAGAACGGCTGTGCCATTCTAACCATAGTACCGTAAACGGACTGGTCGCCGTGCGGATGGTATCTACCAAGCACGTTACCAACCGTTGTCGCCGATTTTCTAAACGGCTTGTCGCTTGTTAGGTGGTCCTCATACATCGCGTACATAACGCGTCTTTGTCCGGGCTTCATACCGTCGCGCACGTCGGGGAGCGCACGGGAAACGATAACCGACATTGAATATTCCAAAAATGCCTCGGGCACTCTTGATTCAATACTTCTGCCGACTATCATTTGCTCGGTATTTTCATAATCCAATTGATTTATATCTTTTTCACTCATCTTATTTTCTCCGCAATCCTATTTCGATTGATTATATATCAAGATTTTTAACGAATTTAGCGTTTTTCTCGATAAACTCGCGTCTTGGCTCAACCTTATCACCCATAAGGAGTGAAAAGATTTCGTCACATCTAATTGCATCGCCTATTTCAACCTTAATTAAGGTTCTTTTCGTTGGGTCCATGGTTGTTTCCCAAAGCTGCTCCTTGTCCATTTCACCAAGACCCTTATATCTTTCCGCTTGACCGCCGCCAAGCTCCTCAAAGATTTTATCTCTTTCCTCATCAGAGAATGCGTATCTTTCTGCCTTACCCTTTGTTATCTTGTAAAGCGGCGGCTTAGCCAAGAATACGTGGCCGTCCTCGATAAGCTGACGCATATGACGGTAAAGGAAGGTCAAAAGAAGTACCTGAATATGGCTTCCGTCAACGTCGGCATCCGCCATAATTATAATCTTGCCGTAGCGCAATTTTTCGGAGTTAAATTCCTCACCGATGCCACAGCCGAGCGCCTGTATAATAGGAATGAGCGATTCGTTTGCATAAACCTTGTCAAGACGGCTCTTTTCTACGTTTAATACCTTACCGCGAAGCGGCAAAATTGCTTGGAAGCGTGAGTCGCGTCCGTCCTTAGCCGAGCCTCCTGCGGAATCTCCCTCTACGAGGAATAATTCTGTATATTCAACGCGTCTGTCCTGACAGTCAGCAAGCTTACCAGGCAAGGTTGAGCCCTCTAAAACTCCCTTACGGCGTGCAAGCTCTCTTGCCTTTCTTGCCGCCTCACGCGCACGGGAAGCCGCACAGGATTTATCAATAATTATTTTAGCAACGTCCGGGTTTTCCTCATAGTATTCGCTGAGCTTTTCCGAAACGATATTATCAACTATTGTTCTTATCTCGCTGTTACCGAGCTTTGCCTTAGTCTGGCTTTCAAACTGCGCGTCGGGCAGCTTAACAGATACAACCGCGGTAAGTCCCTCACGTGTGTCCTCACCCGAGAGCTTGTCGCCTTCCTTCAAAAATCCGAGCTTCTTACCGTACGCATTCGTTACCTTACGGAGTCCCTCCTTAAAGCCTATCTCATGCGTACCGCCGTCAATCGTTGCCATATTGTTGGCAAAGGTAACTATTGCCTCACTGTACGAGTCGTTATATTGAAGCGCAACCTCGGCGGTGATGTCGCCCTTTTCCGCCTTCATATAGATAACGTCGTTGTGAATAAGTCCGCCGCCCTTATTGTTGTTAATAAAATTAACAAACTCGCGGATACCGCCCTCGTAATAAAGCTCTTCCTCTTTTATATTATCCTCGTCACGCTCGTCGCGGAAAACAATTCTTATGCCTGCATTCAAAAATGCCTGCTCGCGAAGACGCGTTAAAAGAGTTTCATATTCAAATTCAACGGTTTCAAAGATTGTGTCATCGGGCATAAAGCGAACGTAAAGACCGTTTCTTCCCTCGGGTGCATCCCCAACGCACTCAAACGGGCGCACAACCTTACCCTTTTCAAATCTTTCGGTGTACATTTTGCCGTCGTGGCAGTTTTCAACCTCAAGCCAGGTGGAAAGCGCGTTAACAACAGACGCACCAACACCGTGAAGACCTCCCGAGATTTTATATCCGCCGCCGCCAAACTTACCGCCTGCGTGTAAAACAAGGAAAACAACCTCAAGGTTCGGAGTACCCGTTTTGGCGTTTATTCCCGCAGGCACGCCGCGTCCGTTATCCTGAATAGCAACGCTGCCGTCCTTTAATATAGTTACGGTAATTTTGTCGCAGTAGCCTGCCATTGCCTCGTCGATAGAGTTGTCAACAATCTCGTAAACAAGATGGTGAAGTCCCCTAATTGAGGTAGTACCTATGTACATACCCGGGCGCTTTCTTACAGCCTCAAGTCCTTCAAGCACCTGAATCTGCTCGTCGCCGTATTCTTTTTCTACCTTGTTATTTTCCATAATTTTCTCCTTTGGCTATTTTAGCCCTTTATTATTGATGAGGTATTAAGTGGGGATAGATATACCTCGCCGTGTGTCATTACAATAAATGATTTTGGAAGCTCATAGGAAAGAGTAACTACTCTTTTTTCCTTTTGCGCTATACTTAAAAAGCTTCTTGTATTTTTTGAAACGGTGGCTGAGTCAAGGTCGAATATGCCTAAAATCATAGATTTTTTCACAACCTTGTTGTTTCCTATATGTAAGTACATTTAAAGCTCCGTTTCAGGCGAAATTTCGCCGTTTTCAGACTCTTGGGAATAAATACATTCATTTAGTATTTCGCCCTTTTTTCCGTCCTTAATATTTATAAAGTGACAGCATTCGTTATTTTCAAAAACGCTTCTGTCACAGGCGGTTATAATAACCTGTCTGTTCTTAATATTTGATAAAATATATTTCTTTCGTGAGTCGTCAAGCTCGGATAGCACGTCATCAAAAAGGAACACGGGGTATTCACCCTTCGACTCACGGCTGATCTCGCCCTCTGCCATTTTCATTGCCAAGGCAAGCGAGCGCTGCTGACCCTGTGAGGAATAAAGGCGTGAATCCCGTCCGTTTATCTCAATTTTTAAGTCGTCCTTATGGATTCCGAAAAGCGTCGCGCCGTATTTATACTCCCTTTCCTTATAGTCGGTTAAAAGATGCAAATATCTTTGCTTCAACGCTTCTCTGTTTTCAAAATCCTCCTCGCCGCCGTTTGACTCGTAGGTGATTTTCGGCACCTCGCGCCCATCGGTCATTTCGTTAAAGAAAATTTTAACCCAATAGTCGAGCTTTTTTATATATTCGTTTCTTATATCGGCAATATCGGCGCAAAGCGAGGCAAGCTCCTCACTGTAAACGTCAATCAAAGCCTCATTTGCTTCCCTTTCCTGTGGGTTCATCTTTATTATCGTGTTTCTTTCCTCTAAAACCTGATTGTATCTTGTCATCATCTTAAGATAAACGGGCCTTAGCTGAGAAATTGCCACGTCAATAAATTTTCTTCTCACAGACGGCGCATCCTTTATAATACCGAGGTGCGACGGACAGAACAAAACCGCACGGAATTCACCTATTATCTCCGAGGTTTTATTAACCTTTACGTTATTACGGTAGAATTTCTTCGACTGTGACTTTGAAATTTCAACGCCCAAGCGCGTTTCTTCATCCCTTGACTTAAAGTCCATCTTGGCATAGGCAACATTACTGTCGAAATTTACAAGCTCCTTATCCTTAAAAGCACGGAAGCTCTTTCCCCTTGCAAAGAGGTAAATTCCCTCTAAAATATTCGTCTTGCCCTGCGCGTTTTCACCGTAAATAACGTTTATTCCGTCACTGAACTCGATAATCTCACTTTCAATATTACGAAACGAGTTAAATTCAATTTTAGTAACGTTCATCAGTGTGTCATTCTCATTGGCATAATGAAGTAAGTAAATTTGCCCTCATCGGTATTCTGCGGCTCGATAAGAACACCCGTCAACGGGTTAACAAAGCTCAATTTTGCCTTGCCGTTGTCGCAAACCTTTAATGCATCAAGGAAGAACTTGCAGTTAAATGCAATAACAAGCTCGTCCCCCTTTATTTTTTCAATTTGGATTTCGTCATACACGTTTCCGTTTGAGGAAAGCGTTGAGATCGAAAGCACCTCGTCTATTGTGAACTTAACGTAAGGACGGAGCGTGCCTGCTAAGTTATCCTCGATAATAAGCGCGGATCTTTCAAATGCACCTCTTAATTCCTCACAGCTTAAGTAAAATTCTATATTTGACTGCTTTGGCATAATTCTTTCGTAATCGATATAAGCCGATTCGATTTTCTTTGAGAAAAGCACGTACTTGCCAACCTTGAAAATAAGCTGACGGTTTGCAACTCTTATTTCCATTGTTTCCTCAGTATCCTTAACAAGCTTTAAAAGCTCAACTAAGGTTTTGCCGGGAACGATAAAAAGAATATAAAGCGGCGCCTTGGAGTCGTTTGCGTTTTCAAGTTCCGCCTCGTATTCAAGATGAGCCAAACGGTTACCGTCGCAGGAAACGACAGTCATTTTTTTATCTCTTATCTCAAAGTAAGCGCCGTTGAAAACAGGACGAGTGTCGTTTTGACCTATCGCAAACAAAATCTTATTTACAAATTTTCTGAAAAGGTACTGCGGGATTTTGAAGCCGCGGTCAGCACGAAGCTCGGGAAGTGTCGGAAACTCTGAAGCGGAAAGCGCCTTGAAATCAAAGTGTGAAAGACCGTTTTCGGATTCTATAACGGTGCGAAGTGAGGTGTCAACCGAAATTTTGATAGGTCCCTTCGGCATTGTTCTTATAATCTGAAGGAGCTTGTTTGCATTAATGATGCATTTACCTCTTTCAATAACCTGACATTCAAGCTGCGTTCTCGTACCCTTTTCAAGGTCGTATGAGGTGAGCGTACAAATATTTTCCTCTTGATTACATTCAATCAAAATACCCTCAATGCAAGCCATTGTGTTCTTGCCCGAAACGGTATTCATAATAGGACCTATGGATGAAAGAAGTGTGTCCTTATCGAAAATAGCGATCATTTTTAATCCTTCCAAAAATCCACAAAGACAAGTGGATTTTTTCTTTTATTTTTCTTTTATTTTATTATTTATTTATATATGTAGTAGTTGTAGTAGTAGGGGGTAGTTTATATGTTGAAAATCCTTTGAAAGCCAATAAATATAGCAAATTTTTCTAAAAATTATAAACAGTTGAGTGTTGAAAAGTGTTGACAATTTTTGTTTTGACTTTTGAAAAATTTTGCCTAAAAATACCAAAACTTAGAAACAAACTGTCCACCGTTGAAATTTTACCTGTTCAAAACTACCGCGTGCCCTTGATTTACAAGGCTTTTTTCGGATGTTGACAAATTGTGGAAAAGTTATGTAGATGAAATTTCTCTTATTATACTGTTAATCTCGTATTTGAAGGAAGAATCGTTCTCCATCGTTTCCTTAACAAAGTTTTCACTTGAAATAACGGTTGTGCGGTCACGGTTTATCGCCTTGCCTATTTGTGATTGAGATAGGTTTGTGCATTGGCGCGCAACGTAAACGCAAATATGTCTTGGAATTGCAATTTCCTTGTTTCTCTTCGTTGACAAAATATCGTCACGCGAGATACCGAACTTTTTGGAAACCGCCAAAATGATATCGTCCATCTTCTTTTGATCGGAGTCCTTCTTCGGCACAAACTCGTTAATCGAGCTTTTTACCCTTTCCATGCTGATGTCCCCACCCTCAAGGAGCTGAATTGCACCGAGCTTTTTGATAACTCCCTCAAGCTGTCTTATCGACGAGGTCACGTTTTCTGCAAGATAGCTTATGATGTCACTTGAAATCTGAAGGTGATTTAGGAGTGCCTTTTGCTGTAAAATCGCACATCTTAAATCATAGTCGGGGAGCTGAATATCAACGATAAGACCTGCCATAAATCTTGTACGAAGGCGATCCTCAAGCGATCTCATTTCGTGCGGGGGACGGTCAGAGGTGAAAATCATTTGCTTGTTTGCGTCGTAAATTGCATTGAAGGTGTTGAAAAACTCCTCCTGAAGTGATTCCTTACCTGCAACGAAGTGAATATCGTCGATAAGCAAAACATCCGCATCTCTGTACTTATTTTTGAATTCGTCCGTTGAGTGCTTTCTTATTGCAGTAAAGAGCTGATTTGCAAATTCCTCACCCTTTACGTAAACGATTTTCTTGTTTGGATAGCCAGCTAAAATTCTGTTTACGATAGCGTAAAGCAAGTGCGTTTTGCCGACACCGCTCGGACCGTAAATAAAGAGTGGGTTATAGTCCTTTTTGCTAAAGCCGTCAAAGTTCTGACTTGCAACCGCAACCGCCGCTGAGTTTGCAAACTTGTTTGAAGCACCGACAACGAAGTTTTCAAAGGTATATTCCGAGCGGAAGCTGTCTTGTGCGCTCGGCACAGGTGTCACTGTTGATGCTACACTGCTTTGTATAGGTGATGGCTGCATCTCCTTTAAAGAGAGGTCAACCTCGCCGTGCTCGGATGAATAAATAACAACGGATGGCTCAAAGCCCAAAATTTCATTTAGCTTGTCCGCCATTGAGATAGCAAAGCGCTGCTGAATAATTTTCTTTTTTAAGTCAGTCGGGGAAACGAAAATTGCCTCGTTTTCATCAAGAGATGCAAGCTTAAGGTCGCCAAACCATAAATTCACCGCAGTTGACGAGTTGTCCTGAAGCATCATTTCAACAAGCATTGAGCGAATGCTTTCAAGGTCAAGAGAATTAAAATTCATTAAAGCTCCTTTCACACTCACACGCGCACGTATAGCGCACGCGCGAGAAATTAAAAGCGCAAAAATCGTGAAAAATTGCGCCTAATATAATTATAGATATAAATATAGTTATATATAGTATAACATAGGTGTGGAAAACTGTCAAGAAAATTTGAAAAATTTCTTCTTTATTATATATATTTTTCAACAGTACTCGTGGAAAAGGTTGAAAAATATTCATTTTTTGAATGAATTGTTCAGAAAAAATGAATAGAATTTCGTTCATAAATTGTGTATTTTGGTACATTAAAAAAATAAAAAAAGAGCAAAATTTAACACTAATTTAACATTAAATTCTGCTCTTATTAGATTTTTGACACGCAATGCTTGCTCAAAATGACGAAGTAAATTCATGTCTAAAAGACAATTCATGTTGCACCGCAACAATTCATGGCAAAGTCAATTCATGCAACACGTTGCAATTCATGTGCTTAGAGCACAATTTATGAAGCCCCGCTTCAATTTATGACGTTAGTCAATTCATGTTTCATATAAACAATTCATGACCGCAGGTCAATTCATTCAACTCCGCTGACTACTTTCCAAGCATAATTTTTATAATTTCCTTATCGGTTCCGCTCATTCCGACAGAGGCAAGGCGTCCGACGTTTTTGATTGTTTTTTCAACGCCCTTTGTTACAATTCCCTCGCCTGAGTAGAATTGGTGGCCGCTTTTCGCCATCTCGTAGCCCATTATACCAGCTTCAACCGCCATTGAAATTTTAGCCGCGCACGAGGATTTTGCGCCGTCGCAAATAGTGCCCGATAAAATTGCAACCGCATTGACAAGAGTGTGTGAAATTTCGTAGTATCTGCCGCCGTGAAGATAGCAAATGCCACAGCCCGCGCCAACACCTGCCGAAATAGCGCCGCAATATGCGGAAAGACAGCCGATGCCTGTTTTTTGGTGGATTGTAATTAAGTCTGAAACGATAAGTGCACGCAAAAGCTCCTCTTTTGTAGAGCCGAGCTTCTCGGCATATACGCAAAGCGGAACCGATGCGGTAATTCCCTGGTTGCCGCTGCCCGAAATTATACAAACGGGAAGCTCACAGCCGTTCATACGTGCGTCCGAGCCTGATGCCGCTAAGGCACGCGCCAAAACGCGCACGTCGTCACCCCTACTAAGATATAGTGTGCGGCCGATTGATGCGCCAAAATCGCCTGAAATTCCCTCTTTTGCTATTGCCATGTTGTATTCGATTTGCTTTTCCAAAATAGGTGAAAGCTCGTCAAGGTTGACAGTTTCTGCAAACTCTAAAATTTCCTCTACGTTAAGTGAGGAGCGGTCGGTTGCTTCCTTCTCAACAATATCGTCGGGAGACTGATATCTTAGTGTTACGTCCTCTCCGTTTAAGCATGCCTCGACTAAATTTGTGTGGCGCTTAAGAAGATGCGCGCTTGCACTTTGACTGCCTAAAAAGCCCTCAATGTAAATTTCAAACGGGCTCGATGAATCAATTTCATATATTTCAATGCTTGCACTATTCTGAAAATCGCGTATTTTAGACACGTCCTCGGGTAAAATTTCCGAAAGAACCTCTAATTTTTTGTGTGGGGACGCTGAAATAATACCTGCGCAAACGGCAGAATTAATACCGTGCATACCGCCTGTTTTTGGCACAATAACGCTTTTTACGTTCTTTATTATGTTTCCGCTAAGTCCTATTTTTATCTCATTCGGATAAGCACCGAGCGCGTGAGAAATTATAGACGCGGCATACGCTATCGCAATAGGCTCGGTACAGCCCATAGCGGGGATTAATTCCTCTTTCAGTATATTTGTATAGGCAGCTGCTTTTTCTTTTGTTAAAGCCATATTTTTTCCTTTTTAACCAGCTTTGTCAGTTGATTTTATAAATAATTTTTTGAAAAACAGACACAGGGTGCCTTTTTTTATAATTTTGGACAATAATTATTAAATGTTCTTTCCGTCAACAGTTACGTTCTTAGCTCCGTCTGTATAAAGAAGATCGCCTGTTTTAAACGGTGCTTCAAAAATATCGGGCACGTTTGGCTGAATATCCATTTTGCCGTAGTAATATGGATGCGTGTCGCCCTTTTCATACTTAAACGAGCAATTCTCTATCTTAACTCCGTCAAGGTTTTCTCCGTCACCGACAACTATTGATGGGTTTTCCTCGACAAACGAGCAATTCTTGATTTCAATGTTTTTAATTTGACCCGTGGTATTCTTGGCGCAGATAACAAAGCCCTCGCCCTTTCCCCACCACCAGCCGGCGTGAATTTGAGTTTTAGCTCTTACGTTTTCAATTTTGATGTTTTCAACCACTCCGTTGTCGCCTGTAAAGATTGAAATTGCGCGGTTAGAGGGTAAAATTTCAATGTTTTTAATTGTCGCGTTTCTAACCTTGCTGTAAAGGTGACCGAAGCGAATTGCAGCCGAGCGCGAGGACATAAGACAGTTTGAAATTTCCATATTTTCGCACACTCCCTCGGTGTTTGTGATGCACGTTGCCGCAAAGCAATCGTCACCGCAGAGGAATGTTGAGTCACGCACAACGATGTTTCTCGATGCTGAAAAATGAACGCCGTCATTGTTTGCAATACGGTTGTGGTTGTCAACGTAGCAGCGCTCAAAAACGATATTCTCACAGTTTGAGAATGTAAAGGTCCAGCAAGGGGAGTTGAAAATTTGAAGGTCGTGAATATGTATATTTTTGCAGTTGTTAAAGAAAATAGGCTGAGTCGGACGAGCAATTTTTTCGTCAGGTCCGATAACCGTTTGCTCCTCATATTTCAGGGTCAAATTTTCATCGCGCATAAATTCGGGCGAGCCGCAGGTGAAGTTTGCAAACGCATCACCGCTTAAAATAATCTTACCTCCGCCGTACATTTCAATGTTGTCCGAGTCAAGCGCGTATATGAGCGAAATTGTCTTTACCATTTCGTTATGATAAAATTCATTAACGTAGTAGTGATTTAAGTTACGTGAGCCGCAAAGCTCCGTACCCTTTTCAATATAAACCTTAATGTCGCCCTTTAATCTGAGTGTGCCCGAGAGAAAAATTCCCTTGCCGTCAAAAACAAGCGTATCGCCCGCCTCACACGCGTTAATTGCATTTTGAATAGCTACCGTGTCAAGCGTAGCACCGTCACCAATTGCACCGAAATCTCTTACGTTTACGTTTTTCATAATTATCTCCGTTAAATAAAATTTGTTAAATTAAATCTTCAGTTTTATATGATTTATAGCCCTCATAAAAATAGCTGTTGTCAATGATCTTCATAAATATCTCGCGGTCATTTATCTTATCTGTCAATGCATTTTTGATTACGTGCTTAATTTCAATGTCGCGCACAGGGCTTCTTTCCATTGCCAAAAGGTAGTCCTCCTTGTCAACAAGAGACCAGTCAACAACGTAGCCAAGCTCCTTTTTGAGCATTAAATCAAGCCAAATGCGTGTGCTTCTGCCGTTACCCTCACGAAAAGGATGAGCAATGTTCATTTCAACGTATTTTTCAATGATTTCATCGAAGCTTGACTGCTTCATTTTGTCGATATTTTTCAATGATTCATTAAGATACATAAGCGGTGCAAAGCGAAAATTGCCTTTTGAAATATTCACCTTGCGAATTTCGCCTGCAAAACCGTAAATATCGCTAAAAAGATATTTGTGAATTTTAGACAAGGAGTCAAACGTGCCGCTTTCGAGCTTATCTAAAAAACCGCTTTCGTAAATCTCAAGCGCACGCTTTTTGGTTATTTTTTCTTCAACATCTGCAAGCTCCGCCGAGCTTTCAATACCTAATTTATTTTCAAGCGCCATAATTTTGCCTCCCCATCACATAATTATCTAATTTATATTATATCATTAAATAATATAAAAAGCAAGAAAAAACCGAGGTAAAAGCCTCGGTATTAAATTATTTATGTTTTTGATTTGGTATTTTATTCCCGTTTTCATCAAAGTTTTTCTTTAACATTATTTCCGTTGGAATAACGGGTACTATCATAGGAATAAATTCTAAAAATGTTAAAACAAGTCCTACGTAACTGATAACCGTCGTACTTTCATTTATAAGAAATAACATCGGGATAGAAAAAATGGGTAAAGAAACTAAACCTAAAATAAGCCAAAGCTTGCCAAAAAGCTTGTGAGAATATTCCCACGTTTCCTTGCTTGCCATTGATTTTTCGGTTCTGTAACCCGAAAATGTATTAATATTTTTCGGCGGATTTTTAATATAAATTGCTCCAAAAATAATCATAGAAAGTGGAATTAAAAGAACCATTATAAGCATATAAATCCAAAATCCCATAAAATCACCTCTTAATGATATTATAATATATCTATTTACCAAAATCAACATATTTATAAAATTGGTAAATAAAGAACACCTTTCTGCACAAGGCACGCCACAAGTGTTTCCATTGGTGAAATCATTATATTATTTGTCAAGCTTTTTTGGCACATCAATAATTCCTGCCAAATAATCAAGTGAAACGTTATAAAACTGTGCGAGGATAATTGCACGGCTGAACGGAAGCTCTCTTTTTCCACTTTCATATGTGCTGTAATATTGATATGTCGTATTTAACACCTCTGCGACTTGTGCTTGTGTTAGGTCTCTGTCTTCTCTTAAATTTCTTAATCTTTTATTGTAGTTCATATAATCACCTCATAAGAATATTACCACATATGATTAGTCAATAATTAAAAATTAATCACAAGTGATTAAAAAATACTTGACAAAAATGAAAATGATATATATACTATTATTAATCATATATGGTTAAAAAGAGGTGAAAAATATGAAAAAAATTATTGAAAATCTATGGTACGGAAATATAGATCCGTGTGGTGATTATGTAAAAAATACAGATGAATTAAATGAGTTAAGAAAAAAACGTACTGATTTATACGAAAAGCTGTTAGCGGTATTAAATGAAAAAGAGAAAAAGCTACTTGATGAATACGAAGAATGTAATATCGAGATATTTGCAATACACGAAAAGGAATTATTTGAATATTCCTTTAGCTTAGGGTTTAACCTTGCAATAGAAATACTAACGAAATAAAAAGCCTTCCCCTTTGCTTGGAGGGGAAGGTGGATTTTACGAAGTAAAAGACGGATGAGGTGTAGCCTTTATAAAAATGAATTTTTATTTACTCTGTAAGTATATGATTAAAACCGAAATATCGGCAGGGGAAACGCCCGAGATGCGTGATGCCTGACCGAGAGTTAATGGCTTTACCTTATTTAGCTTTTGCACCGCCTCAATACGAAGACCCTTGACAGTTGAATAGTCAAGGTCGGGGTCGAGTGGCTTTGACTCCATTTTTTCAGCCCTTGCAACCTCGTTTAATTGCTTCTTTACATAGCCGTCGTATTTTATGTCCGTTTGCGCGGTGAAAACAACGCTTTTTGGCAAATTAGCCCTACCTGTGTCTAAGTTTTCAAACATAGAGAGGTCAAGCTGAGGCCTTTTTATAAGGTCGGCAAGTGAAATTGGCGTTGAAATCGGCGTTGTTCCCGATGCTTCAATTATCGAATTTACCTCGTCTGTTGGGTGAATTATAACCTTTGAAAGACGGTTCTTTTCGTCATTAATTTGGTTTCTGCGCTTTTCAAAATGCGCCCATTGACTGTCACTCACGAGTCCAACCTCTCGTCCTATGGGTGTTAGGCGAAGGTCGGCGTTGTCTTGGCGAAGGAGCAAGCGGTATTCACTGCGTGAGGTCATCATACGGTACGGCTCGTGCGTGCCCTTTGTAACAAGATCGTCAATTAGCGTGCCGATATAGGACGAGGAGCGCGGAAGAATCATTGGCTCACGTCCCTTTATTTTAAGTGCGGCGTTGATGCCTGCGACAAGTCCCTGTGCTGCCGCCTCCTCATAGCCCGAGGTGCCGTTAAACTGTCCTGCGCCGTAAAGACCCGAAATTTTCTTGTATTCGAGTGTGGCAAGCAGCTCCTGTGGGTCTGTGCAATCGTACTCAATTGCGTAGGCGTATCTCATTACCTTTGCGTTTTCAAAGCCCGAGAGAGAGTGAAGCATCTCCATTTGAACGTCAATTGGCATTGAGGTTGAAAAGCCCTGAAGGTACATTTCCTTAGTGTCAGCGCCCGTTGGCTCAAGGAACAGCTGGTGGCACTCCTTGTCTGCAAAGCGCACGATTTTGTCCTCAATTGATGGGCAATAGCGCGGACCTGTGCCGTGGATGTTTCCCGAGTACATCGCGCTTCTTTTTATGTTGTCCTTTATGATTTTGTGTGTTTCAAGGTTTGTGTATGCAATATAGCAGGGCACCTGCTCCTTTATCGGATAAGTGCTTTCATCAGTTTGCCAAGAAAATGGGAAGGAGCCAAGCTCTCCCTCTTGAATTTCAAGCTTGGAGTAGTCAATTGAATCTGCGTGGATTCTTGCAGGAGTGCCCGTTTTGAAGCGCATCATCGAAATCCCCTCGCGAAGGAGCGCATCTGTCAAGAACGAAGCGTGCATAAGTGAATCGGGTCCTGAGTGATAGCAAATATCTCCCGTATGTACCGTTGCATTTAAGTAAGTTCCCGTGCATAAAATAGCCGCACGGCAAGAGTATTCCTCGCCGAGGCGTGTTACAACCTTGTCAATACGCTTATTTTCCCCCTCGCCCACGGTTTTTATATCGCAAATTTCCGCTTGAACGAGGCGAAGGTTTGGTGTGTTTTCCAAAACACCCTTCATAATAGAGCGGTATTTCAGTCTGTCGGCTTGAATTCTCTTTGAGTAAACCGCCGCACCCTTGCCAAGATTTAAGGTTCTTGCTTGCAGAGTAACCAAATCCGCGCTTTTTCCCATTTCACCGCCGAGAGCGTCAATTTCATAAACCAAATGGCCCTTGGCAGTGCCGCCAATCGACGGATTGCAGGGCAAATTAGCAACGGCATCGAGCGACATTGTAAATAAAACGGTGTTCAGTCCCATTCTCGCACATGCAAGCGCGGCTTCAATTCCCGCGTGGCCTGCGCCGACAACGGCAACGTCACAATAGTTTGACATAATTACTCCTTTCTATGCACAACTGCGTTGTGATTCCATACAGTAAAACACACTGATTCCATACCGCATTCGGACGGATTCCATACACGAATATGGCGTGATTACATACAACCTGCGGTTGATTAAATGTTTACGCAAGTAAACAATTCATGTCAGGCACGCCTGACAATTCATGACAGCTATACTGTCAATTTATGATACCGTAGGTATCAATTCATTTTATTTATGATATTTCGTACCGTTTACAATAGAAAGTGAACGGTAGGCTGTTTCGTATAAAATAACGCGTAAAAGCTGATGCGGAAACGTGAGCTTAGATACCGACAGCTTAAAGTCCGCCCTTTGCTTTACCGATGGGGCAAGCCCAAAGGATGATCCGATGATAAAGCAAATTTCGCTCTTTCCGAGCGTGGTTATTTCGTTTATTTTTGAGGCAAGCTCCTCGCTTGAAAGCTGCTTACCCTCAACGCACATAGCGATAACGTACGATTTATTTGAGATTTTCTCAAATATCGATTTAGCTTCCTTTTCAAGCGCTAAATCAATTTGGCTCTGGCTTGGATTTTCGGGCAGCTTTTCTTCCTTGAGTTCAATTTCCTCAACCCTTGCCCAAGCGCCGAGCCGCTTTTTATATTCGTCAGCCGCTGCGCGAAGATAGCCTTCCTTTAGGTTTCCTGTTGCAATAATTTTTATGTTTAGCATTATTCTTCAATCAATTTTTCAGCCGCCGATAAAATTGCCAATTTTCCGCTTTAACCGGCTCCTTTGTGTAAAGGGAGCTGTCAGCTTTGCTGACTGAGGGATTGATTATTACTCCTTAATCAAATTTTCGGCAGCGTGTAAAATAGCAATTTTACCGCTTTCGTATGTGAGCGAGCCTTGGAAAAATGCGGTGTACGGTGGGCGCACAGGACCGTCACAGGAAAGCTCTATCGATGAGCCTTGAGTAAACGCGCCTGCCGCCATAATTACCTCATCCTGATAGCCCGGCATTGCCCAAGGCATTGGCGTTACGTATGAGTCAACAGGGCTTGCTGCCTGTATTCCCTGGCAGAATTTTATAAGCCCGTCAGCGTAGCCAAACTTAACGGTTTGGATAATGTCCGAGCGCATCTCACTGTATTTTGGATAAACGTCAAAGCCGAGTGCTTCAAGCACGTATGCGGCAAAATGTGCAGTCTTTATTGCTTGCGCAACAACGTGAGGAGCTAAGAAAAAGCCCTTGAAAAGATTTCTGTTTTGACCCAAGGTTGCGCCAACCTCACAGCCTGTGCCAACTGAGGTAAGGCGGTATGAGGCAAGCTCAACTGCCCTTTTTGTTCCCGCAATATATCCGCCGCTTTCGGCAATTCCTCCACCCGGATTTTTTATAAGTGAGCCAATAATCATATCTGCGCCAACGTGTGTAGGCTCGCGCTCCTCGCAAAATTCGCCGTAGCAGTTGTCAACCACGACGTAAGCACCGCTTCTTTTGTGAACAAAATCGCAAATTTCGCCTATTTCGTCAATAGTCAAGGTCGGTCGGTTTAAGTAGCCCTTTGAGCGCTGAATGAACACAACCTTAACGCGCTCGCCGTACTCGTTCAGCTTTTCTTCAATTCCGTCAAAGTCGATTTTGTCGTTCTTAAAATTCACTTGGTCGTACTTTACGCCAAAGTCGGCAAGTGAGCCGTCACCGTTTGCACCGTTAAGGCCGATAACCTCGCAAAGAGTATCATACGGCTCGTTGGTAACGGAAAGAAGGACGTCATTTGGACGGAGCAAGCCGAAAAGACCTATCGTTAAAGCGGTTGTGCCGTTTGGAATTGTATGGCGCACAAACGCTGCCTCAGCACCGAAAACGTCAGCGTAAACCTTGTCGAGCGTATCTCTGCCGATATCGTCGTAGCCATAGCCCGTAGTACCGGAAAACATACTGTCGCTGACTCTATGCTCACGGAAAAATTCAAGCACGCGCGCGGTGTTTTTATATGATGTTTCGTCTATTTTTTTATAAATATCGCTAAGCGCGGCCTCTGCCTCACTTGCAATTTTAAGAAGTCTTTCTGAAATCATAAATTCTCCTTATTTAGCAAACACAGGTCAAGGTTTTTGCCCTGCCTGTGTCTGTTTTTCTATTATTTTAACTTTGCGTATGCCTTAAGTCTTAACTGAGTATTAAGAATTTTCTTTCTTAAGCGGAGCGACTTTGGAGTAACCTCAATAAGCTCGTCCTCTGCAATATACTCAATTGCCTGCTCAAGTGACATTTGTCTTGGCGGAGTTAAGATGAGCGCCTCGTCCGCACCCTTTGAACGAATAGCGGTTAAGTGCTTTTTCTTACATACGTTGACAACGATATCCTCCATTTTCGGACATTCGCCAACAATCATTCCCTCATAAACGGGAGTTTGAACGCCAATGAACATAGCACCTCTGTCCTGTGTATTGAAAAGACCGTATGAGGTTGCCTCTCCGTCCTCGGAAGCAATAAGCGAGCCTGTAAATCTTGTGATAACGTCGCCCTTGAAAGGCTGATAGCCGTCAAATAAGGTGTTTAAGATACCCTCGCCCTTGGTGTCTGTCATAAATTCACTTCTGTAGCCGAACAGACATCTTGACGGAATTAAATATTCAAGACGCGTTCTTGTGCCTGCCTTGTTCATTTCAAGCAGCTCGCCCTTACGTGAGCCAAGCTTTTGAACAACCGCGCCAACGCTTTCGTCAGGCACGTCAATTGAAACTCTTTCCATCGGCTCGTGTAAAGTGCCGTCGATTGTTTTATAAAGCACACGCGGAGTTGAGCAGCAAAGCTCGTAGCCCTCACGGCGCATAGTTTCGATAAGAATTGATAAGTGCATTTCGCCTCTGCCCGCAACCTTAAAGGAGTCGGTTGTGTCGCCATCCGTTACGCGGAGGGAAACGTCCTTAAGTGTTTCCTTGTAAAGGCGGTCACGGATTTGACGGGAGGTAACAAACTTGCCCTCCTTGCCTGCAAACGGGCTGTCGTTTACGCTGAAGGTCATTTCCATTGTCGGCTCTGAAACCTTAACGAATTCAAGCGGCTCAGGGTTGTTAACCGAGCAAATTGTATCACCTATTGAAAGCTCCTCAACGCCCGAGAAGCAAACGATATCGCCGACCGTTGCTGTTTGTGCGGGCTGACGTGAAAGACCCTCAAACTGATAGATTGAAACAATCTTTGCACGTCTTGGGGCTGCATCGGAGTGATAGTTGCAAACGGAAACCTCGCCGTTTACCTTAAGAGTACCGCGCTCAATTCTACCGATACCTATCTTACCAACGTACTCGTTATAGTCGATTGCAGAAACGAGAAGCTGTAAATCCTCATCCTCCTCGCCCTCGGGCTCGGGGATATAGTCGATAATTGTATCGAGAAGCGGCTTTAAGTCAGTGCCGGGAACGTCGGGTGAGAATGAGGCTGTGCCTGCTCTGCCCGAGCAGAAAAGCATTGGTGAGTCAAGCTGCTCATCAGTTGCGTTAAGGTCGATTAGAAGCTCCAAAACCTCGTCGATAACCTCGTGCACACGTGCATCGGGGCGGTCGATTTTGTTAACGACAACTATTATTCTGTGGTTAAGCTCCATTGCCTTGCGAAGCACGAAGCGTGTTTGAGGCATCGGACCCTCTGCCGCGTCAACGAGCAAAATAACGCCGTTAACCATCTTAAGGATTCTTTCAACCTCACCGCCAAAGTCCGCGTGGCCGGGGGTGTCGATTATGTTTATTTTCTTATCGCCGTAGCGAATAGCTGTATTTTTTGCCAAGATTGTAATGCCGCGCTCCTTTTCGAGTGCGTTTGAGTCCATTACACGGTCGGTAGTGGATTGATTTTCGTGGTATGCGCCGCCCTGCTCCAAAAGTCCGTCAACGAGTGTTGTTTTACCGTGGTCAACGTGGGCAATGATTGCAACGTTTCTTAAATCTTCTCTAAGCATTTCATCCGTCCTTTTTTATATTGAAAAATTTAGCGTGCCTATTATAGCACACATTTTTCTAAAATAAAAGACTTTTTTATAAAAAAATTAAATTTTCATAAAATCAACACAAAAGCATACTCACTGAGGGTGAGATTCCATACAGAACAAAGTACTGATTCCATTCACGGTGAACCGTAATTCCATACACATAAATGTGTGATTCCATACAACCTTCGGTTGATTTAGCCGTAGGGTAAGATATTATCTTCCCGCGTATCAAGCAGATGTTAATTAAATCGCATTCGCGTTTGTAGGGGAGGGGCTTGCTCCTCCCGCCTTTCGGATTAAGTCCTGACCTTGTCAGGATGAAGTCGCTTCGCGGTTATATTACCTTCCCTTACAAAATCAAAAGGTTGATAAAAATCCCTCCTTGAAATACCAAAGAGGGATTGAATTATTATTTTACAGGTTCAAAAACAACGGATTTTACTACGTCTAAGTAGATTTTTCCATCTTCGCTTGGAGATACGCGTTTTGTGTTTTCGTTTTCGTCATAAACCAAAATATCTGAGTCACTTTCAATTAAAATAGTGAGGGGAGTGTCTAAAATTGCACTTGGCGTGTCGCTGTTTACGAGAATTTCCGCCTTTAATTTTCCGTCCTGCTCACTCACTTGAAGCGTGCTGTTTTCGTATTTTCTAAGATATGAGGCAACCTCGTCAAACGAGCCCGTCCAAATTTTACCGCCGCGTGCGCGCTCGGCAAGATAATCACATTCCACCTTAAACTGCTCCGCATTTTGTGAGTGGAAAACGTCCTCGTCCTTGTGGGTGATCCAGTGGTTCATTTGGACGCCCCAGCCACCCTCACTTATTGTTTTGTCAATATAATCGGTATAGTATTTCAAGTCCTTTGCAAGCATAGCGGTTAAGCAGTTTACGTCAAGCCAATTGATTTTTCCGGGCTGGTTTACACCGTCTCCACCCGCACGGCAAGCAATATAATGCTCGGCAAGTAGGGCTGTTCCCTCCTCGTCACGCGCGCCGCCTGCAAAAATAAAGGTGTTTACCTCCTCGCCCGGGAACATCTCGCGCAGCTTTGCTTGAGCACCCTCGGCGTCCGCCTTTCTTCTCTCATACGGAGTTGAGGAGCAAAACGCAATATCGTGTCCAATAGTGTGTGAGGCAATATCAAAATAGTTAGCTTCGATAGCCTCGCGCCACATATTAATTAAGCGCTCGTGCATAAAAGCAACGGTAATTCCAACGGTTGCTTTAATCTTAACGCCCGTTTTTTCGTACACGTCCTCAAACTTTTCGATTACCTCGCGCGTTGAATCATAGTAGCAGCCGTCGTCAAAGGTAAAGGAAAACGCACAGCCTGCACCGCCCTTGTATTTGCAAATTTCAATATTCATAAATTTGTCCTCACAAAAAATATTTATTAAAATAATTATATCACACGCACGTAAGATATTCAATATTATAAAATAAAAAAGCACCGAAAATCGGTGCTTTCTTTATGTAGCCAATTAGATATCCATTTTATTAAGAAGCTCTTTAAGGTTCTTAATTTCAGCTTCTGTAAGAGTAATGCCCTTACCGAGCTTTTCGTGGCCCTCTTGCCAAACACGAATGTCATAAACAGGCTCGCGCTCGTTCCAGCTGATAAGGTTAACTTCCTTAACCCAACCACTCTCGCTGTCAGAAACATTACCAAATGTTTTAACGATATCATACTTGAATTCTGCCATTTCAGTATACCTCCTTACAAAATATCGAGTTTGGTTAAACCACCCTCATTTATGCATATTTTACCATACTATTTTTGAAATTGCAATATATTATATATAAAAATATATATAAAAAGAGGGAAAATTCAAAAAAAATTTACAATTTTCTCGAAAAATGTGTAAAAGATACCGCTTTTTATTAAAGAATGCGCGCTATGCTTTAAAATATAAGCACGCGCGCTAAAATTTCTACTAATATATTATATATACGTGAAAGCTAAACAAAATGGGCGCAATTTTGCGCCCATTTAAATTATTTTGTGTACTTTTTAAGAGTTACCGTAACATCCTTGCCGCCTGCCTTGATAGGTGCGTCGAAAGTTTCAAGCTCGGCATCTCTGTGGTAAAGCTCCTCTTTTGTTTCGGGAACCTTGTAAAGCGGCTCTTCCTTTGGAAGCTTCTTGCCGATGTTTGCAATGTGGTGTCTGTTTTGAGCTACTGTAATTTTGTATTCGTCAACGTCAGGCTCACGGTAAAGCTCGGGAACCGATGCTTTAACAGCACAGATTGCAACCTGAATTTGATCGTCACTTGGCTCTCTTGTGGTAATTCTCTGCATCCAAAGACCCGGAGCTGAGAGAATTTTTGTGATTTGGTTTTCGTTCTTGCCCGCGTACATAATGTATTCGTAGCCAATGCCCATAACAAGCGGAAGCACCAAAATCTTAGTAACTATTCTTGTAAAGCCCGTAAACGGAATGAAGCAACCAACGAGAATACTCAAAAGAATCATAACGAACATAAAGGATGTGCCACATCTTGGGTGGAATCGTGTGCATTTTCTTACGTTCTTTACTGTAAGCTCGTGACCTGATTCAAAGCAGGCAATTGTTTTATGCTCCGCACCGTGATATTCAAACGTGCGGCGAATATCCTTCATAAGTGAAACGATAAGCAGGTATGCAATAAAGATTGCAACCTTGAAAACGCCCTCAATTAATGCAATGATTGAAAAATGCCAGAATTTTTCGGTTGTCAGCTGGAAAAAGTCCGCAATCCACTGTGCAATATATGTCGGCAGAACCGAGAAAAGCACGAGTGAGAGGCAAAGACCAAGCACCAAGGAAACAATCATAACAAGCACGGTGGAAGCACCGCTTTTTTTCTTGCCGTTTTTCTTGTCCTCCTCAAGGTCAAGCATATCTGTTGAGTGGCTCAGTGTCTTAAACGAAAGCACCAAGGATTCAAAGAAAGCTATAATTCCTCTGATTATGGGCTTGTCAAAAAGCTTAAATTTTTTTCTTGGGGAGTGGAATTCAGTATTTTTAATTTC
This sequence comes from Clostridia bacterium, assembly GCA_017625935.1. GTDB lineage: Bacteria > Bacillota > Clostridia > Oscillospirales > CAG-272 > RGIG2000. The sequence continues at coordinate 47,957 of JAGALA010000034.1, forward strand.
AATGCTTCCGTCCTCCTTGCGCACAGCGAGCGATACGCGTTCGCTGTTTTTCATCATAACGCCTTCGATAACGGCTTGACCGCCGACCTTGTTATGACGGTTGACGAGGTTTGAGTTTTTGTCCATTATGTCCTCCTATTTAAAAGTAAACAGGCTTACCTGTGTACGAAAATTACGATTTATAAATTGACGTGGGTGAATCAAGATAGCTTTGCAAAATCAAGCAAGCAGACATTTCATCAATAATTTCCTTGCGCTTTTGTCCGTGCGTGCCTGTAATATTGAGCATCACGTGCGCGTTTGCGGTAGATAATCGCTCGTCATAAAGGATAACCTCAATGCCCGAATGCTCTCTTAGATAATCAGCAAAGGCTTTTATCTTTTCCGAGCGCGGCCCCTCTGTGCCGTTCATATTGATAGGATGCCCGAGCACAATCAAGCCAACGTCGTTTTTTTTGGCAATTTCAACCACAGAGTCGCCCGTTTCCTTAAAGCTCTTGCTTTTTATCGTGCCGCATCCGCTTGCCAAAAAGCCGCTCAAATCCGACAAAGCAAGACCTGTGCGTGCATCACCGAAGTCTACACCAAGCGTTCTTTTCTTCATCATTTGTCCTTTTTCAGCCAATTTTTTAATGTTTCGCATCTAATATTTTAACATATGCGCGAAAAAATTTCAATAGAAAAGCGCAATTTATTTATAAATTATAAAAGCGCGCGGATTTTTACCGTAATCGTAAAGAATTTGGTAGCTTGAAAATCCCGTAGCACTCGAAAGCAGGGCGCAAATTTCGTTTTCTTGGTCGTAGCCGAACTCAACTATCATTTTACCGCCGTCGTTTAAGTGGCGAGGGCAGTCGCTTACCAAAAATCTGACAAGGTCAAGCCCGTCGTCTCCGCCGTCAAGTGCCAAAATTGGCTCTTTTTTTACCTCGGGCGAGAGGTTTTGAATATCGTGTGTTTTGATATACGGTGGATTTGAAATTATCAAATCAAATTTTTCGTTTGACAAAGACGTCCTTATATCGCCAAGAATAAATCGAGCATCTATACCGTGGGCGCTTGCGTTTCTCTTAGCCATTTCAAGCGCGCCGCTTGAAATATCAACAAGCGTTAAGTCAATCCCCGGCTTATATAGTGATAATGAAATGCCGATACAACCGCTTCCTGTGCATAAATCAGCCACGTGGTCGCCTTTTTTTAAGAATGTAAGCGCTTTTTCAACCAAAATTTCGGTGTCGGGGCGCGGTATCAAGCAGTTCGGTGAAACAAAGAACTCCTTGCCCATAAATTCCCACTTACCAAGTATATACTGCAAGGGAACGCGCTCTTTTCTTTTTTCTAAAATTTCAAAAATACGCGACCCTGTGTACGTTTTTTGTGTGTCGAGCATAATCTGCGCACGGCTGACGCCTTGCGTTTCCTCTAAAATCAAAAACGCTTCCTCACGCGGGTTTTCCACGCCGTATTCGCTTAATTTGCTTATTATATCATTTAAAGTCATTTCTGCTTCGTTATTTTCAGCCTGCAAGTGATGCCTCGATTTTAGAGATAAGAGCTGCTTTGGAAAGCGCGCCTTCCTTTGCATACGTAATTACGCCGTTTTCATCAATTATAATTGTGTATGGGTAGTAGCCGTTTCCACCGAAGGTCTCGTAGCATTCGTCAAAATAAACGTTGCCCTCGCCAAGATCCTCATCAGCCGCAAAGATGATATCTGAGTCGGCAAAATTGTTCTTTATATGGGAAACTGCACCTGTCGAAAAATTCTGTACTGAGTGGATTGCAACAATTGTAACGCTGTCCTTATATTCCGTTGCAACCTCGGAAAACTCGGGCAGCTCGCCAACGCACGGTGGACACCACGTGCCCCAAAAGTTAATTACCGTTACCTTGCCAAGCGCGCTTGGGTCAATGCATTCACCGCTTAATCCGTTTTCGTCAAAGGTTTCAACAAAGTAGCTTGGAAGCTTTTGACCGACCTGTGTGCCGATTTCATAGCTTTCCTCGGGTGGCTCGCTTGGATTTTCAACGTCGGTATTGGTGTCGCCCTCACCGCTGCTTGTCGATGAGTCGCCTGTGCCCTCACCGTTGCTTGTCGATGAGTCGCCTGTGCCCTCGCCGCTGTCGGTTGAGGTTCCGCCTTGGCTGCCTGTATCCGTTGAGGTGTCGCCCTCATTCTTTTCGCTCTCCGTGTCTGTGGTTTGCGGTGTCGGCGTGCAGGAAGCAAGCAAAATGCATGCAAAAATTATTAATAAAAGACTAAAAATTTTATTTTTCATTTTTTGTGTCCTCACTGTCTTGTGAATTTTCCAAGCCTGAGCCGTTATCTATTATAGAATCGTCTGTATTGATGCTTTGATTATCATCATTTGCGGTATTGTTACCGCTGTCCGGCGCGGTTTGGTTGTTATTGCCGCCACTTGTATTGTTGCCGCCGTTTTCCCCATTGTCAGGGGTGCTTGGCTGCTCTCCACCTGTTGCGCCCTCGTTCTTGTCCGAGTCGTCCTCAACACCTGTTTTCTTAAAAAACAGCTCCAAGGCGTTATATAAAGTATCGTAAAGACCGTCCATCGCTTCGTCTATCTCGGCGCTGAAGTCCAGTGAGCAGGCACAAAGCGGTGCACAGCACATAAGAACTAATAGCGCGCAAGCTATAAATTTTTTCATAATAATTCTCCTTTCGCGCGCAAAATGTTGCGCGTTTCTTTATTTAATTTTATCATTATATTATTTTATTGTCAATATTTTATTTTTCCGTTGACTTTGCGAAAGTTTTTTGATACAATCAAAGTAACAAATTTTTACTGCCTTGGGGGTACTATGGAAAAGGTTAGAATTGGTTTAATTGGATTTGGCTGCCGTGCATACGGTATGAATGATATTTTGCTCGGCTTTGACGATGTTGAGATAGTGGCGGTTTGCGACAAATACGAGGACAGAGTAGAAAACGCAAAGAAAAGAGTTATCGAAAAGCGTGGCAACACTCCGTTTGGCACAACAAATTATAAGGAGCTTTTAGCGCTTGACTACGTTGATGCGGTTTATATCGCAACCGACTGGAATATGCACTTCCCTATTGCTATTGACGCTTTATATGCAGGAAAGGCAACTGCGCTTGAGGTTGGCGGCGCTTACTCCGTTGAGGATTGCTGGGCACTTGTTGACGCACAGGAAAAAACGGGCACACCGTTTATGTTTATGGAAAACTGCTGCTATAACCGTGAGGAGCTTTTGGCAACTGCAATTGTACGTACGGGCAAATTCGGTAAAATCGTTCATCTGAGCGGCGCATACTCACACGACCTTCGCGGTGAGGTAACGGGCGGCAAGGAAAACAGACACTACCGCTTGAATGAATACCTTACAAGAAACTGCGAAAACTACCCAACGCACGAGCTTGGCCCTATGGCTAAGGTGCTTAACATCAACCGCGGCAACCGTATGACCTCGCTTGTTTCCGTGGCAACCGGCTCTTTCGGTATGGAGGATTACGTTGAGAGCCGCAAGGACACTATCGTAAACAAGGATCTTATCGGTGTTGATTTTGCACAGGGCGACGTTGTAAACACAATTATCACCTGTGAAAACGGTGAAACAATGCTTCTTAGGCTTGACACCTCTCTCCCTCGCTCATATAACAGAGAGTTTACAATCCGCGGCACAAAGGGAATGTACGAGCAGAACACAAACAGCGTATATTTTGACGGTCAGCCCGAATATTGGTCAAGCATTGACTATATTAATAAATACGTAAACAGTGCGGAGCAGTTCAAGGAGCTTTTGCCGCACGAATGGAAAATTATAACCAAGGAAGCACTTGAGGCAGGTCACGGCGGAATGGACTACGTTGAGCTTCGCGAATTTGTTGACCGCGTAAAGGACGGCGGCGAGATGCTTTGCGACGTTTACGACGCGGCAGCCTGGATGGTTGTCACCTGCCTTAGCGAGCAGTCGATAAAGCAAAACGGCGCACCGCAGTTGGTTCCCGATTTCACCCGCGGCGCATACAAAACCCGCGCACCCAAGGACGTGCTTGAGTTCGGTAAAATGGAATAACAAAAATCGCAGAGGTTGTCCTCTGCGATTTTGACAAGAATATGGAAAGAAACGAATTACCCAAAAGAAAACCGATAAGGTTAAATAATTTTCATTACGGTGCGGGATATGCATATTTTATCACCGTATGCACGAAGGATAGAGCGAAAATTTTATCAAAAATAACCGTAGGGGACGGCGCCCTCGACGTCCCGAAAACAGAATTAACAAAATGCGGTGAAATTGTTGAGAAATATATTTTATCTACAAATAAAATAAATAATGTATGTGTTGACAGATATGTAATTATGCCGAATCATTTTCATATGATTATTAGGATTGAGGGAGATTCAAATGATTTGGAAAACGGGACGTCGAGGGCGCCGTCCCCTACAAACAAAACAATTCCGCATATTGTTTCAACCTTGAAAAGATTCTGCAATAAAGAAATAGGGGAAAACATCTTCCAACGCTCATTCTACGACCACGTGATACGCGGACGCGAGGACTACGAGGAGATATCAAGGTATATTTACGAAAACCCACTAAATTGGAAAAATGATGAATTATACTAAAAAACAGCCACAGGGTGGCTGTTTTTTAATACAATTTTCTCGGTGTTTTAATGATGTCCGCAATATAGTCAAGCGATACGTCGTAAAATTTGGCAAGAGTGATAAAATGGTGCATCGGCATTTCTCTTTTGCCGCTTTCGTACAATTGATATTGTTGAGGTGCGATGCCTAATACTTCTGCAATATCTGCTTGTGTCTTATCTAAATCCTCACGCAAATCGCGCAATCGATGATAATAATACAACCAACTCACTCCTTTTCAATAATATATTCAAATTTTAACAAAAACATTCAAATGAATGATTGAAAAACAATCAAATGATTGTTAAAATAGAATTATAACTACTTAAGGAGAATATATTATGAAATTTAATTACGAAAAATTTACGGAAAAAGCACTTGCAACAGGAATGGCGGATGAGTTTGAGTCGCAAATTTTCAAAAAACGTCAGGTTGACATTATGAGAAAAATAGATTTACTGACAGAAAAGCTATCAAAGACGCTGACCAAGGAGCAACGCGCGATTTTTGAGCAGCTTGAGGAATGTGAAATTGAATATGAGGATGCATTGGAAAAGCAGGCATTTTGTAAGGGATATATGCTTGCAAGCTCGCTTTTTCTAATTGAATGATTTTTCAACAATTTCTGTGCTCGATTTATAGATAGAGTTTCCCATAACCGTACCGCGCACGCATGAAAGCGGGTAGATAATGGCGTTTGGAAAGATGAGCGTGCCGGGGTTTAAAACCGAGCCGCAGCCGACCTCGGCGTGTCCACCGACGACTGCGCCCATTTTGCGCAGCCCTGTGTCGATTTTTTCTCCGTTTATGCTTACCTTAACGCTTGATTTGTTGATTTTTAGATTTGAAATCACCGCGCCTGCGCCAAGGTGCGCGCCTTCGGAGAGAATCGAATTGCCGACATAATTAAAATGCGGAACACACGCGCGGTCATATAGAATAGAATGCTTTATTTCACAACTGTTGCCAACCACCGCGCCGCGCCCAATTATCACCTCGCCGCGCAAATATGCTCCGTGGCGTAGCTCCGCGCCCTCGCAAATTACGGCTCTGCCCTCAATTTTGACACTGTTTGGAATGGTTATTCCGCGAAAAACGTACACTCCCTCGCCAATTTTTTCAAAATCGTCACCTAAATCATTAATTACACTTGATATGATATCGGGAATTTTTTCAATCGCCTGCCAAGGCAAGCGGTGCTTTATTATCTCGCTGTGCGCAATTGATGCGTCGCTTCCTAAAATTCTTTCTGTTAAATTAATACTCACTATCGCACTCCGAAATTAAATTTTGCAGCTCCGCGCAAATTTCACGACACAGGGTGGTGCTTTTTCCCTCTACAAGCACGCGAATTTTCGGTTCAGTTCCGCTTGCGCGCACCAAAATCCGTCCACTCCCCAGCACCTTTTCGTAATAATCAACCATTTCCCAAATGCGCGGATTTTCAATTGTTTTTTCTTTGTTTCCAACCAAAACCGCACCCTGTATCGACGGAAAGGTAGAAAAGCCGTCAAGCAAGGAGGCAATCTTACCGCCGTTTTTATGCGCCAGCTCACTTATCTTTATTGAGGTTAAAATTCCGTCACCCGTCCTTGCGTATTTACTTATAATTATGTGACCCGAGTCCTCGCCGCCCAAGGAGTATCCGCCGCGCTTCATTTCCTCGTAAACAAAACGGTCGCCGACCTGTGTTTTCTTTACCTCTATCCCCTTTCCTTGAAATGATTCCCAAGTGCCTGAATTTGACATAACGGTTGTGACAACAGTATTCTTGTTCAGCGCTCCCTGCTCCTTTAGGTTGTTGCCCAAAACGTATAAAATTCCGTCACCGCTTACGACCATTCCCGTTCCGTCAACCGCTAAGCACCTGTCAGCATCTCCGTCGTATGCAAAGCCGATATCGAGCTTGCTTTCCTTGACAAAGCGCACAAGCGTGTCGATATTTGTCGAGCCGCATCCGTCATTTATATTTACGCCGTTTGGTTTGTCTGCGATAGTATAAACACTCGCGCCCAAGCGTTCAAAAGCCTCACGCGCAACCAAGCACGCGCTGCCGTTGGCAGTGTCAAGCCCCACCCTTAGTCCGTTTAGCTCACGCTCATTACAGGCAACAAGATAATCGACGTATTTTTTTGCGCCCTCACTAAATTCAACTGCTTTTCCGATGCTTTTTGCCTTTTTGGTCGGGGACGTGTCTGTTTTTGCGTCCAAAAACTGCTCTATTTTGTCTGTTTCCTCATCACTCAGCTTCTCGCCTGTATGGCTTAAAATCTTAATTCCGTTGTCGTAATACGGATTATGGCTTGCCGAAATCATAACGCCATAGTTAAAGTCGCACGTGTACGTTAGGTATGAGGCACACGGTGTTGTGTTTACACCCAAAAGATATACGTCAGCACCCATGCTCGTCGCGCCTGCGCTCAGTGCACATTCAAGCATACCTGACGAGAGGCGTGTGTCCTTGACAACGAGAATTTTTCCACCGCTTGACTCTTTGCCTAAATATTTTCCTATCTTAAAGGCATGCTCTGCACAAAGCTGTTCCCCTGCTTTTCCGCGAAAGCCGTCTGTCCCAAAATATTTTCCCATATAATCCTCCAAAATTTTGCAAATTACGAGAAAAACTACATTATTTATTATATGTATGTTATTTTGGTTTGCTATTTTCTAAAATAAAAATTGGCTGACACATTAAGGCACAACCTTAAACGAGAACCCCAAACCTCATACTTCGGTTCGGGAAACCCCTACACAAACAGAAAGAGAGAACAAATCGGTTTTATAGCCGAACTGTTCTCTCTTTTTCTGTTCGTTTTAAGTTTAGAGTTATGAAGCTCGCTTTGCTTGCCGTTATGAGCTTGCACAGCAAGCGTTATGATATGATTGCCTTGCTAACCTGTAACTTGGCGTAGCCAATCATAACAATGCGTAAGCATTTCATAACTCATAACTTGCCCGTAAGGGCAATCATAGTTTAGCGTGATACTCCGTTAAGAGTATCACGCTAAACGTGGGAAATTTTTATTGGTTTTTGTTTTGACTAATTTTCTCTTCCTCTTTTTTCTTTGCTTCCTCAAGCTCGCGCTTTTTGTTTGCGCGTGCGGCGGCGTCGGAAATTGAGCGGCGGCGCCTCTGCTCTCTCACCTTGGAAAGATATTCAAATGCGTAATACGGCTTGATGCCTGCGGGCAACGGGTCGTACTCTGCTTCCTCCGGGTAAAGCTTAAAGATCCTTCTCATATGCTTGTCGTAAAATCTAAGGTACTGCCACGAGCGGTATTCCGCCATAATGATGCAAGCAACAACGCCAAAGGCTATAAGCGATATGCCGAGAAACGGATTTATCGCAATGCCTGCTATGCCAAAAAGGGCAAGCGAGGCAAAAAGGAACATCACAATTTGAGAGTTGCGCTTGATTGTGAAAATCTCCTCCTCAAAGCGCGAAATATATTTTTTTACGGTAACCACGCGTCCCTTTGTATCGTCGAAAATAGTCAGGTCGGGGTTTTTGCAAATCTTGCGCTGTAAAAGCGTATAGTCATACATTGTGTTTCTTTGCGGTGTGTATTTGCCGTATTCAACAATCTCCGCGCCGTAGGGTCCCTTCAGGTATGCGTAAATACGGTCAATCTGAAGTGCCAACGGAACGCCGATAACGGTGATTCTTAAAATAAACGCAAGGAGTGAATAACAAAATCTCGCGCCGTAGCCGCCGAAAAGACACCAAATCACGTTTAATACCCTGCGCTTCGGTGTGGGTCTGTACACAACCGTTTTGCCGCTTGGCATAAATATAATAGGAATAAACTTAAAATGCTTTATTCCAAACGGAATGCCGATAATTGAAAGGCAGCAAAGCGTGCCTATAACCGCGCTTATTATGCTTGCCCAAATACCGACAAGCAAAACCCAAGCAATGAAAAAGCCCTTGGAGCTTGTGTTTTTAATCATCAAATTCCTCCTTATATAAAAAATAGGGGCACGGCGTGCTCCTTTATTGTGTTTTCAGAACGCGCCGTAAACAGCAAACGAGGCCTTCGTTGCTCTAAATTTATTATAACATATAAAAACGCGCGTTTTCAATATGTAATTGAGAAAATTTTGCGACAAAATACGATTTTTCAAAAAATTAAAAAAATTCAAAAAAATTTTTAAAAACCTATTGACAAACGAAAAAATTTTGATATAATGATAATAGTAATCATTACTGATAAGGATGGTGAAGAAAATGAGAGAAACAAAGCAAAAAACGGCTATACTCGAATTTCTTCGTTCCAAGCGTCAGCATCACAGCGCAATTCAAATATATGATGCGGTCAGGGAAAAAATTCCCAATATTAGCCTCGGCACGGTATATAGGAATCTTGGCGCGCTTATTGAAAGCGGAGAAATTATATCTGTCGAAACGAACGATAAATGCGTTTTTTACGATGGATTTATAGCTGACCACGCGCATTTTGTCTGTCAAGGGTGTAAGGGCATTTTCGATTTTGATATGCCGACGGGAATGACGGAGGAAATGAAAAAATCGGGCTTTAAGGTAAGCTCCGAGCATCTTGTTTGCTACGGCTTATGTAGCGAATGTGCAAAAAATACTGCACAATAAAAAAGCTAAAAATTTTATTTATATAGAGGAGTTAAAATTATGAAAAAGTTTGTATGTTCTGTTTGCGGTTACGTTCACGAGGGAGATAGCGCACCTGAAAGATGCCCACAATGCAAGGTTCCCGCGGAAAAATTCAACGAGGTTGTTGAGGAAAACCGTTTTTGGGCTGCTGAGCACGTTGTAGGTGTTGCTCAAGGCGCACGTGAGGACATTATTATGGACCTTCGCGCTAACTATATGGGCGAATGCACAGAGGTTGGTATGTATCTTGCAATGGCAAGAGTTGCACACCGCGAGGGCTATCCCGAGATCGGTCTTTATTGGGAAAAGGCAGCTTGGGAGGAGGCTGAGCATGCTGCAAAGTTTGCAGAGCTTCTCGGCGAGGTTGTAACTGACTCAACAAAGAAGAACCTTGAAATGCGTGTTGAAGCGGAAAACGGCGCAACAGCCGGCAAGTTCGACCTTGCAAAGCGCGCAAAGGAGCTTAACCTCGACGCCATCCACGACACCGTTCACGAAATGGCTCGCGACGAGGCAAGACACGGAAAGGCATTTGAGGGACTTCTTAATAGATATTTCAAAAAGTAAGATAAAGCCTTCTGTTTTTGTCCATAGGGACACTTTCTGACAGGTGGGTATTCGGCTAATAGCAAAGGCGGACGGCGAAAGCTGTTCGCCTTTGCTATACTGTTCTGTGCGTTGTTTTATGCTGATTCTGAGATTGTTTCCGTGCATTGAGGCGGTTTTTCTTCGCTTTCCGCTTCCTGATCCCATTCTCCGATATCACGGTAGACGATTCGGATTTTTTGAGTGGAATGCCTTGAGTATTTTTCGGTACGCTCGCCTATCTCAATTCTTGCAATAAACAATCTTACGATTTCGGGTGTCAGCACATCAATGCTCTTGTACTTTTTGGCTTTTTCAATGAAGGCATTGACATTGTCGGCAGAGGACTTCAGCTTACCGAGCCTTTCTTCCTTCTGCGGTATTGCTTCATCCAATCCATTCTGCTCGGCATTATAATCGCCGGAGAGTAGTCGGAACTGCTCGTTGGTGATTCGTCCAAGCACGTTATCCTCGTACAGCCGTTTGAATAATGCGGTCAGCTCATCACGGCGTTTACGCATGGAGTCAAGCTCTCGCTGAAGTGAGGTTATCTCCCTGCGAAGTTCTACGCTGTTTTTGCGATTGATATACTCCGCAAACTGCCGTTCCTTCATTCTCGCTATATGCGTTACTCTACGCAAGTCATCCAGTATGATTTCATACAGTTCATCCTCACGGATATGGTGAGGCGAGCATTCCGCTTTGCCACGCTTTCCGTAGGTATAGCATTTGAAATTATAACTAGATTTTTTCATTGTGCTTGCTCTGTGCAAAACCATTGATCTTCCGCAATCGGCACAGAAGGTGATTCCCGAAAATATATTCGGTTCTTCCATCTGTTTCGGCGCTCTCTTTTTCTGCTTGCGCAGATCCTGAACGATATCCCATTGCTCTCTTGTTATCAACGCAGGATGCGTATTTTCCACGATAATAACTTCATTGTCGGGGCGAGTGATCGCCTTTTTGTTTTTGTAGGATATCGTAGTGTGGCGCAATCCAACCGTATGACCAAGGTATACCATATTTTCAAGGATAGCGGTAACGGTACTGCCTGTCCAATGATACGGGTGAGTCGTGTCCAATTGATTGTGCGACTTTCCGAATGCGTGATAATAATAGTTTGTGGGATTGTAGATTTTTTCGTTACTCAAAATACGGGCAATCTGATTGGGGCCTTTGCCTGCCGCACACATTGCAAATATCCTTTTTACGATGATGGCTGTTTCCTCATCGGGAATAATCGCTTTACTGTCCTTATCGACCTTTTTGTATCCATAAGGCGGTTTACCACCGAGCCGTTCACCACGCTCTGCCTGAAGCTTTTTAACGGCACGAACCTTCTTGCTCGAATCCTTTGCGTGAAGCTCGTTCGCCCAATTTCGTATAGGGCTGAAATCGTTACTGCTTTCAATCAGCGAGTCAACGCCGTCGTTGATGGCAATGAAGCGAACGCCCATTCTTGGAAAATACAGTTCGGTATAATATCCGACCTGCAGGTATTCTCGTCCGAGTCGGGAGAGGTCTTTGACGATTAAGGTTTCGACCTCGCCTCGTTCAATCATTTCCTCAATTTGCTTCCACGAAGGACGGTCAAAGTTCGTTCCCGAATAACCGTCATCCGCAAGGAATATCGTGTTTTCAAAGCCGTTGTCCTTCGCATATTTTTCGAGCAATAATCTTTGATTGATGATACTGTTGGAGTCACCCATACGAGCATCCTCTTGACTCAATCTTCCATAGAGTATATTAAATTTTTGGCTTGTCATTTATAAGCATCCTCCTTGTTCTGCAGGGCAAGCCGATACGGTACACCAAGCATATCACATCGGCTTGCCGAAGTCCAGCGGAAAGAAGTAAAAAATCGGATAACTTTTACTTCTTTTTCATATCCGCATCTATTAATTCAAGCATTTTATCCGTAGCGGTTGCGGTGCTTTCAACGGGAAACACGGATGATATAATAAACCGCTTTCCCTTGATAATCATACTTCGCTCACGGGTATAATTAACATCGTCAACCGTATAATCGGAGTCTTGGTAGACGGCTCTTGCCGTGCCATCCTCCGATTTTTTAATTGTGGCTTTTTCGGGATAGTAAGCTCCCAATCTTCCTGTTGTAAGGTATTCTTTCGCTTCGTTCATAGAGTTCTCCTTTACATTCCACTCATTACGGGGCCTGATTGTTGTTCTTTCTTCTTTCTGCTCGGTGCATAGTGTATCGTGGTGCAATCTTCAACGTAGGCATCCTCGTCGATGATATTGGTTAGATCAGCGATAAAATAAGCCGTATCACTTCCCAGACTATAAGCACCGCCGTCGGTATCAAAGCGATGCGGTTGAGCCGCTTCGTATATGCTTCCATCGCTTCCTTCTCCGAAGACATATTCCTCGAAAAGCTTTCGCTCGCTTTCCCAACCTGTTCCGTTACGCTCTGTGCTGCCGTGGTCATCTTGCTCTCGGTGTCCGTTGCCAAGCTCGTCAGCAGTTCCTGAAATTCTGCCGTTTCGTCCCGACATGCATCCGAGTATCTCGTCAGCGTATCGATCTGTTGATCCATAAGACTTGTGAGTTCGTTCTTCGTCGCAAGGCTCGGAAGCGTATGAAAAAGAGAAAAGAAAGCTTTTGGGGACTGCATTTTGATTTTCACGCAAAGCCAACGGATGTGTCTATCGGAAAAGCTCTTAAGGAAGAGGAAATAAGAGAAATATGCAGGGAGCTAAAGCCTGATTTTATTCAGATTGATTGCAAGGGCCACCCCGGATATACGTCTTATCCGACAAGTCTTGGAAACGCTGTTCCCGATATGGAAAAGGATACACTTGCGCTTTGGCGCAGAGTAACAAAAGAGGAAGGTGTTTCTCTTTATATGCATTACTCGGGCGTGTATGACGTTAAATATTGTGATGAGCATCCAAATGAACGCGCGCTTATGGCAGGCGGAAGGTATCACAATGGCTCAACGAGGTTGATTGGCTCTTACAGTGATGAGCTTTTAATCCCTCAGCTTTTAGAGCTTGCCGAAAAATACGAGGTTAACGGTGTTTGGATTGACGGGGATTGCTGGATGGCTCTTTCTGATTTCTCAGGTGAAACAATTTCCGCCTTTGAAAAGGAAACAGGAATAGATTTAGAGGGAAATTTGCCTGAAAATCCAAGCGATAAATATTATTATGAATACAAGGAATTTAACAGAGAGCTTTTCAGAAGATATTTGCGCCACTATGTAGACGCAGTCCATGAAAAGCATCCTGATTTTGAAATATGCTCCAACTGGGCATTTAGCGACCATATGCCGGAGGAGGTTTGTGCAAACGTTGACTTTTTATCTGGCGATTTAAATCCCATGAACTCCTTTAGTTCTGCGCGCTATGCCGCAAGAGCGCTTGCACAGCAAAACGGATACGCTTGGGATTTGATGTCATGGAACTTCAGAAACATAGTGGGCGGCAAGCAGGGATACTGCGCAAAGCATCCAAATCAGTTAAAGCAGGAGGCAGCGTCTGTAATTTCCGTTGGTGGAGCGTTTCAGGATTATATTCCTCAAAACAGAGACGGCTCTCCCAGAATGTGGGAAATAAGAAACCTAAAGGACGTTTCGAAATTCGTCCTTGAAAGAAAGGAGTTTTGTCATCGCGGAAAAGTGGTGCCACAGGCTGCACTTTTGCTCTCAACCTACGATAGAGCCAGGGAGTCGGAGCATTTATTCTCGCGCACGGGCTATGAAAAGACAATGGGTATGACTGCTCTTCTTTGCGATGTAGGTCAATCTCTTGAAATTGTCGGTGAACATACCTTATTTGAAAAAATAAACGAATATAAGATGATAGTTGTGCCTGAGCTATACTGTGGTCTTGAAGAAAAAACAATAGAAGCGCTCCTTGGCTATGCAAAAAATGGTGGAAATTTGGTTTTGGTTGGTAAAAACACCTGTTCTGTTTTTTCAAGCGCGGGCGCACCGTACTTATGCAAGGAGTTTTCCGAATTTGTTGCTAACGAGTCAAAGGGCACAGAAGATGGACACAATAACGCATCTACAAATAAACTTAAGCCGTATTGGTTTACAATTGATGGTAGATGCTTTGGCAATTTATTCTCTCCCTGTGAAATATATGCAGAGAACGGAAAATATAACGCGTATTTTTGCGAAAATCCGACAGAAAAACCACACCCCATTTCTGCAACGGTGATATTTGGAAAGGGAACCGTTACAGCAATAGGCTTTGACATTGGCTCGGAGTATTTGAACGGAACGCAGTTTTTGCAAAGAGATCTTATGCGTGAAATAGCAAATAGTCTATACGTGCCCATTGTAAGAGTAGAAAAAGCGAATGGAAGACTTGAGGTTGTATCGTTAGAAAAGGATGGAAATCTTATGATTCAGCTTGTGAATGCGGGTGGCACCCACACCGATGCGAGTGTGGCAAGTGATGATTATATTCCGCCAATCCTTGATATAACTCTTTCACTTTCCTTGGAAAACGAGCCTGAAGCTCTTATTTTACAGCCACAGGGTCGAGAATTGATGTTTACAAAGGAATCAGACGGAAGCTTTAGAGTAGATATTGACAGGGTAGATATTCATAGTGTTGTTGAGGTATGCTAATGCTGTCAAAATAGTGATTCATCACGGGAACTCCAAGGTTGAATTGACGTAAATCTTGGCAACTAGGCAAGACACGGCAAGGCATTTGAAGGTTTACTTAATCGTTACTTTAAATAATAAATACATAAAGGGAGTGCATAAGTGCTCCCTTTTTCCGTGTCAACTCCTTCCACCGCTTACATAGTGAGTGCGTAGTTAAAGTATATACGCTGCGGTCCCTCTCTGCACAAGGCACGCCGCAAGGGTGCCTCAAAGATGGAGGCTATTGGAAAGGCATTCGAGGGACTTCTCAACAGATACTTCAAGAAATAAAATGTAGGGACAGGCGTCCCCGACTGTCCGTTAATACAAGGGTTTTTAGAACTAATACATAGAGGGAATGAGTTTAACTTGTTCCCTTTTTTGTTGCACTTTTTCCACAAAAACATGGAAAATTTATGGAATTTTGAAGGTATTGTTTTTGGAAAAAGGTCAAATTATGGAATTTGTAATTATGGAATTTTCAGATCGTGATTTTAGGATATGCAAAACTTTACAAACGATTTTAGTAATGCTATAATATTATAAACAAGCCAAATGCGAGGAGAGTATATGTTTATTGCAATAGATAAAGATAACAATCGAGTAGAAATTGAAAACGCAGATAAAACAAAAGAATATTTTTGCCCTGTTTGTGGAGAAAAATTAAGCATTAGGGCGAAAGAGTCAATTTCTGTCAAAACGCATTTTGCTCACAAAAGAAATAGCCAATGTGTCGATGATTGGAATCACGATATGAGTGAGTGGCATTTAAATTGGCAAAGAAGGTTCCCGACCGAGTGCCGTGAAGTGGTTATAGAACATAACGGGACAAAGCATAGGGCAGACGTTTGTATAGGAAAAACAATAATAGAATTTCAACATAGCCCGTTAAGCAGCGAGGAATTTGGAAAAAGAAATGAGTTTTATACAAATTGTGGCTATAAAGTGGTTTGGGTGTTTGATGCAGAAGGAAAGATAGCAAGTTGCCATCCGAAAGCCTATGGTATCGATCCAAATGAACTTTCTTTTGTTGAACTTTGCTGGAAAAGAAAAAATGTTCTTTTTTTGACTAAACCTTCTTCTAAATTGGAGATTTTTATACAGTATAAAGTCGAAAAACAAGATATAATGCTAAAACTGAAAAACGTTTCTTCTAAAGGTTTTAAGTTTTATCGCACATATCCTAACTATTTGTTGATTGAAAATTTTTTGAAAGAATATGGTGCGAATGTAGATCCAAGAGTCCGCTCTGTTTCAGTGATTATCGAGCAAACAAAGGACATTTACAAAAGCATTCCATAAGAGAATTTGAGATTTTATTGTCCTATGAATTGAAAAATTAATTGAAAATTTAATCTTTTGCAGTTGCAGAGCTAACACCATTTTTTGCTTGAACTGTGTTTGCGATTGTGATATAATTTAACTAACAAGCAAAGTGACGATAGAGAGAATATGCACAAGTGCAAAAAATTATTTTTACAAGCACGGTGAGTTGAAAATAAAGGAGCAAAAATGCGCAGGCTTTTATCTATAATTTTAATTATTTTGATTGCGGTTTCCTCTGTGGCGGTGTGTGGCTGCACAGATAGGGGTGACGAAGGCGCCCACCTTGAATTGAATACCGATTTTAAGGAGCCGACAAGTTTAAGCGACGGCGAGGGGAAAGACGTCAAGGTGATTTTGTTGCTTGGTCAGAGCAATGCAACAGGCTGTGCGCTAAACAGCTATCTTGAGGAAAACGTCGGCAAGGAGGAATACAGCATATATGAAGACGGCTTTTCGGGTGTTTTAACCAACTTTAGCGTTGACAATCAGCTTAACACATCATGCGGTGAATTTGTAAAAACCGCCGTCGGTTTTGGACACAGGGTCGAGTATTTCGGACCCGAGCTTGGCATTGCCGAGAAGCTTTCGAGCGCGTACCCCGACGAAACAGTTGTAATTTTGAAATACACGTATTCGGGGAGCTGTCTTAAAACACAGTGGCTTGATGACGGTGAGCGCGGCGATATTTACAAGGCGTGTATGAATTTTACGGAAACTTATATGAATGCACTCATAGAAAGCAATTATGACGCAAAAATCGGTGCAATATGCTGGATGCAGGGCGAGAGCGATGCCGTGAAAAACGTCGCTGATGAATATTATGACAACCAAAAGCGGTTTGTTTCCTTTCTAAGAGAGGACCTTGATAAATACGCGGACGATGGAAAAATATACTTTATTGATGCGGGAATTCAAGCGGGCAATATTTTCCCAATGTATGAAACGGTCAACGAGGCGAAGGCGCGATTTGCAAATGAATCCGAGCTGAATTTATATTTTTCAACGATAGATGAAGGTTTGACAACAAATCTTGAGCCAAAAGAAGCTCCCGATCTTGCACACTATG
The DNA here is from genome assembly GCA_017625935.1 of Clostridia bacterium. Lineage (GTDB taxonomy): Bacteria > Bacillota > Clostridia > Oscillospirales > CAG-272 > RGIG2000. The sequence goes on from JAGALA010000034.1 coordinate 64,816, forward strand.
ATTCTATGAGTGAATTAAAGCTCGGTCATCTTTTTGCTGAGTATATAATAAGCTCGTATGAAAAAAGAAATTGAAATAAATAAAAGGCGGTGCGTAATATGAAATATAAAAATCCAATTATTAGGGGCTTCAATCCCGACCCGAGCATTTGTCGCGTAGGCGAGGACTTTTACCTTGTTACATCTACGTTTGAGTTTTTCCCGGGTGTTCCCATTTATCACAGCAAGAATCTTGTAAACTGGGAGCTTATCAATTACTGTCTTGTGTCAGACTCTCAGCTTCCTTTAGAGGGTGCTGCCGCATCGGGCGGCATTTATGCGCCGACCATCAGATATCACGACGGCGTGTTTTTTATGACCACCACCAATGTTTCAAACGGTGGAAACTTCATTGTGCATACCGAGGATATTTACGGTGAGTGGAGTGAGCCTAACTATGTTGACCAAGGCGGAATTGACCCGTCGCTGTTTTGGGATGATGACGGAAAATGCTACTTTGTGTCGAACGGACTTGACGAAAACGAAAGAGTGTCTATTTATCTTTGTCAGCTTGATCCGTTCACGGGAAAGAAGCATACGCCCACTGAGCTTATTTCATACGGCTGTGGCGGCAGATATCCCGAAGCACCTCATATATACAAGGAAAACGGCTATTATTATTTGATGCTTGCAGAGGGTGGCACCGAATACGGACATATGGAAACCATACAGCGCTCAAAAAATATATACGGACCATTTGAAAAATGCCCTCATAATCCAATTCTTACTCATCGTGACACCCCGGGGCGTATTCAAGCAACGGGACACGCCGACTTGATAGAGGATCAAAACGGAAATTGGTGGCTTGTTTGTCTTGCAATCAGAACCGTTAAAAAATTTCAGCTGCACCATATAGGCAGGGAAAGCTTTTTAGCACCTGTTATCTGGGACGAGGACGGTTGGCCTGTTGTTGGCAACAATGGTAAAATCGATATTGAAATGCAGGGTCCTCTCCCGGGACCGACTCCGCAGCCTGTCAGCCTTGATTTTTACGATAATTTTTAAAAAGATAAGCTGGATTTGAAATGGAATTTTGTTCGCAATCCGAGAAGAGAAAATTATCTTTTGGAAAAGGGGCGCATGATTTTAAGGGGAGGCAAGGACGGTCTTTCTACACCTTTAGGACATCCTACAATGATTGCGTTGCGTCAGCAATCGTTTGATATGGAGGCTGTTGTGCATATAGAGGGTGAGGTGCAGTGCGGTCAGCGCTCGGGTCTTTGTGCATTTTACAATAACGAGCATCACTATGACATTTTTATAACCAAGGAGCAAAATGAACACGCAGTGTGCCTGCGCAAGCGCGTGGCAGATATTGACGTTATCGTGGAAAGACACGCGGTGGACTATAACGGGTCTATTCGATTCAAAATTGAGTCAAACGACGAATGGTATAAGTTCTTCTACGAAAAAGACGGAGAATTCTTCGAGTTGGGAAAAGGAAGGTCATCGTTGCTCGCCACAGAGGTTACATTTCCCAATTCATTTACGGGAACATTCTTTGGTGTCTTTAGCGAACAAGGAAGCATTTCCGTAAGGAGCGTTGCGGTAAAAGAGCTGAATGATGTTGACACGAGAAATAAAACGTGATATAATTATAAAAAATAGTAATGAGAGGAGCCAGCTGACTGTAGAGGACGTTGGTTCCCTTATGCTTTTCAGAGGAAATTTTTATGGTTAGAAAAAAGAAATTCAAGCTTTCAACCACGCAGATTATATTGCTCAGCTTTCTTGTGACAATTCTTGTTGGAAGCGGACTCTTGGCGCTGCCGATAAGCTCTGCAACGGGGGAGGCGGTGCCGTATCTTGATGCGCTTTTTATGGCGACAACCTCAACCTGCGTGACGGGACTTGTTACGCTTCCGACGGTGTCAACTTGGAGCATATTCGGGCAAATCGTCATTCTGCTTCTCATACAGATAGGCGGTCTTGGCATTATTACAATTATGTCGGGGATAATGCTTCTTTTAAACAGAAAAATGGGCATTGGCGACCGCTTGCTTATTCAGGACGCCTTCAACCTTAATACGATGTCGGGGCTTGCTAAGTTTGTTAAGAACGTGCTTTTCGGCACGCTCACCATCGAGGGCATAGGTGCTATCCTCTATATGCTTGTGTTCGTACCGAAGCTTGGTGCGAGGGGCATCTGGATATCAATATTTAATTCGGTTTCCGCCTTTTGTAACGCAGGAATTGATATTATCGCGGAAAACAGCCTTTGCGATTACGCAACTAATCCTCTTATCAATGCAGTAACCTCTGCGCTGATCATTCTCGGCGGTCTTGGCTATATCGTATGGTGGGACGTGCTTCGTGTTTTGAGGAGCCGTTCAAAAAAGAACCGCAGGGTTTTCAGGCATCTTACCCTGCATTCAAAAATAGCGATTACCGTTACCGCAGGGCTCATTCTCGTCGGTGCGATTCTTATATTCATTTTTGAATACGCTAACCCGTTGACCATCGGTGAGATGTCCTTGCTTGATAAAATTCAAGTTTCCCTCTTTCAATCGGTTACTACGAGAACGGCGGGCTTTGCCTCTGTCCCTCAGGAAAATCTGACAAACGCCTCATCTGCCGTATCTATTATATTGATGCTTGTCGGCGGTTCACCCGTGGGTACGGCGGGAGGAATGAAAACCGTGACGCTTGCCGTTCTTGTCTGCTCTGCATTTGCTACAATACGCAACAAGAAAAGCGCAACACTCTTCGGCCGTCACATTTCCGAGGAATCGCTGAAAAAGGCGGTTGCCGTAGCGGTATCGTTTGTGACAATATGCACCGTGTCAACCGTGCTTTTGATGGCAACGAGCGATGCGTCAGCTCTTGATGCGGTTTATGAAGCGGTCAGCGCGACCGCGACCGTCGGTCTTTCAAGAAATCTAACGCCATCGCTTAATACAATCGGCAAGCTGATTATTATAGTAACAATGTATTTAGGCAGGGTCGGTCCAATATCACTTGCGGTTGCACTCGGCAGTAAAAACGAAAGTCAAAACGTCATTTCCGAGCCGACGGAGGACATCAGTATAGGATAAGGAGAAAAATATGAAATTGAAAAAAACATATGCAGTTTTTGGACTTGGACGATACGGCATAGCCGTGGCAAGGGAGCTTGTAGAGAACGGTATGGAGGTTATTGCGGTAGACAGCGAGCAACGGATTGTCAACGATGCGGCTGCGTATCTGCCCGTGTGCAAGTGTGCCGACGTGACTGACGCGGAGGTGATCTCCCGTCTTGGCATCGGTAATATTGATACCGTTATTATTTGTATGGCAGGCAATCTTGAAGCAAGCGTAATGGCGGTTACGCTTTGTAAGGAAGCGGGTGTTGAGACTGTTATTGCAAAATGTGCCAACGAGATGCATCGAAAAATATTGCTTCGCATAGGTGCGGATCAGGTGGTTTTCCCCGAAAGCGAATCGGGCATACGCCTCGCCAAAAACCTGCTCAGCTCGGGCTTTATCGATATGCTTTCTCTGTCAAGTGATGTATCTATCGTCGAAATTGGCGTGAAGGATGAGTGGCGCGGCAAAAACCTCATCGAATTGAATCTCCGTAAAAAATACGGCTTCAATATCGTTGCTGTCAAAAACGGTGAAAGCGTTGACGCAAACATAAATCCCGAGAAGCCGCTTGATGCGGAAAGCTCGCTAATCGTTATTGCAAATACCGCAAAATTGGGAAAATTGAAATAAGCTGTAAGCCAAGCATATCAAATCCCGAATTCTTATTATGAACAGAGAAAGAGCAAACACGCAAGGCGTAAAACCCTATGTGTCTGCTCTTTTTTTATGCAATGATTATAGTTAAATTCTTTTAAGTGTAAAGCTATCCGAAATGTGCAAATAATTGGCAAGGACACAAACGCCGTTTTCGTTTAATTCTTCGGTTGTTACTGCCCTGCTTTCACCACCTTGCTTGAGTGTGTAGATGCCATCTCCCTCTATGAAGGGATAAACCGTTGCGTACTCCTGCACGGGATGCTCGGTATATGAATAAATCCTTATTTCGTTATAGTCCTTGTCGTTAAATTGCAAAACGGTGAGCGTTGGCGTATTGCAAAGAATATGGCACTCGCTGCTTGCCCAAAATTCTCTTTCGCCCTTATACGTGTCGATAAACTCGCCCAATTCCTTGATTGTGGCGCTTGAAACCTGCGTTAAATCACAGCTTATGCCGATAGGTCCGCCAACGAGCGCGTTTTTGATAAAATCAAGGCTTGATTCCTCTGCCCTTTGCCAGTTGGACGTGGAGCTTAACAGTATTTTTTCCTGCGTGCCGCCCACGGGATAAGTGGGTGTGAAGCCTTCAACCGAGCGTATAGTAGCCCATCTTTCAAGCATTGATACAGGCATACGCACAAGCGCGTTTTTGAAAATCTCAAGCTGGGTGTAAATGCCGTGGCTGTCACTCATCCAAAACGAATCAAAATACGGGGCGTTGGAAAGCGACATTCTGCCGCCTCCGCTTGCACAGCATTCCAAATGCAAATCGGGATAATCGGTTTTTATTTTCGAAAGGAAATAATTATACCCCTCGTGGTATTTAACAAAGCTGCACCTTGACTTGTCGTAGTATAAGGGGGCGTTTAGGTCAAACTTGATAAATTCCACGCCGTACCTATCAATATTTGCTTTCAAAACATCATAAATAAAGTCGCAGGCTTCTCTGCTTGAAAAATCAATGAAGCAATGCTCTCCCTCGGTTATGTAATATTCGGGGTGTGCTCTTACGTTTTCACAATTTGGGTTGGCTCTTTCAATCTCAAACCAAAGACCGAATTTAAGTCCCTTTTCTCGCACACGGTCGGCAAATTCAGACAGCCTTCCCCTCATTGCGCTTTCGTTTGACTCCTGCCAATCTCCGACAACGTCCCACCAAAGCTGAGTCTTGCCAAACCAGCCTGCGTCAACCGTGAAGTATTCGCAGCCAAGAGAGGCGGCGCCCTCAAGCTGAGATACAAGGTTGTCAAAATCGATATAATCAAAGTGGCTCATCCAGGTGTTATAGATAATGGGTAAGCTGTGAGGCTTTTTTTCGTTCCAATATCTGTGCAGCTTGTAGGCGTCCATATCAAGCTTCGATTTGAAGGTGTAATATAGAATGGTCGGAAATGCAAGCACCTCACCCGGGTGCAGGACGTATCTGAAATCCTGACTTTTTATACCCAATTCAACCGTTACAACCTTGTGGTCCAAAAACTCTCCGTGGCGGCTGACTCTGTATTCAAAGCAGGAGTTGGACATTATGTGAAAAGCAAGCCCTCTTTGGTTTTGCTCGTTGAAAATTGCTACAAATGGGTTTACGTCTTGGTTTGTGCGGATTTCATCGCTCATTCCGAAAACGCCGCTTACAAGAGGCTGCCAGCCGCCAATGCCCTCCTTAATATGCTTGCTCGTCTGCGTGTAGACCTGGTATTCGCCGCCGTTTAAGGTGAATTTGGAAAGCAGGGTGCTTATTTCAATGTCCCTGTCCGATATGTTTTTTAAGGTGTCGCATCTTTCAAAAACCCCCGAGGAGTGTCTGTTTTTTACACTTTTTAATTCAATTTCGCTGTTTTTATAGATGATGGCGTTGCCGCTTTTTTCAACCAAGCCGACTGCCCTTTCAAAATCACCGTAAACGGTGAATAAATCCGTGACCTTTTCGCTATATGTAAAATTCATTTTGAAAATCTCCTTATGATTTGAATTTCTAAATTAACTATATCATATTTTAGCACAGTCCGTCAAGCGTTTTGAATCGGTTTTGGCAAAACCGCTCTTTAATATTATAAAAATGAAAAGTTGAAAATTGTAGGATATTATGGTATAATTTAGTTGTAAACGCGCCGAAAGGAAAAAAGGCGCGCAAAAATGTCGCGCACGCGGCAGAAACGAGGGTTTTATGAAAAAGCAAATATGCATATTTTTCGCACTGCTTATGGCAATACTTATGCTTGCGGGCTGTGCTTTAAGCGGTGGTAGGGACACAGGCGGAGCAACAGATGACACAAGCGGAGGCGAGGTAGAGGTGCCCGATGCACCAACCGATTCCGACACGAATGTGGACAAGCCTACCGACACAGACACGGGCGTTGGCGGCGAGCCAAGTGAGCCGAGTGAGCCGAGTGAGCCAAGCGAGCCCGAAAAGCCGAGTGAGCCAAGCGAGCCGAGCAAGCCCGAAAATCCAGATGAGCCAAGCGGTGTTGAAATTACAGTATCCAAAACCGCGGCACAGCTTGCCGAATCAATTGGCAAGGGGGAAAACGGTGACATTGTCAGCGGAAGCGAAATCAAGCTTGACAATAACATTTCAGTTGAGTTTGGCAAGGGTACAGCAAACACCGAGCCTGCGCTTTACAGTGAGGCAATAAGAATTTACCAAAACGGCGGTACGCTTACCGTTAGTGCCAAAAACGGCAGAGAGCTAAAAGCAATTATCATCACCGCATCTGACGGTAAAACAGGCAGCGGCAGGCTTGTTGCCTCTGACGGAAGTGAAATAAGCGTAAGTGGCAACATAATTACAATTACGCCAAGCAATACTCAAGAGGTGACAGTTACCGTTGGCGGCTCAAATAAGAGTGACCGTCTTTACGTTGAGTCAATTGAGGTTGTCTATATGGGACAAAGCGGCGACGGTACGATACCAAACGAGCCGAGCGAGCCCGAAAATCCCGATATAGGCGGCGGTGACGGAAAGGAATATTTATATAATGATTTTACCGCCGAGGAAAAAAGCACGTATGAAAAATACGTAGGGCTTGTAATTCCGTTCCTTGCAAACAATGATTACTACATAGAAAGCTATGACGAGGAGGGCTATCAGGGCGTTTACCTCTCTGCCCTTTGCGAAAGCGAGGAGGATTTCGGTTGGTATCTTGCAAAATTCTCATCCTATACAAATGACGGCACAGACGTTGACGAATACGGCGACACGTGGTATCTTTTCTCACAAGGAAACGTATATATTGACGTTTGCTACTATGAATATGAGGGCGCGTACTACGTTGACGTTGACGCATACCGCGAGTCAAGCGGTGACGTTGGCGGTGACACAACCGAGCCCGAGGACCCCGACACGGGTGACGGAGAGGGCGAATATCAGTATTACGAATTTACAGCCCAGGAAAAAAGCACGTACAACGATTACGTTGGGCTTGTGATTCCGTTTATTCCAAACAACTACTACGAAATAGAAGCATATGACGAGGGCGGCTACCGTGGCGTTTACTACTCTGCTCTTTGCAAGAGCGAAACCGCGTTTAGCTGGTATCTTGCAATGTTCTCCTCTTACTCAAATGACGGCACGGACGTTGACGAATACGGTGACACTTGGTATCTTTTCTCACAAGGCAATGTTTTTATTGACGTTTGCTACTATCAATACGAGGGTGCGTACTACGTTGACGTTGACGCATACCGCGAGTCAAGCGGTGACGTTGGCGGCGATGTTGGCGGCGGTGACGATGGCGGCGACTCAGGCGGAAACGATAATATCGGCGGCGAGGGTGACAAGGACGTAATAACAAACGCAGGTGCTTCCCTGCCAGAGGACGACGGCGACGGAATATATGACGTTGATTTTACGGATGCCGACAAGGTAAAGGACGTAACCGACCAGGGCTACTTCCTTGACGGATGCCCAACGCTCGGCTCCTCGGGCGTGCTTGTTATTCCCGTTGAGTTCAGCGACAGAACCGCATCGAGCTTAGGCTACGATATAGACAACATTAAAAGCGCATTTGAAAAGGGCGGCGAAAACATCTATTATTCCGTTTACGACTATTACTACATATCGAGCTTAGGTCAGCTGACGCTTGATATTACCGTCGTTGACGAGTGGTTCCGTCCGTCAAAGCCAAGCACCTACTATGCAAGCTACACCGATAACTACGATGGGACAGAAACTCCAATGGGTGACCAGCTCGTAATTGACGAGGCACTTGCTTACCTTGCGGAAATAATGGACCTTTCAAAATTCGATTCCGACTCTAACGGAACGATAGATGCCGTTGTGCTTGTAACAACGCTTGAAATTGACCCCGACACAGATTTTTATTGGGCGTACAGATATTGGAACATATACGCGGACGAGAATGACAATTACTACGAATATGACGGAGTGAGCGCAAACGATTACCTTTGGGCGCCCTACGAGTTCATTCACGAAAACCCCGAAAATAGCGAGGACTACTCCGATAAATCGATTATAAATCCGTACACCTTTATTCACGAGTTTGGACACATTCTCGGCGCTGAGGATTACTACGATACAGCCTACGCAGGCTCGTCCCCGCTTGACGGCAACGATATAATGGATGCAAAAATCGGTGACCATAACGCCTACACGAAATTCAACCTCGGCTGGATAACAAATTCCCGCCTTGTTGTAACAGACACCGAAATCACCGTAACGCTCGATGCGTTTTCCGAAAGCGGCGATACGCTGATAATAGCAAACAACTTCGACCCATCCCTTGGCGTATATCAAGAATACTACATAATAGTTTACTATACCGAGGATGAATTAAACTCGGGCGTGGGCGGCTATTTTGACGGAGAGGGCATTATCGTTTACCACGTCAACGCTTCTCTTTTCTGTGAGGAGTACGATGGCGAGATGTATTACGACGTATATAACACCAACACCGACCCAAGCGACAGCTACGGCACGGAAAACAACCTAATTGAGCTTGTAGAAAACGACTTTGGTTATCTATTCTTAGAGGGCGACACCTTAGGTACGCTCACTGATGACCTCGGCGCGCCCCTTGGCTACACCTTCACGGTTGAGTCCTTGGGAGAACAGGCAACTCTTACAGTAAGCGCAAAATAAAACAATAAAAAGAACAGCCTCGGCTGTTCTTTTTTTGCGCATCGGGAGGAATTTGATACAACAATTGATGCAAAAACGGCGAAAAAACGAGGGAAAATGAAAATATTTTCAAAAATTGTGTCAAAATTGTAAACTGACAAAAATTCAAAAACGAAAGTAATTTTCACGAAAATGGCGAAAAAGTGAAAAAAATTTTCAAAAATGTGCGATTTTGTAAAAATTAGTGAAAATTTTTCTATATTATAGATTACTTGGTTTATTTTGAAAACCGTACTAAAATTTTACGGAAATTGTTGACAAAACGTAATTCTTGTGCTAAAATCGGAATTGTGAAAGTATTTTTCATTAATATTGAAAATAATTTTCATAAAACACAAAAGTTAAGTGAAAATGTTTCAAAAAGTGAAAATAATTTTCATTCAACGAAAAATGAGATGCGAAATTTCAGAAAGGAGGCAAATATTGAACAGGACTTTACTTCAAGCTCAGCTTATGTACAATGACATGGGCAGATCCGAGAAGAAGGTCGCTGACTGGTTGTTTTCTCACTCCGGTGAGGTACTGCCCTATTCCATAACAGATTTTGCCTCTAAATGTGAAAGCAGTGAGGCAACGATAGTCCGTTTTTCAAAGCGGCTTGGCTGCTCGGGCTATAAGGATTTAAAAATCACATTGGCACAGGAGCACGAAAAGAAGGTTATCGCTCCTATGATAACGAGCGAGGACGACTGCTTCTCTATTTTTGAAAAGGTATGCAACGATGCGTATATGTCGCTTGAGCGTACGAAAAAGACCCTTTCCGCCGGCAGTATGACAAACGCGGTTAAGGCAATTTCGTCGGCAAGGCGCGTGGTGCTTATCGGTCTTGGCACGTCGGCTCAGGTTGCGGAGGATGCAAGCAATAAGCTGCTTCGCGCGGGCTGTAACTCAAGTGCGTATGCCGATACGCATATGCAGGCGATAGCCGTTTCTCAGCTGAGAGCAGGCGACGTCGTTGTGGGAATATCTCAATCGGGCTCGTCTAAGGATATAGTGGAGGCAATGAAGATGGCAAGGGCGCACGGCGCTACCACCATCTCGATAACCTCAAAGGAGCGCTCGCCTATCATAAGGCAAAGCGATATTGTGCTTCTTACCGATACGGAGGAAACAAGACACAGTACATTAGGACTCAATTCTCATATTTCAAGGCTTGTCGTTATTGACGCCTTGTGCTACAAAATCGTTTATCAGAACTCCGCAACCGCCCACAGCGTTGGCGAAAGCGAGGCGGAGCTTCAGTCTAAACGAATAATTGAATAGCTTACAATTAAATTTATATATCAATAAAGAAGGAGAGGAAAAATGAAAATTCTCGTTGTAAACGCCGGAAGCTCATCACTTAAGTATCAGCTTTTCGATATGGACACCGGCGACGTTCTCGCAAAGGGCTTATGCGAGAGAATCGGCATTGACGGAGCAATCACTCACAAGCGCCCGGGAAAAGAAAATTACAAGAGCGAAGCACCCCTTAAAGACCATAAGGCTGCTATTGAGCTTGTTTTGTCGCTTCTTTGCGACCCCGACCTTGGCGTAATTTCAAGTGCGGACGAAATCGGTGCTGTCGGACACAGAGTTGCCCACGGCGGAGAAAAGCTCCGCCAGTCAAGCGTAATCGGCGAAAAAGAGCTTGAATACCTTGAAAGCATAGTTGAAATCAACCCACTCCACGGCCCACCCGCCATAAGCGGAATCAAGGCTTGCCAAAGTGTAATGCCAAACGTGAAGCACGTTGGAGTCTTTGATACCTCCTATTATTCAACAATGGAGGAAAAAGCGTACATCTACCCTATTCCCTATGAGCTTTATGAAAAATATAAGATTCGTCGCTACGGCTTCCACGGTACCTCACACAGGTACGTGTGCCAAAAGGTGATGGACATTTTAGGAAATAAGGATGCAAAAGTAATCACCTGTCACTTAGGTAACGGCTCGTCCATTACCGCAAGCGTAGGCGGACGCGCAGTTGACACCTCAATGGGCTTTACCCCGCAGGAGGGCGTGCCGATGGGAACGCGCAGCGGCTCCCTTGACCCAACGGTTGTAACATATATAATGAAAAAGGAAGGACTTAATCCTGAGGAAATGGAAAAGCTCCTTAACTCGAAATCGGGACTTCTTGGCGTGTCGGGTGTTTCAAGCGACTGCCGTGACGTTATGATTGCCGAGGGTGAGGGAAGCAAGCGTTCAGCTCTTGCTATGGAAATTCTCGTTCATTATATTAAAAAAATTATCGGCTCGTACGTTGCTGAAATGAACGGGCTTGATGCCTTGGTGTTTACAGCGGGCATCGGTGAAAACGACGGCGTTGTAAGAGAGCTTATTTGTAAGGATCTTTCCTATCTCGGCGTTGAAATCGACAGCGAGGTAAACCTTGGCGCAAAGCGAGGCACACAAACGGAAATTACAAAGGCGGGTGCTAAGGTAAGAACCTTTGCTATACCAACCGACGAGGAATATATGATTGCCCTCGATACCTACGCTTTATCAAAATGATTATTAAAAAAATTTATATACAAATTGAAAGGAAAAAAGAAAAATGAAATCAGCTTACGAAATTAAAAAGGAAATCTGTGAAGTCGGCCACGCGCTCTATCACCTCGGCTTTGTTGCCGCAAACGACGGTAATATCTCCGTTAAGGTTAGCGAAAACGAGTACTACTGCACACCAACAGGCGTATCAAAGGGTACTCTTACCCCTGATATGATTATCAAGGTTGACAGAAACGGAAACAAGATTGAGGGCAAGCTCAATCCGTCATCTGAAATTAAGATGCATATGCGCGTTTACCAAAAGCGTCCCGACGTTGGCGCGGTTGTTCACGCTCACCCACCGATAGCTACTGCATTTACAATCGCAGGCATCGACCTTGACCAGTATATTCTTCCCGAGGCAGTTCTTACAATCGGCGAGGTTCCAACCTGCGCATACGGAACACCCTCAACTATGGAAATTCCCGACTCACTTGAGCCATACATCGAAAACCACGACGCATTCCTTCTCCAAAACCACGGTGCTTTGACAGTTGGCTTCAACCTTCAAAAGGCTATGTTCGTTATGGAAGAGGTAGAATTCAACGCAAAGATTTGTAAGTACGCAATGGAGCTTGGCGCGGTACACGAAATCCCGAACGATCAGCTTAAGAAGCTTATGGACCTTCGTAAGAAGATGAACATCCCTGGCCGTCACCCCGGCATTGACTACGGTGAGCATGAGTGCAAGTGCGATGCTAACGAGGAGCTCGTTGCTGAAATCACACGCCGCGTTATAGCAGCTCTCGGAAAATAATTTCTCCACATCATATCAATTTTAAGGAAAGGAGAAAATTATGGCTATAAATTGGACAGATGCGCAAATTGAAGAAATCGTAGCCTCTGTTATGAAGGGGCTGACGGGCGAGGCTCCCAAGGCGAAGCCACAGTACTGCGGTGCGGGCTATAACGGCAAAAAATATATCGGCGTTTACGAGGATATGAACGACGCAATCGATGCCGCCGAGGCAGGCTACCGTGCAATTCGCGCAATGTCGCTTGAGGAAAGAGAAAAGGTTATCAATATAATCCGTGACCTTTGCCGTAAGGAAGCGCCGACAATGGCGTCCTTAGGTGTTGATGAAACCAAAATGGGCAGAGTTGACCACAAAACCGCAAAGCACATCTTGGTTGCGGACAAAACACCGGGCACATCCGACATTGTCGCAGACGTAAAAACGGGCGACTACGGCTTGACCCTTACCGAAATGGCTCCCTTTGGAGTTGTCGGCAGTATCACCCCAAGCACAAACCCATCGGAAACAGTTATTTGTAACAGTATAGGAATGATAGCCGCAGGCAACGGCGTTGTTTTCAACCCACATCCTAACGCTATCGCAACCTCAAACTACGCGGTAGATTTGATTAACCGCGCGAGCGCTATGGCAGGCGGCCCCTCCGTTCTTGTTTCATCGGTTGTGAAGCCGACGCTTGATACCGCAAGCATAATGTATAAGGACCCAAGAATCAGACTGCTTGTTTGCACAGGCGGACCGGGGGTTGTTAAGAGCGTTTTATCAAGCGGTAAAAAGGCAATCGGCGCAGGTGCGGGAAATCCTCCTGTAATAGTTGACGATACAGCTGATATAAAGAAGGCGGGCAAGGACATCATCGACGGCTGTACCTTTGACAATAACCTACCCTGCATTGCGGAAAAGGAGGTATTTGCCTTCGCTAATATTGCAGACGAGCTTATCGATGCAATGAAAGCAAACGGCGCTTACCTTATAAGCTCACAGGATGCAGATAAGCTTGCCAAGATTGTTCTCGTTGAGAAAACAAACCCGAAAACAGGTATAAAGTCAAAAATTGTCAACCGTGACTGCGTTGGCAGAGACGCAAAGGTGTTGCTTGAAAAAATCGGCATTTATGTAGGCAACGACATTCGCTGCATTATTTGCGAAACATCCTTCGAGCACGAGTTTGTGCAAGAGGAGCTTATGATGCCTATTTTGCCTATCGTAAGAGTAAAAAATATTGACGAGGCAATTTCGCTTGCGGTTAAAGCCGAGCACGGCAACCGCCACACAGCGCATATGCACTCTAAAAATATTGACAATCTCACAAGATTTGCACGCGCCGTTGAAACTACTATATTTGTAAAGAACGCACCGTCCTACGCAGGCATCGGCTTTGGCGGAGAGGGACACACAACCTTTACAATAGCAGGCCCGACAGGCGAGGGTATTACAAGTGCAAGGAGCTTTACAAGAAAGCGCCGTTGCGTTCTCTCTGAAAGCTTCAGAATAATCTAAGAAAGGAAAAAGAAATGAATATTTCATCATCACAGGTAGAGAGCATAGTTCGCAAGATTCTCGGTGAGGTTTCTGGCGCAAAGACTGCATCGGCAGGTGTGCCGAAAACCGCTAAGGTTGCAATGCTCACCGCGCCTAAGAAGATTGAGGTTAAGGAATACCCTATTCCAACCGTTGGTGACAACGATATCCTCGTTAAGGTTGAGGGCTGCGGCGTTTGCGGAACTGACGTTCACGAGTGGAAGGGTGACCCCTTCGGCATTATTCCCGTTACTCTCGGTCACGAGGGAACAGGTGAAATTATCGCTCTCGGTAAAAATATAAAGGCAGATACCGCAGGCAACCCGATTAAGGTTGGCGACAAGATTGTTACCTCAGTTATCAGCTGCGGCGAATGCTTCGTTTGCCGTAACAAGCCCGCAAATACCAACCTTTGCGACAAGCAGGGCGTATTCGGACTTATCCCACATAACGATGCAAATCCGCTTACAGGCTGGTTTGCTTCACACCTTCTTATCAGCGGCAAGGGCTCTACATATTTCGTTGTAAACGACCTTGACTTGAAGGAAAGAATGCTCCTTGAGCTTGCTTGCGTTTGCGTGCACGCACTCAAAAGAGCTAACACCACGGGTCTTATCAACTTTAACTCAAAGGTTTTGGTTCAAGGCCTTGGCCCTGTCGGTCTTGTTATGATTAGCGTGCTTCGTGCAGCGGGTGTAAACCATATCGTTGCAATTGACGGCACTCCCAAGCGCCTTGAAATGGCAAAGAAGCTTGGCGCTAAGACAGTTATCAGCTTCAAGGAGGTTAGCTCACTTGAGGAAAGAGTAAATATCGTTAAGAAGGCCGCAAACGGCGTGGGCGTTGACTTTGCATTCCAATGCACAGGCGCACCTATGGCGGCTAAGGATATTTACGAATACATTCGCCGCGGCGGCGGAATGTGCGAAATGGGCTTCTTTGTAAACAACGGCGAATATACCGTTAACCCACACTTCGCAATGTGCAACAAGGAAATTAACATTGTAGGCTCTTGGGACTACAGCGCGGATGACTATCCGACGACTATGGCGTTCCTCCGTCAAGCAAGAGAAATGAACATTCCGATAAAGGAGCTTATCACTCATACCTTCCCTCTTGACAAGCTCAACGAGGCAATGGAGGTTAACGTTTCTCAGGCAGGCATTAAAATCTGCTACGTTGCGGAATAAGCCAAGACCGAGGAAGCAAAGGAGTTAAATTATGGCTCTTGGAATGATTGAGGTTTATGGCTTTGCCACTGCAATTGTGGTTGCTGACGCTATGGCTAAGGCGGCTGAGGTTAAGGTGGTTGCCATTGACAAAAACAAGCCCGCAGGCGGTGACTCGGCAAGAGTGCCACTCGTTATGGCTATAAAGATAGAGGGCTCGGCTGCCGCTGTTGAAGCTGCTATTTTGGCAGGCAAGGCGGAGGCAGAAAAGCGCGAGCTTTATATCACACATAAGGTAATTGCCAGACAGAGCGAGGATATTGAATGGTTTGCACACCTCTCTGCTCTTGGTAAGGATAAATTAAGATAATTAAATTAAAAGGAGAATAAAACAATGATGGAAGCATTAGGAATGGTAGAAACAAGAGGCTTGGTTGCTGCAATTGAGGCGGCAGACGCTATGGTAAAGGCGGCAAACGTAGTTCTCGTTGGAAGCGAAAAGATCGGTAGCGGTCTTGTTAGCGTTATGGTTCGCGGCGACGTTGGCGCAGTTAAGGCAGCAGTTGAGGCAGGAAGCGCAGCTGCAACATCACTTGGCGAGGTTATTGCAACTCACGTAATCCCAAGACCGCACGCAGACGTTGAAAAGCTTCTTCCTATTATAAAATAATTTAAGGAATTTATAGTATGAAGGCAATAGCGTTACTTGAAGTGCAGGCAATGGTAGCCGCCATCGCAGGACTTGACGCTATGGTAAAGGCAGCCGACGTAAAGCTCATTCACGTGGAAAAGCGCCTCGGCGGCAGACTGGTGACGGTTGTTGTTGAGGGTGAGGTTTCCGCGGTAAAAGCATCGCTTGAAGCAGGTGCGGCGGAAGCGGCTAAGGTCGGAAACGTTAAGTGCTGTGAGGTTATTGCACGCCCACACCCCGACGTTATGAGATTTTTAACAACGGGCTAAGATGGCAAAGCCATCACAAAATCAGTTTTTGAAGCTTATGCTTTGAAATATAAAACAAAATAATAATAATTCTTATAGGAGGATTTTAAAATGGAAGCACTCGGAATGGTAGAAACAAGAGGTCTTGTAGCTGCAATTGAGGCGGCTGACGCTATGGTAAAGGCAGCAAACGTTGTTCTTATCGGCAGCGAAAAGATCGGTAGCGGTCTTGTTAGCGTTATGGTTCGCGGCGACGTTGGTGCAGTTAAGGCAGCAGTTGAGGCAGGATCAGCAGCTGCAACTTCACTCGGTGAGGTTATTGCAACTCACGTTATTCCAAGACCGCACGCAGACGTTGAAAAGCTTCTCCCTTCAATTAAATAATTATAGAAGGATAGCTTTCAGTATCCAAAGGGCACTTGCCCTTTGGGTACTGCAAAAGAGCTTAAATAAACCGTTGAGCTTTTTTGCAGTACTAATCTATGAAAAAGCGAGAGAAAGGAAAGAAAATGGATATTTCAACTGAAAAAATAGCCGAAATGGTAAAGCGCGCGCTTCTTGAAATAAAAGGCGAGCAAAAGCCAAGCACAGATGGCGCAATTCCCATCGGCGTTTCAAACAGACACATACATCTATCGAAGAGCGACCTTGAAACCCTGTTCGGCGAGGGATATGAGCTGACACCCATAAAGGAGCTTTCTCAGCCGGGACAGTATGCGTGCAAGGAGCAGCTTACCATAATCGGCCCGTCAATGCGCCCGATTGAAAACGTAAGAGTTTTAGGACCTGTAAGAAAAGCATCACAGGTTGAAATATCAGCGACTGACTCCTACGTTTTGAAGGTGAAGCCGCCTGTGCGTGAGTCTGGCAATATAAAGGACTCCGCCCCCATAAGAATCGTAGGGCCTAAGGGCGTTGTGGAGCTAAACGAGGGCTGTATAATCGCAAACAGACATATTCATATGTCCCCTGCCGAGGCTGAGGTGTTTGGACTTCGCGACGGTGACTACGTTGATATTGACGTAAACGGAAAGCGCCGCACAAGATGGTTTGACGTTCAGGTAAGGGTGCACAAGGATTTCCGCCTTGAGATGCACGTCGATACAGATGATGCAAACGCGGCAGGCATAGGAAACGGCTTTACGGTAACTATCGCAAAATAACATAGCAAATAAAATTTGTGAGGAAATAAAAATGTTAAAGGGAATTATCAGAGGAAACATCGTTTCCACAAGAAAGCAGGACTCCTTGGTTGGCAGTAAGTTTATGGAGGTTCAGCTTATTAAAAACGGTCAGTTTACAGACGAATATATTATAGCTATTGACTCCGTTGGCGCAGGCATAGGTGAAACCGTGCTTATAACAACGGGCAGCTCAGCGCGCTTGGCTTTGCATAACACAAACAGCCCCGCTGACGCAGTTATTGTAGGTATTGTCGATTAAAAAACGTGAGGGGGCGGGACGTCGCCCAAAACAGGTCGTCGAGGACGTCGCTAAAACGGGTCGTCGAGGACGTCGCTAAAACGGGTCGTCGGGGACGTCGACCCCTACGATGGAAATTATTTGAAAGAGTGAAAAGATGCAGGAACTAAAGAACATAATGCGCAATTTCGGCATTGTTGGTGCCGGAGGAGCGGGGTTCCCCTCTTACGCGAAGCTTGCGGAGGGGGCAAACCTCCTCCTTATTAACGGCTCGGAGTGTGAGCCGCTTTTATACACAGACTACGTTATTCTTAAAAACGAAATGACTATGGTGCTCTCGGGCATTTCAGAGGTGCTTTCGCACACGGGCATACCAAAGGCACTTTTGGCGGTAAAATCGCATACGGCGAAAATGCTCGGTCTTTGGGACGGTGAAAAGCTCGCTGAGAAAATTTACGTAAGAGAGCTGCCCGACGTCTACCCTATCGGTGACGAGGTGAGCCTTATATATGAATCAACGGGCAGACAGATAAAGCCGGGTAAATTGCCGATTAGCGAGGGTGTTATCGTATATAACGTAGAAACAATGTACAACCTTGCAAGGGCTGTGCGCTTTGGTGAGCCGATAACGAAAAAGTGGCTCACGGTCGGCGGCGCAATAGATAATCCAACAGTAATTAAGGTGCCGATAGGAGCGAAAATTTCCGATATATTCAAGAAGCTCGGAATAGAAATAAGGGACGGCTACACGGTGCTCGACGGCGGCCCATCAATGGGCAAGGTTATAAACCCCACTACATATTCAGTCACCAAAACCACAAAGGGAATTTTAATTCTGCCAAACGATACGGAAGCAATCCGCGCGCGCACCGTTAGTGTGAAAATGGCGGTTGCAAGAGCCGAAACGGCCTGCTGCCAATGCACGCGCTGCACAGATATGTGTCCGAGATTTTTGCTTGGCTACCCACTTGAGCCGCACAAAATGGTGAGAACGGCGATGGGTGCCGCTACGGTTATGCCCGAAATGGTCATAAGCGCGACGCTTTGCTGCGGCTGTGGCATTTGCGAGAGCTTATCGTGCAGTCAAGGCATTTCCCCAAGGGCGGTTATTGAAAACTACAAATCATTGCTTGCAAAAAACAAGCTCCGCTTTAATTTAGACGGTGACTATAACGTGCGAGGCGAGCGAGATTACAGAATGATTCCCTACAAAAAATGGATGAGCGCGCTCGGCGTTACTAAATTTGACAAAATTGCGGACTACGGCGGTGAAATCAACGATTTTTCACGCGTGGAAATTCCGCTTTCATCTCATATAGGCGCACCAAGCGTTCCGTCGGTTATCGACGGCGATACGGTAAAGGCAGGCGACTTAATTGCCAAGGCGGCTGATGGGCTTTCCTTGCCACAGCACGCGTCGGTTGACGGCACCGTTACACTTGGTATAAACAAAATAATAATTGATAAGGTAAGATAAGATGTATAAGGCAATAGGTGTTATTGAACTAAAAAGCATACCGAAGGGCGTTGAGGCGGCTGACGCGGCGCTCAAGAGCGCGGGAATAGAAATGGTATCCGCGCATCCATCCTGCCCCGGTAAATATGAGATAATTCTCACGGGTGCAATATCTGACGTCAGCGTTGCGGTTGAGCACGTTGAGAATAGATTTGACGGCTACGTAATTGACTCGTGCGTTATGGGTAGAATTGACGAGCAGGTTATAAAAGCACTTTTCAGCACGCAAACGAGCGAGCAAAAGGGCTCACTCGGTCTTGTCGAGACCTTCTCTGCCGCGAGTGCAATTAAGGCGGCGGATATCGCGGTAAAGACCGCAAGGGTTGAAATATACGATTTAAGAGTTTCAAGAGGCATGGGCGGCAAGGGCGTTGTAATGATTACAGGTGACGTCGGTGACGTTACCGCCGCTGTCGAAGCGGGTGCAAGCTACGCAAAGAGCGCATCAACCCTTTCCTCATATACGGTAATTGCATCTCCGCACGAAGAATTGTGGAAGCAAATGTAATTATCTTTACAAGATAAGGAGAAATTATGGAAAACATTAAATTCATAATTGAGAAAAGTGCAAGAATCGGAAAGCTGATAAACGACCTTTACGAAAAAATGCCCGAGATTGAATCATCGCGCGCAAGGCTCGTTACCGAAAGCTACAAAATGACCGAAAACCTTCCGATAATCAAGCGCAGAAGCGCCGCGTTTGCTCATATTTTAAGAAATATTCCAATTGTAATAAGAGAAAATGAGCTTATCGTCGGCAGTGCAACTCTCGCACCTCGCGGATGCCAGACCTTCCCCGAGTATTCATACGAATGGCTCCTTGGCGAGCTTGACACGGTTGCGACAAGAGATGCCGATCCGTTTTACATAAGCGAAGAAACAAAGAAGGAGCTGCGCGAGATTTTCCCTTGGTGGCACGGTAAAACAACAAGTGACCTTGCAAAAGCCAATATGTCACCCGAGGCGTATGAGGCGTTTACGGAGCATTCCGTGTTCACCCCCGGCAACTATTTTTATAACGGAATAGGACACGTTTGCGTTGACTACGGCAAGGTGCTGAAAATAGGCTATCGCGGTATTATTGCCGAGGCGGAGAGCGCACTTAAAATGCTTGACGTTTCCGACGGAGACTACGTTTCAAGAAGCAATTTTTTAAACGCGGTAATCGAAAGCTGTCAAGCGGTAATCGAATACGCGCGCAGATACAGCGTCCTTGCACGCGATATGGCATCTAAGGAGTCAAATCCCGAAAGAAAGCGCGAGCTTGAATTAATCTCTCGTAACTGTTTAAGAGTGCCCGAGTTCGGCGCGACAAGCTTTTACGAGGCGTGTCAGTCGTTCTGGTTTATTCAGCTTCTTTTGCAAGTTGAATCAAGCGGACACTCCATCTCCCCGGGTAGATTTGACCAATATATGTATCCTTACTTTAAAAAGGACATCGATAGCGGCAAGATAACCTATGAAGCGGCACAGGAGCTCCTTGACTGTATCTGGGTAAAATTCAACGATATAAATAAGGTAAGAGATGCGGCATCCGCTGACGGCTTTGCAGGCTACGGTATGTTCCAAAATCTAATTGTCGGCGGTCAGGATATTCACGGTATGGACGCGACAAATGACCTTTCGTATATGTGCATTGAGGCTGCTATGCACGTTCCGCTTCCACAGCCCTCAATTTCAATAAGAGTTTGGAACGGCTCACCCGAGCCACTCCTTATTAAAGCGGCAGCACTCACTCGCCTTGGCACAGGCTTGCCCGCTTACTATAACGATGAAATTATCATACCGTCTATTATGGCAAGAGGACTCACCCTTGAGGATGCAAGAGATTATTGCATTATCGGTTGTGTTGAGCCGCAAAAGGCGGGAAAAACAGACGGCTGGCACGATGCGGCATTCTTCAATATGTGCCGTCCTATGGAGCTTGCCTTCTCAAACGGCTACGACAAGGGCAAAAAAATCGGCCCCGACACAGGCGACGTGGCTGATATGAAAACATTTAAGGAGTTTTACGAGGCATACAAGGCTCAGCAAAGCTATATGATAAAGCTGCTCGTAAACGCAAACAACGCAATTGATACAGCGCACGCGGTAAGATGTCCGCTTCCCTTCCAGTCCTGTATGGTTGAGGACTGCATCGGCAGAGGAAAATCACTCCAAGAGGGCGGCGCGATATATAACTTCACAGGTCCGCAGGGCTTCGGTATTGCAAATAACACCGACGGTCTTGTAGCAATTAAGAAACTTGTTTTCGAGGAAAAGAGATTTACCCTTTGCGAGCTTCGCGAGGCGCTGAAGGCAAACTTCGGCTACGGTGTGCAGGGCGCGCAGGCGGAAAAGCTCACAACCGAGATAGCAGCCGAGCTTATGCGTCAGGGCATTGATATAAACGAAAGCGCAATTCGCACAATCTACGATGAGGTGACAAATCAAACCTCACTTAGCGAGAGCGAAAAAGCGAGATATAAGGAAATCAAACGCTTAATAGAGGAAGAAGCGCCGAAGTACGGCAACGATATTTACGACGTTGATATGCTTGCAAGAGACGTTGCAAACACCTACACAAAAGAGGTTGAAAAGTACAAAAATCCAAGAGGCGGTATATTCCAAGCAGGACTTTACCCTGTTTCTGCTAACGTGCCGCTTGGCGCATCCACAGGTGCAACACCCGACGGAAGACTCGCATATACTCCGCTTGCAGACGGCATCGGTCCTGCCTCGGGCAGAGACGTAAAGGGACCGACTGCAACCGCAAACTCGGTTGCAAAGCTTGAGCAGGGCGTTGCCTCAAACGGAACGCTCCTTAACCAAAAGTTCCACCCGTCAGCGCTTGCCGGTATGAGCGGGCTTACCAAGTTCGTTGCGCTCATCCGCTCGTACTTTGACCAAAAGGGAATGCACGTTCAGTTCAACGTGGTAACAAGGGAAACGTTGCTTGACGCGCAAAAGAACCCCGAAAAATATAAGACCTTAGTTGTCAGAGTTGCAGGCTATAGCGCGCTCTTTACAACGCTTTCGCGCTCGCTTCAGAATGATATAATTAACAGAACCGAGCAGGGCTGGTGAGAATAGGGCGTCACATTAAGGCACAACCATAAACCACAATAAAACGCAACCAAGCGCATCATTTGTCGCTCGAAAAATAAGGTTGAAAAACTCCGTTTTTCTTCATTTATGTGGTTTATTATCGCCGATTTTTGCTCTACCGTACACAAGTACGCCTACGCTTAAAAATCGACGATTTCTGCTCTTAATCTGACAACCCTATATGAAGATACGCACAGTGAATTACATCATTGCTTGCAAAGCAAGCTACTTCATTATTTGCAAAGCAAGTTACTTCATTATTTGCAAAACAAGCTACATCATTATTTACTTTGAGAAAGGAGAAAACAGGAAGATGCCAAGCGACATTAAGGGCAGAATATTTAATATTCAACGCTTTTCAATTCACGACGGGCCTGGAATTAGGACAATTGTCTTTTTCAAGGGCTGCTATATGAGATGCGCGTGGTGCTGTAATCCCGAATCTCAAAGCAAGGAAATAGAAACCATAATTGAAAAGGACAAGGAAAAAATAGTTGGCAGGGATGTAACGGTTGATGATATTATGCCCGAAATTCTTGCTGACCTGCCCTACTACAAAAGGAGTGAGGGCGGTGTTACTCTCTCGGGCGGCGAGGTGCTTTGCCAAGCGGATTTTGCCGCTGAGCTATTAAAGGAGTGTAAGTCATACGGACTGCACACAGCAATCGAAACTGCCGCGTCCGCGCCCTTTTCGGAAATAGAAAAGCTGCTTCCGTATCTTGATTTGGTGCTTATGGACATAAAGCATATGAATTCGGAAAAGCACAAGGAATACACCGCCGCGCCAAACGAGCGCATACTTGAAAACGCAAGGAAAATAGCCGAAAGCGGTGTCGAGCTTATCATAAGAACGCCTGTTATCCCATCCTTTAACGATACCCCCGAGGAGATAAAGGCGATAGCCCATTTTGCAAAAACGCTGAAGGGGGTAAAGGAGCATCACCTGCTCCCCTATCACAGATTGGGCACAGACAAATATAAGGGGCTTGGAAGATACTATTCCCTGCCCGAAATTGAGCCGCCGACAAGGGAAAAAATGGAATACCTTTTGTCGATAGCTGAGACATCGGGACTTAAATGTAAAATCGGAGGATGAAATGGAACTTAAAGAAAATATGAGAATTGTGCAGGAGTTAGTACCGGGTAAGCAGATAACTCTTTGCCATATAATTGCAAATCCCGACGACGTGCTTTACACCAAGCTCGGACTTGACCCAAAGACAGACTATACAAGAAGCGCAATAGGTGTTTTAACCGTTTCTCCTGCCGAAAGTGCGGTAATTGCCGCTGATATTGCAATAAAATCATCGGGCGCAGATATCGGCTTTGTCGATAGATTTACAGGAACACTCATTATCACAGGAAGCGTTTCAAGCGTGGAATCCGCGTTTTCAGCAATCCGCGAATATTTCGTTTCAAAGCTTTCCTACGTTTGCTGTGATATAACAAGAACGTAATGAAAAAAATTATTTTAATAGGCAGAGTTGCGGCAGGCAAAACCACCTTAACTCAAGCACTAAACGGTGAAAGCATTCACTATTACAAAACGCAATATATTAACTACCTCGATACTATAATCGACACCCCCGGAGAATATACGGAGCTGCGCCAAACGAGCGGTGCGCTCGCCCTTTACGCATACGAGGCGGACGTTGTCGGTCTTGTTTTGTCGGCAAACGAGCCGTATTCTATCTTCTCCCCGTGTATTACAAGCCTTGTAAACCGCGAGGTTGTCGGAATTATAACGGGCATAGACAAGCCCGACGCCAACCCCGAAAGAGTTGAAAGATGGCTCAGGCTTGCGGGCTGTAAAAAAATATTTCCGCTTAGCGCGTACACGGGCGAGGGACTTGATAAGCTAATTGAGTTTTTGGCGGAAGATGAAAAAGAATTGGAAGAAATGAGGAAGCAAAAATGAGCAGAACCAAGGTGATCGCGTTTGCGAACAACAAGGGCGGCAGCGGAAAAACCACAAGCTGCTCAAATATCGGCTGTGCACTTTCTATGATGGGCAAAAAAGTGCTTATTATCGACGGAGATATGCAGTTAAATTTGACTCTTTCCTTCTTTGATGAGGAGAGGGCGCTTGAATATGCAAGCAACGGGAAAAATATATATACTGCGATAAAGGAAGAAAAGGACTTGTCCGATTTCGTTGTACCAACGGAATACGAGAATCTTGATATTGTACCCTCAACCTCACTTATGAGCGGCATCGAATTTGACCTTTTCCCGAAATGGCAAAGAGAATTTGTGCTTCGCAAGTGTCTGTCATCTATCGTTGCGCGCGGCTACTACGACTACATACTTATCGACTCTCCCCCAACGCTCGGCGGTTGGGTGATGAACGTGCTTTGCGTGTCCGACTTCGTTATAATTCCCGTTGAGGCGAGCCCTTGGGGACTTTTCGGTCTTGCAAATATGTTCGACTTTATCGGCAAGGTTAAGGAAATTTCTCCGCGCCTTGAGATTATGGGAATTATGGTAACTAAGGCGGATGAGAGAAAGACCTACTTTAAGGAAACTTTAAAAACGCTTAGGGAGAGCGAGGACGTAAGAGTCTTTGACGGCTACGTAAAGGTGGACAGCGCTATCGAGTGGTCACAGGATAACAGTAAGCCCGTTGTTGCTTACAAAAAATACTCAAGGAGCGCACTTGAATACAAAAAGCTCGCAAAGGAGATTCTAGATTATGCCAATAGGTAAAAACGCGATAAAAAGAATATCAAATAATGGCTATTCAAACGTGACATCCTCAGCACCCGATATGGAAAACAGCGTGGTAAATGAGGAAAAGGAAATAGCACCGAAAAAGGAAAATAGCGCAAAAAAGACCGCCCCTGTATCTAAAATATCACCAAATGCGGGCACAAAAAAAGCGCCAAGTGCAAAATCAACCGCACCAAAGCCAACTGTGAAAAAAACAACGACAAAGGCAGCACCAAAATCAACCCCTGCACCTAAAAAGAGCATGGAGGTCGAGCCAACACTCTCCCCTGTTAACACCGCAAAAAAGGTAACGGGTAAGACGGAAAACAAGCAGGATAACGGCTGCATACACATCGGCGGCGAGCTACCAATTCATCTTCTTTAATAGAAAAGAAATACAAGTAAAAAGCAGAATTTCGCAATGAAATTCTGCTTTTTTTATCAATAAAACATCATTTTTTTGAGATTTATTGAATTGTAAAAAATTATGTGATATCATAAGGTTATGATATTGCTCTTTTGGAGATTATTATGGAAAACAAAAAGAAAATACATATGATATGCAACGCGCACATTGACCCTATTTGGCAATGGGATTTGCCCGAGGGTGTGAGCGCTACGATTTCGACGTTTTACACCGCTGCAAAATTAGCCGACGAGTTTGACTATATATTTTGCCATAACGAGGTGACGGTTTATAAATACGTTGAGGAATACGCCCCTGAGCTTTTTGAAAGAATTAAGGCGCTTGTTAAGGCCGGCAAATGGCACATAATGGGCGGCTGGTATCTTCAGCCCGACTGCAATATGATAAGCGGAGAGAGCTTTGTGCGCCAAATAAGAGAGGGCGAGCGATATTTCAAGGAAAAATTCGGAGTAAAGCCCGCAACCGCGATAAATTTTGACCCGTTTGGACACACGGTTGGGCTCGTGCAGATAATAAAGAAATGCGGACAGGACAGCTATATGTTTATGCGTCCGTTTCCAAGAGAAATGAAGCTTCCGAGTGAGCAATTCATTTGGCGCGGCCTTGACGGAAGCGAGATAAAGGCAACGCGCGTTGATGGCTACGGCTCGTCACTCGGTAAAAGCGTAAAAACCATACGCGACAGAACAAAATGGCAGCCCTTTGATTCCTGCGCGGCACTTTGGGGCGTTGGCAACCACGGCGGAGGCCCCTCACGCAAGGATCTGGGCGATATAAAGGAGCAGCTTTTAACGGCAGATGATGCGAAATTCATCCACTCCACCCCCGAAAATTTCTTTTCCGAGATTTCTCCAAGCGAGGTTGTTGACACATCGCTTCGCATTTCAATGCCGGGCTGCTACACCTCGATGTACCGTGTTAAGAAGCTCCACGCACAGCTTGAAAATGAAATTTCGTTAGCTGAAAAGGCATCATCCTGTGCTTATATGGCGGGTGCGCTTGATGCCTACCCCGAAAAGGAAATAAAGACCGCGGTTGAGGATTTACTCAATGCAGAGTTTCACGACGTTTTGCCCGGCACATCGGTTCAATGCGGTGAGGATGCGGGCATAAGATACTTAAATCACGGCATTTTAGAGGCGGAAAGAGTTAAGGTGAAAGCTTACTTTGCACTCTCCAAAGCGCAAGCGCCTGCTAAGGAGGGAGAGTACCCTGTGGTTATATTTAACCCTCATCCGTACGAAATTACCGACAACGTGGAGTGCGAATTTTCACTTGCCGACCAAAACTGGAGCGAGACGGTGCTTTCAAAGCTGAGAGTCCTTGACGAAAACGGAAATGCTGTTCCCTACCAGGTGATAAAGGAAGAAAGCAACTTAACGCTCGATTGGCGCAAGCGCATTATATTTGAAGCGAAATTAAAGCCGCTTTCTCTTTCCCGTTATAGCGTTTACGTTGACTTTGAGGAAGCCAAAAACGTACACAGGGTAGAGGATTTTGTCTTTGACGACGGCAGAAAGCACGTTGAAATTGACAAAAAGACAGGACTTTTGAAATCTTATAAAATAAACGGCGTTGAATACGTCGGCGAGGGCTTCGGGCTTTGCTCGTTTGATGATAACGCAGACCCGTGGGCGATGAGCCAAGCTCAGCTTTTAAGAGTAGGCACAAACGAAAAGCGCTTTGCGCCGTCATTAGAGCCAAGCGGTGTTTTCAAGGGGATGAAAACCGTACAGGTTATCGAAAACGGCGATATTTATCTCGGTATTGAAGCATTTTTTGAGTGCGACGCGTCCCGCGCAAGAATCCTTTATAAGATTTATAAAAACACAGACGATATTGATATCGACGTTACGCTCTTTATGGGTGATACAAACAAAATAATCAAGCTTTGCGTGCCGATTAACCAAAGCGGTGAGCTGATAGGACAGACCGCCTTTGGCACAGACAAGCTCTTTGAAAACGGACGCGAAAATGTTGCACACCGCTTCGTCGCAGTTGATTCGGGCGAGACCTGTGTCGCGCTTTTGAACACGGGCGTGTACGGCAGTCACTACGAAAACGGCAAGCTTTATATGTTGCTTTGCCGCGGCGCAACCTACTGCGCGCATCCAATCGGCGAGCGTGAGCTTATTCCAACAGGCCGCTTCACAAAGAAAATAGATCAGGGCGAAAGCAGCTATTCCTTCCGCCTTACCGTTACCGACCGCGCACATATTGAAAGGCGCACACAGGAGTTTGTGCAAAAGCCGTACGCGCTTAACATCTTCCCTGTTCCGAGCACGTTAAAGCCAAGTGACTTGGACGTTTCACTTGGCGGTGATGTAATTTCAATGCCGACCGTGAAAAAAGCGTACGACAGAGATGCGGTGATTTTCCGCTTGCAAAACAACACGCCAAACGGTGTTGACTCCTACATTAACGTAAACGGCAAGGTGCTCAAGCTGAGCTTTGGAAAATACGAGGTGAAAACGGTGCTTTGCGAAAACGGCGAGCTAACAGAATCCTACGAGTTAATTATTTAATAAAAAGAGGTATATTATGAGAATTTTATTTCAAGGTGATTCAATCACAGACTGGTTCAGAGATTATAACGACGACACACGCCTCGGCAGCGGCTACGCGCAGCTGGTGGCTGCCTCCCTCGGCTTTAGCGAGCCGGGTGAGCATACCTTTATAAACAAGGGCATAAGCGGCAATCGCGTGGTTGACCTCTACGCACGCATAAAGAGAGATATTATAAACTACCGCCCGGACGTTATGAGCATTCTTATCGGTGTAAATGACGTATGGCACGAGCTTGGCGACAGCCCAAACGGCGTTGATGCGGACAAATTCTATAAGGTTTATTCAATGCTTATTGACGAGGTTTTAGAGGCGCTTCCGAATATCAAAATTATGATTTTGGAGCCGTTTGTTTTGGAGGCTTGTTCAACCTCGGCAAATTGGGAATACTTTAAAACCGAAACGAAAAAGCGCGCAGAGATGGCAAAAAAGATAGCCGAAAAATATAACCTTCCGTTCATTCCGTTGCAGGACGGCTTTGACGAGCTTGCAAAAAAGGCAGAAAACAGCTATTGGCTCGGTGACGGCGTGCATCCAACGGCGGCAGGACACGAATTTATCAAAAACGAATGGCTAAAGGCATACAAAAAGCTTTGAGGTGAAATATGGAATTAAAGGTAGTTAGCTTTAATATAAGATACGGTGATGACCCAAACGGATACTCTGTTGCCGAGCGCGCGCCGCGCTTGGAATACGTGACGAAAAAATATGACCCTGATGTAATAGGCTTTCAGGAATACACCGTACCGTGGGAAAAGGAAATAGAAAACCGCTTTCCCGAGTATGAAATTTTCAATAAATACCGCTCGGTACACGAGCTTGAGGCAGCGCCAATACTTTGGAAAAGGGACAAATTTGAGCTTCTGAACACGGGATATTTTTGGTTATCAAGCACGCCCGAGGTGGAATCACGCGGTTGGGACGAGCTATATAACTGTTGGCGTATGTGCGAGTACGTTATCTTAAAGCATAAAGAAAGCGGCAAGGTTTTTACCTATATGAACACGCACTACGGCTTTGGCGACAAGGGACAGGTTGACAGCTCCCGTCTTATTTACGAATACTCAAAGAAAATCTCACCCTACCCTACCTTCGTAACGGGCGACTTCAATATGCGCCCAAGCTCCCTTGGTTACGCAGAAATCACAAAGCATTTCACAGACGTAAACGGTGCAACAGCAAACGATAGGCGCACAACCTACCACGGCTACGGCACGGTGGATAACGAGCATATTGACTACTGCTTTATAGATGAAAAAATCAAGCCGCTTTCCTTTAAGCTGATTGACGAAACGGTTGACGGAAAATACCCGTCCGACCACTACGGCTTTTTCACCACGCTTGAAATATAAGGAGAAACGCGCTATGACGATAAATGAATATCAAGAGCTGGCAATGAGAACCGTTAACCCTAAGCTAAATAAGGACGAAATCTTAATAAATAGCGTAATGGGCTTGTGCGGCGAATCGGGCGAGGCTATCGATATCGTAAAGAAATGGTTTGCGCACGGGCACGAGCTTGACCGCGAGCACTTGAAGAAGGAGCTTGGCGACATCGCGTGGTATCTTGCCGAGGCAGCAACCGCGCTTGATATCACCCTTGAAAGCGTGCTTGAGGCGAACATCGAAAAGCTGAAAAAACGCTACCCCGAGGGCTTTGAAACCAAGCGCTCAATTGAAAGAGATGATGCAGAATAGATGCATAATAACGCAAAAATATCATTAAGAATATAGCAAAATAATTAAATAATATAAGCAAAAAAGCAGAATTTCGTCGCGAAATTCTGCTTTTGTTTTAATAAGTCGGCTTCTTTTCTGTTTTATTGTATTGTAGGGGATGGCGTCCTCGACATCCCGTCAATCAGTTCAGCCCGCTAATCTCTGAAACCGTTTGTCCCTCGGTCCAGGTGATGTTTGTGTACGTTGTCTCGCCGTAGGTCAAAAACTCGCGCGCGATGCCCGCCTTGTGAAGCTCGTGCAAATCGTGTGGGGAAACAATGCCCTTGAATTCGTTATAGTCGTTCGTGTTCCAGTTGTAAAAGTCAATTACGATATACTTAATATCGGCGGAATACGTCTTTACACCGTCGACCTCGGTAACTGTCAGGTTCAATACGTCAACGTCGTCAAAATATGAGCCGAGCGCGTATTTATAGTTGTCGGTTGCAAGCTGCCAGTCCCAAGGGTGTCCCTCGGCGGTTTGTCCCACGTTTAAGGTCTTGCCCTTTCTTGCAATTTGCTCCGCGGCTCTTAACGCATTGTTTATCGCAGTATCTCTGCAAGCTAAAGCGCCCGAATCCTCTTTCATAAACTTATTTATATCTAAGTTGAAATTTTCACCCGTGTTGCTGAGGTAGTGCGACATAAGAGATGATGCCATAGGCATATTAATCAAGCTGCCGCCTGCCGCAATAAGCTGCGCTTTGAACTTGATGCCGAGAAAGCCCGTTAGCTGAGAGCTTGTTTTCTCGCTGCCTGTATTGTAGTCAGCATTGGAATTTCCCTGCTGTCTTACTCTGTCCCACGCCTCTTCTGTAACCGCATCGATGGCGTATGTCATACCGCCAATTGTAACCTCGGTAACAGGTGGAACCGCAGGAGTTGCGCCTCTTTCATTCAATGCATCGTTAAGGGAAATTGACTCGGGTCCCTCGTATGCGCTTTCGCTTCCTATATAGGCAACGCCCAAATCGGGGTCAACAACGAAAAGCGACATAATAAGCTGAGTGTCAAAATTGTCCGTTGGGATTTCCTTGAAGGATGCGGATATTCTTGAATAATCCTTATCAAAGCTCGCAACGACTATTTTGTCGCTTTCAATTGTAAGCTCGCCGCTTTCGTCAAGCGGCAAAGCACCGCTAAGGATATCCTTAAGCGTTATAACCATACCGTATTTTAAGCTCTCGCCTGTTTTTGATTCGTAAGCGCTGAGCGCGTCGGTGTCAACAACGTAGCCGATGCCGATGCTGTCACCGTCCTCACAGGTTGAATAGCCGAGGTACTTAAAAATCGGCTCCTCTCCGCCCTTGCCCGTCTTGGTGAAATCGTCGTATATGCTGTCTGCGCTCGCCACAAGTGTAAGCGCACAAAGAGACAATGCTAAAACCGTCAAAAATAAAACAATTCGCTTTTTCATTTTAGCTCCTTTTGTGTATTAGATTTTTGACTAAAAATATCTGAATTTATCATATCACAAAAGCATAGCGTTGTCAAGCACATAAATATTGCGCCCCAATATTGCGCTGCTTTAGCGCGAAAAAAGGAAAAGAGGCGCACCACGCGCCCATAAAAGCCAATTTTCAAGCAAACAAGAATTGGAGCGTGACATTCTTTGCCAAGTGAAAAACGCGCCAAAAACAGCCTTAAAAAGGCCATGAGCATATAATGTTCACGTGATGTGAATAAAAAGACCGATGCTTGAAGTGAATCTTGTGTGGCTCACCTGCATCGGTCGTTTTAATTCAGTTATATAAGCGGCAGAGCATCTATGATAACCGGCATAATAATGGTCATTAAATATGATAAAATTGTTGACAAGACAACAAAAATCGGTATATAGAACCATTTCATTGGTGTGCCGTAGGCGCTCTTTGATTTTTGAAGCTGGGATTCGGGAATGTAGAATCTTGCACTATCCCAATCCTTTGCCATAACGCCTTCCTCGTTCTCTGCCTCGGGGATCTTGCCGCCGAGGGCATAGATCATGGTTCTTAGGTTGCTTGTGTCCTTTAAAATTACCTTGTGGAAGAAGGAAAATTTCTTGTAGCCAAGCTCGCCAAGGGTCTTTGCGTTCTCCTCGCATGTTGCACCTGTGCTGATTAGGCGGCGCACGACTGAGCCGACAATGTTCTTTGAAAGAAAATTATATAGAAAGCCGAGGTTGACGCCTATGCAAATCGCCCATATAACAAGGTTGATCGGTAGTGCGTAAATCGCATCTGCAAACAGTGTCATTTAGCGCCTCATCTTTCAATAATATCTTTGCCGCAAAGCTTGATTAAGATATCCTCGAGGTCATCGTTTCCGTAGAAATCAATCTCAACCGTGGAAACCTTGCCTTTGTTCTTGATTTTTACGCGCTTGCCTGTTATGTGCATTGCTCTCTTCTCAAGGTCCTTGATGTAGTCAACCTCAATTTCCTCGCTCTCGCTTTCATCTACAGGCAAAAGCCCCTTTTCGTATTCCTTGTTGAGCTTCTTAACGAGTGCTTCCGTGTCGCGTACGGAGAGTGAGCGCACCAAAATCTGCTCAGCAGTATCTACGATACTGTCCTTGCTTTTAAGGCCTAAAAGCGCACGTGCGTGACCCGCCGAAATATCGCCTGTTTTGAGCATTTCAAGCACGTCGTCGGGTAAATCGAGCAAACGCATGGAGTTTGCAACCGCGCTCCTTGATTTTCCTACCTTTTCGCTAACCTCCTCTTGAGTTAAGCCGTATTGGTCGATAAGTGCTTTATATGCGGTCGCTTCTTCATAAGGATTTAAGTCCTCACGCTGAATATTTTCGATAATTGCAATTTCTGCCGCCTCTAATTCGTCTGTTTGCATAACAATTGCGGGGATTTCTGAAAGACCTGCAAGCTTTGATGCGCGCCATCTGCGCTCACCTGCGATGATTTGATAGTAGCCCTGCGCACTTTCACGCACGATAATTGGCTGAAGCAAGCCGTGACGCTTGATTGAATCTGAAAGCTCTAAAAGCGCTTCCTCATCGAAATGCTTTCTCGGCTGATCTGCCTTTGGCTCTATTTGCGATAGGCGAAGTGTTTGAATTCCGTCATCCTTTGACGAGGATGAAACGTCTATGTAGTTGTCTGCGAATATGGAGTCGAGTCCTCTTCCAAGTCCTTTTTTCATTTATGTTTCTCCTTTTCTAAGTATTCTTATATGATTCCCTCGGTTCGCTCAATGATTTCTCTTGCGACCTTTTGATATTCTAAGCTTGATTTTGAGTATTTTGAGTAGTAGTTAATTGGCTCTGCATAGCTCGACGCTTCGCTGATAACTATGCTCCTTGAAATTTTTTGGTCGAATATCATTCCAAAATAGTAGTTTTCAAGCTCGTTAAGCACCTCTTTTGAAAGCTTAAAGCGAGGGGTGAACATCGTTACCAAAATTCCTGTTATGACAAGATTTTTGTTATATCGTGCTTTGATTGCCTTAACCGTCATCATAAGCTGGGTAAGTCCCTCAAGCGCGAAATACTCACACTGCGTTGGGATGATTAGCCCTGTGCTTGCAACAAGCGCATTGATTGTTATCATTCCGAGCGACGGTGGACAGTCGATAATAACGTAATCAAATAAATCCTTTGCGCTCAGGTCTTTTAAAATTCTCTTTAAATATGATTCTCTGCCGCCCTCTGTGGTCAGCTCGGCTTCTATGCTGGCGAGCATCATATTTGACGGAATGATTGATAGGTTCTTGTACTTTGTTTCTACAATGGCTTGGGAAATGTCCTCCGCCTTGCCTGTGAAAACGTCGTATATCGAGTATTTAAGCCCGTTTTTGGCGATGCCAAGTGAGCTTGTACTGTTTGCCTGGGGGTCGAGGTCGATAAGCAAAACGCGCTTTCCAAGTGCGCCAAGCGATGAGGCACAGCTCAAGGCTGAGGTTGTTTTGCCGACTCCGCCCTTCTGATTGGCGAATGAAATGATATGCACCTTTGGCACCAACTAAACCTTTCTTGTATGATTCTAATAAAAGTATAACATCAATTTGTGTCAAAATCAATAGAATTTTTTGAAAATTGCAAGAAATTTAACGAAGTCTTGAGACGAATAAGCAATTGCATTGATGCTTTCTTTTAATACGAAAGGACGCTCCTTTTATCTCTCTGATGTGCTCTCCTTTTGTTACTTGAAGCTGGCTTATGAACTTGCTTGTCGGCAGTGTGCACAGAAAAGTGGGTGTTTCACGTGAAACAACTGAATTTTGCGATTAGCAATAAATGATAGAAATAGCGGTATTTTGTGGAGGACGCGTAACAATCTGCCTTTTTCCTCCCCTCCTGTTTATATTCCCCAGCCCCCCTTTTTTTATCTGCTTTATTTTTCAAATCGCGTTAAAAAAACGGATGGGCAATGTGTAACTTAACTTGCTATTACATTGTTATTTGCTTTTGTTTTTCCCCACACTACGATGAAACGGCGCGGTTGAGTTGGTGATTTTGATGATGCGTTTCACGTGAAACAATTTGTGAATTGTGTGTTCTAATTCTCCTGCAAGATGAAAGGTTTGCCTCTTGACTATAAACGACCCCTGCCGAAAGGGTGCCCAAATCGCGCATCTCTTGCATTTATCGCTGTTTTGTCTTACGGCGCTTTGTTTTTTCTGCTTTTCTTACCTAAGACTCCCCCACCCCCTCGCACTTTTCTTTGCCTACCCCTCGTGCTTTTCTTTGCCTGCTCCTCTCGATTTCTGCACCCTTTACACTTTCCTTTGTCCGCACCTCTCGCTTTCCTGCCCCCCTCTGTACTTTCTTTACTTGCCCTCGCTTTTCTTGGCTACCCATTGCGTTTTCTCTGCATCACCGCCGCTTTTACAACCTAAACAATTCTTGCGTTTATGTGTGATGAAGGCTATACCATAGTGTGTTTGTGGTAGCTTTTATCTTAAATCATTTTCTAAAAAATCGTAAATCGCCGTGAAATGTTTCACGTGAAACATACAAAAATCACCCCACGCAAGCTAAGCTTGAATGGGGTGATTAATTGGCTCTAAAATCCCTTTTGGGTTCTTTTGTGCCTTGATTTCGGGGGGATAACCATATTTGTTTTTTTGTTAAGCACTTTATGCCTCGTTTGCAAAAAATCCTGCTGGTTTTGTCAACGTTCAGTTGATAACTACGTGGAAAAGTGCAAAACAAATGTCGAAAAATGGAAAAATATGGAAATTTGTATCGAAATATGGTACTGCGTGCGCTCAATCGCTCTGCTCACTGCTTACTGCGCTTATGTCTGCGCTTTTTGGAACTAAAATTGTTATTTCGGTGTACGAATCGTTTTCGATTTTGCGCTGCTTTACCTTTACTCCACTATTCTCGATTGAAGAAATGGCACGACTGATTGCTTCATAAAAACCGTCAATGGATTTAAATGACTGCTTTTTCTGGACCTTTTCCTCGTTGCTTTTAGAGAGCAGTTTTTCAACGTGCGCTTCGGCCTCTGCAACGTTTAAATCCTTGCTGATGATATCTGAAAGCGCTTTTTCGCGCAGATTATCGTCGCGTATGCGTAAAAGTGCGCGCGCATGACGCTCGGTGAGACTTGCGCGCAAAATCATTGCTCTTTCCTCGCGCGAAAGGCGGAGAAGCCTCAGTTTGTTTGCTATATAAGACTGACTTACGCTTAATTTTTCTGCGATTTTTTCTTGAGTTTGGTTATGTATATCGATAAGTGATTGTATTGCCTCTGCTTCCTCAAAAATTGTTAGATCCTCGCGCATCAGGTTTTCAATTATAGCTATCTCGCTGCTTTTTTCTTCGCTTACTGCTGTTATCACGCAGGGCACACGTGTAAGCCCTAATTCTTTTGCTGCTCGCAAACGTCTTTCTCCTGATATAAGCTCAAATTCATCACCGATTTTGCGCACACAAAGCGGCTGAATGATACCATATTGCCTTATACTGTTGGCAAGCTTAATTATTCCGTCGTCGGAAAAGGTTTTCCTTGGCTGATTGGGATTTGGGGCGATTTTTTCGACCTCTAAATACAGTATTTGCTCGTTTTCTTGCTTGTTTTCCTTCATTTTTTTTGCTCCTTTTGCCTTTTATTAAGCTGTTTTGCGGAATTTCTTCCTATTATTAATAATAACACCCTCCTTGTGCGGAAAATGTCGCCTTTTGGACTAAAAATAGCTCTATTTTTGATATTTTACCGCGAATTAATGCTATTAATTACAAAAAGACGGGTAAACGCGACAAAATGCTGATTTTTGACGGTTTTGTTGCGTTTTTTTCACGAATAATTATAAACAGAGTCAAAAACACTAAAAACGCGAAATTCAGACAAGGGGTCGACTAAAATCGCAATGAATCGCGCAATGTGATTGCATAAATATTTATAAATATGAATAAAAATACAAATTAACATTTAGCAAAAAAACATGAATTACAGACACAGGGTCGACTAAAATTTCAAAATGCTTCAGTTTTGCGATGGAATAAATTTTCATTTTTGAAAAATTAAAAAACAAAACCGTGCCCAAAAAAGGACACGGCTTTGTAATTTGCGGCGAAAGAGGCTGATTTTTCGACTCAACGGCTGTGCTGCGCGGAAATACCGGCAAAGGTGCAAAACTCGCTAAATTTAGCCTCTATTCGTGTGGTACGCGCGCTCTAATAGCGCGCCACGCACGGCTTACGCGTATTTTACGTTTACGTTGATGATTTCCTTTGGTCTTACAACCTTACCGTCAAAGAGTGCATAACCCTTAACTGCATCGGCAAATGACTTTTCGGGTCTGTATGCCTCGGTGTGAGTAAGAGGGTTTACAAACGCAATAGCGCGCTTGGTTCTGATCATAATGTTGTCAACTGCGCCGGAGTCTGTCTTTGCCACGTTGTTGGAGAGCTTAACGGTCACGTTGCCATAGGTTGCGATCTTGCCGTTTTCAAGCATTTGGCTGTTGTTGGTGTCGTTAGAAACATACGCCTGCTTAAAGAGCTTATAGAAACGCGGAGAGACTGTAACGGTGATGCCGCAAGCCATGTTGACGTCATTTTCCTGGAGTTTCTCAATTGCATCGTCAAGAATTGAGAGCACGTTCTCCTTAGTAACAAGGGTTGCAGCGGTTGTGAGCTTGGAAACTGAGGAATCGAGCACCATCTCAGCGATGTACTTGTCCATTTCGTTAGCGAGACCTTCGCTTGTTTCCGCGCTGAGCGCGTCCATTAAGCCGCCGATCGCCTGCGCCTTGTCAATATCGCCAACCTTGTAATTGAAATATCTGATTTGGTTTACGTTTAAGATAACGGATGTGTCGCTTACCTCCTCGGCTGCGTCGATTTCTCCGCTTGCATTCTCGCGAGTAATTGACTTGATTGTCGGCTTACCAACGCCGAGAATGTGAACGCTGTCGCCTTTCTTTGAAACGTCGCCCTCATATTGGCGGTTGCAGTCCTCTACGAACACACAAGCGCGCTCGAGCTCTCTGTTAATTGATTCTGACCATACGGATGGAATAAAATTTGAATATGCCATAATATTCTCCTTGCTTATATTTTGCGAAGGGCAAGGCTTTGAAAAGTGATACCGCTTGACGCCACGCGTATATTAAATTTGCCTAAAGGGCTGTCTTTTTGGCTCTTTGCGGCATTTGGGCTGTGGTTTTAGCAAATAGCTGCAAACAAAGCAGATTCTACCACTTTTGTTGGCTTTTTCTTATAATATTATAATATTGAGAGATTTGCTCGGGAGTCATCTTTAAAACCTGCTCCTTGGTAAAGAAAACCTCGCTTGTTTTCTCGCTCGAGGCAAGAGAACCGGGAGATGAGAGCTTGTTTTGCAATGAAACAAGCGACTTTTTTGCAAAATCATCGCTTAAAGCATTGACTAAACGCAAATAATTGGTGTAAAGGTCTGAAATTGTTAGATTTTTGCCGTTGTGACTTGAAAACAGGCGGAAAAGCTCATCCTGTTCGAGTTTTTCGATGGAAACGTTGGGAAATAGTTTAGAAAATACTAATATTTCATCGTCTTTTGATGCCTCAAAATCCTTGCTTTGCATATTGTGTTGACTGTCAATTTCAGACAATGGGTCAAGAATATTTTTTGACGTGTCTGAAATTTGCTTTTGTAAATTTTCATCAAGTTTGTTGAAATCGTCAGTATAATTTATACTATTTTTTACTAAATTTGCTTTCAAAGGGTGAAATGACGCAGATTCAATCGTTTCTTTTTGTATTTCGTCAATGTTTGGCTGCAAATTCTTTGAATTTTCGTCTGCAATTTCCACGATACAGGGCTTAAAATTTTCAATTTTGTCCGTTGGAGTGTCGATGTTTTGTTGTTTTTTGCCATTTGCTATATTACTTGCCATCGCCAATCCTCTTTTCTGACCTTAGTCTCGTGATTTCTTCTCTTAGCATTTGAAGCTCGGACTCTTTTTCTCTGTTAATTTGCTTCAAAATTTCCTCTTTATTTGTAATTGCCGACTCGGGATAAGCACGAATGTAGGTTTCGAGCGAGATGCTTCCGTTCTTTAAGCAGGTGTCAAGCAATGAAATGTCGGAAGCGAGCGATGCTTTTGTACCGCCAACCGCCTCAACATACACCTCAAAGCACGCTCCGTCGTACTCATTTGAGGAAAATTCGTCATAATTAGCCATTTGTTCGCTATCTCTTTCGTTCCCTTGACAAATGAAGGCTCTTTTAAAATAAAAATGTCTCAAGAACTGAGCAACAACCTTGCCTTGTTTGCGCTTTACGTGCCAAAATGTGTTTCTTAACTCGTCAATCGGCACTTGCGCCTGGGATTGAAGGTATGCAATTGCCGCACCCGAAAGATTTGAGCTGATTGCGTCGCCCGTCATTACGCCTGTTGTGCCGCTTACTGACCTTGTCAGCTCCTCGAGAGATTGTGCAATACTCATAGGAGAGCTTGATATTTCGCCCTCGGGCATTCTTTTGATGCCTTCACCCGTTCCCGAAAAGTCAATTAACACTTGTCCGGGCACGTTTGAGATTTTTTGGTTGCCAAGCGCGTTTGGAAGCGCAATATACTTGCCCCATGCGCATTGCTGTGCGTTCAATAGGTTCATTGCAATGTTGAAGTTGATAGCCTTTTGGTTGGGAATCAAGCCCTCGGCCTCACCTAAACCGTATATTGAACCCTCTTTTGTCTCGTAGGAACCGCAAACTATCGGATAAAGCTGCTTGAATTTGCGGTTTTTCTTAGGGGAGTGTCGATAATCGACAAGCCTTTTGTCGTTTTCGGAAACTGAACCGCTTGCAACGGAAGTGCCGATTTCCTTTAGTATGCTGTCAATTTCTTGCGTATCGGGGATAATTTTGAACGGCTCGGTGACTGTGTTAAACTTTGTTTGTCTTTCACAGTATATTTCGCCATCCTTTTTATAATAGCGTGTCAAGAGAAGCATAGTCTCCTTTTCAAGCGACACGTCGCCTTTGCCGTCACAGCATTCAAGCAAAATTGAATTAATAAGCTTTGAATCGGTTATGCTGTTAAGCAGCTTTTTGACTACAACCTGCGAGGAAATGATGATCCAATCCTGTTTTTGCTCATCAACTTCGCTCGGATTTGAAAAGAAAATGTTCAAGGGGTCGATTAGCTCGCAAGCAAGCGCGCCGTTTTCGCCGCTTTCGCTTGAAATTTCATCCGAATCCCAATAATAATGAAAGAAATACGAGCCTTTTTTAATGCCGTCGTCTATTGCGCGACGGTCAAGCTCGTCCTGACCCATCTCGCGAAAGACACTTGAAGCAAAGCTGTTGAATTTCTCAACATCGATAAGAGGAGAGTACGATTTATACTGAACTCTTACAGGTGTTGCGAGAATTGCGCCCTTTTTTGCACGGCAAATCATCTTTACAATATTCACCACAGGACGCGGTAAATTTTTTGTGCTCTCAGTTGGACGCGGCCATTGTCTGCCCTCGTAAAAGTCAACGCACTCCGGTATTTTTTCACGCAAACCCGTCATTGCTTGATTTTCAAGGGCTTCCATGTAAAGACGGTAGCATTTTGTAGTTTCGCGCCCTAAATTTTCTTGCCGTTGAGCCATTCGTCAACAACCTCCTTGTACGAAATTTCAGCCACAGGGTCGGTTGTTTTGCTCTTTTCGAGGTTTTCCACTCTGGTTTTAAGCGAATAAACCTCTTTGATTAATTTTTGTAAATTTTTCTTTGAAATAAACATTTTACCACTCCATGTAGTTTTCAACTTGCAAGGGCAGAGAGGTGAAATTTTGCTTCAAAAATGTCAAGGACGTGTCGATAGATTTAGGCTTATGCTCATAATCTATAGAAATAAAGTGCGCAATTGCACTTGCCATCACAAGGTCGTCGTGGCTGCCGTCCGCTGCCGCGCTTTTTCCGTCGCTTCTTTTTATAAACGTTGTCATTTCGTAAAGCGTTTGGCGGTCTGTTTCGAGATAAATGTTTTCACGCATTACCGAAACAAGATTAGAAATTATTATCGGACGGGTGAGTGCACTTGTAACAAAGCCGTAGGACTCAAGCGCATCGGCGGTATCTACTTTTTTGGCGTGTGAGTATAGATTTTCGTACCCGAGTGAGCGCAAAACTCTAACCGGGTGCCTTGAATAGTTTGTTTCAACTCCGATGAGGGCGGTGTTGTAATGCTTGCCAAGACAGTAAAGCTGATGTGCAAACAAATCCTCATCTATATTCTTAATATGTAGAGTTGCAACGCACCGCGAGGTTGTGTTATCTATTACCTTTGCCGAAAAATAGTCCTGTCCTGTGCCTGCCGTGTCAGCGCCAATGACGTAAGGCTTTATTGCGCCGCTCATTTCCTCGTTCGGCTCATCTACTATAGAGATGTAACCGTTTTCGTTCTCCTCAAACTTAATATCAGTGAGCGTTGTTTTGTACGAGGCAATCTCGCCGCTTGGCAAAAACACAGGTGTTGGCTTGATTTTGTAGGTGAAATAACCGCGCTTTGACTTAACGTCGAAGCTGCTCAGGTAGTTTGAAATCTTTTCCTTATCGAAAATACAGTCGCCGCTTGAGACGAACGCCTCTTCGGGCGTGCATGGGTATTCCTGCCGAATAGAGCTTTTATCAATATAAGAATGATATTTCTTTGCATACCAGGTGAGCTGCTCCTTGGTTAAGCCTTTATTTTTAAGCATTCTAAGTCGGTTATTTAACCACGTGTCGCCACTTTTTAGGTATTCGTATTCGTTTGATACATATTCCTTGGTTTTGTACCACTCATAGAAAAGATTGTGGCAAGCGCCACTGTCCCATAGCTCCTTTGCCTCGTTAAAGCCGTTTGCGGTTGTCTCAAAAACACAAATTGCATCGCTTGTCGCCGCCTCGCCTATTGATTTTTGCAAATCCTTGATTGGACATTTGAAAAATGCCGCCTCTGAATAGTGAATAAACGAAAGCGTGCGGCTTCTGCCGACGTTTGAGCTTGCCGAAGCAATTCTCCACGATGAGTTGAGCTTGTCAAAAAACAACTCGTTCACGGAATTAAATTTTTCCGTTGGGCGAAGCCGCTTGGGCAAGCTATTGTACATTGACTTTGCTTTATCAATGAAAATTGCCTTGGTGTTGTCATCTCTGTCAGCAAGCGTGAAGCCCGAAAAGTTGCGTCTGACCACCGCGTGAGCAAGCATTAAAGCGGTGATAAGAGAGGTGAAGCCCTGCTGCCGTCCTTTTAATATAAAATACGGTTTTGACGAACCCTGTGTCGATAATTTCGACAAAAAGTCACGCTGAACGTCGTTAAAAAAGAACGGAACAGTCTCTCTCCTTTTATCAACTATTGAGAAGCAAGCTTCTATTAACAGCTCGGGCCTTTGCATTACTTCCATACGCAAGCTTTCAGTATCAAGAATCTTGTCGGCTATGGCACACACAAGCTTTTGGTCGTTGGAAATATCCTTATCCTTTTCCCAAAGCTCGCGCCGCTTTTCTACCATTGCGCTTATTGAAATTTCCTCAGTCATTTTTCCTCCTTTCCCTTGCAAATCTATTATTGCATACAAAAAGCGGTACGGAGCGGTACACTTTACCATAAAATTCTCATAAATCCGTTTCAAAAATTTTTCTTTCTCTCCTTCCACCGCTGACAAAGCAAGTGTGAAAATGAAGACAAGGCGTTGCGGTCCCCCTCCCTCTTGGAGGGAGGCTTGTTCGGTACGGAGCGGTACACTTTTTTGGAAAATGAAAAATGATTCGCTTAAAGAATTGTTTTTTCTCTCCTTCCACCGCCTACAGAGTCATGCCTCATTTGAAAAGCACTCGCCGCGGTCCCACTCCCTCTTGAAGGGAGGCTTGTTCGGTACGGAGTGGTACAGAATTAACAAAAATCAAACAAAAAATCGAATTGTTTTTTGCTCCTATCGCCCTTGACATACGCGCGCGCAGGTGCTATAATCTATATAATATTAATGATATATTAAGGGAGATACGTTATGAAAGCTGTAGTAACTGTAATTGGTAAGGACTCCGTCGGTATTATTGCTGACGTTAGTGTTGAATGTGCAAAGCACAATGCAAACATCGTTGATATCACTCAAAGCGTTTTGAAGGACTACTTTGCGATGATTATGCTTGTTGAGATAGAAAAAATGGAGACGGAGTTTGCCGTTTTCCAAAAGGAGCTTGCGTCACTTGGCGAAAAGCGCGGTCTTGATATACGTGTAATGCACGAGGAAATTTTCAACTCAATGCACCGCATTTAAGGGGATATTATGGTAAACATTAACGATATACTTGAAACTGTCAATATGATAAAGCAGGAAAATCTTGATATCCGTACGGTAACTATGGGTATTTCGCTTTTCGACTGCATAAGCGACGACCAAAAGCGTCTTGAAGCTAAAATTTACGATAAAATTACAAAAAGCGCCGAAAAACTTGTTTCAACGGCTGATGAGCTTGAAGCAAAGTACGGCATTCCGATTATAAATAAACGCGTTTCGGTGACTCCGATTTCCTTAGTTGGCGCTGCCTGCGACAAGGATGGCTTTGTGCGCTTGGCAAACGTGCTTGAAAAAGCGGCAAACGAGGTTGGAATCAACTTTATCGGTGGCTATGGCGCGCTTGTTCAAAAGGGAATGACAAAGGGCGCGGCTAATTTAATTGACTCAATTCCCGAGGCGCTTGCAACCACAACAAAGGTTTGCTCAAGCATAAACGTGGCAAGCACAAAAGCAGGCATCAATATGGATGCGGTCGCGCGTATGGGTCAAATAATGAAGGAAACTGCATACCTCACCCGTGAAAATGACTCAATAGGCTGTGCTAAGCTCGTTGTTTTCTCGAATATTCCCGAGGATAACCCGTTTATGGCGGGCGCAATCCATGGCATTGGCGAGCCGGACACGGTAATAAACGTAGGTGTTTCGGGTCCGGGCGTTGTTGCTTCTGCAATTAAGAGGGAGGGCTTCTGTGATTTCTCACACCTCGCTGACGTAATAAAAAAGACCGCGTTTAAAATTACGCGTGTCGGTCAGCTTATTGCTTATGAGGCATCGAAAAAATTGAACACTCCGTACGGAATTATCGACCTTTCCTTGGCACCAACTCCCGCAGTTGGTGACTCCGTGGCGAGAATCCTTGAAAATATGGGTCTTGAAAGATGCGGCACACACGGTACAACCGCCGCAC
Organism: Clostridia bacterium; assembly: GCA_017625935.1. GTDB lineage: Bacteria > Bacillota > Clostridia > Oscillospirales > CAG-272 > RGIG2000. Next base: position 107,684 of record JAGALA010000034.1, read on the forward strand.
TTGCAATGCTTAACGATGCGGTTAAGAAGGGTGGCGTTATGGCTTCATCCCACGTTGGCGGCTTAAGCGGTGCTTTCATTCCTGTTTCTGAGGATGCGGGTATGATTGAGGCGGCAGAAATGGGCGCGCTCAGCATTGAAAAGCTCGAGGCGATGACCGCGGTTTGCTCCGTTGGTCTTGATATGATTGCCGTTCCCGGAGATACAAGCGCTGCAACGCTTAGCGGAATTATTGCAGACGAAATTGCAATCGGTGTTATAAATAATAAAACAACAGCCGTGCGCTTAATTCCTGTTTACGGTAAGGGCGTTGGCGAAAGCGTTGAGTTTGGCGGACTTCTCGGTCACGCACCTATTATGAAGCTCAGCGAATATTCAAGCGAGGACTTTATAGCCCGCGGCGGCAGAATTCCAGCCCCAATCCATAGCTTAAGAAACTAAAAAACACGACCCTGTGTCGATAATTTCTATATTATCGCGCGGAAAAAGGAGAAATTATGAAAAAGCTTGATACAATATGCGTGCAAGGCGGCTACAAGCCAAAGAGCGGAGAGCCGCGCGTTGTGCCGATAGTGCAAAGCACAACCTATTACTATGAAAAGGCGGGCGAAATGGCAGACCTTTTCGACCTCAAGAGCGAGGGTTATTTCTACACACGCTTGGCAAACCCAACGGTTGACGCCTTTGAAAAGAAGCTTGCAGAGCTTGATGGCGGCGTGCTTGGTATCGCAACTGCCTCGGGTATGAGTGCAACGCTTCTTGCTATACTAAATATTGCGGGTGCGGGCGATAACATTGTTGCATCACGCGCAATTTACGGCGGCAGCTACAACCTTTTCTCGGTTACCTTGCCAAAATACGGAATCACAACAAGATTCTTTGACCCCGATGACAGCGAGGAAGACATTGATAAGCTCGTTGACGACAAAACAAGAGCAATTTTCACCGAAACAATTGCAAATCCAACGATAGTTGTACTCGATTTTGAGAAAATTGCAAGAATTGCAAAGCGCCATAAGGTTCTTTTTATGGTGGATAACACCTTGGTGACTCCTGTGCTTTGCCGTCCGCTTGATTTTGGCGCAAACATCGTTATTTATTCATCATCTAAATATCTCGACGGCCACGCAGTTGCGCTTGGCGGCTGTATCATTGACGGCGGCAATTTTGATTTTACTGCTACTAACCGTTATGAGGAGTTTTTAAGACCAGATGAAAGCTATCACGGACTTGTTTATGCATCTCTTGGCAAAACCGCATTCGGTGTAAAGTGCAGAGTTCAGATGATGCGCGACCTTGGTGCTATAATGAGCCCTGAAAACGCATTCCTTACAAATCTTGGTATGGAAACCTTGGCACTCCGTATGGAAAGACATTGCCAAAACGCAAAAAAGGTTGCTGAGTTCTTATCTAACCATCCGAAGGTTGAATGGGTGCTTCACCCGTCACTTGAGGACAACAAGTATAATGCGCTCGCAAAGAAATATATGCCAAACGGACAAGGCGGTATGATGAGCTTCGGTGTTAAGGGCGGCTGCGAAAAGGCGTCCAAGTTTATGGAAGGGCTTGAAATGATTGCTATTGTAACTCACGTTGCAGATAGCCGCAGCTGTGTTTTGCACCCTGCATCAACCACACACCGTCAGCTTTCAAGTGCAGACCTTGAGGCGATTGGAATTAAGGACAACTTGGTTCGTTTATCTGTTGGAATTGAAAACGCAGACGATATTATAGCTGACCTTAAAAATGCTCTTGACAGAGTATAAAATATGAAATTATCGACACAGGGGTGGGATTTTTCCCGCCTATGTGTCTAAAAAAGGAGAAAGAAATGCCCATTATTATTCCAAAGGACATTCCTGCATACACAACGTTACTTAGCGAGAATATTTTCGTTATGAACCACGAAAGAGCGATGAAGCAGGACATACGTCCTATTGAAATTGCAATTCTCAATCTTATGCCAACAAAAATAGAAACGGAAACTCAGCTAATAAGACTTCTATCTAACTCACCTCTTCAAATAAGAGTTACTCTTATCGGTACGGAGAGCTACGTTGGAACTCACACACCGCTCGGTCATCTTCAAAGATTTTACAAGACCTTCTCCGAGGTTAAGGACCAGCACTTTGACGGCATGATCATAACGGGTGCGCCTGTTGAAATGATGGAGTTTGATGAGGTTAAGTATTGGCGCGAGCTTACCGAAATTTTGGATTTTGCCAACACAAACGTGCAAAGCACAATCTTTATTTGCTGGGGTGCGCAGGCGGCACTTCATTACTACTACGGGCTTGACAAGCAGGTCTTGCCAAAGAAGCTTTTCGGTGTATTCAAGCACAAAAAGTTTGTAAACTTTGATCCGATTTTGAAGGGTACGGACGAGGAATTTTATATGCCTCACTCCCGTCATACAACCGTTGATATAGAAGCTATTCGCGCAGTTGACGACCTAATCATTCTTGCAGGCTCGGATAAAATCGGCGCGTCCGTCGTGCGTTCACGCGATGGCAGACGAATTTTCTTAATGGGTCATATGGAATACGATAAGGACACGTTAAAGAACGAATATTACCGCGACCTTGGAAAGGGGCTTGATATAGACCCACCCGAGAATTATTTCAAGGATGAGGAAAAAACCAAGGTTGTGCCAAACTGGTATTCCGTTGCTAATTTGATTTACTCAAACTGGCTCAACTACTACGTATATCAGGTAACGCCGTACGACTGGAAACAGTAATTATCGACACAGGGTGGAGAAAAATTGCTGAAAACTATATAAAATCTAATAAAAAAGAGCGATGAATTTTCATCGCTCTTTTTGTTATAAACAGATAATTCAATTTTGCAAGGAAGGCTTGCTTCGCTTCTTATTCCTCCCCGCCACCTGCAAAATAGTAGTAGTCAAGCTCGTTTGCTTTAACAGATGCAAAGGTGTAGTCGGCGATTTTTGAGGAAATCATAACCTCGTAGGGTAGTGAGTCCTGGTGCTTGGTGAGATGCTCAAAGTATGTGTAGTTGGCAACACCCGATTCAAAGGCATCTCCAAAGAATATTTCGCTTTCGCGTCTATCGTACGCGCCGCTATCAAGCTCAAGGCGTTGAACGAAGATAGAGCCGTATTCAAAGTAATCACCCGGCTTAATTTCCACATCTCCTCCCTCAAGCGAGGAATCTCCCTCAAAGTATCTTTTTGCGGTAACGACCTTTACCTCGCCTGGCTTGCTTTCATATGCGGCGGATAGCACGTTTGATTTGCTTAATTGCTCAGCGTCCGGGTTTGCGGTTTCGTAAAGACCGCTTGGGTAGAATTTATCATCGGAATATTTTTCCCAAAGCTCCATATAAGAAAGATTTTTGTCTTCCTTTAATAAAATATAGTCAAAATCCATATTTTTGTTGACAAGCAGCTCACGAAGCTCTAAAACAAGGCGCTCTCTTTCTGCCTTTTCGTATTCGTCAAGCAGAACAAATTTTACCTCGCCGCTTGAATCGGTGTGTAGCTTGTATAGCGTGTTGACAATTAAGGTTTGATAGCGCAGATATGCGGTTCTATAGTAGGATTCACGGTCATCGTTTGTGATTTTTGAGTCGTTTACGCCCAAAAGATGCTCGCGCACCTTGTTTTCCTTATATTGCATTTCGTAAACGGAGCGCATTGCCTCATCATCAAAGCCGTATTGCTTTGCTATCTTATTGAACTCCTTAACGCTATAATTGCCGTAGTAGGCAACGACAGCGGTTGCGGTTGCGTTGATATGGCTAAGCTCTTCATCTGTTAATTTGAGCCCAAGCTCGTCGAATAAAGATTGAGAATAGAGAAGTGATATTATGCTCTGCTCAAAGCCCTCGCGGTAGCGCGCCTCTAAATATTTACCGAGGGTAACGCCCGGGGAAAGCTCCAAATCAAGACTTTCATCTGTAAGGGAAGAATCAAAGGTAACAAGCACCTTTTTCTTGAACATTCCCATTAAATAGTTGTATTCCTTTTCTGTTATTTTATAATCACCAAGCTCGTACATTGTGCGTCCATCCTTGCAGGCTGAGAGCATAGGGATTAACAAAATAACTAAGAAAAACAGACACAGGGTGCGGCAAATTGTTTTTTTCAATTCTTTTCTCCTTTATATTATTTAATTGGTTTCTTTAGACTTTTCAATATAAAATTCAAGCATTTTAACGGCTTTTTCGTGTATTTCGTCGCCCGGGCTTAATTTAACCGAAACGTACGGCACGCGCCCAACGCCTGAGACTGAAACGTTGTCGCGGTCAAAGCGCGAAATCTCAACAAGCAACGGCAGGGAAACAGTTTCGGGATAGAAGCGGATTTCTCCCTTCAGGTGCTCAACCTTTTTCATTTTCGCCTTTGATGCATAGGATTTTATAAGTGCTATTGAAAGGAGCGTTTTTGTTTCGCTTGGAATTTTGCCAAAGCGGTCGATAAGCTCATTTTCAATATCGATTTTGTCCTCGTGCGATGCTATGTGGGCGATTTTTTTGTAAATTTCAACTCTTTGCGAAGCGGACGAAATATATTTTTGCGGAATAAACGCATCGGAAACCGTGCTGATTTTTGTTTCATAGCGTTCTTCCTTATAAATGCCCTTTTCCTCAAGCACCGCCTCATTCAGCAAGCGAATATATAAATCGTAGCCGACAGCATCAAGGTGCCCGTGCTGCTCACTGCCGAGAAGATTGCCCGCGCCTCGTATTTCAAGGTCGCGCATAGCAATTTTAAAGCCTGCGCCAAATTCGCAAAAATCGCGTATGGCATTTAATCGCTTTGCGGCAATTTCGGAAATTTCCTTTCCGCGACGGTATGTGAAAAACGCGTATGCACGGCGGTGGCTTCTGCCAACGCGACCTCTGATTTGGTGGAGCTGAGAAAGCCCCATTCTGTCTGCGTTTTCAATAATTAACGTGTTTGCGTTAGGGATGTCAATTCCCGTCTCTATAATGGTTGTGCTGACTAAAATATCAATTTCGCCGAGCACAAGCGACTGCCAAATTTCCTCAAGCGCCTCTCTGTCCATTTGTCCGTGGCCAACTGCGATTCTTGCCTCGGGGAATGCTGCTTTTAATGCGCTTGCGGTGTGATAAATTTTGCTCGTGTCGTTTTGTAGGTAAAAGACCTGACCTCCGCGGTGAAGCTCGCGCTTAATAGCATCGTTTAGTAAATTTACGTCGTGCTCAAGCACGTAGGACTGAACGCCGACTCTGCCCTCGGGCGCTTCCTCAAGGATGGAAAGGTCGCGGATTCCACCCATTGCCATACTGAGTGTACGTGGAATTGGGGTGGCTGAAAGCGTCAAAACATCGACACAGGGCCAGGCATTTTTGATTTTTTCCTTCTGTGCAACGCCAAAGCGCTGCTCCTCGTCTATTATCAAAAGCCCAAGGTCCTTAAACTCAATGTTCTTTGAAAGAAGCTTGTGCGTGCCGATTATTATATCAAGGTCGCCGCGCTTTAGTGAGCGCAAGGTTGCGCTTTGCTCCTTTGCGGTTCTGAACCTTGAAATCATACCGATGTTAACGCCTGTGCCCGCAAAGCGCGCGGTGGCGGTTTGGTAGTGCTGCATTGCCAAAATTGTTGTCGGCACTAAGATTGCAACCTGCTTGTTGTCGGCAACCGCCTTCATAGCGGCACGGAATGCAACCTCGGTTTTTCCGTAGCCAACGTCGCCGCAAAGGACTCTGTCCATAGGGTACGGCTTTTGCATATCGTTTAAAATTTCATTTATAGCAAATGCTTGTGATTCCGTTTCTTCAAATTCAAAAGATGCGGCAAATTCGTCCTCAATCAGCGAATCGCCCGAAAAGGCGTGCCCGGGGAGTCTTTGGCGGCGTGCGTAGAGGTCGATTAGCTCCTTTGCCATATCCTGCGCGGATTTTTTTGCACGCTGTGTCGATTTTTTCCACTCGGCACCGCCCATTTTTGAAAGCTTTACGTCGCCGTCGAGCGAGCCTGCACCTATATATTTTGCAACCATATCGAGCTGGTCAACGGGTAAATACAGCTTATCCGTGCCTGCGTACTGAATTGTGATATAGTCGCGGTATGCGCCCATAACGAGCAGGTTTTGTATGCCTAAGTATCTGCCTATGCCGTAGCTGACGTGCACGACGTAGTCACCCACATTTAAATCGGCAGAGGAGAGGATTTTTTCACCTGCGTTTTTGGCAAAAATCTTGTTTTTGAACGATTTTTTCTTTTCCTTGCCCTGCTTTGAGGAGAGGACTACAACGGCGAGGTGCGCCTCGGGAATTTCAAAGCCCTCGGGAAACGAGTCGCTTGCGACGGAAACAACACCATCCTTTAAGCTATCAACCGTTTTTTCCTTTGCCAAAAGTGCGCGTGCAGGAATATCAAGCGACAAAAGCGATTTTATAGCGCCCTTTGATTCCTGCTCGGTTTGGCAAACAAGGATTGTTTTGTAGCCGTTTTGGGTGAAGTATTCAAGGTCGTCGCGAATAACGCTGACGGAGTGGTTTGCAAACGGTGTTCCCTTGGTGTTAAAGTGGTACAGCCCGCCCTCCTTATCAAAGCGCGACATAATATACGTGTCGATATTTATTGCTTGATGTGATTTTGAAAAATTGTCAATTAGCGACACAGGGGCGCCAAAATCTGCATATTTCGAGGGGAGCAGTGAGGCTTCAAGAAGTCCTTTTACAATTTCGTTTTCGTAAGCCCGTGAGTCCTTTATTTTTGATTTGACTCCGTTTGTGTCACAAATAATAAGTGCGGAATCATCTCCAAAATAGTCAAGGAGTGAATTCTTTTGTGGGTAAATCAGCGAAATATACTTATCGAAGAAGGAATGTGAAAATCCCCCCTGTCTTATTGCCAAAAGCTCACTGCTAAGCCGCTTTACCGATTCCTCACTTGTGGCTAAATCGATAAGTGCTTCAATTTCACTCTCGATTTTCTTTATCTGCTCCTCGCTTGCAACGATTTCCCTTGACGGAGTAATTTTAAACGAGGTGATTTTTTGGTCCATCCTTTGAGTTTCAATATCAAAGGTAGCCATTCTGTCAATTTCGTCACCGAAAAGCTCAATTCTTATCGGCTTTTGCTCGGTGACTGTTTCCTTGCCTACGGTGTATTCGCATTTGGTCGGAAAAACGTCGATAATTCCACCGCGCACCGCGTACTGTCCGCGTCCCTCAACTGCGTCATAGGAGGTGTAGCCCATATCGAAAAGCTTCCTTGAAAAGTCGGAAACGTCGAGGGACGTGTCTGTATTTACGGAAATTATTGAGCTTTCAAGCACATTTTTCGGAACAGTATATTGCAAAAGTGCATCGGGCGTTGTGATAACCGCATCTATCTCGTTTAAGAGTATGCCCGAAAGCACGCGTAGCCTCTCATGCTCGACGTCGTGAGAGGCGGTAATATCATAAAAATTAAAATCGCGCACGGGATAAAATTCGCTTTTTATTCCGCTTTTTTTGAGGAACTCGTTCAGCTTGTTTGCGCGGCGCTCCTCGCCTGTTAAAATGAGCAGCGGCGCCTTCGTTCTTTTACGAATATCCTCGGTAAGTGAGTGAAGCAGGGAATATGAAGCACCCTCGCTCACTCCGTCAACCAAAAGCGGCAAGCATTCACCGCTTTGGCGCAGCTCATCAAAGCGTGAAATCAGCTTTGAATACTGTGACGTATGCCGTATGGCACCGTAGATTATGCTTTTTTCCATATAGACCTCTTATTTTGAGATTCCGTTGAAATCACACATTGCCTTGTCTATCTCGCCCTTTAGAAGAAGCGTAAGTATGCTCGGGATTTCCTCAAGCACGGAGAAAAAGCGAGGCTCCTCCTCCTTTGGTAAGCGCGCAAGTACCCAATCTGCAATATCGTACTCGGGATGCGGCTTCTGCCCAACGCCAAGCTTGATTCTCGGGAATTTATCGGACGAGATTCGCTCAATGATGTTCTTTAAGCCGTTGTGACCGCCTGCGCTTCCGCTTTTTCTTATTCTAAGCTTGCCTACGTCAAATGATGCATCGTCTGAAATTACTATAATGTCCTCGGGTGCAATTTTGTAAAACTCCGCAGCCTCGCGCACGGCATCGCCCGATGCGTTCATAAAGGTTTGCGGCTTCATAAGCAGCGCGCGCACGCCGCCGATTGTTACCTCGCCGCAAAGGGACTTAAACTTTATTCTGTCGCATTTAACTCCGTATTTTTGCGTAACGTAATCGATTGCCAAAAAGCCCGCGTTGTGTCTTGTAAACGTATATTTTTCACCTGGATTTCCAAGCCCGACGATAATTTTTGAAATCGGTGCTTGGCTCTCGCTTTTTTCAATTTTCTTAAAAAGGTCAAAGATGCTTGCCATAAGTATCTCCTTTATGAATTATTTATAACGCGCAATAGCCCACATTCGTGGGCGTGTGTTTTTATAAAGTATAGCACAAAACTTACGCGCTTGCAAGCAAAAAATATTATTATAACAAAATACTTTACAAAAATAGAAATTTCTGTTATAATGTAATGTAAGTTAGTATGCCTGTGCGTGGGCGTATATGGCTTTACTAACAATAGAACAAATTATGCGGAGCGGCGTTTTCGCCTCTTCGAGCCCATAGAATCTCTTTTTAAGGAGGAAATTTATGAAGAAAAAGAAAAATGTATTCAGAGGGGTTGTCGCTTTTGGCATTCTTCCTGTGCTTGCACTTTTAGATATTGTGCTTGTAGCAGTGCTTGTTTCAAAGCTCGGCGGATACGAGCTGCCTATTATCACCGCGTGCGTTTCCCTCTACGTATCGTTTGCGATTATTCTTGGCGTGCTTGTTTCGGTTACGGGTAAGAAAAGGAGCAACGAGAGTGCAAAGAAGGGCCCCGTGCTCGGCAATGTAATGTACGACAAAATCAATTATCAAGACGAACCCGCGTTTATTTGCGATGAAAACCACAAAATAGTTTGGGTCAACCGCTTTGCCGCAAGCAAAATCGGCGCAAAAAAGACTCTCGGTGCTAATATCAACACTGTTTTCCCATATGACTTTTCCGCGCAAAGCATCAAAAAGCAAAAGGAAATCCGTGTGGTGTTAAACGGTGAAACATATATCGTTGAGGAAACGAAAATAGACACTCCGAGCGAGCAATACTATCTTCTTTATCTCTCAAATATCACCGAGCAGGCTGCACTCGAAAAGCTTCAGCGCGACAAGGAAAAAATTGTTGCGTACATCGTGGTTGACAATCTTGATGCACTGTTTCAGTTTGAGCAGGAGCAATACCGTGAGACTGCGGCAAAGGTCGAAAAAATCGTGCGTTCCTCTGTTGAATCCGTAAACGGAATTATCAAGGAGTACGAAAAGGATAAATACGTTGCTATTTTCAATATGGAGGACCTTGACAAGTTCATCAGTGACAATTTCTCCATACTTGATAAGGTCAGAGACATCCGTCTTGGAAGCGGCAGTGTGCCCGTTACACTTTCAATAGGTGTTGCTAAAATGGCAGAGGCAAATCTCGCCGAAAAGGAAAAGCTTGCCCACGTTGCGCTCGACATGGCGCTTCAGCGCGGCGGCGACCAAGCGGTTGTTAAGCTTGAGGATGAGGTTTTGTTCTTCGGCGGCAGGACAAATGCCGTTCAAAAGAGAACAAAGGTGCGCGCACGTGTCGTTGCAAACGAGCTTGCGATGAGAATTGCAAAATCCTCAAACGTAATTATTATGGCGCACGCATTCCCCGATTACGATGCTATCGGTGCGTCCGTCGGTATGGCGCGTCTTGCCAAATTCTGCGGCACTAAGGTTAATATCGTTACAAACTTCAAGGACATCAACGTGAAAAAGATGCTTAAGCACTTCGACGGAATTGAGGAATACAAAAACGTATTCGTTGACTCCTCAAAGGGCCTTGACCTTGTTAAGGCAGACACGCTCCTTATCATCGTTGACGTTAATAACATCAATATGTTTGAGTCAAAGGATATAGCCAGAATGGTTGATAACGTAATTATCATCGACCACCACCGTAAAACCGCGGAATACGAAAAGGAGCCGATTATTTCCTATATTGAAACCTCGGCATCCAGCGCAAGTGAAATTGTTTCCGAGATTTTGGAGCAGGCGCTTCACCTAACACAGCCTATTCCTGCCGAGGCAAACGCGCTTTATGCGGGCATTTTGCTTGATACTAAGCACTTTACAAAGGGCGCGGGCACGAAAACTCACGCCGCGGCTATGTATTTAAGAGACAACGGCGCATCGTACGAAAACGTGCAGGATCTATTTAAATCAAACATTCAAGAGTATAAAAAGGAAGCATCCTTTGGCGAGAAAATCGAGATTTACCGTAACTGTATGGCAATTGCACTCAATCCGTACGGTAAGGACAATTCCGACAGAATTATGGCGGCAAAGGTTGCAGACAATTTGCTTGGGCTTGAGGACGTTTCGGCATCCTTCGTGCTTGTGCAAATCGATAATATAGTTCACATTTCCGCGCGCTCAAACGGCACAGTGAACGTTCAGCTCATTCTTGAAAAGCTAAACGGCGGCGGACGATACGATGCGGCAGGTGCTCAGGTTAAGGGCACGGGCGTTGCAGACACATTATATAAGCTTAAGGAAGCGATTGATGAATATATCAATCCGGAGGATTAATTATGAAGGTAGTACTTTTACAGGACGTTAAGGCACAGGGTAAGAAAAATGATATTGTTGAGGTTTCCGAGGGATATGCAAGAAACTTTCTTTTCCCAAAAAAGCTCGCTATTCCCGCCGATGCCAAGGCAATAAATGACATTAAAAACAAAAAGAGCTCCGAGGCGCACAAGATTGAGGTTGAAAAGGCGGCGGCAAGGGAGCTTGCAGCAAAGCTTGAGGGCATAACGGTTAAGCTTAACATCGAGGGCGGAAGCGAGGGCCGTCTTTACGGCGCGGTTACCGCGAAGGATATTGCCGAGGCGTTAAAGAGCCAATTCGGCATTGAAATTGACAAAAGAAAAATTATGCTCGATGCACCTATAAAAGCGTATGGCACGTATAAAATCGATGCAAAGCTTTATCAAGAGGTGAGCGGAAAGGTTACCGTTTCGGTGCTTGAAAAATAATGGATATTTTACAAAAGAAAATGCCGTATTCTCTCGATGCGGAGCAAAGCGTGCTCGGCTCAATCATAATTGACCCCGAGTGCTTTGACGATATCGCACAGATTATCAAGGTTGACGATTTCTACCTTGAAATCCACAGAGAAATCTATGGCACAATGTATGATTTTAAGTTTCAATCGAAGCCTATAGACGTTATAACTCTCGTAAACTCCCTTGTTTCAAACGGTGTTTACGAGGATGAGGCGGCGGCGCGCTCATATATCAAGCTCTTGGTTGATATTATTCCGTCGAGCGCAAACGCGAAGGATTATGCTAAGATTGTTTACGACAAAAGTATTTTAAGACGTCTTATCGAGGCGTCCGATGCAATCCAAAAGGATGCTTACTCCGAGGGGGACGACGTTGAAAATATCGTTGACCTTGCTGAGCAAAGGGTTTTTGAGATCGCACAAAAGAACGAAAAAAGAGATTTCGTGCATATAAGAGACGTTATTCACCAAACGTACAATCGCTTAAGTGAGCTTCAAGAGGCGGAGGGGGACGAGGCAACGGGACTTAAAACAGGCTTCGGCGACCTTGATAATGTGCTTGTCGGACTCGGCAAGGGTAGCTTGGTTATCGTCGGCGCGCGTCCGGGTGTTGGTAAAACCTCGTTTTGCTTGAACCTTGCGACAAATATTGCAAAGAAATCGAAAAAGTCCGTTTGCATTTTCTCGCTCGAAATGTCAAACGAGCAGCTCGTTTCAAGAATTATTTCATCCGAAGCTACAATTGAGGCGAACAAGCTTAGAACAGGCAAGCTTGAGCCGCGCGATTGGGACAATATGGCAAATGCCGTATCCGCGCTTTCGGAAACCAACATTTATATTGATGATACAACCGACGTGTCAATAACGGGTATGAAGGCAAAATTAAGACGAGTTAAAAACCTCGGCTTGGTTGTTATTGACTACCTGCAGCTTATGGAAAGTGAGAAATCAAGAAAGGACGGCTCCCGTGTAAACGAAATTGCCGACATTTCAAGAGGTCTTAAAAAGCTTGCAATGGAGCTTGACGTTCCGCTGATCACCTGCTCACAGCTTTCGCGTGGAACTGAAAAGGAAAAGGAAAGACAGCCAATGCTCTCAGACCTTCGTGACTCGGGCTCTATCGAGCAGGATGCCGATATGGTTATTTTCCTGTCGCGTGACTACTACGGCAAGGACCCCGACAAGGCAAACCAGGTTGACGTTATCGTGGCAAAGAACCGTCACGGCGGTCTTGGCACAGTAAAAATGGCTTGGTACGGACAGTACACAAAGTTTTCATCATTGGAAACAAATTTAAGTGAGGAATAATTATGAAAAAGTACGACAGATATATTGACCGTCTTTTTGACGAGGATAATTTTGAGCCAATCGAGGTTGTGGGCGAGGACGGAAAGACCTATAAGCTCACACAAATTGCGGTTGTAGAAACAGAGCACGGTGCATACGCAGTTTTGGCTGACGAAAACCTTGGCGAAAACGAGGCGTACGTGTTCTTTATCGACGAGGAGCAGGACTGCCTCACCTACGTTGATAACGAGCTTGTTGCGAACGAGGTTTTATCCGAGCTTGATGAGGAAATCGACGAGGACTACTACGACTAAAAAAGACGAAACGTGCTAAACATCGACACGTGGTGGACCATTTTTATTAAAACCGTCAAAAACCTTCCGCCTTTTGGAGGGTTTTTGCATAAGAAAAGAAATACATATGGAAATGATTTAAGGGGAGGAGAAGAATGGCAAATCGGTTCTTACCGATAACTAAAAACGAGTGCCTTTCGCGCGGTTGGGATGAGGTCGATTTTGTGTACGTTTGCGGTGACGCATATGTTGACCATCCGTCATTCGGCGCGGCTATAATTTCAAGGGTGCTTGAAAATGCGGGCTTCAGGGTTGCGTTCCTTTCTCAGCCCGACTATAAAAGCTGTGAGGATTTTAAAAGGTTTGGCAGACCACGTCTTGGCTTCCTCGTGAGCGCAGGCAACATTGACTCTATGGTGGCGCATTATACCGCCTCAAAGAAAAAGCGTTCGTATGACTACTATTCCCCGGGCGGAAAAATGGGCAAGCGCCCCGACCGCGCGGTAATCGTTTACTGCAATAGGATAAGAGAGGCATATGGGGACGTGCCAATTATCATCGGCGGTCTTGAGGCGTCGCTCAGACGCTTTTCCCACTATGACTATTGGGATGATAAAATCAGGCGCAGCGTGCTTGTTGACTCTCGCGCTGATATTTTAACCTACGGTATGGGTGAGTCGATTATTTTGCGGCTTGCCACCCTGCTTGACAAGGGTGTGCCGATAAAGAAAATCCGTGCAGAGCGCGGCTGCGTATATCTTTGCAAGCGCGAGGATGAGGTGCATTTTCCAATAGCGGCTGAATTTGACTTCAATAAAATAAAAGAAGACAAGCGCGAGTATGCACGCGCGTTTGGAATTCAATACAAAAATCAGGACGCGATAAACGGCAAAGCAATTGTCGAGTATTACGACCAAAAAAAGCTCGTTCAAAACCCACCTGCATATCCGCTTGAAAGGGACGAGCTTGACAAAGTTTATGACCTTCCGTATACAAGAACGTACCACCCTGTGTACGAAAAAGAGGGTGGCGTGCCTGCAATCAGCGAGGTTCGCTTCTCAATTACGCACAACCGCGGATGCTTCGGCGGCTGTAACTTCTGCGCGCTTGCATTCCACCAAGGCAGAAGCGTGCGCTCACGCAGTATAGAAAGCGTGGTTAAGGAAGCAAAATTAATTACGGAAATGAGTGATTTCAAGGGATATATTCACGATATAGGAGGACCGACGGCAAACTTCCGTTACCCTGCCTGCAAAAAGCAGCTCACGGACGGTGTTTGTACCTCAAGAAAGTGCTTAGCCCCGACCCCGTGTCCGAATTTGGAGGTTGACCACTCCGAATACATTGAACTTTTAAAGGCGGTTGAAGCGCTCCCTAAGGTGAAAAAGGTGTTCATTCGCTCGGGTATTCGCTTTGACTATATGATTTACGATAAGAGCGATGCGTTTTTCAGAAAATTAGTGCGTGACCACGTCAGCGGTCAGTTAAAGGTTGCGCCCGAGCATTGCTCCGATGCGGTGCTCAGATGTATGGGCAAGCCGAGCGTTGCGGTATATGACAAATTCCGCGAAAAATACTTTGCGCTTTGCCGCGAATACAAGCTTGAACAGTATATCGTGCCGTATCTTATGTCCTCGCATCCCGGCAGCACACCGAAGGACGCGGTGGAGCTCTCGCTTTACCTAAAGAGCATAGGACTGAATCCCGAGCAGGTGCAGGATTTTTACCCAACACCAGGTACGGCATCAACGGTTATGTACTACACAGGCATAAATCCGCTTGACGGAAAGAGCGTTTACTGCCCGACCGAATATCGCGAAAAGTTAATGCAAAGGGCGCTTTTACAGTACAAGAAGCCCGAAAACAGAAATCTTGTAAGAGAAGCACTTGCCCTGGCAGGACGGGAGGACTTAATTGGCTTCGGCGGCGAATGTCTTGTCAAGCCCGATATGAGAGTCGGAGCTGAAAACACGCAGTTTGGCGTAAATCAAATTGCTAAAAACGCGAAGAAGCCATCGTTTGGCGACAGCTCTAAAAAAGCAGGTGCCCTCGGCAAATCGGGCGCAAAAAATGCAAAAAATCCGCGTGAAAGCACGAAAAATTCGTCGAAAAACTCAAAAAATTCAAAGAAATTTTCAAAAGAAACGGTGAAGTTTGATGATATGGGAAAACATAAAAACACCCCGAATTATCGACACTCCCCCGCTAAAAATCAAAAAAAGACCAAACGCTGACAAAATAAGATAAATGCGCGCTTTTCACAAAAAACTACATTTGCCGAAAAAAATACTTGACAAATGGGAAATGCGTGTGTATAATATTACTTGTCTTAAAGGATTCGAGATAACAACTTTCAGATTGCGTATTCATTACGACTTCCAATTTGAAACAAGGAGGTGCTAATATGTTAAGAACTTACCAACCTAAGAAACGCCAAAGAAAAAAAGAGCACGGCTTCAGAAAGAGAATGAGAACTGCTGACGGCAGAAAGGTTTTAAAGAGAAGACGCGCTAAGGGCAGAGCAAGACTTACTTACTAATTAATTGCGCATGCTTTAGATTCGGGACTGCATCTATCTATGCGGTCCCGATTTTTCATTATTTTGTTTATTTGACAATTTATTGTCAAAAATAATTATGCTGTTTATTCAGCTATCAATTTAGTAATCGTGATGGTAAAAGGTGCAGGGATTTGCCTGCAGTAAATGTAAAAGTTTACAAAACGGAGGAAGCGGTTATGAAGCATATTGCAATCGGAGAAAATCACTTATACTCGAAGACCTACGCAAAGGGACAGAAATTCGTTGGCAAGCACGTAATAGTTTACGTTTTGCGCGACTTTAAGGCAAAAAAGCTTATGCTTGCACACCCACAAAAGAAATACGTTAACCGTGTCGGACTGACGGTTTCCAAAAAAATCGGCAAGGCGCACGTAAGAAACAGGGTGAAAAGAATTTTGCGTGAGGGATTAAGACAAGCGGAGCGTAAGCTCGACATTAAAAAGGGCAATTTAATTGTCCTCGTGGCAAAATCATCATCTGTTTTTGCCAAAAGCACAGACATTGCTTTCGATATGGAGCGCGCGTTTGTGACATTAAAGATGACACAAGATATCGTATGAAAAAGATACTTTTATTTTTCTTGAGAGCATACAAGAAGATAATTTCACCAATCCTGCCGCCCTCGTGCCGCTTTACACCGACTTGCTCGGAGTACGCAATGGAGGCAATAACGAGGTTTGGCGCGATAAGGGGCACGTTGCTCGGTGCGTACAGATTGCTCAGGTGCAATCCGTTTTGCCGAGGTGGCTATGACCCTGTGCCCGAGAAATTCACCTTCAAGCGTGTGCGCACAACTTATTCATACGATGAAACAGACGAAGGCGACATCTTTTGCGACGGTTGTTGCGAAGATGAGCCAAAGACAGACAGCCAATTGGAAATAGATTCGGCTGAATGTACCGCGCAAGCGGATAACAAAGGAGAAAACAACTAATATGATGGATTTTTTAGCAGTTCCGTTTGGTTGGGTCTTAAAGGCATGCTATGCGATATCAAATAACTACGTAGTAGCTCTTTTGATATTCTCACTTGCTATGCAAATCTTGCTTTGCCCATTTGGTATCATCCAACAAAGAAATATGGTAAAGCAAGCGAAGATGCGTCCAATGGAATACATCATTCGTAAAAAGTACGCGGGCAGAACTGACCGTGCAACACAGCAGAAAATGCAAAACGAGATAATGGAGCTTTATCAAAAGGAGGGCTACTCCCCGCTTAAGGGTTGCTTGCCTATGCTTTTGCAGCTCGTTATCATTTTCCCACTTTACCAGGTTGTAATAAGACCTCTTCAATTTATCGGCGGTATTCCAAAGGCAGTATGTGCAAATATCGTAACTTGCTTTGAAAACTTCAGAAACGAAGCAGGCGAGCTTGTATATTCACTTCCAAAATCTGCAAAAGAGGTTTATGTTTCTAACCTTTTAAGAGGTATGGATGCAGGGGAAATCGATGCGGTTCTTACACAGGTTGTGAACGATAAGGGAGAAACAATCGTTAGCTCGGAGCAAGCAGGCGAGGCACTTTCACACTTCGTAAATGAGGGCGGAGAGCTAATTGACGCTGTTATTCCAAACGTATCAATCTTTGGACAAAACCTTGGTGAGCAGCCATTCTCCGCATTTGGAGATTTCAAGGGACTTTGGTTCTTGCTTCTCATTCCTGTTATAAACCTTGGTCTTATGTACCTTTCACAGTTCTTATCAAAGAAGCTCAATCCACAGCCACAGGAGCAAAATGCCGCAGGCGGTGCTATGAACTCAATGAAGATTATGATGTGGACAATGCCGCTTATGACCTTCTTCTTTACGTTTACGTTCCCTGCTGCTATCGGTGTTTACTGGATTTTCAGAACACTTCTTTCAATGCTTCAGCAATTTATTCTTTCAAAAATTTTCAAGCTTCCAAAATATACCGAAGAGGAACTTAGGGCACTTGAAAAGAAAATGAAGGATGCAAAGAAGGGGCAAAGCAAGCGCCCCGATATCGTTTATAACAATGGAGAAAAAAGACCGTATAAGTCACTTCACCATATAGACGACGATGAATAAAATCTAAAGGAAAAATTTAATATGAAAAGCGAATTTACACTACAAGCCAAAACAGTAGAGGAAGCGTATGCAAAGGCAAACGACATCTACTCATCCCTTGGCGAAATTTCTATTGAGGTAATCAACCCGGGAAAAAAGGGATTTTTGGGAATTGGCAGAGTGCCTGCGGAAATTAAGGTTATCGTAGATGACGGTAAGCCCGAGCGCAAGCCTGCAAAGGAGCAAAAGCCAAAGGCTGAGAACAAGCCACAAAAGCAAGCAGCTCCAAAGCCCGCAGCTCCTGCACAAAAGACAGAAAATAAGCAGGACAAGCCTCAAAAGCAAAACGCACCGAAGCCGGCACCAAAGGCAGAGAACAAGCCTGAGGTAAAGCAAGAAAATAAAGCTCCAAAGCAAGCCGCCCCTGCACCAAAGGCGATTGAGGACAAGATTCCTACAATTGAGGAAAAGGAAGAGCAAATTAACGTAACTCTTGCAGAAAAGCAGCTTGCGGTAAACTTCCTCACAGGCTTTATCCGTGATATCGGCTTCAACTGTGAGGTTAAGGCTGATATGACCGTTAACGAAAACGGCTTTGTTCCGCGCCTTATCACAATCGAGGGCGAGGATGCACCAAGCCTTATCGGCCACAGAGGCGAAATGCTTGACGCACTTCAATACCTTTCAAACCTTTGCTTAGCACGCAAGAGCGAGGGCGAGCACAAGGAATACGTAAGAGTAATTATCGATATTGAAAATTACAGAGAAAAGAGAGAAGCAACGCTTCGCGCACTTGCAAGAAGAATGGCTGCAAAGGCTCTTAAGTATCAAAGAAACGTGCTCCTTGAGCCGATGAACCCATATGAGAGAATGATCATTCACTCCGAGGTTCAATCAATTGAGGGTGTTTCAACTCACTCAGTTGGCTACGATGACAACCGTAAGATTGTTATCACCTGCGAAAACAAGCGCAGAAACAATAATAAATAATCGTGAATCGTGATAAACAGCCGCCAAATTTTGGCGGCTGTTCTCCCTCCACCGCTTATACAGTGAAAACGTAGCCAAAGTTTACGCGTTGCGGTCCCCCTCCCTCGCAAGCGAAGGAGGCAGGGCGCGAAAACAAGCGAAGAAACAATAATAAATAATCGTGATAAACAGCC
>JAGALA010000035.1 GCA_017625935.1 Clostridia bacterium
AACAACTAATTAAAAGGGGGTGACACATTAAGGCACAACCATAAACCACAAAAGGACAAAAACTGCCTATATACGGTATCGTTTGAAAAATAAGGTTGAAAAGCTACGCTTTTCTGCGTTATTGTGGTTTATTATCGCCGATTTTTGCTCTACCGTACACAAGTACGCCGACGCTTAAAAATCGACGATTTCTGCTCTTAATCTGTCAACCCCCGAGTCCTTCTTGGGCATCTCATTAAGAATAAAAAGCAGAATTTCACGGTGAAATTCTGCTTTTTGTCATTGTTTAGCCGAAACCTATTGATTTTGCTGGATTCTTAATGAGCCAGCCCCTTTTATATTGAAAAATTATGCTAATGTAATGTGGTAAAGTCTTGACGGGTACGAGAAATGGTCGTAGTCGAGCCAGAAGCCGATGTTCATAAGGGCTGAGCCGAGGTAGGTCTGCTCACTGCCGTTTATTCTGTAAAGCTTATTCGGGTTAAGACCGCGGAGCTTAAGAAGCTCAGGTGCTACCGTACACTTTGATTCATAAGCGACGGTGCAAGCAAGCGCTTCATTTCCGTCCTTGGAAACAACCTGCCAAGCGCAGTAGCGGCTTTCTTCGGGCGTAAACGGTGAGATAAGGCGGTAATAGTCACCAAACTGAATTAAGTCATAATACTTCTTAAATTCAGCGATTTGGCGTTTGATTTCCTGCTTTTCCTCATCTGTCATCTTAGTTATATCAAGCTCTAAGCCGTACGTACCGAAATATGCAACGTTTCCGCGTGTTGTAAGCGGCGTTACTCTTGCGTTTCCATGGTTTGGACAGACGGAAACGTGCGCGCCCATTGTTCTTACAGGGTACGCAAAGGACGTGCCGTATTGAATTTTCAAGCGATCAATGGCATCGGAGTTATCACTCGTCCATACCTGCGGCATATAGTAAAGCATACCGCAGTCAAAGCGTCCGCCGCCGCCTGAGCAGCTCTCAAATAAAATGTCTGGGAATGCCGCAGTCACTCTTTCAAGAAGCTCGTAAACGCCGAGCATATATCTATGATATATTTCGCCCTGTCTTTCGCTCGGAATAGCGGCGCTGTATATATCACTTAGGTGTCTGTTAAAGTCCCACTTAACGTAGGCGATATTTGCGCTCTTTAGTACCTTTTCCATTTGGTCAAAGATACAGTCACGCACCTCCTTACGTGTCATATCAAGCACGAATTGATTGCGTGATGGACTTGGGTCACGGTTTGGAATTGCAAAGCGGTAGTCGGGGTGAGCCTTAAACAGCTCGCTGTCCTCGGAAATACACTCGGGCTCGAACCAAATACCAAACTTAAGCCCCTCGTCGTTCACTCTCTTTACAAGATTTGAAAGCGTGCCTTGGAGCTTTTTCTCATTTACGAACCAATCACCGAGTGAGGTGTGGTCGTCATCTCTGTGGCCGAACCAGCCGTCGTCCATAACGAGCAGCTCAACGCCGATTGCGGCTGCATCCTTAGCCATTGAAACCAATTTGTCCGCATTGAAATCAAAATACGTTGCTTCCCAGTTGTTGATAAGCACGGGGCGGCGCGCATTCTTGAATTTTCCGCGGCAAAGGTTGTTTCTTATTGCATCGTGGTAGTTGTTTGAAAGCTTGCCGAAGCCCTCACCGCTATAAACAAGTGCAACCTCGGGTGTTTCAAAGGTATCGTTCGGGTCAAGTGTATATTCAAAGCCCTCGGGGTTGATGCCCGCAACAACTCTTGTTGATTCGTGCTGATCCACCTCGGCTGAAATAACGAAGTTTCCGCTATATACAAGCGCAATTCCGTAAGCACTGCCGTAGTTTTCGGTAGCGTTTTTGTCACATACGATAACGAATGGGTTTTGCATATGACCTGAAGCACCGCGCACGCTTGCAACTGTTGATGCAAGATGTGTTATTCTTGTTCTTTCAAGCTGTCTTTCACGCATATGTGCGCCGTGGAAATGAATCATATCGAACTGACCTGATGTGAAATCGAGCGAGAGCGAAAGCGCCTTTTTAAGCTTGATTTGTGATTCGGTCTTGTTCTCGATAACTACCGCCCTTGTGATAAGGTCGTATTCAGGCAAAACGCCGTAGTACATATGGAAATAAATATCGTACGCCTTATCCTTCAAGGTGATAACGAGTGTTTCACCCTCGTCACCGTAGAATGCGGGCAAGCCCTTGATTGCGTATTTTCCCTTAAGGATTTTGTGGCTATGATAAACAGGCTCACAACCTGTTGTGCCGTCGTGATTTACAAGCGCTAAGGACGTTAGGCGGAAGTCACCGAGTCCGAAAACGGAAAGCTCCTCGCTGGCATGGCAGTGTGAGTAACTTGTTTCGCGAATATTTGGTGAAAAAGACGCGTTCCAGCCCTTTTTCGATGACGCATAGGAAAGGTCGCTATATTCCATTTTTGCGCCGTAATACGAGTGCAAAAGGATGCCAAGCTCATTTACGTGCATTTGGTACGTTGTGTTTTTGGTGTTTAAGGTGAAAATCTTTTCATTAACTAAAATAGCCATAAAAAATCCTCTCTTTGGTTTTATATCATAAGTATATCATAGTACTCTTCTATTTGCAAGGAATATTTCCTTAATTTTCATAAGAAAGCAATGCTCTTTTTGATTTGAAAGATGGTTAAAAAAGACAGCACCGAGGTGCTGTCTTTTAGATATTAGTCTTTGTAGTTCTTAGCGTAAGTATTCCAACCTGTCTTTGGATCGTTAAGAAGCTTATTAGCATCGTTATATGATTCAGAGTAGAGGGTTGTGAATGGTGAAGATGATGCAGTTGCACCGCTGATTGTTTCAGATTGAACGTGTGTCAAGAACTTTCCGCCGTAACCTGTTGCAATGTAACCAAGGTCGTAGATAAGGCTTGGCAATACGTAGTCCGTGAGCATTTCAAGCGCATCCTCTCTTGATGACTCGCCGTCGTCGTAGAGACGTGATTCCATTTCCTCATAGAACGCTCTCATAACGAAGTCTTGACCTGTCCATGAAAGAACGTCAAAGAAGTATTCAGACATTTCTCTGTCAAGAGTTGCCTTTGGAATGCACATTACAGTTGCCTGTGCTGCAAACGGTGTGTAGTACTGACCTTGATCCTCATTGAGCATAGGCATTGGGAGAACCGCAACCTTAAACTTTTCAGACTGCTCAGGGAATTCAAAAATCTTTTGTACAACCTCATCGTAGAAGAGAAGCTTACCTTCTGTGAAGGATTTAAGCATTGCGCCGTAGCCGCCGTCCCAACCTACTCTTGCCCATGTTGAGGACTTGATGTTTGCAAGCTCCTTAACAAGTAAAGAAACGTTAGGGTCGTTGAGTGAAATTTGATACTTATATTGGTTTTTATCGCCCGATGACTTATCAACGGAAACCTGCTTAATTCCACTTGATTGGAAGAAGCCTGACATACCGCCTGTACCGTAGCCGTATGTATCTGTATCCTGATAACCTGTTTCGCCGTTGTCGTCAGCACCTACAAGTGCGGATTTCTTTGCGAGCATGGAAATTGTCCACTTGCCGTTTCTAACCATGTTATAAAGGTTACCGAAGGTTTGTTGCTTTTCTGAAAGTGCTTGGTTGTAGAAAACAACGTATGATGTATATTCATCAAGGTAGCTGAAGTCACCGCCAACGAAGAAGGTGTGACCGTATACAGAGTATGAGTCAACCGCTGATTGGTTGTAGTATGACTTAGTTAAGTCAATGTACTTGCTGTTTGCAAGGTCATAAACTGTGTCAGCTGCGATGAGTGACTGTGCTTCATATCCACGTGGAGTTGCAATATGGAACTTTGCAGCACCTGCCTCAAGACCTGTTTGAAGCTCGTTTTGCATTGAGGAGTTGCTCTTTGCACGGTGCCATACCATTGTTACGCCATAAATCGACTTAATTTGGTTTTGTCTTGCCCAAACCGCTGAGTTTACGATTGTACCAAGGTTGCCCTCTTGCAAAGGACCCTTAACGTAAAGCTCAGGCTGTGACCAAGCACCTGCTGTGTCAGAGTCCTGACCCCAACCGCCTGCAACGCAGTCAAGAGTTTGGCCGCTCCACTTTTGTGATTTGTCTGTTTTTGTGTCCACCTTTTCAACAACCGGCGGCTTGTCACCTGTTGAAGAATCGGTAGTCTCGCTTGTGTCGCCCGTATCACCGGTATCCGGTGTACCGCTGTCCGTGTTCGTATTTGTGTTTGTATCACCGCACGCAACAATGAACGGAACGAGCATTAAGACCGCAAGCAATAATGCGAAAATCTTCTTTTTCATTACTAACCTCCTATAAGAATACATAATTCGCTGATTGTATTATATCACAGGTTTGCACAAAAATCAATATAATATATACAATTTTTTGGGCAGAATTATAAAGAATTTGTTAATTTTATAAAAAGAAATGCGCCCTTTTCGAGCGCATCTCTTTATTATAAGATATGAAATATTAAACAACACCTTGTGCAAGCATAGCATCCGCAACCTTGATAAAGCCTGCGATATTTGCGCCTGCAACGAGGTCATCGCCAAGACCGTACTTGTTTGCTGCCTTGATGGAGTTTTCGAAGATGTTCTTCATAATGCCCTTGAGCTTTTCGTCAACCTCGTCTGCGCTCCAGCTGTAACGCATTGAGTTTTGTGACATTTCAAGACCTGAAACCGCAACGCCGCCTGCGTTAACCGCTTTAGACGGAGCAACGATAACGCCGTTTGCCTTAAGGTAAGCAACTGCCTCGTTTGTTGTAGGCATATTTGAAACCTCAACGTAGTACTTAACGCCATTTGCAACGATTTGTTCAGCCTCCTTGATGCCAACCTCGTTTTGTGTTGCGCAAGGCATCAAGATGTCCGCCTTTACGCCCCAAGGCTTTTGTCCTGCAAAGAACGGAACGCCGAACTTGTCAGCATAGTCCTGAACCTTGTTACGGCAGGAAGCACGCATTTCAAGCATAAAGTTGATTTTTTCCTCTGTTGCAACGCCGTTTTCATCGTAGATATAGCCGTCAGGACCTGAGATTGTAACAACCTTACCGCCGAGCTCATTAATCTTCTTAACCGCGCCCCAAGCAACGTTACCGAAGCCTGAAACAACGAAGGTCTTACCCTTAATTTCGTCCTTGAAATAATTGAGCATATTGTCTGTGTAGTAAACTGCGCCGTAGCCTGTTGCCTCAGGACGGATAAGTGAGCCGCCGTATGAGATGCCCTTACCTGTCAAAACGCCCGTGAACTCGTTCTTTAAGCGCTTGTACTGACCGAACATATAGCCAACCTCTCTTGCGCCAACGCCGATATCGCCTGCGGGAACGTCAAGGTCTGCGCCGATGTGTCTATACAGCTCTGTCATAAAGCTTTGGCAGAAGCGCATAACCTCAGCATCGCTCTTGCCCTGTGGGTCAAAGTCAGAGCCGCCCTTACCGCCGCCCATTGGAAGTGAGGTCAAGCTGTTTTTGAAGGTTTGCTCGAAGCCGAGGAACTTAATTATTCCCTCGTAAACTGATGGGTGGAAGCGAAGTCCGCCCTTGTATGGGCCTATCGCGCTGTTGAACTGAATTCTAAAGCCACGGTTTACTTGAACCTTACCGCTGTCGTCAACCCACGGTACTCTGAACTTAATAATTCTTTCAGGCTCAACCATTCTTTCAAGAACGCCGCTTGTGATGTACTCGGGGCGCGCCTCGATAACAGGCTCGATTGAGGAAAGAACCTCTTCTACCGTTTGGTGAAATTCGGGCTCATTTTGATTTCTCTTTACTACTCTCTCCATAAGCTCATTGAGATATTGATTTTTGAACATAGTTTTGTTCCTCCAAAAAATAAAATGCAATTTGATTTTTTATATTAACATCTTAGATGTTAAAAGCAAATTAATACGCCTTGCCCCAGTAAACAAGCTTATCTGCTTCCTTACCGCAGCAAATGCACTTGCCCGTGGTGCCCTGCTCGTCAAGCGGCATACAGCGTGAGGTTACGTCTGCAAGCTCCTTGAGCTTAAGCTCACATTCAAGGTCGCCGCACCAATGTGCTCTTATATAGCCCGATTTTTCGCTTGCGGTCTTGATGAAGCTGTCAAGCTCGGTTTCGGTATATGTGCGGTTTTTTCTGTTCTCGGCTGCTTTTTCGTAAAGTCCCTTTGTAATATCGGAAAGAATCTCGGGGATTTTTGTTTCAAGCTCGTCAAGGGAAACGAAAATCTTTTCTCTATTATCGCGGCGCACCAAAACGCATTGATTGTTTTCAATGTCGCGTGGGCCGATTTCAAGACGGAGCGGAACGCCCTTCATTTCATACTCGGCATACTTCCATCCCGGTGAGTTATCTGAAATATCAATCTTTGCTCTTGCAAAGCTGTTTACTCTTTCCATAACCTCGGTTGCCTTTTCGATAACGCCCGGCTTGTGCTGAGCGCAAGGAATAACAACAACCTGGATTGGAGCAACGCTTGGCGGTAAAACAAGACCGTTATCGTCGCCGTGAGTCATAATTATCGCGCCGATAATTCTCGTTGAAACGCCCCAAGAGGTTTGGTGGCAGTACTTCAAGGTATTGTCCTTGTCAAGATACTGAATGCCGAATGCCTTTGCAAAGCCGTCACCGAAGTTATGGCTTGTGCCGCCCTGAAGCGCCTTGCCGTCGTGCATAAGTGCTTCAACGGTATATGTTGCGTTTGCGCCTGCAAATTTTTCCTTATCGGTTTTTCTGCCCTTCAAAACAGGGATGCCGAGGTCTTTTTCAAAGAAGTCAGCATATACGTTGAGCATTTGAAGCGTTTCGTTTTCCGCATCCTGTGCTGTTGCGTGCATTGTGTGTCCCTCTTGCCACAAAAACTCACGTGAGCGAAGGAACGGACGGGTTGTCTTTTCCCATCTTACAACGCTGCACCATTGGTTATAGAGCTTTGGTAAATCTCTATACGAGCGAATGATGTTTGCATAGTGCTCACAGAAAAGAGTTTCTGACGTTGGACGAACGCAAAGACGCTCCGTAAGTGGCTCTGTGCCGCCGTGAGTAACCCAAGCAACCTCGGGTGCAAAGCCCTCAACGTGGTCCTTTTCCTTTTGAAGCAAGGACTCGGGAATGAACATAGGCATATAAATATTTTCAACGCCCGTTTTCTTAAATCTTGCATCCAAAAGCTTTTGGATATTTTCCCAAATTGCATATCCGTACGGACGGATAATCATACAGCCCTTAACGCTTGAATAGTCGATTAAGTCCGCCTTTTTAACAACGTCGGTGTACCATTTTGCAAAGTCAGCGTCCATTGACGTGATTTGCTCTACCATTTTCTTATCGTTAGCCATTTTAACCTCGCGCATAAAAAATAATATATTTCATAATAGCACACCGCTTTTATAATTTCAAGTACTTTATCAAACTAAAGTGAAAAAAATTCAAAAAAATTTTGGTAACAGTAAAAAATCGCCCCCTTAATTAGAAGAGAGCGATTGATTTTAACTTTTTGTTTATGCTTGCTCAGATGCAATCTACAACAAGCGCGCCGTCCTTTACGTCAACGCTTGCGCCGATGATGTTGCCCTTTATCTCAAAGATAATTGCGTGGGCAAGCTTATCCTCAATTTCGGTTTGGATATATCTGCGCATATTTCTTGCGCCGAACTTTTTGCTAAACGATTCCTTGGCAATAAACTCGCACGCTGCGTCCGTGTAGGTGAAGCGGATGCCTCTTTCGGAAAGGGCGGATTGCATATCGCCGAGCATAATTTTTGCAATCTCGACAAAGTCATTTTCGTCAAGTGAGCGGAAGGTGATAATCTCGTCGATACGGTTGATAAACTCGGGGCGAAGGAAGGATGAAAGCGCCTTCTCCGTTTTGTCCTTTGCAACCTCGCTTGCACTTGAGCCGAAGCCCGCTTGCGAGGAGGTAAGGGTTGCACCTGCATTGGTGGTCATAATAATAACCGTATTTTCAAAGTTTATCGTTCTGCCCTGTGAGTCGGCAATTTTACCCTCGTCAAGAATTTGAAGAAGGATGTTGAGTACGTCCGGGTGTGCCTTTTCAATCTCGTCAAAGAGGACAACGGAGTACGGTGAGCGTCTAATCTTCTCCGTCAGCTGTCCTGCCTCATCGTATCCAACGTAGCCCGGAGGCGAGCCGATGATTTTCGACACGGAGTGCTTTTCCATAAACTCGGTCATATCAAGACGGATAAGTGAGTCGGGCGTGTTAAAGAGCTCATTTGCGAGAGTTTTAACAAGCTCTGTCTTACCAACGCCCGTCGGACCTGCGAAAATGAAGGATGCGGGGCGTTTTTTGATGCTGACGCCTGCGCGGTTTCTTCTTATCGCGGCAGAGAGCTTTTTCACAGCCTCGTCCTGACCGACAATGCGTGATTTTATTTTGTCCTCAAGCTTTGCAAGCATCTCAAACTCAACCTCGGAGATGTTGCTTGCGGGAATGCCCGTCCAAATTTCGATAACGCCTGCTAAGTCCTGCTTTGTCATTACCGTATTTTCACATTCCTTGTCAAGCTTTTCCTTATCAATAAGAAGCATAGAGCGCTCTGTTTTAAGCTCTGCAAGCTGCTTATATTCGTTCTCGTTTGGCTCCTTGCCCTCGGCAATTTTCGCGTTTAGCGCTTCGGTCTTTGTGTCAACCTCAGCCAAGCGCTCGATAACTCTGTGGCGCTCGTTAATGTGCGGCGCGTGCAAAACGATATGCGAGCATGCCTCGTCAATTAAGTCTATTGCCTTATCGGGTAAAAATCTGTCGGTGATATAGCGCTCGCTCATTACAACCGCGCTTTTCGCCATTTCGTCGGAGATTTTAACGCCGTGATAAATTTCGTAATAATGCTTGATGCCCTTTATCATTTCGATACACTCGTCAATCGACGGCTCCTCAACCTTGACGGGCTGGAAGCGGCGCTCAAGTGCGGCATCCTTTTCGATATATTTGCGGTATTCCTTCAAGGTGGTAGCGCCTATAACCTGAATTTCACCGCGTGAAAGCGCGGGCTTCAAGATATTTGCGGCGTTCATACTGCCCTCGGAGTTGCCTGTGCCGACAATATTGTGAATCTCGTCAATAACGAGAATGATATTGCCTGCCTCCTTAACCTCTTTTAAAAGACCGTTGATTCTCGCCTCGAACTGACCTCTGAACTGAGTGCCTGCAACGAGCGCGGTTAAGTCAACTAAGTATATCTCGCACTTTTTGAGCTTGTGCGGCACGTTGCCCTCTACAATTCTCTGCGCGAGTGCCTCGGCAATTGCGGTTTTACCAACACCCGGCTCACCAATTAAGCAAGGGTTGTTCTTTTGGCGGCGCGAAAGAATTTGGATTACTCTTTCAAGCTCACGGGTTCTACCTACAATTCTGTCAAGCTTGCCGTTTAAGGCGTTTTGGGTTAAGTTTGTGCAGAAGGTGTTTAAGTGCTTTCTGTTGTCCTTTTTCTTGTCTTTGCCGTCCTTTTTGTCCTTCTTCTCCTCGTGCGGCATACCCATATTTTTCATTATTTTTGAAAAATCAATAGTTGGAGAATCCTCGTCACCCTCGACAAGGTCATCATTTTCGGAAAGAGCAGGCATCATATCCTGAAACATCTTTTCCATATTTTCAAGCTCCTCCTCGGTAATGCCCATCTTTGTCATCATATCGTTGACAGGCTTAATACCGAGCTCCTTTGCGCAAACGAGGCAGAGTCCCTCCTGCTTTTGCACGTTGTTTTCGAGCTTCATTATATAAACCGTTGCCGGTCTTTTTTTGCATCTTGAACACATTTCCATAGTATTTGCTTCCTAATTATCCGTAAATTTTGTTTTTAATAATGTCAATTATACTTATATGCTTGAATATTCCAACGACCATTGAGCCGTTTATTATCTCCTCTATTTTTCCACCCGAAAGCGGATCTACAAACGCAGTGAGCGCTAAAAGCCCCTCTGTCACTCCCCACATTATTATAACCGAAAGTATAACTCCGATTAAAGCACCGAGCCATTTGTTTGCACTTTTCACGCCGTCAAACTCCGTGATTTTTGAAAGGAGCTTTGAAAGCAGGGAAAGCGCGGCAAAGGCAATTATAAAGACCACGATGAGTGCGATTGCAATTGAAATAAGAAACGCACATGCACCACCGATATTTTCGGCAAGCGAGGGGATAACCTCGGGGCTTTTGTCCTCGATAAGCTTATCAAGGTCGGAGATGAAAAGCGGGTAATCAAGTTCAAATTTAGTGAGCAGCTTTTCAAAAAATTCGGGTGTGTTTTTGGCAAGTGAGGTGATGTCAATTGTAATTTTTGCAGTATCGCTCTCAAGGTATGCTTCAAGGGAGCTTTCAACCGCGCCAAACATAACTCTGTCCATAAAAAGCGAACAGAAAAACCTTGCCACGGGCACTCTTACAATAAATGAAATAAAAACGGAAAGAACGAGCTTTGACGCGTCCAAAATGCTTGAAACAAAGCCCTTGACGGTGAACTTAATTATGATATATGCTGCTACGATAAGCAAGCAAAGGTCAATTACAAGCCCTGCGCTCATTTTTTCTCCTTTATTTATAATTTGTGTAAATACTAAGAAGGACTGTGCGCTAAAATTGACAGTCCTTCAGCTTGTTAGTGTATCGCTATCTTGCTTAAAAGCTCAAGCAGGTCATTGTTTATAAAGAATTTAACCAAAATCGTTCCGTTCCAGTATTCATCAAGGAAGAAATCGGGATAATAGTGCTGACCGAACTCGAAGAGCTTGCCGATTGCGAAGCAAGCAACCCAAGTGATAAGAATTCCTATTAAAGCACCGATAACGCCGCCTAAGATAACGTTGAACACCTTAGCAACGGTTGCCTTCTCAATAAGCTTGTTAAGCAGCTTGCCGAGAATGAGAATAAGCACCTCAACGAAGATAAATATTACAAAGAATGAAACGATAATTGCAATGCCGAGTGCAATACGTGAGCCGATGACGTCCGAAATAACACCAAGCTCGTCCGCGGTTGCAAGCTGGGGGCCGACTGTGCCGTCACCGATAAAGAACTTATCGATAAGTGCCTTGTTTTCCCATTCCTCACCTGCACGCAAAACGAATCTGACAACCATATCGGGAATGCCCTCAAATATGGCGTCAACGTCGTAGAGTGTTTTCTCTACTCCGTCAATAATTTCGACGGTTTCTGTTGTTAAAAGAAGCTTGTTCACCCAGTTGCTTGAAACGCTGTTGAAGAAGATTTTTGCAATAAACCTTGCCAAGGGAAGGTTGAAAATGACGGCAAAAACAGGGGCGACAACGATTTTCACAAGTGAAACGAGTGAATCAAGAAAGCCTCGAATACAGTTTCTGACAATCAAAAATATAATTAAGCCAAGAAAGACGAAGTCGAGAATAAGGTTGATGATTTGTATAGAATCCATTTTTGCCTCCTTTTTCTAAAATAATACGCGTAGATAATTATTGTTTATAGTATAAACTGTTTTTCCTAATTTGTCAACTGTTATAAAATATTTTTTCGAGGTACAGTCCCTCAGCTTTTGCGGTAAAGCCTGCATTTTCACGCTTTTTCGACTCAATAATGTCAGAAATTGCCAAAGGGTCAATTCTTCCCTCACGCACGCTGAGCAGTGTGCCAACCATTATTCTGACCATATTGTATAAAAATCCGTCGGCAGACACGTGAAATTCAACAAATTCTCCGTTTCGCACGACATAACTCTCGTGAACCGTGCGCTTTGTGTCCTCTACCTTTGAGCCAACCGCCATAAACGCATCAAAATTGTGCGTGCCGATAAATTGATTAGCGGCTATATTCATTTTTTCAAGCTCGTCATCACTGATTTCCCTGCCGTATTCAAAAGCAAAGCCCTCGTAGAACGGATTTCTTATCTTGCTTGCGTGAATTTTATAAACGTAGCTTTTTTTGTGCGCGGAGTACCTCGGGTGAAAATCGCTTGGTACCTCCTCGGCGCTTAAAACCGCTATATCGTTTGGGAGCTTGATGTTCATAGCAATGGGAATTTTATCAAGCGGAACGGTGATTTCCTCACCCTCATTCTTCGGCTCAACGGTTAGAGCAAAGCCGAGTGCGTGCACGCCGCTGTCTGTGCGGCTGCAGCCTGTCACCTTACATTCAAAGCCGAATGCGGAGGCGGCTGCTTTGTTCATTTCAAGTGCAACGGTCGGCTTGTCGGGCTGGAGCTGATATCCAAAATAAGCGCGTCCGTTATACGCAACTGTAAGTAAAACCTTTTTCATCTTAAATCGTAGGGCCGTACTTGCTTAAGAAAACGTTAATCAAAATCACACCTGCAAGAAGCAAAAGTGCAAAAAGCAAGCCGAAAATGTCCTTTACCTTGAATTTTAGCTTTTTCATTCTCGTCCTTCCCTCACCTCCGCGGTAAAGACGGCATTCCATTGCCGTTGCAAGCTCGTCCGCGCGCCTAAATGAGGAAACGAAAAGCGGAATTATAATAGGGATAAGCGCCTTAACGCGCTTGATTAAGCCGCCGCTTGAAAAGTCCGCGCCTCTTGATTTTTGCGCGTTCATAATCTTGCCCGTCTCGTCGGTAAGAGTTGGAATGAAGCGGAGCGCAATTGTCATAAGCATTGCAAACTCGTGCACGGGGAGCTTGATTTTTTTAAGCGGAGAGAGCGCTGTTTCAATACCGTCCGTCAGCTCAATCGGCGTTGTGGTATAGGAAAGAAGCAGCGTTGTTTCGGCAAGGAGCATCACAATTCTAAGCGCCAAAAGTGCGGCGTTTAAAAGTCCCTTGTCGTAAATTTCGATAAATTTCCAGCTAAAAAGGAGATTTCCTTCCTTTGTCCAGAAAATATTCAAAAATGCGGTGAAAATTACAATAACAATAAGCGGCTTAAGTCCCTTTAAGATTGTACCGAGGGGCACGCGGCTGATTATTATTGACAAAAGAACGACAACAAACAAAAATGCAAATGAATAAATGCTTTTTGCCACAAATGTGGCAACCATAAAGGCAATTACAAGGAACAGCTTTGTGCGTGGGTCAAGCTTATGAATCAAGGATTTGCCCTCGTAGTACTGTCCGAGTGAAACGTCAAATGCCATTTTCTGCCTCCTTTCCCCGAGAGGCAAATTTATAGCGGTCAAGGAGCGCAGAATATGCGCCGCCAACCGTATATATATCGCTTGGAATATCAACTCCGCGCTCACGGAGCTTTGCCATAAGAGCTGTGATTTCGGGCACGTCAAGCCCGTTTTGGCGAAGCAGCTCACTTTGAGAAAAGACCTCAGCGCACGTGCCGTGAGTGAGCATTTTGCCGTTTGCCATAACGATGGCTCTGTCACAGTACATAGCCATATCCTCCATACTGTGGCTGACTATAATTACGGTTGTGCCGCTTTCGGCTTGATATTTTTTGATGCCGCCGAGAATTTCGCGTCTGCCGCGAGGGTCAAGCCCTGCCGCAGGCTCGTCAAGCACTAAAATCTTCGGCTTCATTGCCATTACACCCGCCAAGGCAACGCGGCGCTTTTGTCCGCCCGAGAGGTCAAATGGGGATTTTTTCAAGGTTTCTTCGTCTATTCCGCAAAATGCGGCGCTTTCCAAAACTCTTGTTTCTATCTCATCCTTATCAAGTCCCATATTTTTCGGTCCGTAGGCAATATCATCCTTGACTGTATCCGCAAAAAGCTGATACTCGGGGTATTGCATAACCATACCGACCTTGTATCTTACCTTGGCAATTTTCTTTGGCTTTTTCCAAATATCCTCGCCGTCAACTATAACTGTGCCGCCACTCGGTCTTAAAATGCCGTTGAGCATTTGCACAAGGGTGGATTTGCCCGAGCCTGTATGACCTATTAAGCCTGTTATTAAATTTTCCTCAAATTCAAGTGAAACGCAATCAAGCGCGTTAATTTCATACGGCGTTTTCTTGCCGTAAACAAAGGAAACGTCCTTTAGCTCTATTATCGACATTTTAACTCCTTTCTTACTCCTGCCAAAACGGCAAATACCGTAAAATTATTTCAAAAGTGCGCTTGATATTAAATCGGCGCAGGTGTCTAAATCGTACACTCCTAAGGGGATTTTTGTTCCGAGCCCCTCGTTAAGCGCATTTATAAGCTCAATTGACTGCGGAACCTCAAGCCCTGCCTTCACGAGCCTTTCGGGTTGTGAAAAGACATCGTTTGGAGTGCCCTCAAGGTACTTTTTGCCCTCGCGCATAACGACCACTCTGTCTGCTAAAATTGCCTCGTTCATATAGTGCGTTATTAAGATAACGGTGATTTTTTCTTCCTTATTGAGCTTTAAAATTGTGTTCATAACCTCTTTTCTTCCAAGAGGGTCAAGCATAGCGGTTGACTCGTCAAAGATAATACATCTCGGCTTCATTGCTATAATGCCTGCAATTGCAACCCTTTGCTTTTGTCCACCCGAGAGTCGGTGCGGCGCGTGGCGCGCGTATGATTGCATGCCTACAATTTCGAGCGCCTCATCAACTCTTTTTCTTATTTCCTCGGGTGCAAGCCCTAAGTTTTCGGGGCCGAAGGCAACGTCCTCCTCAACTACCGTGGCAACAATTTGGTTGTCGGGGTTTTGGAAAACCATACCGACGTTTTTTCTGATTTCGTAAACGTCGCTTTCCTTCATTTTTTTGTCGGCAATTTGCTTGCCGTCTATGTAGATACTGCCGGAATCGGGGGTAAGAATCATATTTATAAGCTTTGCCGCGGTTGACTTGCCCGAGCCATTATGCCCAAGGAGCGCAACAAACTCACCCTCGTTTATCTCAAGGGAGAAATTATCAAGCGCAAAGCGATTCTCGACGTTATCGTTGTCGGGATATTTATAGCAAACGTTTTCAAGCTTTATTATTGGATTCATTTTTTCTCCTATATCTAAATCAAAATGTATGCAACCAAAGAAGCATTACACCTCATCCACCACAAAGTGGTCCCCCTTCCCCTCAAGGGGAAGGCGATTTTACTTTTTGTCCGCGATCCAGCGCGCGCTCGCGCCGCAGGGCAAAAAGCCCTTCGTTTCGGTAACAGGCAAAGCAACCTCGGCAGTTTCTGCGTAGCCGCCGTGCTTTTTAACAACCTCTACGTTTAATACGTAGCCCATTGTAAGTGCGCTAAGCCCTGTTGTGTATGAATTTATAAGCATAAAAAGCGGGTCATCGGAGATTAGCTTTTCACAAAGTGAAACAAAGTCGCAAACCGCGTCCTCAAGCTTCCAAACCTCGCCGCCCGGGCCTCTGCCGTAGGACGGAGGGTCCATAATGATGCCGTCGTATTTGTTTCCGCGGCGAATTTCACGCTCAACGAACTTACGGCAGTCATCAACTATATAGCGCACAGGTGCATTTTCAAGTCCGCTTGACGCCATATTCTCCTTTGCGCACTGAACCATACCCTTTGAGGCATCAACGTGAACAACGGAAGCCCCTGCCTTAGCCGCAGCAACGGTTGCTCCGCCCGTGTATGCAAAGAGGTTTAAGACCTTGACCTCTTTTCCCTCAGCGCGTCTTTTCTTAATAAGCTCGGAGAACCAGTCCCAGTTTGCCGCCTGCTCGGGGAAAAGACCTGTATGCTTAAAGCCCATAGGCTTTAGATTGAATACCATATCCTTATAGGTAATTGTCCATTTTTCGGGCACGTCGTTTTTCACCCACGCGCCGCCTCCGCTTTTTGAACGGCGGTAAATGCCGTCTGCACGGTTCCACAGCTTATGCTCTCTTTTGCCCTTCCAAATCACCTGTGGGTCGGGACGGATAAGAATATATTTTCCCCAGCGCTCAAGGCGTTCGCCGTCTGAGGTATCAAGAAGCTCGTAATCCTTCCATTCGTTAGCTAAATACATAATTTCCTCACATTTTGTAGTATTTTCCCAGCACGTTTGTGCCTGCGTGGCCGTGGCAGATTGCAAGTGCCAATGCGTCTGCCGTATCGTCGGGCTTTGGCGGCTTCGGCAGATTTAGAAGCGTTGTGACCATTGTGATGACCTGCTTTTTCTCCGCCCTGCCGTAGCCAACGACAGATTGCTTCACCTGAAGCGGTGTGTATTCCGAAATTTTAAGCCCCCTTTTGTGCGCCGCGACTATAATCGTGCCGCGCGCCTCGGCAACACAGATGCCCGTTTTTTGGTTGGTGTTCCAAAAAAGCTCCTCAATTGCCATCTCATCGGGCTTGTACTTATCGATAATAATATTCATTCCATCGAAAATTTGAGTCAGTCTTTCCTCAATAGGAGTGCCTGCCTTGGTTTGAATCGAGCCGTAGCCAAGCACGCGGAATTTGCCCTTAACACATTCCAAAACGCCCCAGCCGACAATTGCAAAGCCCGGGTCTATTCCCAAAATGACCGTAAAACCGCCCCCTTCGATGAAATTTGAAAAAATCTTTACAGATTATTTTACCACATTTTTTTCATCTTGTCAAATATAATATAAAATTAATGCGAAAATATTTAAGTAAAATAATGTTGAAATTTTACTTTATATATGGTAAAATGATTGTAACTAACTGTTTTTAAGGAGGGAATTTTATGGGCACTTTTTTGCAAATTTGCGTTGGCGACGTGCTTGAAATGAAAAAGCAGCATCCGTGCGGCTCGAAGCATTTTAAGGTTTTGCGCGTTGGTGCGGACATCAAAATTTCCTGTCTTGGGTGTGAGCGTACTGTAACCCTTGACCGCTTGAAGCTGGAAAAAATGATTAAAAAAATTAAGTCGGGTAATGAAAATGAGCTATAACGAACTCGAAATTATCGAAAAAGCTCCGTCCTTTCCCAAAAGAGTGCTCCGCTTTTTTGAGCGCTTTGTAAGGACGAGGGTTTTAACAAAAAAATATATGCTCTTTGCATTTTTCACGCCTATTTTAGTTATGCTGCTTACGTTCCTTTTTACGGGAATGCTCTTTGGCAAGACAAGCTATTTGGCACTTGATATGAACGCGCAGTACGTTTATTTTTTTGAGCAGCTGCGTGACGTTTTAACGGGCAAGGAGTCATTTTTCTATACGCTTGAGCGTTCACTCGGCGGTGAGTTCTTCGGCTACTACACCTACTATCTTGCCTCACCCCTCTCCTTTATCGTGGTGCTCTTCCCCGACACTATGATTGTAGAGGCTATCGGGCTTATGATGGTATTAAAGAGCGCGCTTGCCTCACTTTCCTTCTGCATTTTTCTTTACAATACAAGACCTGTAAACTCCATTGGCTTTGGTATGTTCTCCGTTGCTTACGCCTTTTGTGCATACGCAA
Organism: Clostridia bacterium; assembly: GCA_017625935.1. Taxonomy (GTDB): domain Bacteria; phylum Bacillota; class Clostridia; order Oscillospirales; family CAG-272; genus RGIG2000. Next base: position 17,207 of record JAGALA010000035.1, read on the forward strand.
CCGCCTACCAAACGAACATTATGTGGATGGACGCGCTTATTTGGCTGCCGCTTATCGCGCTCGGCATACGCGCTTTAATACGCGAGGGCAAATTCAAGCTCTTTGTAATTTCCCTCTCCGTTGGAATTTGGTCTAACTACTATATTGGCTATATGCTTTGCATTTTTGCCGCGCTTTATTTCGTATTTTTCTTGGCTACTCACTCGCGTGATGAAAGAAATCCGCACGGAGTTAAGCTGCACATATTAAAGGCTTGCTTGCGGTTTTTCCTTTACACCTGCCTTGTGCTTGCAATGGCGGCGGGAGTTTTGCTTACCGCTATATACTCCCTGAGCTTTGGAAAGAGTGACGCATTTGACATATCAAAGCTCGCATTTACCGTAAATATTGACTTTATTGACGTAATTGCAAAGATGTTTATCGGTACGTTTGACACGTTCAGACCCGAGGGAAAGCCGCACATTTACGTTGGTACTCTTGCGCTTCTTTTGCTTCCTCTTTTCTATATTTCAAAAAAGGTTAAGCTGCGCGAAAAGATTGGTTACAGCGTACTGACAACGGTTTTCTTGGCAAGCTTTACGATTAACGCCTTAAACCTTTTCTGGCACGGCTTCAGCGTGCCTGTTTGGCTCAATTACAGATACAGCTTTATTTTCTCGTTTGTTATTCTTATTATGGCTTACCGTGCTTACGAGAGCGCACGCGAGGCAAAATTTAAGTATTTTGCCATTGTCTCGGGCGTTTTGATGTTTATTTTGTTTATCGCGCAAAAAACCGCCGACCTTACAAGATACGACGGGGACAAAGCAAATCGCTTTAACATCTGGGGTGCAGTTTGGTTAACTGCTCTGTTCCTCGGCGTTTATTTGCTTCTTTTCTTCCTAATGAAAAGAAAGCCCGCAAAAACGAAAGTTATTTCAATTGTTCTTTGCGCGATTGTTTCGGTCGAGGCGCTTGTCGGCTCTTGCCTTTCGTGGGCGGGGCAGTTTGATGACGCAGGGTTATCAACAAAAGCAAATTACGACGGCTTTAAAAAGTCGCAAAGCGTTATTTCCGAGTTTTTAGAGGAAAAGGAAATTGACGGATTTTTCCGTGCCGAGAGGCTGTTTTCAAGGAAGTCAAACGACAATCTTGTGCTTAATATAAACGGAATTTCCGAGTTTACCTCTACCTACAACAAGGGCGCAAAGGACTTTCTTAAAAAGCTTGGCTACAAAACGCAGGACCAAAGCGCGCTATACAGGTTTTCAAACGAGCTTGCCGACTCACTCCTTGGCATTAAGTACGTTATTTCCGACGAGCTTATAAACGCTAAGCCCGACGAAATTGTAAAAAGCAATATTTATGAAGAAATCACGGTGCTTGACGGCAAATATACGGTTTATGAAAACAAGCACGCGCTTCCTATAATGTACGCAGTTAGCAATAAGGTATTAGAGGCGGATATGGCAAGCAGCTTGAATTCGACCAGATTCACACTCTATATTGCGGGGCTGATGATGGACGAGGTTGCAGGCGCGACAATAAACGAAAAGAAGCTTGACAGAGTATATAACGCTTTAATAGACGGCGCAATTAAGGATGCAAGCATAAGTGACACCGAAATTTGCGGCACGCTAACCGCCAAGGAAAACCAAATTGTCTTTACCTCTCTGCCCTATGACAAAATGTGGCAGGTTTACGTGGACGGGGAGCGCGTTGACACCTACAAGTGCTTTGATGCTATGCTTGCGTTTAATATTGAGGCAGGCACACATACAATTGAAATGAGATACGTGCCGATGCAATGGTATGTCGGCATCACGGTGACGGGCGTTGGCTGTCTTGTATTTTCACTTCTTGTTATTATAGAATTTGCAATAAAATTACATCGAAAAAGGAAATTATATGATTTATCACGTTAACGGAACACTTGAATATTTAGAGAGCGGCTTTTGCGTTATTGACTGTATGGGCGTTGGCTATAAGCTGACGGTCAGCGACAATACGTTTAGCAAAATCGCAGGACATATTGGCGAAAAAATGAAGCTTCTTACCTTTATGAAGGTAAGTGAGGACGGCGTTGACCTCTTTGGTTTTAAGACGAGTGAGGAGCTTGAGGCTTTTAAGCTGCTTATCACCGTTTCGGGCGTCGGACCCAAGGCGGCAATGGCAATTCTCTCGCTTTTAACTCCCGACCGCCTGTCAATGGCGATTTCAAGCGAGGACACAAAAGCAATAGCAAAGGCCTCGGGCATTGGACCTAAGACTGCGGCGCGCGTTGTTTTGGAGCTTAAGGACAAGATTGTTAAGCTCCCGTTTGGCGGTAGCGATGACGCATCAGCTTACGTGCCGAGTGCTGCTGTACCCAAGGGCTCTAACCTTTCCGAGGCGCTTGAGGCACTCTGCGTGCTTGGCTATTCAAGGAGCGATGCGCAAAGGGCACTTGGCGGAATTGACCCGAAATTGGACGTTGCAAAAATTATTCCGTTAGCGCTTGCTAAGCTACTTAGATAAGGAGATTAGGCGATGATTGAAGAAACAGAATTTGACTTTGAAAACAGAATAGTTTCCACGGAAATGACGGGCGAGGACACCGAGGTTGAGGTTAGCTTACGCCCGAAAACCTTTGAGGACTACATAGGTCAGGAAAAGGTTAAGGAAATGCTCAAGGTTTATATAGATGCGGCAAAGGGCAGGGGCGACTCGCTCGACCACGTGCTGCTATACGGCCCTCCCGGTCTTGGCAAGACAACGCTTTCGGGCATTATTGCAAACGAAATGGGCGTTAATTTCAGAGTAACGTCAGGCCCTGCTATTGAAAAGCAGGGAGATTTGGCGGCTATTTTAACCAACCTCGCCCCCGGGGACGTGTTGTTTATTGACGAAATTCACCGTCTTTCACGCTCTATTGAGGAAATACTCTACCCTGCAATGGAGGACTACGTGCTTGATATTATCATCGGCAAGGGTCCTGCGGCAAGGAGCATCCGCGTGCCGCTTCCAAAATTCACCTTAGTCGGTGCGACAACGCGAGCAGGACAGCTCACAACACCGCTTCGCGACCGTTTCGGCGTGCTTTTACGCTTAGAGCTTTATAATGCGGACGAGCTTGCAACAATTATTAAGCGCAGTGCTTCTCTTTTAGAGGTTGAAATTGACAATGAGGGCGCGCTCGAAATTGCATCTCGCTCACGCGGCACACCGCGTATCGCCAACCGCTTGCTTAAGCGCGTGCGTGACTATGCACAGGTGAAGGGCGACGGCAGAATAACGCTTGAAATTGCAAAGACCGCACTAAAGGCGCTTGAAATTGACGAGCTTGGACTTGACAACATAGACAGAAAGCTGCTTGAAACCATTATCAAATTCTACGGCGGCGGCCCTGTTGGACTTGAAACCTTGGCGGCAACCATCGGTGAGGAAGCGATTACAATTGAGGACGTTTACGAGCCTTACCTTATGCAGATAGGATTTCTCAGCCGTACACCTAAGGGCAGGTGCGTAACGCGCTTGGCTTACGACCACTTGGGTATCCCCTTTTCGGGCGGCGGAGCTACTCAATTAAAAATTGAAGGATGAATATAAAAAAGAGCTTCGGTGTGAAGCTCTTTTTTAATGAATTGAAGTAACACTTCATGAATTGTCGCAAAGCGACATGAATTGACACTGCGTGTCATGAATTGCACCGTTGTGCATGATATAATTCATTCACGAGCACTGCTTTGTTGTGTATTTTGCACAAAATTCGTCTTGGTTTTATGTGTATTTTATCATAATTTACATTATTACTTGACAAAAAGCGCGTGGGAATATATAATATACGTATAAAATATTCTATTTTGGAGGGCAAAATGAACAAAAAAATATTAAGCGTGCTTTTGTGCGTGCTTCTTGCACTTGCGGCTTTGTTCGTTGTTTCCTGCGGAAATGACTCGACCGACACGGGCACAAACACCGACACAAATGACACAAGCACGGGAACAAATACGGATACGGACACGGACACAGGAACGGTTACACCGACAGAATGTACCGTTGTTTTCGTTCTCGGTAACGGTGAAACGGACATTACTATGACCGTTGACTATAATGACGTTATAAGAAAGATGCCAAACGAGCCAACAAGAGCGGGCTACGAGTTTAAGGGCTGGCTTTACAATGAAAAGACTTGGGTTCCCGGTAAAATAACTGAGGATATGACTATTGTTGCAAGCTGGAAGGCAAACAACAACAATCTTGCATTCATACCAAACGGTGCGGAAAACACAATGGACCCAATGGTTATTCCTTCCGACACAACTATAAAGCTTGAAAATTGTACTCTTGTCAGATTCGGCTACGAATTTCTCGGTTGGTCAACTGAAAAGGATGGCGAGGTTGTTTATCTCGACGGCGCCGACTTTACAATGGGTACAGATAAATATAACACACTTTACGCCGTTTGGGCTCCTGCCACCTACTCTATTACTTATGAATTAGACGGCGGCACAAACAGCGAGAACAATCCAACCTCATACGATATTGGCACATTGGTTACCTTTGAAGCGGCTTCAAAAAAGGGCTACACGTTTACAGGCTGGACACTTAACGGAGAAAAAATCACAAGCACTGAGGGCTTAGACAGGGATATTACACTTGTTGCTACCTACGAGCTTGAAAGATACAATATAAATTATATCGGTATCGGCAACGCGGTAAACAATAACCCATCAGACTTTAACGCAGAGGACGAGGTTGTTCTCGTTGCTCCCGAGCGCAAAGGATATGAGTTTCTCGGTTGGTTCTCGGACGAAGAATGCACAGTTCCATTTGAAAAAATACCGATTGGAACGGACAAGGAAGTTACCGTTTACGCTTCATTTAAAATTTTGCCATTCAAAATCACATACGAGCTTCCCGAGGGCGTTACAAACAATAAGGACAACATAAGTGAGTTTACCGTTGAAACTGAATTTACATTCTTAGCTCCTACTATTTCGCAAAAGGGCTACGCGTTTGACGGCTGGTTCATAAAGGGCACCGATACAAAGCTTGAAGCGCTCGTTCCGGGCGAACAAAACGGTGCTATCACGCTTGAGGGTCGCGTTTCACTTATCAACTACAAGATTACATATGCAACAGACGGAGTTGAAATGCCCCAGGGCACAGTTTATTCATATACTGTAAACGATAGCTCATCAACAATTGTGCTTCCTACACTTGAGAAATTCGGCTATAGCTTTGGCGGTTGGTTCTACAGCCATCCCGAGGACGGCGTTTGGGAAACACCTGTTGAAAACAACACATTCGTAGTTGACCCGCAAAATCCAAAGGACATCACCGTTTACGCTAAGTTCACTCTTGGAACCTACACCATCACGTACGTGCTTGGTGACGAGGTTAGCGGCGTTTCGGTAACCAACAACAATCCTACAACGTATGACGTAGTAAACAACGTTGAATTTGCTCCTGCAGTTACCGCTGACTTCTCCTTTATCGGCTGGTTCATAAACCCCGAAAAGACCTCAAAAATCACAACTACTGAGGGCTATGCAGAAAATCTCACCGTTTACGCTAAATGGGTAAGCGGCGACAATCTGCCAACAAAGCTTGTAACGGCAGATGACATTTACGAAATATATGCAAATGCAGGGAACTCAAGACATGATAAGGTTTGGAACATCTTTGACGGTAAGACCGAATCAGGCGGAATCTGGGGCAGTGATGAAGGCGCTTGGTACGGTGGCATCGGAGACACGCTGACTATTGTTTTCAAGGAAGAAATCGAAATACACGAATTTTATATATGGGGCGTTGGAAACTGGACTACATCCGCACATACGTTCTACGATGCAAACGGTAATGTTACCTTCAATAACCCCCAATTCATAATAGACGGTGCAGGCTGGAATTCCGCAAAATTCACAATGTTTAAAGCAACAGATGAGCAAGCACCTATCAAGGTGAAATCCATTGAAATTGAGATTTTATCACTCAAGGAAGGCGGAAAAGGAACAACCCACAAGTTCGTTGAATTTGAAATCTTTATGAAAAACCCCGATTACATAGAATAATCAATGAAGTGCAAGCTTTTCGGCTTGCACTTCTCTTTTGTTTTTGTTACTGCTTGTGACGGCGGAACACAAGGCGGGACAGCGCGCGTGGGTTAAAGGGAATTAATGGGTAGAGATACGAGCGCTTATGGTTGACGGTTTTGGTGGTAACTATCAATAAAATTCCGATAAGTGCGCCTAAGATAAGCCCCCATATACCGAGGAAGGAGACCAAAATCAGCGTTATTATACGCACGAATTTCAAGGCGTAGCCAAGCTCGTAGTTTGACTGGGTGAAGCTTGCCATTGACACAATTGCCATATAGAAAATAACGTCGGGGCTGAGCCAGCCGACCTGCACGGCAAAATCACCGAGCAAAAGTCCGCCTATGACGCCAAAGGAATTTGACATCACGCTCGGAGTGTTAAGCGAGGCGAGCTTTAAGCCGTCAACGACAAATTCAACGAGCAAAAGCTGAATTAAAATAGGTACGGCGCCCGTTTCCTCGGGCACGATAAAATAGAGCCACTCGGGCACTATTTCGGGGCTTGTGGCAAGATAGTACCATATTGGCGTTAAGACAACGGCGCTCCAAAAAACGAGCTGACGGACAAGGCGCAAATACGTGCCTGTTATAGGCGTATAATAATAATCGTCGGTGTCCTGCAAAAAGTCAAAGATTGAGGTTGGCAAAATTATTGCCTCGGGCGAGGTGTCGCAAAGAATTATAACGTTTCCCTCTAAAACCGAGGCGCAGGCGCAGTCGGGGCGCTCCGTGCATCTGACCCTCGGAAACGGATTTAAAGAGCGCTTTTTAATTAAGCACTCGACAAGGCTTTGATGCCCCATTGGCAAGGCGTCGGTTTTTATTGCTTTTATCTTGTCAATTATGCTTTTTACGAACACAGGGTCGGCTTTTTTATTTAGATACACAACGGCAACGTCGGTTTTTGAAAGCTCCCCGACACACATATATTTCACGGTTAATTCGGGTGCGCGTATTCTGCGCCGTATCATTGCGGTATTAAAAATCAAGGTTTCCACAAAGCCGTCGCGTGCGCCGCGCATTACTCTGTCGTTTTCGGGCTCGTCCGTGTTTCTTGCAGGGTATGAGCGCGCATCAACGATTATCGCGCCGTCACCAAAGCCGCCTGCCAAAATTGCCGAGCAGCCCGAGAGCACCGCTGTCACCACCGCGTCAACATCGTATGCGGTATCCACCTCGACGCTTGGAACTGTTCTTGCAAATTTTTCGCAAGCACCCGCCTCTCCGTTTCCGAAATCCTTGACGGTGGTTAGGTGCATAATCAGCTTTTGCATAATTGCGCTTGTAACAAAGCCGTCAACGTAGTACATATATATTCTTTCGCCGTTTATTTCCATTTCGCGCTTGATAATATCAAAGCTTTCCTTGGGTCTTATTACCTCGTCTATCATTTCTATATTTTCGTCTAAATTAAAGGTGAGCGCACGCATAAAAAAACCTCCGCAGATACTTTTTAGTAGTATTTGCGGAGATTGTTTATTTAATCATTTATTCTTGAAAAATTGGTAAAAATAGCACGGAATCATACCGTTATACAGCTTTCTTACCTTATCTGCGCGTCTGCCGAAAAGATTTTGAAATCCCTCGTGGCTTGTCATAACATACTGCTGCCATCTATCAAGGGTGGAAAAGTGCTTGCCCATTTTGCGGTAAAGCTCCTCGGTTTCCTTCATTGTAAGGAGGCGCTCACCGTACGGTGGGTTGCAAACAATTGTGCCGCGGCGCCCCTCGGTTGTTATCGTCAAGGCATCCTGCTTAAATATTTTTATATGACTGAGTACCCCTGCGTTTTTGGCGTTTTCCTTGGCAATTTCAATACATTCGGGGTCGATGTCCGAGGCATACGCTTCAAATTTACTGTCGCGCTTTTCTAAGTCCTTAGCTTCCTCTCTTGCCCTCTGCCATATCGATTTATCAAGCTGAGGGAATGCTTCAGATGAGAAGGAGCGGTTTATTCCCGGGGCAATATTCAAGATTTGCATTGTACCCTCAATTGCGATAGTGCCCGAGCCGCAAAACGGATCCCACAGAAGCACATCCTCACGCGGACGTGAGAGCTTTGCAAGCGCCGCACCAAGCGTTTCTCTTATAGGTGCATCGTTTGATTTCGGACGGTAGCCCCTTTTATGAAGCGGAGTGCCCGAGGTATCAATCATAAGCGTGCAACGGTTTTTGAAGATGAAAAAGTCAATTTGATATTTTACGCCCGTTTCCTCGAACCACGAAATGCCGTATTCAAGGGAAAGACGGGAAGCTATTGCTTTTTTAATAATTTTTTGGCAGTCGGGCACGGAGAAAAGCGTGCTTTTAATTGAATGACCGCGCACGGGGAACGAGTCACACTTCCCTATCCACGCGTGCCACGGGAGCGATTTTGCGCCCTCAAAAAGCTCGTCAAATGTGGTGGCGTAAAACTCGCCCATTTTAATATAAATTCTTTCCGCAAAGCGGAGCGATATGCTCGCCCTTGCAAGTGCGCTTTCGTCACCCACAAAGCTGATTCTGCCGTCCATTGTTTCGGTGCGGCGGTAGCCAAGGGCGTCAATTTCCTCGCCCAGGAGCCCTTCAAGCCCGAAAAGGCAGGTTGCAACGTATTCCATTATTTATCTCCTTTTGGCAAGCTCTTTGGGTTTCTCGGCAAGGTGAACGAGAACATACACCATTTTTCGTACTCGCTCTCTACCGTTATTTTTTGTCCGTGTGCTTCAACTATCGTCTTTGTGATAAAGAGTCCCAAGCCTGTGCCTGTTTTATCAAGGCCGCGGCTATTATCGCTCTTATAGAATCGGTCAAAGACGTACGGTATATCATCGCTTGCTATACCGATGCCCTCATTGTACATTGTGAAGCGCACAGTGTAGTTTGAATCATATTTTATGCTAACCCTGTAAAGTCCCTCGTTATACGAGAACTTAATTGCGTTGTGGCAAAGGTTGTATATAACCTGGTTAATTGCGTCCGTGTCGCCATATACCATCATATCGAAGTCGTCGGTGTCGAACTCGACGTTCAGCTTCTTTTCCTCAAGCTGATTTTCAAATGAAAGCACCGTTTGGCGCGTCAGCTCACAGATATTAAATTGCTTAAATTCAAACTTTCTCTCGCCCGATTGCAGACGTGAGATATCAAGAAGCGAGGTAACCAAGCGGCTGAGGCGCTTAACCTCATTTTTAATTATATTTAGGTAGTAGTCCTGCTTGTCGCGAGGAATTGCACCGTCCAAAATTCCGTCAACAAAGCCCGCAATTGTGGTCATTGGGGTTTTTAGGTCGTGCGAAACGTTGCTTAAAAAGTTCTTTTGCATTTCGTCCTTAGACTCAATTGCGCTTGCCATTTGGTTAAAGGACTCGGCAAGCTCGGCAAGCTCGTTGTTTCCGCGCACCTTAACGCGCACGTTGAATTTGCCGCGTGAGAAGCTCTTTGCCGCTTGACCTATTTGGCGAAGTGGCTTCATTGAATAATAGCTGATGCCGAAGATTGCAACGAGTGATGCAATCATAATCCAAATAAGCGTGGAGATAATTGCCGTCATCATTCCCTTAAGCATTTTGTCCTGCTCGGTATTACCCGCGTCATAGCAAATAACGACACCAAGGAGCTTTTCCTGAAGCACGGGTTTTATCTCTATATCCGTGTCAGAATCCTTGCCGTCGGAGCTTTCGCCCGAGTCGGTTGCCAAAAGGCTAATGCCCGCCGCGCTCTTTGCATCCTCCTTGTCCTCTTCCTCAACGGGAGGCTCAACCATTGTGGTAATTGCCTTGGCGTAAAGATATACCTCGTTTGAAAAATAGCCGTCACAGCTATCGTTCAAGGATACCGCCTTGTTCGACTGAACGCGATTAAGAAAGCCAAGGGGAAGCTGCTCCCTTGAGATAATTTCGGGGAGGTTTTCAGTATATTCATATGAAACGCTCACACCGTCCTCGCCCTTTGTTGCGTGCAAAATGAGATTGCCCTCTCCGTCAAAGACCAATGCGCCTGTTTGAGGGGAAATTAAAAACAAAGTTTTTAACGCCTCGGCAAGTGAGGCGCTCAATTTGCCGTTTTCGTCCTTGATTTCGGGCAAAACGCCGTCATTTTCTTCTACCCTGAAATACGAGGAGAGCGTTACGTTTGACTCATACATTTCCTTCAGCTTTAAATCAAGTGTGAAGTTCGTTATGATATTTGTAATAATCATACCGAGAATAAGTATTGTCAAAATCATTATAGTCATAAAGGTAAGCATATACCTTGTATGGATACTTTTTAGGTAGCGTTTCATTTTCTCCTCCTTTCGCGCTGACTGATTCATAAATAATAGCGGCGGGAGCAAGCCCCCGCCCTACAAGTTATGTCGGGTTTTTGCCCTATTTTTTACTTATTTGCATTTTAATTATTTCTTGAACACTTCTCTGCATCTATTGCAAGAACGAGCATTAGAGCATAAACAGCATCGTCGTGATCCCAAACATCAATAACGTACGTGTCCCTGAGCTTCCAGACCTCTTTTGAAACGGTGGCGACAAGTGCGCCGCTTTCGCTTTTAATGGAATAATCCCATTCGAACAAGTCACCCTCTACCTGCCAGCCGTTATAATCGATGCTGAATTTAGGTCGGAATAATGAAAGCTCCTTTTTAATGTTGCCTATGTATCTATCGCCGAGATACATTTCAAATTTAGGAAGCCAGCTGAGAACTTTTTCCCTAATACAGCCGATTTCGTTGCCCTGCGCGTCGTAAATACGCAAAAGGTGTCCCCAAGCGAGCTTGCCCTCAACCGTATAGACGGTGTTACCTGCTTCGTCATATATATCGTAGCTGTCGAACCACGAAAAAAGCCGTTGCTTAAATAAAAGCCGCATAAAATCCTCCGCTTAATTGATGTTTAATTGAGTGGATTATACGTTAAATCTAAAGAGTACAATATCTCCGTCGTTAATTACGTATTCCTTGCCCTCGGAGCGAACGAGTCCCTTTTCCTTTGCCACGTTCATAGAGCCGCAGGCAACGAGGTCATCAAAGGAAACAATCTCCGCGCGTATAAAGCCGCGCTCAAAGTCGGAGTGGATTTTGCCTGCAGCACCGGGTGCCTTTGTACCCTTGGTGATTGTCCAAGCGCGAACCTCCTTCGGTCCTGCTGTAAGATAGCTGATAAGTCCAAGGAGTGAGTAGCTTGCCTTGATAAGACGGTCAAGACCGCTTTCGCTGATACCGAGGTCTGAAAGGAACATTTCCTTGTCCTCGCCCTCAAGCTCCGCAATTTCCGCCTCGATTTCTGCGCAAACAGGGATAACCTCGCTCTTTTCGCTCCTTGCAAATTCGGTTACTCTTGCAAGAAATTCATTTGCTTCAAGGTTTCCAAGGTCGTTTTCGCTGATATTTGCCGCATAGATAACGGGCTTAATTGTGAGGAGTGCAACCTCGCTAATCCACGCCTGCTCCTCCTCGCTATAATCGAGTGAGCGTGCGCTCTTGCCACTTTCAAGCACCTTCATAACGCGCTCGTAAAGGTCAAGCTTCGGTGCCAAGGTCTTGTCGCCCTTCATTGCCTTTTTCACGTTATCAATTCTTCTTTCAAGGATTTCCATATCCGAGAAGATAAGCTCTAAGTTTATGGTTTCAAGGTCACGGAGTGGGTCAATTGAGCCGTCAACGTGAATAATATCGTTATTTTCAAAGCAACGCACAACGTGTACAATTGCGTCAACCTCTCTTATGTGTGAAAGGAATTTATTTCCAAGACCCTCGCCGCGGCTCGCACCCTTAACAAGTCCTGCAATATCAACAAATTCGATAACAGCGGGAGTATAGAGTTCGGGATTATACATTTTTGCAAGCACGTCAAGACGTGAATCGGGCACTGCAACAACGCCAACGTTTGGCTCAATTGTGCAGAACGGGTAGTTTGCGCTCTGTGCGCCTGCATTTGTAAGTGCGTTAAAAAGTGTGCTTTTTCCTACGTTAGGAAGTCCAACAATACCAAGCTTCATATTTTTACCTCATAATGTTTAATTATCCCTATAATTATACATTATTTTTTGTGCGCGTGCAAGTAAAAAGAAAAAAATTTCAAAAATTTGTATATTTTTATTATTATTACACATCTTCCTCACACAATTTTCACATTACTGTTGTAAAATTATTAAGCGATTGTGAATTTTTTTGTTAAAAAGTTATTTACAATTTGATTTTTGTGTGATATAATTCTTTTTGGAATTCATAATTATTTAATATTTGGAGGTTAATATGCTCGGTACTAAGATGCTTGTTATTGACGATGATGTTAATATCTGTGAGCTGATTAAGGTTTATTTTCAAAATGAGGGATACGAGGTTGCTATTGCCAACGACGGCGTTAGCGGTATGCAAATGTTCAAAAGCTACGACCCTGATATTGTTCTTCTCGACCTTATGCTTCCAAAGAAGGATGGCACGGACGTTTGCCGCGAGATAAGAGCAAACTCAAACAAGCCGATGATTATGATTACAGCCAAGGGCGGCGTTTTTGACAAGGTGCTTGGACTTGAGCTTGGTGCGGACGACTTTGTTGTAAAGCCGTTTGATATGCAGGAGCTCTTGGCAAGAGTTAAGGCGGTGCTTCGCAGATACAGCACAATGGAGCTTCACGCGGACAAGGACACCTTGCGCTTTGACAACCTTGAAATCAGTCTTTCCAACCACGAGCTTAAAATCAAGGGTGAGAGCGTTGACCTTCCAAACAAGGAGTTTATGCTGCTCCACTTCCTTGCAAAGAACTTTAACAGGGTTTTCACAAGAGATCAGCTTCTTAACAAGGTTTGGTCCTTTGACTACCTCGGGGATTCTCGTACGGTTGACGTACACATCAAGCGTCTGCGCGAAAAGCTTTCGGGCGTTTCAACCAAGTGGGAGCTTCGCACAATCTGGGGCGTTGGCTACAAGTTTGAGGTATTTCAGAATAATGACTAAAGATATAAAGACTACGGCAAACCGTCGTGGTCTTTTTTCTATCCCTCAGTCACTTCGTGACAGCTCAACACAAGGTACGCCCTAAAGGGTGCCTTACATAAAGGAGCCAAGAAATTTGAGGTATTTCAGAATGATGACTAATAAATCAAGCCACGGCAGCTCATGTGGCTTTTTTTGCGGGACGTCGTGGGCGCCGTCCCCTACAATGATAAAGACCGCGGTTTTCCGCGGTCTTTTTAATTCTTTAACGGACGAGCAATGCTCGCCCCTACCACCACCGCAAAGAATATCACGCCCAAAGCTCATAAAAAAGAGGTCTTGCGACCTCTTTTTTAGAATTTTAATTCGGTGAAGCCGATCTTGCGGCGCACCTTGGAAAGTGTCTTTCTTGCGTGGCGGTAGGCGTCGGTTGCGCCCTGCTTCATAACCTCCTCGAGGTATGCTTTGTCAGCCATTAAGCGGTTAAATTCCTCGCGCACGGGCGCTAACGCATCTGCACACGCTTCACCAACGGCGAGCTTAAATTCGCCATAGCCCTTGTCCTCAAATTCCTTGATTGCTTCGTCAACGGTTTTGCCCGAGAAGCAGGAATAGATGCTTAAGAGGTTGGAAATGCCGTCCTTGCCCTCGCCTGTGCAAATTTCATTGCCCGAGTCGGTCACTGCTCTTTTGAACTTTCTTATGATATCGTCCTTGGAATCAAGGATTCTGACTACTGCGTTTTCGTTTGCATCGGATTTGCTCATCTTCTTTGTCGGGTCTTGAAGTGACATAATTTTAGCGCCGCCCTTGGAGATATAGCCGTCGGGCACAACGAAGGTTTCACCGTAGATTTGGTTGAAGCGGTTTGCAATATCACGCGCAAGCTCAAGATGCTGCTTTTGGTCTGAGCCAACAGGCACAAGCTCTGTTTGGTAAAGCAAGATATCGGCTGCCATAAGCGACGGGTAGGTGAAAAGACCTGCGTTAATGTTATCCGCGTTCTTTGCGCTCTTGTCCTTAAACTGTGTCATTCTTGAAAGCTCACCGAACATTGTGTAGCAGTCGAGAATCCAGCCAAGCTCCGCGTGACCGGGCACGTGGCTTTGAACAAAAAGCGTATTCTTTTGAGGGTCAAGACCGCACGCGATATAGAGCGCGAGCGTTTCGTAGGTACGGCGGCGAAGCTCTGCCGGCACCTGTCTAACCGTAATTGCGTGCATATCAACAACGCAATAATAGCAATGGTATTCCTCGGAAAATGCGCTGAAGTTTTTAATAGCGCCGAGGTAGTTTCCTATTGTAAGGTTTCCCGACGGCTGTACGCCCGAGAAAACCACCTTTTTGTCATTATACATACTAAAAAATCTCCTACCAAAGAAATATATAGTATATAATATCACAAGCTTTCGTGTTTTTCAACACTTTTTTCATTTTTAATTCTGTCTATTGTTATTTTGATAATAAACGCGACAATAGGCGCGACAAGAAGCCCGAAAAAGCCCGCAAGCTTTAGCCCTGCATACATTGAAACGAGCATAATGAGGGGGTGGAGGTTCATTTGTGCGCTTAGAATTTTCGGCTCGAGTATTTGGCGCGAAAAGTAGGTAACTCCTGCTAAAATAAAGAGTATTATCGCGCTTTTTACATCCCCCAATGCAAGCATAACAACCGACCAAGGCACAAGCACCGTGCCCGCGCCCAAAATTGGAAGCATATCGGCAAGGGCAATTAAAAGAGCTAAGATAAAGGAGTTTTCAAGCCCTAAAATGAAAAAGCCGACAATAAGCTCCAAAAAGGTGATAAAAAGCAAAATCAGATAGGATTTTAGATACTTGGAAACGACAAGGAGCACGTCGTTTTTGAAAATAAGCACGATGTTTCCTATTCGCTTCGGCAAGGCGTCGATAAGCTTGTTGCCTATTTTATCGTAGTCCTTTGCAAAGTAAAAAAGCGAGAGCGCAACGACAATGGCGGTTAAGGCAATATTGGGTAGAGCCGCGATAGCGGTGGCAACAAATGAGGTGAGCTTGGCGCTCAGCGACATTGCACCGTCAAGGAGCATATTTAAAGCAAGCGAATAAAGCGACTCATCATTCGGAATAATTTTGGCTACAAACGGAAACCGCTCCTCAATCCGCTCGACTATATCAAAAAGCACGCTGACGTAGTTTTGGTTTCCCGAGAGGTTGTTTATTATTTTTTCGGTTAAGCTGCCAAGCTGATTTGCGGTAATAAAGACCAAACCAAAAAGGCACGCGCCGACAATTAAAAGCAGCATAGAAAGAACGAAAATACTGACAATGGGCTTGGGGAGTGTCGTTTTTTTGCCGATTTTATTGATAATCGGGCGCGAGAGCGCAACAACCAAAAACGACACGATAAACGGCAAAAGTATGCCGAATGCGTATTTGAAAAAGAAATAGCCAAGGAGCAAAAAAATCACCGTACTTACGGCTATATAAGTTATTTTTTTATATTTTTCCAAAGCGTCACCTCATTTATTTTGGGCAAGGATGCCCATTTACAGTTATATTTCCATAAAGTGAAAAATATTAAACAGAAAATAAAAATCTTTCTTTTTTATTTGACTTTTGGGGCGTTCTCTGCTACAATTAAAATATAAAATTTTTTCGAGGTGATTATTATGGTAAGAATAGAAATGGAAAACGGCGGAATTATCGACATTGAGCTTTACGAGGACAAGGCACCGATTACCTGCGCGAACTTCAAAAAGCTTGTATCAAGCGGCTTTTACGACGGTCTTATTTTCCACAGAGTTATAGCGGGCTTTATGATTCAAGGCGGCGACCCGACAGCAACAGGCTGTGGCGGCAGTGACGAAAATATCAAGGGTGAGTTCGCTGCAAACGGCGTAAAGAACGATATTTCACACGTGCGCGGCGTTATTTCAATGGCGAGAAGCCAAAATCCCAACTCCGCATCGAGCCAATTTTTCATTATGCACGCGGACGGCAAATTCCTTGACGGACAGTATGCCGCATTCGGTAAGGTTGTTTCGGGCATTGAGGTTGTTGACGAAATCGCAGGCGTAAAGACAGATTTTCGCGACAGACCCGTTATTGATATGAGAATGAAAAAGGTGTCCTTAATCTAAATGAAAAAGACAAAAACCGTAATCAAGGAGCTAATCGTCTTTGCAATGCTCGGCACTATAATGTTTCTTTCCGATTTACTGATGGAAGCGTTGCCGAATATTCACGCAATTGCAATGTTTATCGCCTTGTTTACGCTGATTTACAGGTGGAAGGCACTAATCCCCTTATACGTTTACGTTGCTTTGATGGGCGTATATTCGGGGCTTGCACTTTGGTGGATTCCGTACCTTTACGTATGGGCACCGCTATGGGCGCTTATGATGCTTATTCCGAAAAACGCGCCCGACAAGGTAAAGTTTATTCTTTCAACGGTTTTCTGCTCCTTGCACGGAATTACGTTTGGGCTATTATACACCCCCGGGCAGGCTATTATGTACGGGCTGAATTTACAAGGAATGATTTCTTGGTATCTTGTGGGAATACCGTTTGATATTTTGTCCTTGGTTGGCAATTTTGCAATGTCGTTCCTAATTAAGCCTCTTTATAAGGTGCTAAGGAAAATAGCATAGTTATATAACAAAGCAAGCGGGAGAGAGAACTCCTCCCAAGGTTATTAACCCAAAACACGCAACAAAAAGGGGCTGGCTCATTAAGAATCCAGCAAAATCAATAGGTTTCGTCTAAATAATGACAAAAAGCAGAATTTCACCGTGAAATTCTGCTTTTTATTCTTAATGAGATGCCCAAAAAGGACTCGGGGGTTGACAGATTAAGAGCAGAAATCGTCGATTTTTAAGCGTCGGCGTACTTGTGTACGGTAGAGCAAAAATCGGCGATAATAAACCACAATAACGAAGAAAAGCGG
>JAGALA010000036.1 GCA_017625935.1 Clostridia bacterium
ATCATCAATGCACCGCATTGAATATCGTCCGTCCCCTGTCTTAGAAGATTTGAATCAATTCACGTTGCTCTGCAACAATTCATGGCGTTAGCCAATTTATGACACAAAGTGTCAATTCATGCGTTTACGCAATTCATCACACGGAGTGTGCACATCATCAACCGCAGGTTGCATATTCCCTCCCGCAATGTTAGGTGCGTACCGATCAAAACGGGATGTCGAGGACACGGGGTTCCCCGAACCGAAGTATGAGGTTTGGGGGTTATAAATCAACGCGCGTTGATTATTATCAGCATCTTGTAAAAATTTTCAAAAAATGTTAAAATGAGATGTAACCTTTCACAACTAAAAATCGTCTTATTTGTTGAAGGACCTAAAACACCGGAGGCTGCAGCAGCCTAAGGGTGATAACAGAGGGGGTGAGCTCGTGGACGACAAAAGAATAATTGAGCTTTATTTCAAAAGAGATGAGGCGGCTTTGAAGGAAACAAGCGACAAGTACGGCCGCTTATGCCTTTACATTGCCAAAAACATTTTGGAAAACGAGCTTGATGCCGAGGAATGCGTAAATGACGCGTATTTGCGCGCTTGGCAGTCAATTCCGCCGACAAACCCGAGGTCCTTGGGCGCATACATATCGAAAATAACGAGGAACCTTGCACTTGACAGATACGATAGCAAAAAAGCACAGAAGCGCGCCTCGGGCGGTGACGTCCCGTTTGACGAGCTGGAGGCTGTTATCTCCGACAAAAGCGGCACGGTTGACGACGAGGTAATGATGAGGGAATGTATAAACTCCTTCCTTTATTCGCTTGACAAGAAAAAGAGAATTGTTTTCGTCCAACGGTATTTTTATATGTGCACACTTGAAGAAATTGCCAAGAATAACGGCATTAAGATGATAAATTTAAAGGTGATGCTTTACCGCTTGCGCGAGAAATTGCGCAAACACCTTATGCTTTACGGATATGAGGAGGTAGAAAATGAAAAAGAGTGAATTAAACAAAATGCTCGGCTTAATTGACGACGACATATTAAATGAAGCAAGACCAAGCGGCAAAAGAAAAACGAAAACGTCAATGTGGCTCAAAATAGTGTCGGTCGCGGCTTGCTTTTTGCTTATTTTTAACGTGGTTTTAGTCCCTTGCGCACTTTATATGAATGGAAAAATTTCGAGCTTAGAGGATGAGCTTGACGGCAAGGACCAAATAATTGAAAATATACAAAACGGTGTGGGCGACCCGTCTCACATACAAAACGTAGTGCAGCTGCCCACACAGGGTGACAAAAATATCATCCTGTCCTCCCCACTCCTTTCCGCACCCAATAAATATAAGGATATAATTTCCTCTATGATAGAGTCATCTCCGTATCTTGACAGCTCCTTCCTCCCCGGTGGAAACCTCGGTGATGCAATGGATCAGACGCAGGAGGAAATTAAGGACCTTGAAAATAAGGAGGAATCGTCGGAAAACCTTGGCGGCAGCGAGAGCGAAGGCAGCTCAGGAAGCGGTGACAAATACGAGGAAACAACCGACCTTCAGGTAAAGGACGTTATCGAGGGCGACATCATAAAGCGCTCAAGCAAGTATATTTACTATTTAAGCGGCTCAAAATTAAAGATTTACTCAATAAACGGAAAAAGCTCCGAGCTTGTCGCGCTTTACTCACTCCAAAAGCATATTGAGGCGTTGAACGCGGCGCTGTCAATCCCCAAGCAACCCGCAAGCGGCGATCAGCTTGAGGAAGAAAAATATGAAACAACAGACGAAATTTTGGATGATGAATACTATTCATCCAACTCGGTTAAGGAAATGTTCCTTTCAACCGATTTAACGACAATAACCGTGATCTTGGAAAACCGCGTTAGCATCGAAAACGCAAGCGGCAACTTGTGGGATATGGACTTCGGAATTAACGATGCACTTTACTGCACAACGCTGATTTCCTTAAACATTGAGGACGCGGAAAACGTTTACCTTAACGATATAACAACCGTTTTCGGCAGATACGAAAGCGCGCGCCTCTTAAACGGCGAGTTCCTTCTTTTCACAAAATACACGCCCGCATCAAACGAGCTTGTAATTCCGCAGTATAACGACGGAGAGGGCTTTGAATATATTCCGCTTGAGAATATTTATTCTCCCGAGGAGTACGTAAACGGAAGCTATTTGGTTTCATATAGAATAAACGGCGAAAGCTACGACGTTGACGATGTGTTTGCGTACGCATCCTTCGACGGCGAAATTTACGTAACAAAGAACAATATTTACATCACGCGTGAGTATTACGAAAAGAGCGTGATTTACGGTGAATACCCGATTTACGCATCAAGTGAAAGCAATGTTATCGTGGGCTACGGCGAGAAAACCACAACCTATAAAGAAAGAGTTACCGATATTTTAAGAGTCAGCACCGAAAACGGCGTTTTTGAGCCAATTGGTGTGTTGAACGTTGACGGCTATATCAAGGACAGATATTCACTGCACGAAAACGGAGAGTATTTATACGTTGTAACAACCGTTTCACCGATAAGAGCGAATACGATCTACAAGGATTTGAACGGAAAAATCAAATACGGTCTTGACGATATTATTGGAATAGAAAGCACTGGCACGAGCGCAAGCATTTACATGGCGGATACCTCGGTTATGGTATTGACCTCTAAGCTTGAGCGCTTTGCACCCTCGGGTGAAACCGTGCGCTCGGTTAGATACGACGGAGCAACCGCATACGTTTGCACATCAAAGCAAACGATGGACCCTGTGTTCTTCTTTGACCTTTCCGACCCGTTTAACATCACGTACACCGACACAGGTACAATCCCCGGCTTTTCAACCTCGCTTATCGATTTCGGCGGCGATTTGCTCGGTATTGGTGTTGACGCAAAATGGAATTTTAAGCTTGAGGCGTACAGAGAAACATGCGATAGCGTTGAAAGCGTGTGCTATTATATAATAAACGGAGATTACTCCGAGGAGTATAAAGCGTACTACGTAAACCGTGAAAAGGGACTTATCGGTCTTGGAATCTGCGATTATAATAACGAATCACCGTACAGATACGTTCTTATAAAGTACAACGGCGAGAAATTCATCGAGGTATTAAATGTTGAATTAAGCGGTGACCTCGACCTTATGCGCGGCGTCTTAATTGATAATTATTTCTACATCTTCTCCGACAAGGACTTTAGAGTAGAACACGTCGCACCCAATGCAATAATATAAAACCAAAGCCGTGAACACACCCTACAAAACCAAAAAGAGCGACCACGTAGCGCGATACTCCAAGCGGAGTATCGCGCTACAACTATGATTGCCCTTCGGGCAAGCTATGAGCTATGAAATGCTCCGCATTGTTATGATTGGCTTCGCCAAGCTTTAGGCTACAAAAGGCAATCATATCATAGTATTTGCGCAGCAAATTCATAACGGTGAGTGAGCGAGCCTCATAACTCTAAACTGAAAACCAACAGAAAAAAGAGAACATTTCGGAACTGAGCCGATTTGTTCTCTTTTTATATTATATCACAACAGCAAACTGCATGGGCGACCATTGGCTCCCTCCGGGAGGGGGCTCCTGCGAAGCAGGTGGAGGAGAACGCGTTACAACGGCGAAAAACAAAATCTGTAGTTCCGCAGGCTCCTTCCGTCACCTATCGGTGCCACCTTCCTCTCGGAGGAAGGCATTGGGACTCCACACGTCTGTCGGCGTTAACTTAACACAAGGCATACCCACAAAGAGAAATCTCGTAGATAGGGGAGAAAGGTTCCCTCCGGGACACATTGACACTCGAAAACTTGTTTTCGTTAGTGGAAAGCGTGCACGCGAGCGCAAGGCTTAAAAAAGGTGAGTGTTTTAAATAGCGAGTTGCAGGGGGCTCCTGCGAAGCAGGTGGAGGAGAACGCGTTACAATGGCGAAAAACAAAATCTGTAGCTCCGCAGGCTCCTTCCGTCACTTATCGGTGCCACCTTCCTCTCGGAGGAAGGCAGAAACCGCACCGTCTATGTACTCGCATACGCCGCGAAAATTTGTGTTAATTTGATTATTTGTAAAGCGAATGATTCTAAGGTCGTAGCCCTCAAGAATTTCTGTGCGAAATTCATCCTTTTGCTTGCCAATTTTTGTGTAGTGCTGTGAGCCGTCTATTTCTATTATTAATCTTGCCCTGTGACAATAAAAATCTGCTATAAAATTGTCAATAGCTTTCTGTCTTTGAAATCTGATTTTATATTTTGACAGAAAATCATACCACAGGTGGCGCTCCTCGGATGTGGCACTTTTTCTCAAATTCTTGGCAAGAGTAATGTTGCTTTTGTTGTATTCAAGTGACATAAAAATTTCCTAAGCACGCTTTATATCTTGAAACAACTGTGTTGCCCTTTCGCGGTAAACGCATTCGGCGTTGCTTATTGCCTCGTCAAGCGAGGTTTCTTCGTTTACAAGGGTGTATATTTTCTTAACTCCAAGAGTGTATGCCTTTTCCCAGCCGTCACCAAGCCCGCCGACAATTAAGTAAAGCGGCACGCCCGCATTTTGGCAGCGCTTGGCAATTCCGTAAATAACCTTGCCCGAAAGTGACTGAGAGTCAAGGCGTCCCTCGCCCGAGATAACCGCATCTGCGCCCTTGATAGCTTCATCAAAATTTACAATATTGAGCAGAGTGTCAATGCCCGAGCTCATTTTTGCGCCCAAGAAAACGGAAAGCGCCGCACCGATGCCACCAGCCGCTCCGCCGCCGACAATTTTATCAGCATCTATGCCGAGTGATTCGTAAATTACGCGTGCGTAGTTTTCCATTCCACTTTCAAGCCGCGATACAATTTCGGGCGTTGCGCCCTTTTGCGGGCCATAGACGTGTGTTGCTCCGTTTTTGCCAAGGAGCGTGTTTGTAACGTCACACATTACGCTGAATTTTGCTTCTTTGGCACTAAAAACAAGCGAGGACGTGTCTATTTTTCTGATTTTTTCGAGGTTTTTGCCGATAGGTAAAAGCTCATCGCCGTTTTCGTCAAGGAACTTAATACCGAGCGCCTGCATAGCGCCGATACCACCGTCATTCGTTGCACTGCCGCCAATAGCCAAGGTGATGTCGCGATAGCCGCGGTTTAAGGCATCAAGGACAAGCTCGCCCGTGCCGTATGTCGTTGTATATAAAGGATTTCTTTTTTCTTTTTCAATTAAGGTCAGTCCGCTTGATTCGCTAAGCGCGATTATTGCTTTATCGCCAAGGGTGCAGTAGCGCGCGTTGATTTTTTCAAAAACAGGGTTTGAAACGGTGACACATATCTCCTTTGCGCCCTCGTGTGTCAAAAACGCTTCAAGCGTGCCCTCACCGCCGTCGGCAATCAAAAATTGCGAAAATGTCGCACCCTGTATCTCGTTTTTCAGACACTCCCCGAGGATTTTTCCCGTTTTTTCACTTGAAAGTGAGCCCTTGAAGGAGTCAGAAGCAAAAATAAAATTCATAAATTCACCACCCTTTACTTAATTGTACCACAAAGGCGTGGCGCGGTCAACAAAAATCTCTTTACTTTGTGCTCGCTGTGTGCTAAAATAAAAACAGTCAAGATGCTTATCATCTTGAAAAGACTTGATTTAAGGAGAAATTTATGAAAATCAGAGTGCCCGATTACGTTTGCTTTATCGCAGACGAAAAGGAAGAGGTTTTTAATGACGAAAGAAAAAGTGCGCTTAAATTCGGTAGTGGCGAGGTCAATTTTACCTTTAACGGTGACGGCTTGACAGTTAACGCAACCACATACGAGCAAGGCGCAAAATATATTATGCTCCGCTGGAATGAAGAGACGCGTAAGGACGTAAAGGTGCTTGGAGATGCATACGAGCGCGGCTATGGGGACTTGCAGTGGCAAACAATAAAGCCCGAAAGAATGATGCCTTGGTATATGGCGGTGTCAAACGGAAGCGATATGGTGCGCGATTTTAGCGGCAGGCTTACTGAGTGCTTTGGAGTTACGGTGCAGCCAAATGCGTTTGCCACTTGGCAATACGACACCAAGGGAGTCACCCTTTGGCTTGATATAAGAAACGGTGGAAACGGCACATATCTTGGCGGCAGAAAGCTTGAATGTGCAACCGTTGTTTTCGAGGAATATAAGGACGTGAGCGCATACTCGGCGGTGCAAGCATTTTGCCGCGTGATGTGCCCAAATCCGTATTTGCCCGAGCATAAGGTTTACGGCTCAAACAACTGGTACTACGCCTACGGCAAAAGCTCCCACGAGGAAATTGTTGCTGACACAAAATTAGTGGCGGATGCGTGCCGAGGACTTGAGAATATTCCATATATGGTAATTGACGACGGATGGCAACCAAACCCAACCGACGCGCCCTGGGACGTAGGAAATGAGCGCTTCCCCGATATGAAAAAGCTGGCAGACGAAATGCGCGCGCTTGGCACGCGCCCGGGCATTTGGGTGCGCTATCTTGTAAACGGTAAGGACGACGAGGAAAGAAAAATTGAAAAGCCCGAGGAGTGGTATCTAAGCCGAAACAGAAAGGTCTTTGACCCGTCGCACCCCGAGGTGCTTGCATACGTTGCAGATATCACCGAAACCTTGACAGGTAAGTGGGGCTATGAGCTAATCAAGCACGACTTTTCCACCTTTGATATTTTCGGGCTTTGGGGCTTTGATATGCAATATATGGTTACATACGGCGGTTGGTCGTTCTATGACAAGACAAAGACGAGTGCCGAGATAGTTAAGAATTTCTACAAGGTAGTGAAGGATCACGCACACGGCGCTGTAATTATCGGCTGCAACTGCATAGGTCACCTTTGTGCAGGATTACATCAGCTCAACCGCACAGGAGATGACACAAGCGGCTTTGACTGGTCACGTACCGCGAAAATGGGCGTAAACACCCTTGCGTTCAGAAACTGTCAAAACGGCGCATTCTTTATGAGCGACGCGGACTGCGTTGGCATCACGGGCGCAATTTCCTGGGAGCAAAACAAGGAGTGGCTCACTGCCCTTTCAAGAAGCGGCTCACCGCTTTTCGTTTCCTGCAAGCCGGGCGTGTTAAATGAAGCTGAAATGGCGGAGCTGACGGAAGCATATCGCGTTGCATCCTTGCAGGCGGACGAATTTGTTCCTCTTGATTGGATGGAAACCACAACGCCCGAAAAGTACCTGCTAAACGGAAAAGAAATCACATTTAATTGGTACACCGCACGCGGAAATCAGTTTTTCTGGTCGGTTTGGAATAGAATTTAATCCGCAAATTCATCTCGACTAAAAGGAGAATACATGTTAATTAAGAAAAACCCCGTACTTACAGGTTTTCGCCCCGATCCTACCCGCCTCCTTTGATAAAGGGAGGTGTCTGCGCGCAAAAAGAGAAGCCTTAAAAAGGAAAAAGCGAAGCAGACGGAGGGATTTTTGAGAAAAATGAGGAGAATATATGTTAAATAAAAAGAACCCCGTACTTACAGGCTTTCACCCTGATCCGTGCATTCTGCGCGTGGGTGATGACTACTACCTTGCAACCTCGACTTTTCAATGGTTTGGTGGCGTGGAGCTTTATCACTCGCGCGACCTTATAAATTGGGAGCAGCTACCCTGTCCGCTTTCTCGCACGAGTCAGCTCGATATGCAGGGAAATCCAAACTCGGGCGGCGTTTGGGCGCCGTGCCTTTCCTACGATAACGGCGTTTTCTATCTGATTTACACAAACGTGAAGAATTTCCACGGCATTTTCAAGGACACGCACAACTATCTCGTTACAACAACCGACCTTTATGGAGAGTGGAGCGAGCCGATTTACCTAAATTCAAGCGGCTTTGACCCCTCGCTTTTCCACGATGACGACGGCAAAAAGTACCTACTCAACATGCGTTGGGATCACCGTATGGAAAAGCACGATTTTGCGGGAATTTTAATGCAAGAGTACGACCCTGTGTTGAAAAAGCTGGTCGGCGAGATAAAAACGATATATAAAGGCACAGAGGTTGGCGCAACGGAAGCGCCGCACCTCTACAAGAAAAACGGATATTATTATTTAATGGTTGCCGAGGGCGGCACGATGTATAATCACGGTGTAAGAATGGCACGCTCGCGCGATATTTGGGGCGAGTACGAAAGTGACCCGCAACCACTCCTTACCACAAGGGACAACCCCGAAAAATATATGCAAAGGACAGGTCACGCATCATACATTGAATCGTCAAACGGTCAAGGGTACGTTGCGTATCTTTGCGCGCGCCCGCTTCGCGAAAAGCAGGTGGTTGATTGGGGGCTTGGCTGCTCGATTTTAGGGCGCGAAACCTGTATTGCTCCCGTAAAATGGGAAAACGGCTGGCTCCGCCTTGAATGTGGCGGTGTTGTTCCACCCGAGGAATATTATTCCGCATTGCCAGAGGTGAAATTTCCAGAAAAGCCCACGCGCGATACCTTCGTGGGTGAAAAATTGCCGTTGCACTACAAAACATTAAGATTACCGCTTGAAAAAATCGGCTCAATGACTGAGCGCGCGGACGCACTAAGGCTGTACGGCAAGGAAGCCATCACCTCACCAAACGAGCAGAGCATGGTTGCAAGGCGCTTACAAGACCACGTGGCAAGCGCAACTGCCGAGCTTGAATTTGACCCTGAAACATTTCAACAAATGGCAGGGCTTACCGTCTTTTACGATACCTTCAATTTCTTCTATTTATATATGTCGCGCGACGAGGAAAGCGGAGAAAATTGCCTAAGAATTATCGTGCGCGACAGCTTGAAATTCTATAACCCCATACCCGAGCATAGGGTGCTTATAGGACAGAATAAAAGAGTATATCTGCGCGTGGAAATCAACCGCTTGAAGCTTGAATTTTCATATTCGCTAAACGGTACTGACTACGAAAAAATCGGCGGCGTGCTCGACTCGTCCAATCTTTGCGACGAATCGTACGGGCTTATCGGTCACGAGGGACACACAGGCACGTTTATCGGTATGGCGGCAGAGGATTTGACGGGCGAAAGAAAGCACGCGGACTTTTTATCGTTTGAATATATAGGGGGCGAGTAAAATGGGAAAATCAAAATGGATTTGGCACCCGGGCAGCTTTGAGCTTTATCATTCGATGCTCCTTCACAACCGCCGCACAACCTCAAAAACGTACGGTGACGGGTCGCGCAAAAGCGTATATTACTACCCGATGTGGCGTATCGATGCGCCCGAAAGCAACTCGGTTCTTGAAAAAAGAGCAGTTATAGAAAAAAGCGAAACACTAACCTTTTATTCAAATACAAATACCGCCAATATGGTGGTTGACGGCATAGCGTACCCACAGGGAAGCACGGTAACAATCGAAGCGGGTGAGCATTGTGTGGTTTTACAGGGCTTTAAGTGCGGCTCGTTCCCTGCATACTACGTAGAGGGTGACGTTTTCGCAACCGACAGAACGTATACAGTCGGTGGGGACAGCGAAAAGCGCGGCAGGCACGCGGGCTACAGTGACTACTACACGGACAAGAGCGATAACCCCGAAATTTTCAAGTTTTTATACAAAAAGGTCTACCCTGTGTCTAAAAAAGAGATAAACGGCGGCTTGCTTTTTGACTTTGGCAAGGAAATTTTCGGCAAGGTTATCTTAACTGAGCTTGACGGGGAGGCGCGCTACGTTTCCTTGGGCGAAAGCTATGAGGAGGCGCTTGACACACAGTTTTCGGAAATAGGCTTAAACGTAAGCGGCAGGGAGCATATAAGTGAGCCTTGCGCACTACGCTATATTTTCATACCAAACGCAAAAAGTGGCGAGGCGTGTGTGGATTTTGAGTATTTACCGCTTAAAAACCGCGGCTCATTTAAGTGCGACAACGCGGAAATAAACAAGCTGTGGGACGTTTGCGCGTACACAATGCTGCTTAACTCCCGTGAATCGTTTTTTGACGGCATAAAGCGCGACCGCTGGGTTTGGTCGGGCGATGCCTATCAGTCATATTTTGTAAATTACTATTTGGCGTATGATTTGGATATCGTTAGGCGCTCGGTGAGAATGCTCCGTGGGCGCGACCCGATAAAAAAGCATATAAACACCATTTGCGACTACACGTTTTTATGGATTTCGTCCGTTTGGGACTATTATTTTTACACGGGGGACAAGGATTTTATCTCGGATATTTACCCCGAAATTCTTGATGTTCTCGCATTTGTGGAGTCACGCCTTGACGCTGACGGAATGTACGAAAGAAATGCTGATGACTGGGTGTTTATTGACTGGTCAACCTTTGATTCAAACGGTCCTATATGCGCTGAAAATATGCTTCTTGCGCGTGCATATGAGTCGGTTTCCAAGTGCGCGGAGGTAGTCGGTGACGAAAAAACCGCCAAGGCAGCGGCTAAACACGCAAAAATGATAGTTGAGCGCGTAAATGAGCTTTATTGGGACGAAGAAAAAGGCGCATTTATCGACTGCTATAAATCGGGCAAGCGAAACGTGACGCGCCACGCAAACATTTTTGCACTTTTATTTGACTACACAGACGAAAAAAGAAAAGCAAGCATAATAAAGAACGTAATTTATAATGACGAAATAACCAAAATCACAACACCGTATTTCGAGTTTTACGAGCTTGACGCGATGTGCCAAATCGGCGATTTTGGGTATATGACCTCAATGCTTGACAGCTACTGGGGCGAGATGCTCCGCTTGGGCGCAACAACCATTTGGGAGGAGTTTGACCCAACCAAAAAGGGCATAGAGCATTATGAAATGTACGGCGGCAGGTACGAAAAGAGCCTTTGCCACGCCTGGGGCGCATCTCCGATTTATCTCCTTGGAAAATACGCGTTAGGAGTTAAGCCAACATCACCGGGATATGCAACCTTTGAGGTAAAGCCAAATGCAATGTGCTTTGGCGAAATCTCGGGCACTGTGCCAACACAAAACGGCGACATTTTCGTCTCCCTTGACATCAAAAAGTGCGAGGTAGTGTCCGAAATTGACGGCGGCACTCTCATCTTAGACGGCAAAAAATACACAATCCCCAAGGGCGAAAAGCTGACAGTAGAGATATAAATATGCCTTCCCTTCGAGGCGATTTTTGAAGCACATTGACACCTCATCACCTGCTATGCAGGAGCTTCCCCTCAAGGGGAAGCCGAAGAAGGGAGAAAAGCTATGTGTCCTGCGGACGTGAATTGCCTGCGGCATGAATTGCCTGACGTCATGAATTGACCTGCGGTCGTGAATTGGCTTTGCCATGAACAAAAGCCTTGGTTAATATCACCTCAAGGGGAAGCCTAAGAAAAAACCACCCGACGAACAAAAATCGTCGGGTGGACTTTTTATACACTCATTGCACCTATCCAAAATTCTCGCGCAAACAAAAGCGAAAGAATTATAAAGGCGGAAGATAAAACAATCAGTAAAATATTCAGCCAAAGTATTTCCTTGCGAACAATAGCGACAATTTGCATAGAAATTGAGCCAATATTGCAGATGATTATAATAAGTGGGATTAAAATTATTAGGAAAATGGAAATCAATGCCGAAGCGGTGTAAATAAAACCGCTATTATTAGAAGGAACCTCTGTCAATGTCGCAATAAGTCCGAAAATTGCCAACAACACAAACGGCAAAATAGGAAAAAGATAAAAAGCCGATGAAATTAAGGTGAATTGTTTCTTTTTCTTCATAAAACCTCCTTTCTAATGATGCAAAGCATCACATAATTTCTTCCCAATTGATTTTTTTGTCCTTGAAATAGTACTCGCGGTCGTGCTCACTGATTTTACGTGCGACGCGGCAGGGTGAGCCGTAGGCAACAACGCCCGCGGGGATATCTCTTGTGACAACAGATCCTGCTCCTATAACCGATCCGTCACCGATGGTAACGCCGGGAAGCACGATAACCCCAGCACCCAGCCAACAGTTTCTGCCGATTTTGATGGGCAAATTGTATTGATATACCTTCTCGCGCAGCTCGGGCAGGATAGGATGACCCGCCGAGGAGAGCACCACGTTTGGACCGAGCATAGTATATTCACCCACGTAAATGTGGTTATCATCGACACAGGTCAGGTTAAAATTGGCGTAAACGTTGCGCCCAAAGTGGCAATGCTTGCCGCCCCAGTTTGAGTGAAACGGCGGCTCGATATAAACGCCCTCACCGCACTCCGCGCACATTTCCTTTAGCATTTTTGCGCGCTTTTCTCCCTCGCTTGGGCGCGTCGCGTTATAATCGTAAAGCTTTTCAAGGCACGCGGTTTGCTCCCTTGCAATTTCCTCGTCAACACAGGTATAAAGCTCACCTGTTACCATTTTTTCTCTGTTAGTGCTCATAGTACACCTCGCAAACGGTTTTTTCTTCATTATACCATATATAAAAATAAAAATCCACCGATTTCGGTGGATTTTCTATGTAGCTAAATTATTCAGCTGTTTCTTCCTCTGCCGTCTTTGCAGGGATAGCATCAATAAGTGAAGCCTTATCAGCGGCAGCAAATTCTTCGTCTGTCATCTTAAGGATCTTAATGCCGGCGATGATACCCTTGATGAGGTTGATGATAGCAATAATACCAATTGTGATAATACCGAAGATAATTGTCTTGATGCCTCTCTTCTTGTCGCCAACTAAGAAGCTTGGAACGCCAAGTTGGTTGAAGATAATGCTCATAACGCCAAAAAGAATCTTGTTATCCATCATTAATTCTCCTTTCTAATAATTTACAATATTATATCATAAACAATTCGTGCTGTCAATGAATTATAATAATTTTATATTTTGCTAGTCAAATACAAAACCAAAATGCTCAGGCATAGGCGCGTTTTTGTCAAATTGATACCACATTGTAAACGGAATTTGATTGCCGACGATGCGAAATTTGCCGTTTTTTGCGCCAAGCGAGTGTAAAATCTCGGGCGCTTTTTCGTCCTTTCCGAGCAGCTCGTAGCCGAAAAGATTTTCGCCGTCTGACGAGTAGGCGAGGATGAAGTCGTCCCCACGGATAAACTCTGATATTTTGGAAAGAAGGGCTATGCTTTCTTTCTCCTGTATCACGCCGCCGCTTGGGAGAAAATCACGGCGCAGACGCGCGTACTCATTTGCGCTGATTTTTAAAAATTGGCAACCCTGTGTCGCGCTTTTGGCGGAAATTTCACTGATACGTGTCGCATTTTTGTAGCCAAGCCTGCTATAAAAATCGAATAGCGAGTCCTCGGCGGGCTTTAATATCGCACCTATGTAGCCAAGGGCGCTTAAATGCGCGTGGGTAAATTCCATAAGTGCTTTGCAAACACCGCGCCCGCGGTATTTCTTTGCGGTTGCCACCGCGTAAATGTATGCAAGCTTGCCGCCTGAATATTCACAGTCGAACCAATAAAGCATACCGACAAGCGCTCCGTCCTCTTTGGCGGTCATTGCGCGGCTCGGCGAGTAGGCACATTCAAAGAATGTATCGTTAAATGTACCGTCATCTCCAAACGCTTCGCTGAAAAGGAGCTTCAGCCTTGATAAATCGTTTGACGTCGGTTGTTTAATTTCCATTTGATTCCTCCATGAAAAAAGCGCGATACTTTTCGGTCATATGGTGGGGGTAGTATCTGCTTTTGGCAGTTCTCAGCCCCTCAACGCCCATATCCTCCTCACGGTCGAGATAGGTATTTTCGGGGTGCTTTTCCTTAATATAATTTGCAAATTCGTAGTTTATCGCGGCGTATGCCTCGGGTACTGCCTTTTCAAATTGCACGTCAAACGTGTCACGGGAAAGGGGCGAGCCCATTGAAAAGGCAAGAATTTCATCTCCGTCTGTTATCATAATGCCCTCAAGCCCGAGCGCACAAAAATTATCAAGCGCGAGGGATAGTGCGCGCATCTCGTACGAAGCGTCGTTTTCGGGGTTGGCGGCAACCTTGGCTTCGTGCCATTTTTCTGCCATTTTGCGCACCCTGTGTATGTTTTTCGGGGTTATTTCCTCTATTTTGTAGCTCGGATGTGCTTTTTTGAAGTTGTTTAGATGCGTGCGCTTCTTTTGATATTTTTTGCCGCTTAGCGTTGATAAATCATCAATATGATATACGTAATCAAAGGTGCCGAGCTTGCCCTCGATTCTTACGCGCTCACCGTACACCGCCAAAAAATCGTCCAATTTTTCGGGAGGAATACTGCCAATTATCGGAGTGATGCCTCTTTTTTTGGCATCCTCTAAAATTGCTTCGATCACGGGTAAAGCATCGCCGCTGCCTATGGGGTAGGGGTAAAATGCGTATTTTCCGTAGCTTGAAAACAAAACGGCGTGTGAGGAAAGCTCGCAAATTTCGTGCTTGCCCCAGCATATAAGGTTGGAAAACGAAAGCTCACAGCCGCGCGTTATGTCGGAGAATAAATATTTCTCGTAAATAGCCTTGTCGTCAATTGTGAGCGCGCGAAAGGAAAGTGATACCCTGTTTTTATACGAAACGTCCATATTTACCTCCTTGTTAATATCTATTTGGATTATACAACCAAAAAAGAGCTTTGTCAATAATTCAGTATTTCCAAAATTGTAAATTTCATATAACAAAATAATTTACATTTTTTGTATTGTGTGATATAATGAGCATATAACGCATTTTTGGAGGAAAAAATGAAAAAAATTTTAGGAATTGAGCTTGGCTCAACAAGAATTAAATCCGTACTTATAAACGAAAAGGGCGAGGTTTTAGCAAGCGGCGCACACGATTGGGAAAACAAATTAGAGGGCGGCTTCTGGACTTACTCACTTGAGGATGTTTGGGCAGGCTTGCGCGCTTCGTACAGCGACCTTGCAAAAAATTACGGCGAGAAAATCGAAAAGCTCGACGCTATCGGCATTTCCGCAATGATGCACGGCTATCTCGCGTTCGATAAAAACGACAATTTATTGGTTCCCTTCAGAACATGGAGAAACACGACAACCGCCGAGGCGCAAGCAGCGTTGACAAGCGCGCTCAGCTTTAATATGCCTCAGCGCTGGAGCGGCACACACTTTTACCAGGCGGTACTAAACGGCGAGGCGCACGTACCTGACGTTACGTTCCTTACCACCTTGGCAGGCTACGTTCATTGGCAGCTTTGCGGTGAGCGCGTGCTTGGTATCGGTGATGCGGCAGGAATGTTCCCAACCGTTGGAAATAAATATGACGAAAAACGCCTTGCAATCTTCAATTCGCTTTTGAAGGAGCACGGAGTTGACAAAAAATTAGAGGATTTGCTGCCAAAGCCTCTTATGGCAGGAGAAAACGCAGGCGTGCTTACCGAAGCGGGCGCTAAGCTGCTTGATGAAAGCGGTGCTTTGCAGGCAGGTGCAATTATGTGTCCGCCCGAGGGCGATGCAGGCACGGGTATGGTTGCAACAAACGCGGTTAAGGTAAGAACGGGTAACGTCTCCGCAGGCACGAGCGCTTTTGCAATGGTTGTGCTTGAAAAGCCGCTTAAAAGAGTCAGCACGGAGATTGACGTTGTATCAACTCCAAGCGGAAATACCGTTGCAATGGTGCACGCAAACAACTTTACCTCTGAAATTAACGCGTGGGCGTCCTTGTTTATGGAAGCGATTGAACTTGCGGGCGGCTCGATTAAAAAGGGTCAGCTTTTTGATAAGCTATATGAGGTTTCCGCACAGAGTGACGAAAACGTTGGCGGCCTTGTCGGCTATAACTTCCTCTCGGGTGAGCCGCTTGTTGGGCTTGAAAGAGGCGTGCCGATGGTGGCAAGACAAGAGGGCGGAAAATTGACCCTTGCAAACTTTATGCAGATGCAGCTATATTCTGCGCTTGGTGCTATGAGCATCGGTATGGAAATTTTGGCTGAGGAAAACGTACAAATTGAATCAATTTGCGGTCACGGCGGCTTCTTTATCACTCCGTTTATCGGCGCAAACGCAATGAGCGCGGCGCTTGGCTGTCCGATAACAGTTATGAAAAACGCGGGCGAGGGCGGTGCTTGGGGCGTTGCACTTCTTGCACTTTTCGCAACGGAGAGCGGAAAAACGCTTGAAAGCTTCCTTGATGAGCAATTTGCATCGACAGAGAAGGAAACAACCGTAGCAAGCGAGGCGGAAAAAGCAAAGTTTGCGCGCTTTATGGCTGCATATAAGGCTGGCTTGGCAGTTGAAAAATTAGCTACCGAAAAATTATGAAAATAATGACCTTTAACACCCAGCATTGCGTAAATTATTTGAAGCAATGCATCGACTACGAGCTTATTGCAAGGACAATTAGCGACACAGGGGCGGACATTTGCGGGCTGAACGAGATGTTTTCGGGCAAGGCGGGCGACACCTACCCAAACCAAACGAAAATCTTGAGTGAGCTGACAGGAATGAAAAGCTACTATTTTGCCGAGGCAGCGTATTTTGCGCCCGACGGCGGCTACGGCAATGGGCTACTTTCAAAATACAAGATTTTGGAGGCAGAAACGGTAAAAATCCCCGACCCGTGCCCAAAAAGATACAATGGCTACTACGAAACAAGGTGCGTCTTAAAGGCGAAAATCGAGGGTGGCTATACGGTGCTTGTTTGCCACTTCGGCTTAAATCCCGATGAGCACGAAAACGCAGTTAAGACAATCCTTGAAAATATAACCGATGAAAAATGCATCTTAATGGGCGACTTTAACGTCACCCCGGAAAACAGTGTGCTTGACCCGATAAGAGAGCGAATGAGCGACACGTCCCTCGGCTTTTGCGAGAACACACCGTCATGGCCGAGCGATGCGCCAAGGGTAAAAATCGACTATGTTTTCGTCTCGCGCGACCTGTGCGTGGAATACGCCGAGGTTTCAAGCGTAATAACGTCCGACCACCGCGCGCATATAGCTATAATAAATGATAAGGAAAATACTTATTGACAAATCACCCCTTCGGTGCTATAATTGGTGTATTAAAAATTAAAGGAGAAAATTTATGGGATTTTTTGAAATTTATATTGGCATGATAATGTCAATGACAACACCGGAAATTTATGAGCAATTTCCGTTAAGCCGTTTTCTTTTTAGTGCGATTGCAGTGATTTTTGCGGTTGTAATCTTAGCACTTTTCGTTATAACGGCAGTTCTTTCAAAGAAGCAAAGAATTATCGGAATTCTTGCCGGTGTAGCAAGCTTTATTTCCGCACTGACAATTCCAATGTTTATTAAAACATGGCACAATCTTTTTGCTCCGATTCGCAGTCTGATAGGCTCTTCCGCTACAATTGAAATGGCGCAAGCCGCTTTGGTAGATGCACTTATCGCCTTGGCTATTGTTTTGGTTGTTACTGCAATTATGGTTGTATCGGTTGTTTTGACAATTGTGTTCGTTGCAAAGTCATTTAAGAACAAGCCCGTTATTTGTGCGATCGGCGCACTTGCGTTGGTTATTTTAAGACAGCTTTGGGTTGCTCCATTCCCAATGATGGTTCCAATGATTGCGAAATCATTTTTAAGAATGCCACCAACAGCGCCTTTCTTCTTGTATGATCAAATCTTCCAGCTTTGCGCTTACTTTGGCATCTTGGTTCTTGCTTTGATACTTGTTTTGATCCCTGTGATCATCAAAAAGATTAAGGAAGGCAAAGCACCTGTGGCAGTTGAAGCAGCAGAGGAAGCTCCTGCTACCGAGGAAGCACCTGCATCAGAAGAAGCACCAAAGGCTGAATAATTAAATTAAACAAACAAAAATGCAAGCCGCGGCTTGCATTTTTTTGTTACTCAATTCACATTTTGCGTTGATTAACCCGTAGGGGGCGGTGTCCGAGAACCCCCAAACCTCATACTTCGGTTCGGGGAACCCCGTGTCCTCGACGACCCGTTTGCGACGGCGCCCTCGACGTCCCGTTTCAATTGGCACGAACCCAACAATGCGGGAGGAAATATGCAACCTGCGGTTGATTCCATACGCCGATGGCGATTCCATACAAGCCGATGCTTGATTCCATACCGCTTGCGCGGATTCCATACAACGCACGCGTTGATTTACCCGTAGGGGGCGACGTCCTCGACGCCCCGTTTCGTTCGGCACGCACCTGACAATACGGGAGGGAGTATGCAACCCGAGGTTGATTCCATACGCCGATGGCGATTCCAGACAAGATGATGCTTGATTCCATACCGCTTGCGCGGATTCCATTGGGCGCGGTGCGTTGATTTATCCGTAGGGGTCGACGTCCTCGACGACCCGTTTGCGGCGTCCTCGACGTCCCGTTTCGTTCGGCACGCACCCAACAAGACGGACGACCAATGGCCGCCCCTAAGAAAAAATTATAACAACAAAGCGGTGAGCAAACGCTCACCGCTGTATTATTTTGGTGGATTATTTTACCTCGTTTGGCTTAACCTTTGCTGCAAGCTGAGCGGGGACCTCCTCGTAGCGAACGAAGTGGAACGTGAAGTTACCTCTGCCCTGGGTCATAGCGCGGAGTGCAATTACGTAGTCGGTCATTTCGGACTTTGGAACCTCTGCCTCAACAACTGAGTACTTAGGACGCTTTGCGTCCGGCTCCATACCCATAACGCGACCGCGGCGCTTGTTAAGGTCGCCCATTACGTCACCAACCATCGATTCGGGAACGCTAACCTTAAGCGTGCCGATAGGCTCAAGAAGTACAGGACCTGCGTTTACAAGCTCCTTGTATGCAAGACGAGCCGCAAGCTTGAACGAAAGCTCGTTAGAGTCAACGTCGTGGTATGAGCCGCCTGTCAAATCAGCCGCCAAATTAACCATTGGGTAGCCGAGAAGCACACCCTCTGCCATAGCCTCTTGAAGTCCCTTTTCAACAGCAGGGAAGTAGTTCTTCGGAACCTCACCGCCGACAACGCTCGTTGTGAAGGTAAGTCCCTCGTTTTCGTCACTGTGTGAGAATGTAATTTTAACGTGTCCGTATTGACCTGCACCGCCCGATTGCTTCTTGTGCTTGCCCTCTACGCTTATCGTTTTCTTAATTGTTTCTCTGTATGCGATCTTTGGCTGAACGAGTGAAATTGAAACGCCGTATCTGTTCTTTAACTTGCATACAACCGTGTCAAGGTGAACGTCACCGATACCCTTAAGGAGCAATTCGCCCGTTTCAACGAAGTTTTCGTATTTAACGGTTTTATCCTCGTCAAGCACCTTGGCAATAGCGTTTGCAACCTTGTCCTCGTCCTTGCCGTCGGTCTTGATTGCCATTGTCATATTTGCCTCGGGGAAGTCAATTTTTGCGTACTCTGTGTCTGATTTTTCACAAAGCGTGTCGCAGGTGTTGGTGTTTACGAGCTTTGCAATAACGCCGATATCACCGCAGGCAAGTGAGTCAACCTCTGTTTGCTTCTTACCGCAGATTGTATATATCTTTGAGAACTTTTCGCTTGCGCCCGTTGCGTTGTTCTTAAGCACCATATCCTTCTTGAGTTCGCCGTTCATAACCTTAAAGAACGAGAAGCGGCCAACGAATGGGTCGGAGATTGTTTTGAACACAAAGAGCTTACATTCGCCCTCGCGCTCGATGGCAACGTCATCGCCGTTTACGTCCTTTTCAACCTTCTTTGCGGTATGTCTTGGGAAGGACTGTGCGATTGAGGAAAGAATGGAGTAAATACCTCTCATGCTCTCGGACGAGCCGCACCAAACGGGAACAATAGAGCCGTTTATCATACCCTCGTGAAGGGCGTTTGCACATTCCTCCTCCGAAAATCTTTCGCCCTCAAAGAACTTTTCGAGCATTTCCTCGTTAGTCTGAGCGCACGCCTCCATAAATACCTCCTGGTATTTTTCAGCAACTGCAAGGCGTGACGGAGTCATTTCCTCCTCCTGTCTTTCGCCGTTAGGGAGGTAACGGAAGCACTTCATTGTCTTTAAGTCAACCATCATTGTGCCGTTTGGCTCTTTAATTGGAATAAATACAGGGCAGAGTGCGTTTCCGAATTCCGCTCTTAACTGCTCAAACACCTTGTCAAAGTCAGCATCGGGATCGTCACACTTGTTGATAAAGAACGCACGCGGAAGTCCTGCGTCAAGCGCGTTGTACCAGCCAATCTCGGTACCAACCTCCATGCCCGATTTTGCATCTATGTTGATAAGTGCCGCGTCGGCAACTCTGAGTGCGCTTGCAACCTCGCCCGCAAAGCCAAGGAAGCCGGGGCAGTCTATAAGATTTATTTTAACTCCCTGCCATTCAAGATTAACAACAGAAAGACCTATTGATATACCTCTTTTAATTTCCTCTTGGTCGTAGTCCGAAACTGTGTTTCCGTCACAAATTCTTCCAAGGCGGTCAGATGCCTTTGCCTTGAAGAGCATAGATTCGATTGTGGAAGTCTTACCGCTTCCGCTGTGTCCGATGATACACACGTTTCTGATGTCGTTTGTCGCAAATTTTGCCATTTTAGTTGTTCCTCGATTCGTGAAAATTAAAGGCAGTTTCAACTGCCATTTGTTTTATTGTAGCACAGTTTGTTTACAGTTTCAATATTTTTTGTGCAAAATGTTTAGTTTTTTTATTAAAAAAATATATATTTGTGCAAGTTGACGGAAAAATTGACAAATTTTAGGCAAAAATGATGTTAAAAAGGTTGAAAGCTTGGTTATTTTGTGCTAAGATGAATATGAGGGAGTATGCTTTTCCCGAAAAAGACAGCGCAAGGAGAATACCAATGAACGAAATTTACACAGCATCGAGCCTTGAAAAGGTGCTTTTACATAAAAAGCCGAGGATAGAGAGGCGCGGCAGTATGGCAAAAAACGAAACCTTTGCCTTTCAGGTTGTTTATAAATACAACCGCTTTGCAAACGATATCGAGGTTGAAATTGAAAGTCCGATAAAGGAATTTATCACCTACCGCCAGGTTGAGTACGTTGCTTGCTCAACGGTCAATCTTTGGGAGGGGGACGGCTTTTATCTTTCAACTATACCGTATGCCTGCCCCGACATTTTGCGTCCACTAAAAAACGGCAGGGCGAAGGGCAGGGCTTGCGAGTACAGCACGCTTTGGTTTACGGTAAAGGGCAATTTACCCTCGGGCAAGCACAAAATTAAAGTTACGCTTACCGCACCGCAAACGGAGCCTATTTCCTGCACCTATACCTTAGAGGTGTTCGATTTTGAACTAAAGGACTCGGAGCTTATCTACACGAACTGGTTCCACTACGATGCTATTGCAAATTACTATAAGGTTGAGATGTTCTCGAAAAAATATAACGAGATAATGGATTCCTATATCAAAACCGCGGTAAGCCACGGAATGAATATGCTTTTAATTCCTATGTTTACTCCGCCGCTTGACACTCGCGTTGGCGGTGAGCGCAAAACCGCGCAGCTGATTGACGTATATAAAAACGGCGGAGAATATTCATTCTCGTTTGACCGCTTAATTGAGTTTATGAATCACGTAGAGTCGCTTGGCATAAAGCATTTTGAAATGAGCCATCTGTTTACTCAATGGGGCGCGAAGGCAGCACCGAAGATTATTGCCTCGGTGGACGGAAGGAAAAAGCGCATTTTCGGCTGGGACACTCCGTCAACCTCGGCAGAGTACAGTGAGTTTTTGTCTTGTCTTTTGCCCGCACTCCGTGAGCGACTGATAAGCGAAAATTTGTATTCGCGCTGCCGCTTCCACTTATCCGATGAGCCGTGGGGCGAGGTAATCGAAAGCTACCGCGCGGTGCATAGCCTCTTCAAAAAATATATGCCCGACGCACCCGTGACCGACGCGCTTTCTCACTACGAGTATTACAAGGAGGGCTTAGTTGACGTTCCTGTTTGTACGATAAAATCAATTGAGCCGTTTCTTGAAAGCAAGGCTGAAAACCTCTTTGCGTACTATTGCTGTGCGGAAAGCGGCGATATGTACCCGAACAGATATATGGCGTACACCTCGCTTAGAAACCGCGTTATCGGAATTATGCTTTATATAAACAAAATCTCGGGTTTTTTGCATTGGGGCTACAATTTTTACAATACCGTGCTCTCCGACGAGGCAATCGACCCGTATATGGTAAATGACGGTGCGGGGGGCTTCCAAAGCGGTGACGCGTTTATAGTTTACCCGGGCGAGTGCGGCGCGCTCGATTCAATCCGTCACGAAACTTTTTACGACGGACTTCAAGATATGCGCCTCCTTTATACGCTTGAGGACAAAATAGGCAGAGAGGCAACACTTGAGCTTCTTAAAAAATACGGCTTTGGGGAAGGCTTCAACACATATCCGCACGATGAAAAATCGCTTATCGAGGTAAGATACGAGGCACAGAGGCTAATTGCTTCAAGGTGACGGAAAATTTCAGTTTAGATTCAATTTATTTTTGAGTAATATTATAAAAATGAATAAAAACGAAAGGGAGTAGAGTATGAGCTGTTATATTTTTTACAATTCAAGGGCAGGCGGCGGCTTAGCTATGGAAAAAGCAAAGGCGTACGCCGAGAAAATTGGAGAAGAAACGGTTTATGACGTTAGAAAAATTAATTATTCGGACATTATCACCGACGAGAGGGATATTATTATTTTCGGTGGCGACGGCACGCTCAACCGCTTTGTAAACGCAACGGCGGGGCTTAACCTTCAAAACAGAGTTTTCATTTGCTCGCTCGGCACGGGCAACGATTTTATGAACGATCTTGGCATAAAGCCGAATGACGAGCCTGTTGAGGTTACAAAATACATAAAGCGCTTACCCATTTGCGAAATTCAAGGAATCAGAAATTACTTTATCAACGGCGTCGGCTTCGGCATCGACGGCTATTGCTGCCAGGAGGGCGACCGCTTAAAATCGCTCGGTAAAAAGAAGATAAACTACACGGGCATTGCGATAAAGGGACTTCTTTTCCATTTCAAGCCGAGAAACGCAAGGATTACGGTTGACGGCGTGGTACACGAATATAAAAAGGTGTGGCTCGCCCCCTGTATGTTCGGCAGATACTACGGCGGCGGTATGATCCCGACACCGAACCAAAGCCGCGAAAACGAGGAGGGCACAATCTCCGTTATGCTCTTCCACGGTATGGGCAAGCTCGGTGCGCTTATGCTGTTCCCATCAATCTTCAAGGGCGCGCACCTAAAGAACGAGAAGAAAACCGTGGTGCTGACGGGCAAGGAGATAATTGTTGAATTTGACGAGCCGTGTGCGGCACAAATAGACGGCGAAACGGTACTCAACGTGCGCCGCGCAAGATATACGGCGGCACAGGAGCTCGTGGCGCTGAAGAGCAGAGAAAGATAGGCGCAAAGCGTAGTTATGATGCCTGCGGTGAGTGAATTGTGTCGAGGACACATAAATTGCGCCAAGGCGCATAAATTGTTGCGTTGCAACATGAATTGACTAACGTCATGAATTGTGCCAAAGCACATGAATTGCGTAAACGCATGAATTGACCTGCGGTCATGAATTGTTTCTATGAAACATGAATAACAAGGAAATTTAACCAAAAAATTAGCGGTGAGCAAATGCTCACCGCTTTGTTATTATAAATTTTTTGTAGGGGAAGGGCTTGCTCCTCCCGCATTGTTGGGTGCGCACCGAATGAAACGGGACGTCGAGGACGTCGCCCCCTACATTTGTTTATCTTTTTTTCGTAGGGGCACCATTGGTCGTGAACCCCCAAAAGTCGCAAGGACTTTTGGGGAACCCCGTGGTCGTCCGTCTTGTCAGGTGCGTACCGATTGAAACGGGACGTCGAGGGCGCCGTCCCCTACGGGTTAATCAACGCACCGCGTTGTATATCATTAATGCAACGCATTGAATATCATCACATCTTGATGTGCATATCACCACGCATTTGCGTGTATATCATCAACCGTAGGTTGCATATTCCTCCCGCATTGTTAGGCGCGTACCATGAAATCGGCGGGAGACAAGCCCCCGCCCTACAAATTGTTTATCGTTTTTCTGTAGGGGACGGTGTCCGAGAACCCCCAAACCTCATACTTCGGTTCGGGGAACCCCGCGCCCTCGACGTCCCGTTAATCAACGCACCGCGTTGTATTTCATCAATGCACCGCATTGAATATCGTCCGTCCCCTGTCTTAGAAGCTTTGAATCAATTCACGTTGCTCTGCAACAATTCATGGCGTTAGCCAATTTATGACACAAAGTGTCAATTCATGCGTTTACGCAATTCATCACACGGAGTGTGCACATCATCAGCCGCAGGTTGTATTTAATGCGTCAGCCCTTGTTGAAAGAGCCAGTCGGCAATCTCCGTGCTACTACCTGCGTAGCCCCACACGTTGTGACCCGAGGTCTTTTCTTCAAAAATAAATGAGGTGCTTCCTGTGGCTTTTAGCGCGTCGTACATTTGGTGCGTTTTGCTATACGGAACGGACGTGTCGTTTGAGCTATGCACTGCCCAAATTGGAAAATCCTTTAGGTACTCCGCGTATGAAACGTCAGCACCGCCGCAAAGCGGAACAGCCGCGGCAAAGCTATCTCTGTGGCGCATTATCATATCCCAAGTGCCGAAGCCACCCATTGAAAGCCCCATAATGTAGAAGCGGTTCATATCAGTAGCAAGGTTGTATTTTGCCCACTCGACAATGCCGAAGGCGGCTTTTAGCTCGTCTGATTCAGGTACGCTTTCAACGCTGTAATTTCCGTTTTCCCAAGGAGTGTCAACCCACTGCTGACCGCTTGGACATTGTGGGCAAATCACGATAGCGTCCATATATTTTGAGTCCTTTTGATTGAAAAGCTCGCTAACCATATTTTTAAGCTGTGATACGTTATCGTCGCCACGCTCGCCCGCGCCGTGCAAGATAGTCACTACGGGGTATTGCTTTGAAGAATCGTAGTCGGACGGAACGTAAATTCTATATTTCAAGGTCGTGTCAATGTAGGTGTAGCTGCCCTCCTCAAAAATAAGGAGAAGCTTGTCAAGGTTGAAGCTGCCCTTTGATTTTAAATATTCTGCGTAGGTGTAGTCCTTTTCGGGCGAGGTGGCAAGCGTGAAGGAGTCCTCGGGCTTTACAACAAGCTCATTTCCACCCACAAGGATTTTTTCCTTGGCAAGATCAAGCATATAGCCATAGAGATAATCGTTTGGCGCATAAAGTACAAGGTCATCGCCCAAAACGGTAACGGCAAAATCGTTTGAATAACAAATTTCGTCTTTTACAAACTCGATGTCATCGTGTGCTTTGCCAACATAGATTCTGTGCTCAACGGAGCTTGGACAGCTTCTATCGGTATAGAAGCGAAGCTCCACACCGTATTTGTCCTTGATGTGCGCCCGTAATTCCTGTGCGTATTTTCTGCAAATATCGGTGTTTTTGTAAACAATTGCGTAGTCACTTACCCCGTCCTTGATGATATTCAAGGTTTCGGGCGTCGGCTTTATCGGCTCAGGCTCAGGCTCAGGTTCCGGCTCGGGTTCAGGCTCAGGGTCAGGCTCAGGGTCAGGCTTGTCCGGTTCAGGATCGGGCGTTGGCTTGTCAGAGTCAACGGGCGTGTCGGTTGGTGTGTCGGTGTCAACGGGTGTGTCAGGGTCGGTTATCTCACCTGCACCTGTGTCGGTGTCCGTCGGCTGATTAGAGTCAGTTGGCTTATCCGAGTCGGTCGGCTTTGATTCCGTGCTTGTATCGGTTGTTCCCGTGTCGCTATCGGTTGTATTTGGCTCATTTTCGCTTGATGTGTCAGTCGATGCGCCGCACGAGGCAAGCGCAAGCATCATAACTAAGCAAAGCAAGACGGAAAGAATCTTATTTATGCTTTTCATAATTTCTCCTTTGGATTTTCTTACATTTTTATACTAACATATAATAAATATGTTGTCAACGCATTAAGCCACGGTAATTTTGTAAAACCAATTCATGGCTTTAGCCAATTACGGTATCAGCTTAATTTTGCGCAGAGCCTTCATTATATGCTTATAGAAAAATACGACGATTGAGGTATTAATTAAGCATTTTAA
This sequence comes from Clostridia bacterium, assembly GCA_017625935.1. Lineage (GTDB taxonomy): Bacteria > Bacillota > Clostridia > Oscillospirales > CAG-272 > RGIG2000. The sequence continues at coordinate 25,824 of JAGALA010000036.1, forward strand.
GAGGTTAAACGGTAAAAAGACGGGAAGGAGCATATCTAAAACCGCCTCGCGCGGAACCTTCATATAAAGCGGTGTGATAAGCGCGTTCCATAGTAGCATTGCCGCAACCGTGACGGCAGACGAGATTGCAAGCCCGATAATTGCCGACTTGAACGAACGGTTTTTCTTGTATAGAATGGCGGGAACGAGCGCGAAGCACAGGCTTGAAATTACGTTCATCACAAAGCCGATGATTCCCGTTGTGCTAATGGTGATAAGCTCCAAAAGCGCACACGCAAAGGTGATGCCCACCGCCGCCCAAGGACCGATGGCAAAGCCTGCCATTACAATCATTGCGTCCTTTGGGTCAAAGCTCAAAAATCCCGCAAAGCGAATGGGAATTATATTTCCCAAATTGGTGAGGGCAAACGCAAAGGCGCAAAAAACGCCCGCGGCTGCAATCTGTTTAATTTTGTTTTTCATAGCTTCCTTTCCTGCGAAAAAGCGCATATTCGGGTATAAAAAATCCGCCATACGAGGTGGCGGAACGGAATTTCAAGCTGTTTTTTAGCCCAAAAGCATCAAAAATGCGACACAGGGTGCGCTTTTTTAATCTTCTCCCATTCAGACTATACTGCCGGTTTCGGAATTGCACCGAATCTGCCACGGAATGCCATAAAATGCACAGAAACGCTCACTCTAAACACACGGCAGGAGCAAGCCCCTGCCCTACACATATATTGTGTACGAGCTTTTGTCCTCTGCACATATTTTGCAATCTCGGTTAGCTCGCGGACTTTACCGCCGATAAGGAATTTCACCTTGCCCCGAAGATAATATATTTTTTACGCTACTATTTTATCACCTCGGTGCTCTTTTGTCAAGTTTTTGTTTACAAATGCACGCGCGTATGCTAAAATATTTGTGTACGGGCAAAAAGCCCACCAAGGAGATTTTTATGAAAAAGCATATTTGCATAATTCACACAGGCGGCACAATAGGTATGGTCAAGTCATCACACGGCTATCAGCCGAAGGAAAAATATCTTGAAATCGTGCTTGACACAATTTCCGACCTTAAGTCCACCGAGATGCCGAAAATTTCATTTTACGAAATGTCCCCCCTGCTTGACTCGTCCGATATGGCGGTTGACGATTGGAACAGGATTGGCGAGGAGATTGCCAAAAGGTACGATACGTACGACGGCTTCGTTGTTTTGCACGGCACGGACACAATGGCGTACACAGCGGCGGCGCTCTCGTTTATGCTTGAGGGTCTTAACAAGCCTGTTATCTTGACAGGCTCGCAAATTCCGCTCTGCGAGATAAGAAGCGACGGTCAGGACAACCTCGTCACCTCGCTTTTAATTGCAAGCAGCGGAAAAATTAACGAGGTTTGCCTTTATTTTGGCGGCAGGCTGCTCCGCGGTAACCGCGCAACGAAGATGTCGGCAGACGGGCTCCTTGCGTTTGACTCCCCTAACTGTCCGCGCATTGCCGAGGCAGGAATAAGCATAAGATACCTACCGTATAATCCGCCAAAAACAGACACAGGGTGCGCTTTTTCCCTTTGCAAGCTGAAAAACGTGCCTATTGGCGTCCTCAAAATTTTCCCCGGTATTTCTTTCCCTATTTTCGACACGCTTATGACGGAAAAATTAAAGGGCATCGTGCTTGAAACCTTCGGTGCGGGAAATATCCCCGGTGAGGGGCATTCGCTCCTTCCGATTATCGAGCGCGCGTTTAATGCAGGCTCGGTTGTGACGGTTTGCTCACAATGTCCGCAGGGCACGGTTACGCTCGGTGCGTACGCGACAAGCTCCGCCCTTACCGAGGCAGGTGCAGTCAGCGGCTACGATATGACAACCGAAGCAGCGGTTGCAAAGCTGTACTATCTTTTCTCCAAGGGATACTCCAAGGAGGAAATCAAGGAGAAAATGGAGGAAAATTTGCGCGGAGAGCTAACGAAATAAGTTGCGCATAATAGCGCAAAATGAATTGTGCTAACGCACATAAATCGACACTTTGTGTCATGAATTGTGTCAAGGACACATGAATTGGCTATCGCCATTATATAAAAAACCTCTTTTGCGCTTTGCAAAAGAGGTTTTTGTTTATTATTTGTTTCTTAAAAGCTCGCGGAACCAGCCTCCTTTAACAAGGGAGGGGGACCGCAACGTATTAACTCTATCCTCGCACTCGCGTTGTAAGCGGTGGAGGGATTTTTTTGCGAATTTTTGGTTATTTGTTTCTTAAAAGCTCGCGGATGTCCTTGAGCAAATCTTCGGTTGTTGGGTTATTCGCTCTTTCAAGCGCTGCCGCCTCGTCAGCAAGTCTTTGTGCTTCCTCAGCTTCCTTCGCCTTTTGTGCGCGGTAAGCCTCAACGTCTGCCTCGCTTCTAAAATCAAAGCCCTGTGCTTTCATTTCCTTCTTTTCTTCCTTGGTTACCTTGCCGTTTATCACAAGGTTGGCCATTTTCTCGTGGCTTGCACGTACGGAGTTGATAACCTTAACTATTACGAAAAGAACAACTGCAATTATGATAAAGTTGATGATTGCGCTGATAAATGCGCCCCAGTCGATGTAAATTGAATGGGCGAGGTCGATAACCTGCTCCATTATCGCGTTGCCGTTTGCATCAACCAAAACTGCGCCGTCCTCACCGAGCTTTTCAACGGATTTGTACGCAGGGGAAAGCATTGTAATTGCGCCCGAAAGACCGTCCTTGCCGATGATAAGTGCCAAGATCCAGTTGATAATAGGCTTCAAAATAAAGTTTGAAAGTCCGTTTACAACACCGGTAAACGCACCGCCGACAATAACGCCGACTGCCATATCAAGCACGTTGCCGCGCGTGATGAAGGTTTTGAATTCGTTAAGTATTTTTTTCATCTTTTCTCCTTCCTTTGGACTTTACAGGACGGCAAAGTTAAACGGGAGGAGCAAGCCCCTCCCCTACAGGGGTACCAAAAAGCAAGCCGTTTTCTAAAGCCCATATTATTTTACAAGAAAATTATACACTTTTCGATTAATTTTGTCAATAGGAATATATTTCACTTTAGCGCGCTAAAATTTTTGTTTACAAATACATCATTATATGATATAATAGAATTACAAGAATAGACAAAGGAGGCATTTTTATGGATGAAAAGATAATAGACGCTATGGTTGAAGGCGAAAAATGTGCTATTGGTGAAGATTGCCAAGATGCCGTTTTATGCGAAAGCAAGCCCAAAAGGAAAAAAAGAATACCGCTTAAAGTAATTTCGACTGTGCTTTATTCTATAATCACTGTCGTTGCTTTTGCGTTTAACGTTTGGCTTTTTGTTGAAGCAATAGCTACCGTCAACACAGTCACAGAGGGCTGGGACGGACTTGGCAAGGCAATCGGTCTTGCGGTTATAATTTACTTAACGATAATTGTAGGTGCGGTGGGCGTTATTTTGTATCAGATTCCGTCGTGCCTTAGCTTGGTTGGACTTTGCACATCCTTCAAAAAGACAAAGCGCGGCGAAATAAGAGGCGGAAAAATCTATTTTTCAGTGCTTTTTGCGCTGACCGTTGTGTCCGAAATTTTACTTGCTGCTATATCGGTAGGAATTATTCTCTTGATTAAATTTACTAGCGGCTCCAACTAAATAACAAAAGTGGCTGGCTCATTAAGAATCCAGCAAAATCAATAGGTTTCGTCTAAATAATGACAAAAAGCAGAATTTCACTACGAAATTCTGCTTTTTATTGTTAATGAGCTGCCCAAAAAGGACTCGGGGGGTTGACAGATTAAGAGCAGAAATCGTCGTTTGCGACCGAAGGCGTACATGGCGTACGTCGAGAGTTTAGCAAACGGCGATAATAAACCACACCATGGAGAAAAGCGGAGCTTTTCAACCTTATTTTTCAAACGATACCGTATATAGGTAGTTTTTGTCCTTTTGTGGTTTATGGTTGTGCCTTAATGTGTCACCCCCTTTATTTTTAATTTTCCGCTAACCTCAACCCACGCTTGCGTGGATTTCATCACGCAGTGATTTCATCCCAAAGGGATTTATTCTTGCGTAGCAAGATTTCATTGATAGCGGTGGATGAGGTGGAAAACCTTATTCAATCAAAGTCCAAACCTGCATTGAGCTTTCTCCTCGGTTAGCGAATGCATAATATGGAATAAACGTCGCCTTAATTCTCCTTCTTTCGCGCGAAATGGGGGAATAGAGCGCGCTTGACTCGGGGCGCACGTAGGCATCAACTGTTACGGTTGGCACGCCGAGCGCCTCGTTTTGCATTACCGTAAAGTCGGTATTTCTGTCGATACGGATATTATATAAGTCGCATATGTTGTCGTGTCCCTCAAGGCAGTAAACAACGGGGCCGTAAAGGAGCGCGACCTTACCTGCATTTGCTTGCACGCGCGGATTGGCTTCAACTAAGTAAATCGGAATTTCAAAATCAATTGATTTTTCCTCATTTGCGCGCAAATGGAGGGGGACGTATCCGTTTTTGCCTATTTTTCCCGTGTCGAGATACTCAGGCACACGCACGTAAACCGTCACGTCGCTGTCGGCGGAAAAGCTGATTTTTCCGTTTTCGGGATAGCTTGTTTTTTGCGTCATGGTGATTTCGTGCTCGCCAAGCGTTATCTTCGCAACGGACGATGCAAATTGCTGCGCGTATATCGCGTTTTCGTCCTTTGTATATAGAAGCGAGCCGAGCGACGGCAAAAATCTCACGATATTCGGCGGGCAGCAGGAGCATTCAAAGACCTCAACGCGCTCAGTTGGCGGCAACGGATCCTTGTTTTTTACCGAGCCGTGCCTTGTGTGGTTTTTAGTTACTATTTCAAGCGGATTTTGATAGAAAAACGATTTTCCGTCAAGCGAGGTTGAGGAAAGGAAGCCGTTATACAGCACTCTTTCAATAACGTCGGCGTACTTTTTCTCTCCCGTCAAGATAAGCATCCTTTGTGCAAAGAAAACAAGACCGATAGCGGCGCAGCTCTCGCTATACGCGGTTTCATTCGGCAAATCGTACGCTACGGTAAACGCCTCACCCATATGCGTTGAGCCGATACCGCCCGTTATATACATTTTTTTCGTCACTATATCGTCGAAAATTTTCTCGCACGCGGTTTTTAATTCCCCGTCGCCGTCGCGCAATGCGAGGTCAGCCATTGCACAGTAGAAATACACCGCGCGCACGCTATGTCCCTCAGCCTCCCACTGCTCCTTGGCAATTTTGTGGGATTGGTTGTATTTTTCCTCGCTCCAATCGGTGAGCCCTTCGTTTCTTTTTCCGCGCTCACATACGAAAAAGCGACACATGTCGAGGTATTTTTCATTTTTTGTGTGGTCATAGAGCTTTATTAGCGCAAGCTCAATTTCCTCGTGACCCGGGGTTACAAAGGCGGTGTCCTTGTCGATAATAAATCGCTTTTCCACGTAGCTAACGTATTTTTCCATCAGCTTAAGGAATTTATCCTTGCCTGTTGCCTCTTTATACGCAATTGCGCCCTCAATCAAGTGACCGAGGCAGTAAAGCTCGTGGCAATCGCGGTTCTTGAAGATGCCCTCGGGCTCACAGGGGATAAAATACGAGTTGAAATAGCCCGATGGGAGCTGATTTTTCTCAATATCGTCAACAATTGCATCGATTTTTTCCTCAAGATCTTTATCTCCCATACCTAAGGAAATTAGGTACGACGCGCCCTCAATCCACTTTGCAACGTCGCTGTCCCAAAATACGTGTGGACGCACGGGCGAGTCCTTTTCGCACTTAAAGGCGCTAACTCTGCCTGTGTCGTAAAACCTGTCGTACACAGCGTGTACGGTTGTTTTTTGCGCCATTTGTTGCTTTTTTTGCCAAAAGCCGCCGTTTATTTTTATGCTTTTGAAGTTAACAGATTCCATAGAAAATTGCCCCCAATACTCCCGAAAAAATTATTAAAATTATAGGTGAAGCTTGTTTTTTTCTGATTTTTTTGTAAATGAATGATGTGAGCCAGCAAAGTGCTAAAATTATCACGCCGAAAAAGTCAATACTCGGTGTGCTCTTGACCGATTGAATTCCGAAAATCAAGTTCAGGCATAAAATCACGCTCATACCGAGGATTAAGCCGACAATTGAGGGGCGCATACCGTCAAGCGTGGCACGCACCGCACGCAGCTTGAGCAAATTTCCGAGCAGCGCGGCGACAACTAAAATTATGATAAAGGAAGGCAGCACAACGCCGAGTGTGGCAAGCAGACCTCCGAAAAAGCCGCCCTGTGACGCGCCGACAAACGTGGCGATATTAACCGCGATAGGACCGGGGGTGGACTCAGCCACACCAACAAGGTTGAGTAGCTCCGCCTCGGTGAGCCAGCCGTGCCCTACGCATTCATCGTGAATAAGCGAAATCATACCAAGACCGCCGCCAAAGGAAAGCGCACCGACTTTAAGAAAGGATATAAAAAGCTCAAGATAAATCATTTGCTCCCTCCTCCTTTCCTCTCCTTGATATACTTAACAAGGAAAATAACAAGCCCGATTCCGCCGCTTATTAAGATATAAAAAACGGCTGAGAAGGAAACGGAAAAGATGGAAAAAAGCACCATCAGTGTCGCAGTTACGCATAAAATCACAATATTCACGGGAGATTTTTTAAGCTGCTTCAGCATCTTTATTCCCGCAGAAAGAATGATATAAATTACCGCAATTTGTATGCCGCGGAAGGCATTTGCAACCCACGTAATTTCGAGGAAGCGGTCAAAAAAAAGCGAGATAATAAAGATAACCAAAAAGGACGGGGCGCACATACCGAGGGTGGATAAAAGCGCACCGATAAAGCCGCACCTTTTGTAGCCAATGTAGGTTGACATATTTATGGCGATAGGCCCGGGGGTTGACTCGGCAACCGCGACAACGTCCATAAATTCATCGTGGGAAAGATATTTTCGTTTTTCGGTAAACTCGCCATGCAGCATGCTTATCATAGCGTATCCGCCGCCAAACGTAAAAAAGCCTGTCTTCATCATCACAAGCATTAATTTCAGCGCCGAAATAAGCTTTTTCATAAAATCCCCCCTTTGAATTTCTTATATAAAATATTATATCATTACGGCAATTCAAATGCAAGATTTAATTGGACGCAAATTACGCGTTCTTCATACAACGCGCGCGTTGATTTATCCGTAGGGGGCGACGTCCTCGACGCCCCGTTTTGCGACGTTCTCGACGTCCCATTTCAATCGGTACGCACCCAACAATGCGGGAGGGAGTATGCAACCTGCGGTTGATGATATGCACGCAAATTGCGTGATGATATACACACATACGTGTGATGATATTCAATGCGTTGCATTGATGATATACAACGCTGCGCGTTGATTAACGGGACGTCGAGGGCGCCGTCCCCTACGGAAAAACGATAAACAATTCGTAGGGCGGGGGCTTGTCTCCCGCCGTTTCATCGGTACGCACCCAACAAGACGGGAGCCCTACGTTATAAAAAAACGCACACGGCTTTTCCGTGTGCGTTTTTTTAATTATTTTCCTAACATTTCGTTATACGAAGCGTAGTAGTATTTTGAGCCATCGCTCGGTGCGGCAATTTGCAGGTATGCGCACTCTTGCGTGCCGCCTGCGGCGGTTGTCTTAATGAACGCGCCCATTGCAAAGGCTATCGTTTTTTGGTTGTCATCGAAGCCTGCCATCTTTATTCTGAAAATCGAGTAGTCGGTGTCGGTCATATCAGCGGCAATAACGCCATTCAGGGCATTGCCCTCGCTGTCGAAAACATCGTTTTCGCCAAGGGTACTTTCAAGTGCGGCAAAAACACCGAAGTTAACTGTCTTGCCCATTGTTTCCTCGTAGTCCAAAACGGCAGCCTTATTTACCTTGAAGCCAATGTCAACGCCCGCTGCGCCCTCCTCGGCAATAGAATAACCGAGAGAAACGATAAGTGCAGGTACTGCCTCAGCTACTTCGTGGCCGCAGCCCGCGCTTGTGCAGATGCTTGTTTTTTTGCCCTCATTGCCAAAGCCGTTTTCATATACGATAGCTACATCATAATTATGCTGTGGGTTTTCCTTTTTTGCAGAAAGACCGCAGTCCGAGCAAAGGATAACGCAAGGATTCTCGTCTGACGCGTGCTCGCCGTTTAATGCAAGTGATGCACAGTAGTTTTCAACCACGGTGTGGGCCGTTATTGTTTGTCCCACGGTGTAATTATATGCATCCTTATAGTCAACCACGCTCGCGCCTGTTACACCCGAGAAGGTGTTAGCTGCGATAAAGCTCTCTGCTGTCACGCCATCGCCTATCAAAACGTATTCGATCTTTGCGCTTGAATCACGGAATGGGTAATTCTCGCCGAATTTAACGTTGCTTTGCACGTAAACCGTAAAGGTCTTTATATCCTGATTTCTTCTTGTGGAGTGGAATGCTTCGTCCGCTATCGCGGTTACAGATGCGGGGAGTACGATTGACTGCATTTTATAGCAATGCGCAAACGCCTTGGAAGGAATTTCCGTGAGGTTCGGCGGCAAAATAACCTCGGTGAGGTTGTCGCTGTTTGATGCGAAGTTTGCCTTTAATTTTGTCAAGCTTGTGCAGCCGCTTAAATCAAGCTTGGTGATATTGTCGTTATCGGTGAACGGTCCGCCGTAGCCGCCGCCAACCAAGGTTAAATTAGCGCACTTTGAAAGGTCAAACTCGCTAAAGCCCGTTTTCTGGAAGGAATATTCCTGTATTTTTTCAAGCGTGGATGGGAAAACAACCGTGCCGCTAAGCGAGGTACAGCCGTTGAATGCGTGACCGCCGATCTCTGTCATACCCTCGACAAGTATAAGCTCGTTTGTAGCTACCATGCTTGAGCAGCTTGCAAAGGAGCTTCCCGCAAGCTTTCTGAACTTAGGGAAGGTTATTTCAGTCAAGCTTGTGCAGTTCGAGAAATTGCCCTTTCTTATCTCAACGATACAGTTAGGGTTAAAGGTTATCTTTTCTACCGAGCATTTTGTGAAAATATTGTCACCGCTGATAAAAAACGTGTCGGTTGCTTCAAATGTAATGGTTTTTAAGCTCGTTGCCTCACCGAAAAGGAAGTTTGCCTCAAGCCCGTCAATTTCATCGGGGAAAATAACGTCGGTTACGTCATTTTTTGAGTAGCCGCTATTAAAGCCCGTTATTTGAACTACCCCGTTTTTAGTTTGAACATTAAATACATCTTCAAGATCAGCCTTTTCGCCGCTTGTCAGGGTAACCTCATTTGATGCGCTGACGGTAAGCGCAAGAAGGCAAACGAAAAGACAAGCAATCAAAGCGAATAAAATTTTCTTTTTCATAATTCTCTCCTTTTGAATTATTATTCATTTTGAGTATATCATAATGTTCTGCGTTTTTCAAGATTTTCGAAAGTTGTTTGTAGATTTTTCTTGATTTTTGAAAATCGGTGATATATAATTTAGGTGTGATTTCGTTTGAGCGAAAGAAAAACGGAGAAAAATTTCGTTTAAGCGAAGACTTTTTAGTGATGCGAGGTATAAAAATGATAACAGTTAAGGAAGCGGCAGAAAAATGGGGAGTAACCCCGCGCCGCGTTCAAGGACTTTGCAAAGAGGGCAAAATCAAGGGTGCGACAAGATGGGAGCGCACGTGGATGATTCCTGCACACGCGGTTTTGCCAAGCGCGGCAAAGGGCGAAATTCCCACAATGCCAATGCCGAGAAAGAGCCCTTTTCTTGATATGACGAATATATACAGTGAGGCGGGCAAGGCGGACGAGAGCATTATGCTTTTTGAGAATAACATCGAGGCACACGAGCTTTTCGAGGCGCAAATTGCATACCGCCGCGGCGAGATTGAGCGAGTTTACGACAAGGCAAGATACTTTCTTAACTCCCATTCGGGCTTTTATGCAATTCTCGGTGGCGGTATGCTCCTTGCACAATGTGCTATCTGGCGAGGAGATTTGCAGCTTTGGAACGAGGCAAAGCGCCATATTTGCGAAGCCCCCTGTAAGAGCCAGTCACAGCGCGAGATTGTTTCCCTGTCGCTTGCCGTTATTGACAGTTCAATTTACGATAACCACGACTTTCCCGAATGGTTTATGCGCGGAAATTTCGAGGCGTTACCGCCCGACGCGCACCCCTGTGCAAAGGTTTTCTACATTAAATATCTATATATGTCGGCGTTTGAGGTTGCCTCAAGGCAGGTTGAAAGGGAGGGCCTTAGCGGTCTGGCTCTTATGAAAACGATCCCGAACGCCATAGAGCCGCTCATTTCCCAAGCGGTGGTTGACAAAACCGTAATCCCCGAGATATTTTTGCGCCTTTCCTGCGCCGTTGCGTATCACAACACAGGCGCAAAGGAGCTTGCAATAAAGCACATCGACAAGGCAATTGCCTTAGCATTGCCCGACGGTCTTTTCGGCATTTTGGTTGAGTACGTGCGCCATTTTGACGGTCTTTTGGAGGAGCGCCTTGCTCTTATCGATGAGAGCGCGCTCGCGGTTGTCAAGGAGCTTTACCGCACGTACAGCATCGGCTGGTCGCGTCTTAGCGGCGCGGTACGAAACCGCTACGTTGCATCAAACCTCACCTCACGTGAGCGCGAGGTTGCAAAGCTTGCCGCGTTTGGCTTTACCTCAAAGGAAATTTCGTCAATGCTCTATATTTCCGAGTCGACGGTGAAGCAAACGGTCTTAAGAGTCGTTCAAAAAACGGGCGTTAAAGACCGAAGCGAATTTTCAAGTATTCTCTAGTAGGGGAGGATATTATCCTCCCGCCTTGTTGGGTGCGCAAATGCACACCTCATCCACCGCTTACAAAGCAGTTCTAAAACCCAAAGATGTTCGTTGCGGTCCCCCTTCCCCACTGGGGAAGGCTCTTCCGTTTCACGAGTCGTTCAAAAAACGGGCGTCAAGGACCGAAGTGAGTTTTCAAGCATTCTATAAATCAAAAAAGAGAGCCGACAAGGTTCTCTTTTTTGAATGAATTGACACAGAGTGTCATGAATTGTTTCGTTGCAACATGAATTGAAGCAGAGCTTCATAAATTGTCCTGCGGACATTAATTGCATAAACGGATTATACGCCATTTGTAGGGGACGGCGCCCTCGACGTCCCGCAACAACCGATACGTGCAAAACAAACGATAAACCGTAGGTGAAGGGTTCTCCTTCCCATTCGGTTTGGTACACCTTATAGCGCGCTTGCAACTAAAGAAACTCCTTCCGTCACGACAAGTCGTGCCACCTCCCTCAAAGATGGAGGCAAGGTCTTTTAGCACATTATAGTACACAAAAAATGGACCGAAAAATGTGATTTTGGGTGATGTTTTTTTCATAAATTTTCCCGTATACTATTTTTAGATGGTATACGGGATTTTTGTATGCCGCAAAAGGTGCAAGCTGCATCTAAAAGGGAGGATTCTCTATGCATAAGATAAGAGACGGAGATTTATATAGGGTGGTGGAGCTTTTCGGTCGGCGGTTTGAATTGCGCTACGGCTACTACGAGGAGTACGAAAGGCACTCGGGCGAGCCTGTGCCCATTTACCCCGATTTTAAGAAAAGCCCCGTTTATAGCGAGGACGGGCGCCCGTTTGTGACGCAAATGCAGGAGCTTTGCGCTCACGGAGAAAGCAAATTCACCGACGGCTGCTGTGTCGACTGCAAGCATTATTCTCACGGTGACGATTTAATCGGAATTTGCACCAACGAAAAAAATATGAAAGGTAACTGACACTATGAAAAGGCTGAAATTTTTACTTATCACATCTTGCGTTTTGCTTCTTTTCACACTTGCCTTGACCTCTTGCGGCGAGTGCGCGCATGACTACGACAACGAATGTGACGATGTTTGCAACAAGTGCGAAGCAGAGCGCGAGGTGGGCGACCATCTTTGGACTACATCCGATATTGACGCCTGCTCGGTAAGGGCGAGTTGCACGCTTTGCGGTCTTGGCGAGGGTGAAACGGTGCTCCACTCATACGATAATGACTGTGACCCGAGCTGCAACGGATGTGGCAAGACACGCGACGCATCCCACAATCCAAACGCGGACGACGGAGATTGCACAACTGCGATTGACTGTACCGTTTGCGACGGAATTGCCATCCCTGCAAAGGAAGCACACACTATGGGCATAGATGACGAAGACTGCTCCACCGCTATAACCTGTGCAGATTGCGACTACGTTTTCACCGAGCCAAAGGAGCACGTGTACAACAATTTCTTTAATACAAACGACTTAGCGCACTGGTACTACTGCTCAAACGAGGGCTGCATATCACAAAAGGATTATAGTGAGCACTACGGCGAGGACGACGGAGATTGCACAACGTCTGTTTCGTGCGAGACCTGCGGTTGGACATACATAAAAGCAATGGAAAGCCACAACCTTGACGAAAGCTACACCTGCACCGTGTGCGGCACTTGCACAATGGAATCAAGCGTTTTGGTAAACGGCGAAAAGACGTATTTTGAAAATCTTTACGAGGCGGTAAGCTACGCCCAGAGCCAAGAGGGCTGCGTTGTTACTTTGGAAAGCAATTGCTCGTTGACAGCGGATTTTCCCATTGACGTAACAGATGGCAAATTCACAATTGACTTAAACGGCAAAGCCATCGGCAGAACGAGCATTTCATTATACGTTTCAGGCGGCGACGTAACGGTAATTGACTCCAAGGGTGGCGGAAGCGCACGCAACATACAGGTACAGGGCGGCAAGCTGACAATTGAAAGCGGCACGTTTGGCGAGCTTATAGCAACAAAAGGAACAACAAGCAGCACCGTAATAATAAAGGGCGGCAGCTTCTCAAGTGTGAGCGCAAATGATAAGGATTCGTCACTAACCATTTCCGGCGGTAGCTTTGAAGCAATCACCTGCTTTAATTTTCAATTTTCCCCCGATGATTTCTTGGCAGACGGCTACGCCTACTACGACAGCGACGGCAACGTGCTTGACGAGTACATCCTCGATTCAACTATATATAGGCTGTCAAATGTTACGGTTGGCAAAATCGCAGAGTGAAAAGATGCAACCTGCGGTTGATGATGTGCACACTCCGTGTGATGAATTGCGTAAACGCATGAATTGACACCTTGTGTCATAAATTGGCTAACGCCATGAATTGTTGCAGAGCAACGTGAATTGATTCAAATCTTCTAAGACAGGGGACGGACGATATCCAATGCGTTGCATTGATGATATACAACGCCGCGCGTTGATTTTACCTGTAGGGGTCGACGTCCTCGACGTCCCGTTTCATTCGGTACGCACCCAACAAGACGGGAGGAGCAAGCCCCTCCCCTACAAGGTGTATGTTATTTTACGGCGGACGACCACGGGGTTCCCCAAAAGTCCTTGCGACTTTTGGGGGTTCACGACCAATGGTGCCCCTACGAAAAAAAGATAAACAAATGTAGGGGGCGACGTCCTCGACGTCCCGTTTCATTCGGTGCGCACC
>JAGALA010000037.1 GCA_017625935.1 Clostridia bacterium
ACCAATTGCAAAAAGACAAAGAAAGTGATCAGTTAGCAATGTTCGACCCACAGGACCCATTTATGGGTAGTAAGTAGCAAACGCATGGCTGGCAGGCCAATTCTCAACGCACTTGTGCGTAGCTAGTAGTGATTAGGGCTATGCCCGAAAATGAAATACCACCCGCTTTGCGGGTGGATATTTATTTTAAGCTGAATTTTGGCTTTAAATTATCTTATTCAACGATAGTAGCGGGCTCTTCCGTTCCCTTTTCTACCTTTTTAATGCCGATATTGTTATACTCAGCAAGACCTGTACCTGCAGGGATAAGCTTACCGATAATAACGTTTTCCTTAAGGCCGAGGAGGTGGTCAACCTTACCGCGGATTGCGGCATCGGTGAGCGCTCTTGTTGTTTCCTGGAAGGATGCGGCTGAAAGGAAGGATTCTGTTGAAGAAGCAGCCTTGGTAATACCGAGGAGAATTGGTGAATAGGTTGCAAGACGGAGTGAGATTTCACCTGCATCAATTCTTGCTTGAATCTTTTCATTTTCCTCAATAAGCTCGGTAACATCTACTGTAACGCCCTCAATAAGCTCAGTATCACCCGGGTTGTCAATTCTAACCTTTCTGGTCATCTGACGGGTAATAACCTCGATGTGCTTATCGTCAACGTCAACGTTTTGTGAACGGTAAACCTTTTGTACCTCACGTACAATATAGTCGTAAACCGCCTCAATACCGTTAATCTTAAGAATATCAAGTGGAGCCATTGAGCCCTCAGTAAGAGCTTGACCCTTAACTACTCTGTCACCGTCGTGAACAACCATTGTTGTCTTAAATGGAACGTCGTAGTTGTATTCTGCGCCTGTTTCCTCGTCTGTTACGTGGATCTTGTTAATCTTACCCTCGAGAGTAATGCTAATCTCACCCGTAGCCTCGGAAGCAATTGCAGGGTTCTTCGGTCTTCTTGCCTCGAAGAGCTCTTCAACTCTTGGAAGACCCTGAGTGATGTTTGCACCTGCGACACCACCTGTATGGAAGGTTCTCATTGTAAGCTGTGTACCGGGCTCACCGATTGACTGAGCGGCGATAACACCAACAGCCTCACCGATATTAACCGGCTTGGAGCTTGCAAGGTCCATACCGTAGCAATGAGCACATACGCCGCCCTTTGCTTGGCAACGAAGAACTGAACGAACCTTAACCTCTTTAATTCCGGCAGCGATGATCTTTTTAACGTCACGTGCCAAAATCATTTCGTTTTCTTTTACGATAACCTCACCTGTTGCAGGATTTACAATATCCTCAACGGTGTATCTGCCGAGAATTCTATCCTCAAGCTTTTCAACGGTTTGTCCGTCGTTATCCTTAATGTCACTCATTACCATATAGTTACGAGTGCCACAGTCTTGCTCACGGATGATAACCTCGTGTGAAACGTCAACAAGACGTCTTGTAAGGTAACCTGAGTCGGCTGTCTTAAGAGCTGTATCGGAAAGTGACTTACGTGAGCTCTTTGCCGCCATAAAGTATTCAAGTATTGAAATACCCTCGCGGAAGTTTGACTTAACAGGGATTTCCATTGTCTTACCTGTTGCGGAGAACATAAGACCACGCATACCCGCAAGCTGACGCATCTGCTTTTCACTACCACGGGCACCTGACTCAGCCATCATCTTAATTGGGTTGTATCTGTTAAATGAGCTAAGCATCTCCTTAGTTACGGCATTTGTTGCCTTATCCCAAATAGAAATTACACAGTTGTATCTTTCCTCATCGGAAAGCTCACCCTCATTGTAATATGAGAAGATTTCGTCAACCTCTTGGTCTGCCTTCTTCAAAATTTCCGCCTTGCTTTCAGGAATAATCATGTCGGCAACGGAAATTGAAAGTGAAGCTCTTGTTGAGTACTTATAGCCCATTTCCTTGATATGGTCAAGAACCTCAGCAGCCTTTGTAAAGCCGTGAATCTTGATTGTACGGTCAACTATCTCTGAAAGCTTCTTGCTCTCTGCAACGAAGTCAATTTCAAGTCCAAATGGGTCAACGTCTCTGTCTACGTAGCCGAGGTCCTGTGGAATATATTCATTGAAAATAAGTCTACCGAGTGTAGCGTTTATAATCTTTGATTTCTTTTCGCCGTTAATTTCCTTCTCAACTCTAATCTTGATTGGAGCGTGAAGCTCAAGCTGCTTAGTTTCATAAGCCATCATAGCTTCGTCGAAGTTGCGGTACACGCTGCCCTCGCCCTTTTCGCCTGCCTTATCAAGTGTAAGGTAGTATGAGCCGAGGACCATATCCTGTGAAGGTACTGCAATCGCCTTACCGTCAACAGGCTTCAAAAGGTTGTTTGCAGAAAGCATTAAGAATCTTGCCTCTGCTTGTGCTTCGCTTGAAAGCGGAACGTGAACAGGCATCTGGTCACCGTCGAAGTCGGCGTTGAACGCCTTACATACGAGTGGGTGAAGTCTGATCGCTCTGCCTTCTACAAGCACAGGCTCGAACGCCTGAATTGAAAGACGGTGAAGTGTTGGCGCACGGTTAAGAAGAACCGGATGCTCCTTAATTACGTTTTCGAGTGCATCCCAAACATCGTCAACAACCTGCTCAACGTTTCTCTTAGCTTCTTTAATGTTAGCCGCCTTGCCTGTTTCGACAAGACGCTTCATAACGAATGGCTTGAAGAGCTCAAGAGCCATTTCACGTGGTAAGCCACATTGGTAAATCTTGAGGTTTGGACCTACTACGATAACGCTACGACCCGAATAGTCAACACGCTTACCGAGAAGGTTCTGTCTGAAGCGACCCTGCTTACCTCTTAACATTTCGGAAAGAGACTTAAGCTCACGTGAGCTTGGACCTGTAACAGGCTTGCCTCTCTTACCGTTGTCAAAGAGCGAGTCAACTGCCTCTTGAAGCATTCTCTTTTCGTTCTTGATAATAAGCTCAGGTGAATGAATTTCGATTTGCTTCTTAAGACGGTTATTTCTGTTAATTACTCTTCTGTAAAGATCGTTGATATCAGAAGCTGCATATCTGCCACCGTCAAGTGGAACCATTGGTCTGATATCCGGTGGAATTACAGGGAGCACGTCAAGAATCATCCATTCAGGTCTGTTGCCTGATTTTCTGAATGCTTCTACGATTTCAAGTCTTTTAATGATACGAACCTTCTTTTGTCCGGAGGACTTAAGAAGCTCCTCCTTAAGCTCCTTGGAAAGTGCTTCAATATCAATTTCCATAAGAAGCTTTTTGATTGCCTCAGCGCCCATTTCAGCAACGAAGCGATCACCATACTTTTCATAGTATGCTTCATATTCACTCTCTTTCAAGAGCTGATATTTCATAAGAGGTGTCTCACCCGGATCAATAACGATTCTTTGAACGAAGTAAAGAACGTTTTCAAGTGCCTTTGATGAAATATCAAGTATAAGTCCCATTCTGGAAGGGTTTGCCTTGAAGTACCAAATGTGTGATACAGGGCAAGCGAGAGAAATGTGACCCATTCTCTCACGGCGCACCTTTTTAGTTGTTACCTCAACGCCACACTTCTCGCATCTGTGTCCCTTATGACGTGAACGCTTATATTTTCCGCAAGAGCATTCCCAGTCCTTTGTTGGGCCAAAGATCTTTTCGCAGAAAAGTCCGTCTTTTTCCGGTTTTTGAGTACGGTAGTTGATTGTTTCAGGCTTTGTTACCTCGCCTGAAGACCAGCTAAGGATCTTTTCCGGAGACGCAAGACCGATTTTTATAGAATCAAATGTATGTTCCATTAGCATTATCCTTCTTTTTTAGTTTTTTGTTTATACTATTATTCGTCAAAGTCGTCAAACTGTGAGTCAATGTCGTCAAATTCGTTCTCGAATTCGTCCTCATTTTCCTCGTATTCTTCATCAAACTCTTCGTCATCGGAATCTTGATTTTCCTCAGCAACACTTACGATGTTCATTGGCTCAAGATCCTCCTCGCCGATATTCGAAAGCTCAATTTCATTGCCATCCTTATCAAGAACGGTAATGTCAAGAGCAAGTGCCTGAAGCTCCTTAACAAGAACCTTGAAGGATTCAGGAATACCTGGTGTTGGGATGTTTTGACCTTTAACGATTGCCTCAAATGCTTTTGTTCTACCTATAATATCATCACTCTTAACCGTCAAGATTTCTTGGAGAGTGTAAGCTGCGCCGTATGCTTCGAGCGCCCAAACCTCCATTTCTCCGAAACGCTGACCGCCGAACTGTGCCTTACCGCCGAGAGGCTGTTGTGTAACAAGTGAGTAAGGACCGTTTGAACGGGCGTGAATCTTGTCGTCAACCAAGTGGTGAAGCTTGAGATAATACATGATACCAACGGTTACAGGGTTATCAAACGGTTCGCCTGTACGTCCGTCGTAAAGGATTGTCTTACCGTCGCAAATCTTAAGCTTGCCCTCTTCTTGGAGCTTCTTGATTGCTTCGGGGTTGTTTCTTGTTTCCTTGTCGAGCTTTTGGATGTCCTTCTTGCCATCCTCACGGATAACCTCCTCGAAGAGATCCTTTCCATCGGTGTTTTCGTTAGGAAGAACGTCTCTCCAAAGACCTGCCATCTTTAAGCACTCAAAGATATCTTGCTCGTGAGCACCGTCGAATACAGGAGTCATAATCTTCCATCCGAGCTTTTTAGCCGCGATTCCAAGGTGAACCTCAAGAACCTGACCGATATTCATACGTGATGGAACGCCGAGTGGGTTAAGAACGATATCAAGCGGTGTACCGTCTGCCAAGAAAGGCATATCCTCAGGTGGGAGAATTCTTGATACAACACCCTTGTTACCGTGACGGCCCGCCATCTTGTCACCAACAGAGATCTTTCTCTTTTGGGCAACGTAAACCTTAACTACCTTGTGTACGCCGGGGGATAACTCATCGCCGTTTTCACGTGAGAACACCTTAACGTCAACAACGATACCGTTTTGACCGTTCTTTACACGGAGTGATGTATCTCTTACATCTCTTGCCTTTTCGCCGAAAATAGCACGGAGCAAGCGTTCCTCTGCAGTAAGCTCTGTTTCACCCTTAGGTGTAACCTTACCAACGAGAATGCTATGTGGCTTAACCTCAGTACCGATTCTTACGATACCGTTTTCATCGAGGTTCTTAAGAGCCTCCTCACCAACGTTAGGAATTTCTCTTGTGATTTCCTCCGGACCGAGCTTTGTATCTCTTGCCTCGTGTGTATGCTCCTCAATGTGAATTGAGGTATAAACGTCATCACGAACGAGCTTTTCGTTAAGAAGAACCGCGTCCTCGTAGTTGTAGCCCTCCCAAGTCATAAAGCCGATAAGGGCATTCTTACCGAGTGAGATTTCACCCTGTGAGGTTGCAGGACCGTCAGCAATAACCTGTCCCTTTTCTACTCTTTCGCCAAGAACAACTATTGGGTTTTGGTTTACGCAGGTGCTTTGGTTGGAGCGTTTGAACTTGATAAGCTCATATCTGTCCTTAATACCACTGTCGCGCTTAATTATAATTTGATTTGCATCAACTCTTTCAACAACGCCAGCTTCCTTGGCAAGAACAACAACGCCTGAGTCAACTGCCGCCTTGTACTCCATACCCGTACCAACGATTGGTGAGTCGGAGGTGAGAAGCGGAACTGCCTGCTTCTGCATGTTTGAACCCATGAGCGCACGGGTATTGTCGTCGTTTTCAATAAACGGAATCATTGCAGTTGAAACAGAAACCACCATCTTTGGTGAAATATCCATATAAGTAACACGCTTAGAGTCTGTTTCCAAAACCTCTTGTCTTTCACGTGCAACGATTCTTGATTTTACGAAGCGCTTGTTTTCATCAAGCTCCTCGTATGCCTGTGCTATAACGTGTCCGTCCTCTTCGTCAGCTGTTAAGTAAACAACCTCATCAGTAACAACACCGTCAATTACCTTACGGTAAGGTGCCTTAATAAAGCCGTACTTATCAATCTTTGCAAAGGTTGAAAGGTATGAGATAAGACCGATGTTTGGTCCTTCAGGAGATTCAACAGGGCAAAGACGACCATAGTGTGTATAGTGAACGTCACGTACCTCAAATGCAGCTCTGTCTCTTGACAAGCCACCAGGGCCGAGCGCTGATACACGGCGCTTATGTGTAAGCTCTGCAAGTGGGTTGTTCTGGTCCATAAACTGTGAAAGCGGTGATGAACCGAAGAACTCTCTGATTGCAGTAGCAACAGGTCTGATATTAACAAGTGTCTTTGGAGAAAGCTCCTCAACGTCTTGTGTGTTCATTCTTTCTCTGATAACCTTTTCCATACGGGACATACCGATACGGAATTGGTTTTGGAGAAGCTCACCTACGCAACGGAGACGACGGTTGCCAAGGTGGTCAATATCGTCCTTCTTACCAATGCCGTAGTCAAGACCAACGAGGTAAGAAATTGATGCTAAGATATCTTCTCTTGTGATGTGCTTTGGACAAAGCTCCTCTGTATTGCGCTTGAGCTTTTCAATAATGGCATCTCTGTCGCCGCCACATTCATTTATAATTGCAATAAGTGCTTCATAGTTAAGCTTTTCGCTAACGCCAAAGTCCTCAAGGCCGTCTCTCCAGCCCTCACCAAGGAGGTACTTAGGATCAACGGTGCCGTTGCCGAACACCTTAAGCTCAGTTGGCTCACCGCTTTCTCTTTCAGCAACTGTAACGTAAACCTCGTTTACACAGTTTGATTCGATAAGCTCAATGTCGCTTTCTGTGATAACCTTACCGATTTCACAAATAACCTCGCCTGTAAGGTTGCTTACAACAGGGCGTGAAAGTGTAAGACCGAGAATTCTCTTTGAAATAGCGAGCTTTTCGTTGAATTTATAACGACCAACAGGGTAAAGGTCGTATCTCTTGCCGTCGAAGAAGAGGTTGTGAATAAGAATTTGTGCGCTCTCTACGATAGCAGGCTCACCGGGACGGTGTCTTTTATAGATTTCCTTTAATGCTTCCTCTTGAATTGTTGTGCCAAACTCCATAGCGAGCTTTTCGCACTCATCCTTTTCAAGGGTAGGAGTAATGAACTTAGAGCCGAACATATCCTTAAGATCCTCAGCGGTTTCAACACCAAGTGCACGAATAAGAATAGTAATAGGCATCTTTCTGTTCTTATCGATGTGAACGTAGAATACGTTTGATGAATCTGTTTCGTATTCGAGCCAAGCACCGCGATAAGGAATAATCTGTGCAGAATAGTTATGTGTGCCTGTCTTGTCAACAGAATAATCGTAGTACATTCCCGGAGAACGAACGATTTGTGAAACAACAACACGCTCAGCACCGTTGATAACGAATGTGCCGTTGTCTGTCATAAGTGGGAAATCACCCATGAAGACCTCGTGCTCTTTTACCTCACCTGTTGTTTTGTTAGAAAGACGAACATTTACACGCAAAGGAGCTGCGTAGTTAACGTCTCTGATTTTACATTCCTCAACAGGATACTTAGGATTGTTTACATCAAGTGTGTATGAAACAAACTCGATTGAAAGATCCTCTGTGTGGTCTGTGATAGGAGAAACGTCATTGAGAACCTCTTGGATACCCTTTTCCAAGAACCATTCAAATGACTCCTTTTGTACATCAATAAGGTTTGGCATTTCGCAAAGCTCATTGATTTTAGCAAAATTCATTCTAATGTTTTTGCCAAGCTTTTGTTCTTTGACCATATCTTTTTACTCCAACTTCCCTTTTATATATAGTATAAAAGAATTATTTAAAAAATATTGCGCAGTAACAGATTATAGCACCCATAAAATAAAAAGTCAATAGTAATTATAATTTTTTTGAAAATAATGTAAAAATTTACAATTTATTTCTTGAAAGTTTACAAACTTTTAATATGTAAATTTTTTATGAACCAAATTCAAGGCGTTTTTAGCCGTATTAACGCGTGTGCGTGTAATATAATTTACATTAAATTTATACTTTAGATAAATAATTTCAATTTTTTCTAAAAAGGTCTTGATTTTTTGAAAATAGTGTGATATTATATGTAACTGTACGAACAGGCGTATTCGAAGCACCCTCTCAGGCAACGGATAAGCATCTGTCGGATTATAATATTAAAGGAGGATTTATCATGCCTAATATCAAATCTGCGAAGAAGCGTGTAAAGGTTATCGCTACTAAAACACTTCGTAATAAGATGCTTAAATCACAACTCAACACAGCAATTAAGAAGTTTAAGGCTGCTGTTGAAGCTGGTGAAAAGGAAGCTGCTCAAGTTGCTTACGTAGCTGCTGTAAAGAAAGTTGACCAAGCTGTTGCTAAGGGAATTCTTCACAAGAACAACGCTGCGCACAAGAAGAGCCAGTTCACACTTATGTACAACAAGATGGCATAAGCAAACCCGAAATTAATTAAAATAGAGCTATGTTAACCCGCATAGCTCTTTATTTTTTTGCTCTTCTCCGCTTGTATAGCTTTGCAAATGCAATGAATTATTTTATAGATAAAAAAAGCAAGCCGATTGGCTTGCTTTTTAATTATTAGTCGTCGATGTAAGGCATAAGAGCCATAAAGCGAGCGCGCTTGATTGCCTTTGTAAGTTCGCCTTGGTGATGAGCGCATGTGCCTGTAATTCTTCTTGGAAGAATCTTTGCACGCTCAGTAACATACTTTCTCAAACGAGCTGTATCTTTATAATCTATATGACCAATCTTATCAGCGCAGAATGCACAAACCTTCTTCTTTTTGCGCATAACCTGACGAGCAGGACGCTGTTGAACAACCTGTTCTTTTTCAACAGTTGTGTTGTTATCCATATTAGTATCCTCCTATAAATTTTGTTCGCCGTGAATTAGAACGGCAAGTCGTCGTCTCCGGCAACCTCTTCAAACTTAGGTGCTTGCGGTGTTTGGAATGATGGCTCCTCAAAGCCACCAACGCCCTCAGCCTTTGAATCTACAAAGAACGCCTCGTCAACAACAACCTCGGTTGTTGAACGCTTGTTACCCTGTTGGTCATTCCAGCTTCTTGTCTGGATTGAACCTGTAACACAGATGGAGCTACCCTTTCTGAAGAATTTACCGATAAAATCTGCTGTTTGTCTCCAAGCAACGCAGTTGATGAAATCTGCTTGCGCATCCTTACCCTTACGGTTGATTGCAAGTGAGAATTGAACAACAGGTGTGCCTTGAGTTGTTTGCTTAACCTCGGGGTCAGCTGTAAGTCTACCGCCCAAAATTGCTTTGTTAAAGTTCAAGTTTGCCATTTTGATTTCCCCTTTCTAAAATTAAGCGTCTTTTCTTGTCTTCTTGTCTTCGATTTGGCGAATTACAATAGAGCGAAGAATGTTTTCGTTGATACCGAACAAACGCTCAAGCTCTGCTGTAAATGAGCCTTCACTCTTAAAGTAAACAAGAACATAGTAGCCATCGTTCTTGTCGTTGATTGGGTATGCAAGTCTTCTCTTGCCCCACTCATCAACTGACTCGATAGTACCGTTGTCAGCAATAAGAGCTGTAAACTTCTCGATAGTTGCCTTAATATCGTCTTCAGCGATTGTTGCGTCAACTACGAACAAAGTTTCATAAGAGTTCATAACCTTTTCCATTTTCTTTACCTCCTGTGGACTTAATGACCGTCAACTGAATTGACGGTAGGAGCGAGTATAGACATACTCGTTCTGCGTTATTTTATCACATAAAATATCTATTGTCAACACATTTTTGAAAAAAATAAAATTATTTTATTTCACTTGAATTAATGATATATTTATGTTAGAATTATATATATTAAATTTTAAGGAAATATTTTGATGAAGCATATAGATATTTACACAGACGGCTCTTGTAGATATAACCCCGGTCCCGGCGGTTGGGGGGCGGTTCTTGTTTACAAGGGAATCGAAAAGGAATTATGCGGTGGCGAGGCTAATACAACAAACAACCGTATGGAGCTAACCGCGGTTATTAAAGCATTACAGGCGCTCAAGGAAAGCTGCGATATAACACTCACATCAGATTCAAAATACGTTATAGACGGAATTGTCAACGGTTGGGCTGAGTCATGGCGCGCAAACAATTGGAGAAAGTCAGACCGTTCTCAAGCGTTGAACCCCGATCTTTGGGAAATATTACTTGACGAGATTAAGAAGCACCAAATTACCTACGTTTGGGTGAAGGGTCATGCAGGACATCCATACAACGAAAGATGCGACAAAATGGCGCAAAATGAGTCCTCAAAATATATGGATGATACTACTAATATATAATAATGAAGATTTTTTACGAGCAGATGAGCGTTTCATCTGCTCTTTCAATTAGTTACATCAACCTTTTAAGCATCGCTTTCTATGTATTTTTGATAATTAAATTTTACTCAAAAAAGGCACTCCTTACGAAGTGCCTTTTATATTTTAGGGGATTTTCAATTATTTGCCAGCTACGATTTTTTCGTAAAATTCTTTTTCCTTGTCACCAAGGTACTTTGCAGTAGCCAAAACGTTTTCAGCAACCTCGCACAAGCTAATCTTGCCGTTATCGTCTGTCGCAAGCTCGCCAAGGTCAAAGTCAACGTATTCAACGCCTCTGAAGTTCATAAGTCTTACAACTGTCTTTACTTCATATTCATCGTAGTAAGAAGATGGCTTAATTACAACTGAGAATTCTCCATCGTCTGAGTAACGGTCTTGGCTATACTTACCGTATGATTCAACGCTCTTTGTTTCGCCGTCCTTGTTTGTAACGTATGTGATAATTCTAACGTCACACTCGTATTCAATTTCAGCGAGCATTTCCATATCAATCTTATATGTAAGACGGATACCTGCATAGCCTGTTGTTCTTACTGAATATCCAACAAATGACAAGAATTCACTTGAAAGAACCTTCTTTGCAATTTCCTTTTCGGATACACCGTTTTCGTCCGCAGGTAAGCCGCAACCTGAGCATACGTAAATTTCCTTACCTGTATCGGTGTATGTTGGAACGTAATCCTGTGCCCAATGGTTTGTATGAACGTTTGTAGAAGCAATTGGGAATTGTGAGCCTACTCTTCCGCAACCCTTACATACAATTTGTTTAATACCGATAGCACCGCACTTTGCTTCCATAAATACTATTTCAGTATCGTAAACGTGAGTGCCGAGTGCAGGAATAACAATATTTTCAACGTTTGTTCCGCAATCTGTACATGTTCCGTGACCGTAACCTGGTGTTGAACAGGTTGGTTCAAGGTCAGCTATTACATTGTCAACCTTATGTCCGAACTCTTCCTTTGGAAGTGTAACATTAAGCTCATTTGAGCATACAGGACACTTAGCAATGCATGAGCCATCAGTTGTGCAGGTTGGCTTTACGTACTTGTCGCCGGAGAGAATATAGTCGCTTGCATCAACCTTACAGTCATGAGCTACCAAGTCAAGACCGTGGAAGGACATTGCCCAACCGTTTGGCCACTTAGCAAGAGTTGGGGTAATACGGATTTTTGCAGCCTTTGCGCCGCTTGTCAAGGATTCGGACATATCAACGCTAATTGGGTTGTTTTTATCCAAAACGCCTACGGTATTCCATTTTGTGGTGTATACCGCAGTTACCTCGTCGTCTGCATTTATCCACTCAACCTTAAAGGTTGTGTTGTTACCGCTGGCATACATTACTGCCTTTGTGAAAACATATTCACAGTCAAGAATAATTGTATATGTTGATCCGCTTGTACCGTACCAATATGTCAATGGGTCATCGTCAACGATTGCCTCATATGAATCCTCGCCCAATATCGGATATCCCGCTGTTGGAGATTCGTCATAAAGCTCATCCTTCTCATTGAGATCAACCTCTACCTGATAGTTGCCCTTTATGAATTCAAAATCAGCAACGCTGTCGGTATAAAGGAGCTTTCTTGTTTGCTTGATGGTTGTTTCGCCACAGCCGTCTCTCATACAGGTGAGCTTCTTTTGTCCGTAGCTAACTGTTGATGCTTTTCTTATAACAACGCCGTCATCCCAGTCGTGTCCAAGAGCATCTTTAATATCTGTAACGTATGTGGCATCACAGTTTTCAATTGCACAGCCCTTGCAGGAATAAAGCGTTGAGCCTTCGCTATCACAGTCGGGAGCGGTTACAACACCGTCATCCCAGTTGTGTGCAGTCGCAGGGATATCATAATCCTTTGTTTCGCCGCAAGCGATACATCTCTTTGTAAGAACGCCGTTCACGGTTTCTGTTGCAGGAGTTGTAACAACACCATCATCATATTGGTGGAAGCCTGTTGCGGGAACGGTTTTCTTGATAACCTTGCCGCAATCGCAGGAATATTCAAGATATCCCGGGCGGTTACAGGTTGGGTTGCTTTCGCCTGTCTTTTCAAAAATGTGGTTACCCTCTTCAACGAAGGTTTCAATTTCCCACATAAATTCACTACCGTCGCCCTTACCGTTGGCAATTTCGATCTTAATCTTTGATGCTTCAACGAATGGGTCAAGCTTTACGTTAGTTGAGTCAACCGGAACGTCCTTAGAGTCGTAAACCTGGTCGCCCTCCATATTGAAAAGACGAACTCTGATTTGTGAGATATTCATAAGAACCTCTTCAACAGAGCCGGAGTTTGCAAGCTCACCCTTACCGTTTAAGTGAAGGTTAAGCTCGGAAATTAAGTAGTCCTTAGTAAATTCCAAAACTATAGAATAGTTCCAGCCCTTCGGTGAACGTGTACCAACGTCGATCTTACCGTCAACAAGTGCCTTGGGTGACCAAGCCCACCAGTTGTCACAGTAGTCGCCCTCGTTTGTACCTGTACCGTAGATATATGCCTCGGAAGCAATGTTTGACTTAACAACATCGCAGAATTCCTTCTCTATCGAATAAGCTTTAATTTCTCTCAAGAAATCCACACCGCGGTCTGAAGTTGGGATATGTGACTGATCACGGGTGATAACGATTGTATCTGCAGCTACCTCAGCGCTAACAACCGCCTCATCCAAGCCGTTCATTGCAATCTTTTCCTCAAGCACAACGTCGCCAGCCTTGTAGAGTGTAACAGTCAATTCTTCGATTGAATAGTTTTCATTTACTGATGCTCCTGTCGGCAAAGTACCTGAGCCGTTTGCATAAACAACAACGTCAGTAAAATAACGTGGAACAGCAAAGCTGTATTGAATTGAGTAGTTTATAGTTCTACCCGTGTTAGAACCCGTAGACAAATCTCCATCTGTCAACGCGCCTAAATCATAATTTTTTGACGGAGCAATATTTATCGGCGTAAATTCTCCTGTATTGGATATGTAAAAGCTGCTGAGCGTTGCTTCGGAAATAATATTATCTCCCTCGCTTTGCTCTTGAGCATCAAGCGCTTCAACATCCAAATCATTTCCACCCGCAAATGCAAAGCATGCAAATGCAGGAAGCAGCATTAGTACCGCTAATAAGAGTGATGCTATTTTTTTCATACTTATCCCCTTTGTAAATTAAAATTCAACAACGTTATCAAACGAAGTATCATCGTTTGCGTCGTCAGGCAATGGCACTTGTGGCTTTTGCTGTGACGAGCCCGTGTCTGTTGAGGTGCTTGTTTGTGTATCGTCGCTGCCGGATGATGTGTCTGTGCCACCGCCGATGCTGCAGCTACACAAAATCAACATAGATACGATCATTAAAGCAACCAAAGTCAATGAAAGAATTTTTTTCATTTGTCCCTCCTTGATTGTTTCATACGAAACTATCCTATAGATATAATTTTTCTACATATAATAATATAACATAAAATAAGGGCTTTGTCAAGTTGCATAAACACAATTATTTAATATTTAACAATTTGTCCAATTGTAACAAATTGTCCGTCATTTTTCACTTTTGAATGCTTTGTTTTTTGTTCAAATTGCCAATTTTTAACCTGTCGGCATATCATCAAATAATAAAAAAGGCTCGGAACTGCATACAATTCCGAGTCTTTTTATGGTGCTCTTGCGGAGATTCGAACTCCGGACACCTTGATTAAAAGTCAAGTGCTCTACCGTCTGAGCTACAAGGGCATCATTTAGTGCTTACCTATAATATCACACAAAGTTGGCTTTGTCAATACCTTTTTTCAAAAAAACTGATTTTTTAAGTCGCCATTTTGTTGACATAGCATTTAAATAATGATATAATGTTTTTGGCTATAAATTCTTTTTGTGCCAAGTTTTTAGGTTAAGAGGTCATTATGGAAAAAATTATGCTTTGGCAGAAGCCACCCTACATTGAATATACGAATAACGGCTTTGAGCCGTCAATCACACCGAAAATTGTAAATGATAAGAAAACTGCCGTTTTGGTTTGTCCCGGCGGTGGATACGGCGGAAAAGCCGATCACGAAAAGGGAGTTATCGGAGATATGTTCAACGAGCATGGCATTAACTCGTTTATTCTTGATTACAACGTAGCGCCGTGCCACAAGTTTGCTCCGCTTTCCGATATTCAGCGTGCGATAAGAACCATTCGTTCACTTGGCTTTGAAAAGGTAGCGGTTTGCGGCTTTTCTGCCGGTGGGCACTTGATTTGCTCTTCCGCTACGCTTTATGACTACCCCGCTTACGAAAAAGCGGACGAAATTGACGAATTGAGCGCACGCCCCGATGCTTTTATTCCCTGCTATGCAGTTGTAACCTTCCAAGACGAGTTTACACATTTGGGCTCAAGGCAAAATCTCTTGTCGGATGAATGGCAAAACAAGGAGCTTATCGACCTCTTTTCAACAGAAAAGAACGTAAATAAAGACACTCCCCCCGCATTTATTTGGCATACTGCAACCGACAACCTCGTGCCTGTAAGAAACTCACTTGAGCTTGCAAGCGCGCTTAGCAAGAACGGAGTTTATTTCGAGCTTCACATATTCCCTGTTGGTTGCCACGGTCTCGGTCTTGCCTATGACCACGAGGATATAGGCATTTGGAGCGACTGTGCTTGCACATTCTTGAAAAAATTAAATTTTTAGCGGAGATTATAAGATTATATGAATATTGCTATTATAACCGGAGCATCAAGCGGTCTCGGCACTGAATACTACAAGGTAATACAGGACGAGGTGCTTGACGAGGTTTGGATCATCGCAAGGCGCGAGGGTGCGCTAAACGAAATTTCGCAAAAATACGGAAAAATCAAAACAAGAGTTATACCGCTTGACTTGACGGTTGATGAAAGTCACGAAAAGCTCCTTAATATCATTAAGGAAGAAAATCCGAATATTAAGTATCTTTTCAATAACGCTGGCTTCGGTGCTTACGGTAAGCTTGACGAAATTGACCTTTCGAAGCAAACAAATATGATTGATTTGAACGTAAAAGCGCTTACCAAAATTACATACTATGCTCTCGGATATATGCAAGAGGGTGCAAAAATCATAAATACCGCTTCTATCGTTGCGTTTGCGCCTGTTCCAAATATGGCAGTATATTCCGCAACGAAAAAGTACGTAATGAGCTTTAGCCGCGCACTAAGGCATGAATTGAGAAAAAGAAAAATCAACGTAACCGCCGTTTGCCCCGGTGCTATGCCAACGGAGTTTTTCACGGTTGCGGGTGTTGACAGCGACAAAAAAAGCTTAATCAACAAAATGCCCTTCTGCAATACCGCAAAGGTTGCAAAGAACGGCTTCAAGGCAGCTAAACGCGGCAGAGCCGTATATACACCGAGATTGCTTTACAAGTTTTTAAGATTGGTTGGCAAGATAGTTCCGCATAGCATTCTTATAAAATTTGTTTCTGCATAATTTCTACAAATTACACCACTCCGCCTCACTAAGCGGAGTGGTTTTGTTTATTTTTTACAATTTTTTTACACTAAGCGATTTTTTCCTTGCTTTTCAATATTTTCGTGTTATAATATAATCGGAGAAAATTAGAATTATCCAAAGCACAGAAAGGAAACATAAAATGAGTGTTGTTGAAATTTTAATCAGAATTGCCACAATGCTTGGCGGTCTTGCAATGTTCCTTTACGGAATGAGCATGATGACAAACGGTCTTGAAAAAATGGCCGGCGGCAAGCTTGAGGTCATACTTAAAAAGGCGTCCTCGAATAAATTCAAGGGTATGGCGCTCGGTGCGGGTGTAACTGCCGTTATTCAGTCATCGTCTGCCACAACCGTTATGATTGTAGGTCTTGTTGGCTCAGGCATTATGACTCTTCCGCAAACCATCGGTATGCTTATGGGTACTAACATCGGTACAACCATCACGCCTTGGATTACGGGCTTGCCGTATCTCGATGCAAGCAAGCTCAATATAGATGCGCGTTGGATTGAAGTATTAAAGCTTCTTAAGCCATCGTTCTTTGCTCCTATCATCGCGGTTATCGGTATTGCTCTTATAATGTTTTTCAGCAAGAAAAGAAAATTAAACAAGGATATCGGTACACTCTGCCTCGGCTTTGCAATTCTTATGCAGGGCATGGAGCTTATGTCAATGGCGGTTGACTTCTTAGAGGACCAAAAATACAACGATATTCTGCTTAACATAATTGACTTTTTCCAAACTCCTTGGATTGGCGTATGGATTGGTCTTATTCTTGCAACACTTTTCACTACTATAATTCAATCATCCTCTGCATCTGTCGGTGTTTTACAGGTGCTTGTAGGTGCGGCTGCTCTTTCGGGAACTGATATTCCTTTTAAGGTTGCCATTCCTATCATTCTCGGCTTTAACATCGGTACTTGTGTAACGGCGGTTATTTCAAGCCTTGGAGCAAACAGAAACGCAAAGCGTGTTGCTATAACTCACCTTGTTATCAAGCTGTTTGCCGTTGCGCTCTGCTTTATTCCGTTCTTAATTACTTGCTTAACACCGCTTGACGAGCTTTGGTACAGCAAGGGTGTTACCGTATGGACAATTGCGATTTTCCATACACTCTTTAATGTCGTAACGACGCTTGTATTGCTTCCTTGCTCGAAGCTGTTTGAAAAAATCGCTTACCTCCTTGTTAAAGATAAGGAAGAAAAGGAAAAGGTTGCTTACATCGACCCGATTCTTATTTCAAAGTCACCCGCGATTGCACTTTCCGAGTGCGGCAACCTAACTGATGAAATGTGCGTGCTTTCCTGTGACGCACTCAATCTTGCAATTGATTCTCTTTACAATTACGACAAAAAAACCGCGCAGGAAATTATCGAAAAAGAGGGATTGATTGACAAGTACGAGGACCACATCGGAACTTACCTCGTTCAAATTGCTTCTCATTCTCTTACACGTGCGGACAGTAACTTGAACTCAAAGCTTCTTCACACTATAGGTAACTTTGAGCGTCTTAGCGACCACGCAGTTAATATTAACGACGTTTCTGAGGAATTAAAGACGAAGAATATCGTCTTTTCCGATGAGGCGAAGGCAGAAATTGCGGTTATCACGGACGCGATAAAGGAAATCCTTCAAATTACGTCAAAATCATTTATCGATAATGATTTGGCTATTGCAAAGAAGGTTGAACCGCTCGAGCAGGTAATCGACAAGCTTATCGCAACGACAAAGGCAAATCACATAACAAGACTTCAAAAGGGTGCTTGTACAATTGAGCTTGGCTTTGTGCTTTCCGACCTTCTTAACAACTACGAAAGAATTTCGGACCACTGCTCTAACATTGCGGTTGCAATTATCGAAACCGCACATAATAGCTTTGGCACACACGAATACCTCAATGCGGTTAAGAACGAAAACGACGACGAATTCCAAAACGATTTCAAGGAATTTGCGGGCAAGTATTCAATTATACAGAAATAATAATCAAGGGAAGGCGAATAGCGTGATACTCTTAGAGGAGTATCACGCTAAACTATTATTGCCCTAGGGGCAAGTTATAAACTATGATATGCTTCGCATAGTTATGATTGGCTTCGCCAAGTTATAAATTAGTAGGGCAATTATATCATAACATTTGCCTGGCAAATTCATAACGGCGAGCATAGCGTGCCTCATAACTCTAAACTAAAACCGACAGAAAAAGAGCAAGAATCTCGAAGGAATTCTTGCTCTTTTTCTTTAATTGGAAACAGAAACGGTAATCTTCTCACCGTCGGTTGTCAAAATTATCGTACCCGACTCGTCTGTGCGATAAATTTTATCTTCGCCAACCGCCTTTTTGAATCTTGCCATTGCTTCAGCGTGCGGATGTCCGTAATCATTGTCCTCGCCGCAGCTGATAATTATGTAAGCAGGAGATGCGGCATCGATGATATCCTGGCAGGATGACGTGCTTGAGCCGTGATGTCCCGCCTTGAAAACATCACAGTCTAAAACATCGTCAAGCTTGCTTCCGTATTTATCAACCAATGCTTCCTCGCCCTTTTTCTCAGAGTCGCCTGTGAAAAGGAGCTTTGTTTCACCCCATCTTGCCATAACGATAATGCTATAGTCGTTGGAATTACTGTATTCGTCCTTGACAGGCCCAAAGAATTCAAGCTCCAAGTCCGCCTTGTCGCCCTCCTTTTCGGGGTCAATTACGCCGACGTTTATCACTCTGTCCTTTTCGCTGTCGATATCGATTATATCGTCAACCTCTATTCTGTCGCCTATATCGTCGCTTGCCTCAATAACGGAAACATAAATTTCGGGAAGGGCTTTCACCTTATCCATAAAGGTGCGGTACATAACCTGCTCCTTGCCTGTGTCGGCATTTATCTTTTTCTGGTCGGGGATGATTAAGTTTGCAACCTTAAATTCCTCTAAAACCTCGGTTGCCTCACCGTAGTGGTCGGAATCGAAGTGGGTAATTATAAAATAGTCGATGGTTTCAACGCTTTTGTCCTTTAGGTATTTTATCATTGTGTTATCTTCGTCCTTTTCGCCCGTGTCAATAAGAACGGTCATGCCGTCGGCAAAAATAAGCGTTGAGTCTCCCTGTCCGACATCTATGTAGTGTACCTCGGCTGAGCCATCGGGAATTTCATACTGCTCCTTCGGTGCGAAAAATTCCTTATAAATAAAAATGCCCGCTATAACCAATACAACAAGTAAAATCGGTATTAATATAATTGGGTATTTAAGTATCGTTTTGTTAATTTTCTTTTTAGTGCGCTTGTTCATTCTCTACCTCCAATATATTATAGATATATTTTACCATATAATTTATAAAAAAACAATAAAAGCGCTGAAAATTCAGCGCTTAAATATTTTTCTTTTTTCAAGGACTATAAGAAGGATCAGTCCCAAGATATAAACCGATGCAACCTCGCTTGCCAAAACGCCGCCTGCTGCCAAAAGATATGCCGAGTAAGACCACGTGCTTGAATAAGTCATAATGACAAAAGGAATAAGAAGCGTGTTTGAGAGCACTGTTGGAAGCGGGCAAAGCCATTTGATTTTGATTTTCGAGGTTAGGTACGCGCCGATAAGCGTGGCAAGAGAGCCAATAACAACGTCAACAATACTTCCGCTGAAGATATTGGCGATAAGACAGCCTGCAAAAAGCCCCCAGACCGTGCTTGGCATAAAATACGGAAGGACCGTTAACACCTCGCTAAACCGAATTTCGACAAAGCCTATCGTAAGTGGCTTTGAAACGAGCGTCAGGACAACGTAAAGCGCGGCAACAATTGCTGCTGTGACAAGTCCATTTGTTTTGTTTTTATTCATTTTTATTCTCCTAGTTTTGTTTTAAGTGAGGATGGTTTCGAACTCACTGCAATCAATTATAAATCCACATTTCTGTTTTGTCAATAACAATTTTGAAAAATTATCATATCATATAAAAAGTATGATTGGAGGTATACTATGAACCGTCAAACCGAAGATTTTGGATTTTTAAGCGTTAACGTGAAAACCGCGAACGGTGCATTGCCGCTCGAAAATGCATTAGTCACCGTTTACTCCTCTCCCCCGCCCTCGAGGGACAACGAGCCGAGCTTGAAGGACACCGACGTAATTTTCAGCTTAACGACCGACGAAAGCGGAAAAGCCGAAAGAGTTGCGCTTGCAACAAAGCCTATCGCACTTTCTCAAACGCCAAATGAGGAGTTTCCCAACCTTACCTATAACATTTTAGTCACACGTGACGGATACTACGACAACACGTATTTAAACGTGCCGATTTTCGAGGGAATAACGTCGATTCAAGAGGTGCTTTTAATTCCGCTTTCCGAGTTTTCCTCTCCAACCGACCCAATTCCAAATTCGAGTAGACAATATCAAGAAAAGATTGATTAAGGAGGATTTATGGCTGTTTTACCCGTCATTCCCGAATACGTTACCGTGCATCTCGGTCCGCCCGACTCAAGCGCGCCAAATGTAACTGTCCCGTTTGCTGACTACATAAAAAACGTCGCTTCAAGTGAGATTTTCCCGACATGGCCCGAAAATGCGATTCGCGCTAATATTTACGCGCAAATATCGTTTGTATTAAACAGAATATTTACGGATTATTACGGCTCGCGCGGATACGATTTTGACATTACAAATTCAATAGGAATTGACCAATCATTTGTCAACGGGCGCGATTATTTTGACAATATTTCAAGAATTGTCGATGAAATTTTCAACGATTACGTTGTTCAGGGGGATAGCGTCGAGCCGTATTTCACCGCATACTGTGACGGGCGCGAGATAAGGTGCGAGGGGCTTGAGCAATGGGGCACGGTTGACCTTGCAAATCAAGGGCTTTCTCCGCTTGAGATTTTAAGGTACTATTACGGTGACGATATAAATATTGTAAATAACGCTCCTATCGGAAGCCGTGCTTACACGTGGGACGGAAGAACCCTTGGCTACGGCTCGATTGGTAACAGCGTTCAGCAAATTCAAATACGGCTGAACAGAATTTCAAAAAACTTCCCTGCTATACCAAAAATTTTCCCTGTAAACGGAATATTCGACAGAAGCACCGAGGATGCGGTGCGTGCATATCAAAGCGCGTTCAATTTAGTAGCTGACGGCTTGGTTGGCAAGCAAACGTGGTACTCTATTCAAAAGACATACTCCGCGGTTAAGCGGCTTAACGATTTAGCATCAGAGGGACTTTCGCGCGAGGAGGTCACAGGCATTTTTCAAAGCACACTTTCCGAAGGGGATTCGGGGTCTGAGGTTTTTGAGCTGCAATATTTGCTTGCGCTTGTGGGCGAATACAATAACGAGGTGCAAGCTCCTTCAATTGACGGAATTTTCGGTGTAGGAACAAGGCGTGCGCTTGAAAGCTTTGAGCGTGCATACGGGCTGACGGTCAACGGCACGGTGGAGCTAAGTGACTGGGACCGCCTGTATAGGGAATACGTTGGCATTTTAAGCTCCTTGCCCGAGGGATATTCCAACAGTACAACCGTTCCGTACGGCGGCAGGGTTTTGCGCCTTGGTGTAAACGGTGAGGACGTAAGGCTGCTTCAAGAATATCTGAACTATATTTCAAATACTTATACCCAGATTCCCAAGGTTGAGGCGGACGGAATTTTCGGTGTTGCAACGGAGGCGGCGGTTGTTGCATTTAAGAATATTTTCGGGCTTGAGCCAACGCCGATTGTTTCCGCAAGCACGTGGGATCTCATCACCTCAACGTACAGAGATTTATATGACGGCGCAAGCACAAATAGCGGTCAGTTTCCCGGTGTTAGCTTAGGTTAGCCAAGAAGTACCTCAAAAAGCGATATGGTAAGGAATTTTGAGTACAGAATGGCGCAATAAATAAAATATTTCAAAACATTATGTGACGAAAAGTACCGTCATATCGCTTTTTATGCGCGCTTGAATGGGTGCTTTTTGGTTAGGAGATTTTATGAGCTATTACGATTTCAGAAGAACTGAAAATGCGATTTTGGAAATCCAAGGAATACTAAGGAATCTTGACTTCTACGAGAATGATACAGCACGCGTAAAGCCCGACGGGATTTACGGCGATGACACGCGTGCGCTTGTTTCAGAATTTCAAAAAAGATACGGTATAGAGCCAAGCGGAGTGGTTGATTTTGAAACGTGGAAGCTACTCCACGCAGTAGATAAAGCACGCCGAGAGGAAGCTAAGGTTGCGCGTGCGGTACACATTTTTCCAATTCATGAAAAGCACGAAATTTTGCCGAACACACAAAACAGCTACGTTTATATAATTCAAGTGATGCTGAATGAAATTTTAAATGACCACGACGACTTTAACGTGCTTGAAATTAATGGAGTTTACGACCTACCCACGCAAAATGCGATAAAGCTACTCAGGCGCAAATCGTTAAACGAAGCGCCCGATATTATAGATGCGCTTGTTTTTGAAACCATCGCTGACGAATACGAAAGAGTAAATTCACGCTCATTTTGATTAATTCCCTTTTTCGTGTCAATAATATAGTAACGATATAAAGGGGGGGATTAAATGAACAGCCGCTTTACCAAAAAGGCAAACGAGCTTTTAAGTGCATCAAAAAAGTGCGCAAGGGATTTAGGCAGCTTATACATAGGAACCGAGCATTTGTTGCTCGGGTTGCTATTGACCGATTGTGTAGGCGCGAAAATTTTAAAGGAAAAGGGCGTATCATACGAAGGCTGCTTAAAAAAGATAAAGCAATCGTTACCAAGCGTGAGGAAAGACCACTGTCTTGAGGAATTAAGTCCACGTGCGAAGCGCGTAATTGAGGGAGCGGCGCACCTTGCCAAGCGCTTTGGCGGACGTTTTATTGGCAGTGAGCATATTCTCCATTCTATTTGCAACGAAACGGACTCCTTTGCGGCTTCGGTGCTTATTTCCTTGGAAATAAATTTACAAATCATAAAAAACGAAATTACGTCGTTTTTAGATGCCTTCAACGTGGAAACAAAAAGCGAAAAGCAGTCAAATCCGAGCAGCGCGCTCTCGCTTTACGGAAAAAATCTGAACAAGTTAGCTTTGAGCGGTGGCTGTGATCCGTTATATAAGCGCGATGGCGAGCTTATGAGGCTTATGCAAATTTTAACGCGCAGAACAAAAAACAACCCCTGCTTAATCGGCGAGCCGGGAGTTGGAAAAACCGCCATTATTGAAGGCTTGGCAGAAAAAATAGTGCGCGGCGAGGTGCCGAAGGAGCTATCTGACAAAACGGTTATCTCTCTTGACCTTTCCTCAATGGTGGCAGGCGCAAAATATCGCGGTGAGTTCGAGGAGCGCTTAAAAAACGTATTAAATGAGGTTAAAAGCAATTCATCCATTATTCTTTTCATAGACGAAATACACACCATTGTGGGTGCGGGGGCGGCTGAGGGCGCGGTTGATGCCGCGAATATAATCAAGCCGTCGCTTGCACGGGGTGAAATTCAGCTTATAGGTGCGACAACTATTACGGAATACAGAAAGCATATTGAAAAGGACTGTGCACTTGAAAGGCGTTTTCAGCCGATTGTAATTAACGAGCCGAGCGAAAAGGATGCTATCGATATTTTAATGGGGCTTCGCGACAAATACGAGGAGTTTCACGGCGTAAAAATAACCAACGAGGCAATAAAGCAAGCAGTCTTACTGTCTAAGCGGTATATCGGTGATAGATTTTTGCCCGACAAGGCAATTGACT
Source organism: Clostridia bacterium (assembly GCA_017625935.1). GTDB lineage: Bacteria > Bacillota > Clostridia > Oscillospirales > CAG-272 > RGIG2000. Next base: position 23,417 of record JAGALA010000037.1, read on the forward strand.
TAATTGACGAGGCGTGCTCGCGCGTGAAAATGAAGCATCAGCATAAGAGCCCCAAGCTACGCGAATACGAGGCGAAAATAATCGAGCTATCACGTCAAAAGGAAAATGCAATTGCAAGCCAAAGCTTTGAGCTTGCCTCGAAGCTGCGTGATGACGAGATAAGCTACAAAATAGCCTATAACAAGGAAAAGGCAAAGCGCGAGCGCTTAATTTCAAAATCAAGTGCCAAAATTACCGAAAACGATATTTGCCAAATTGTAACGCTTTGGACGGGTATTCCCGTTGCAAGCGCGAATGAGGGTGAAAGCCGTGAGCTTTGTCAGCTTGAAAAAAGGCTGGCACGTGACGTTTGCGGGCAGGAAAAGGCGACAAGGGCTGTGGCTGACTCAATAACGCGTGCAAGGGTGGGACTGAAAAACCCAAAAAGACCGCTTGGCTCGTTCCTTTTCTTAGGTCCTACCGGTGTTGGGAAAACCTTGCTTGCAAAAAGCATTGCCAAAAACGTTTTTGGCTCGGAGAGCAATATAATTCGGCTTGATATGTCGGAATACATGGAAAAGCATTCCGTATCAAGGCTGATTGGTGCGCCCCCCGGCTATATCGGGCACGATGAGGGTGGTCAGCTCTCATCTGCGGTGCGCTTGAAGCCCTACTCTGTTGTATTGTTTGACGAAATTGAAAAGGCACACAAGGATGTTTACAATATTCTCTTAGGAATTCTTGACGAGGGAATTTTAACCGACTCGCAAGGCAGAACAGTTGATTTTAAGAACACGATTTTGATTCTGACCTCAAATATTGGTGCAAAAAGCATTACGGAGCCGAAAAAGCTCGGCTTTGGTGAAGCAAAAAGCGATGAGGTTGAATACGAAAGCATAAAATCTAAAATCAACGATGCGTTGAAGGCGGAATTTAATCCCGAATTTCTAAACCGACTTGACGAAATTATAATTTTCAATCAGCTAACCAAGAGCGATATAACCAAGATTTGCAAGAATATTCTTGATGAGGTTAAAGCAAATGCGCTCAGCGTTGGCGTAACCATAGAAATAAAGGAAAGCGCCGTAGAATATATAGCGGAAAAGAGCTTTGATAAGCTATATGGCGCCAGACCGCTTAGGCGCACTATAACTAACCTTTTGGAAAATCCGCTGTCAAAGAAAATCGCCTCGGGTGAGATAAAGCGCGGCGATACGGCTTTGGTCGAGCTGTCAGGCGGTGAGATTGTTATAAAGGCGGCTGTGGCAACTTAGCTTGCTACCCGTTGCTTGCAAAAACCGAGATCGGGATGTAGCGGGCACCATCCCCTACACTTACCCTGTTGATGCATATAACTAAAAAGGACGAACCCATTTGGATTCGTCCTTTTGTATATTTATTATTTGTCGATTGAGATGTTAAGGTGCGGATACGGGATTTCAACACCGTACTCGTCGAAGCTACGCTTAACCTGCTCGTACATTGGGAAATATACATCCCAATAATCTGCATTTTTAACCCAAACTCTTAAACGAATTGTAACGCTGCTGTCATTATGCGATACAATCAAAACCTCGGGAACGGGGTCAGTCAAAATCTTTTCGTCTGCTCTTGCGCACGCATAAAGAACCTTTCTTGCAGTATCAATATTCGCAGAATATGCAATTGAAAAATCAAAGTCAATTCTTCTTGTATCGTGAGCTGAATAGTTTACAATAACATTATTTGATATAGTTCCGTTCGGAACAACAACCTTTTTGTTGTCGGGTGTTGTAAGAGTTGAATAGAAAAGACCGATATCAACAACTGTGCCGCTCACGCCTGAGCCCTCAACGTAGTCACCGATTTCAAAGGGCTTAAATATAACAAGCATAATGCCGCCCGCGATATTTGAAAGGCCGCCTTGAAGTGCAAGACCGATTGTCAAGCCGCAGGATGCAACAACTGCGGAAAGCGCGGACATATTAAAGCCGAGAATCGAAACGACCGAAACCGCCACAACGGCATACAAAACGACTGCAAATATATGCTTAAGAAACGTTCTTATAGTCTTATTTGCTCTTTTGAAAATCTTTTCGTTCTCAATATTTTTTACAATTCTCTTTACTATTAAGCATCCGACCGTCAAAACAATAAGTGAAATGATAATTCTGATACAAATGCTGAAAAGCGACGGTGTGTTATCACCAAATAATGGGCTGGTGAAGAATTTTGCAACGCCCGCCAAAAATTCCTCTGCACGTGAAGCTGTTTCTGTAGCCTCAGGCACTTCTGATTCTGTTGCCATAAATAAAAGCATAGTTTCCTCCAATCAAGTTAACTTCAAAAATATTTTACTACAAATTATAATTTTTGTCAATGCGTTTACATAAAATTATATTTTAATGTAAAAATAAAAATATAGCAAATGATACATTTGGAGGAAAAATGAACGAAAAGGAATATTCAAAATACGTTGAGGGGCGCGCAAAGAAGTCTCCAATTCTAAAAAATTGCGCCTTTGCATTCTTAATAGGAGGCACAATCTGTACACTGGGTCAAGGATTTTTCCATTTATACACATTTTTGGGAATGGACGAGCTTGATGCAAGAACGCTTGTTTCGGTAACATTAATTTTCATCACTACCCTGCTAACCGGCTTCGGTGTTTTTGACAATATTGCAAGATTTGCAGGGGCGGGCACGCTTGTGCCGATAACAGGCTTTGCAAACGCGGTTGCCTCCGAGGCGATAGATTCAAAAAGTGAGGGCTTCATTCCCGGGGTCGGTGCTAAAATATTCACAATAGCAGGGCCTGTCATCCTTTACGGAACGTTTTTCGGTGCAATTTACGGAGTGATATATTATTTTATTACTCTAATTTGGGGGTAAAATGAAAAAAAGCATATTAAAATTTAAAAGAAAGCCGAAAATTTGCGCCTCATACAGCGTTGTCGGGCATATGGAGGCGGACGGCCCGCTCGGCAAGCAGTTTGACGAATACTGCCTTGACGACAAGTTCGGTAAGGAATCGTGGGAAAAGGCAGAAAGTGAAATGCAAAGACGTGCTCTATGCGGTGCTATTAAGAAAAGCGGACTTATCGACACGGAGCTTGACGTGCTTTTGGCAGGTGATTTGCTCAATCAATGCATTGGCTCTAACTATGCGCTATCAAACTTCGACACGGGCTTTTTGGGGCTTTACGGAGCTTGCTCCACGTGCAGCGAGGGGCTCCTTATCGGCGCTTCTCTGTTTAGCGGCGGAATAATTGACACCTGTGCAACCGTTACCTCATCACACTACTGCGCAAGTGAAAGGCAGTTTCGCTTTCCTCTTGAATACGGCGGGCAAAGAACACCGACGGCTCAATGGACAACAACAGGCGCGGGCGCATTCATTTTATCAGATAATGGAGATGTGGAAATTTGCGAGGGGCTTGTCGGTAAGGTTATCGACAAGGGCATCTCAGATATCAACAATATGGGTGCGGCAATGGCACCTGCGGCGATAAACACCTTGAAGCGTTATTTTCTCGAATCCGAACACTCCCCCGAGGATTTTGACCTAATTATAACGGGAGATTTGGGATATGAGGGCAGTGAAATTTTGAAGGAGCTGCTACTTGACGAGGGGATTGATATACGAAAAAATCACGTTGACTGCGGTCTTATGATATTTGATAGAGACCGTCAGGACGTGCATGCGGGTGGCTCGGGTTGCGGCTGCAGTGCGGTTGTGATGTCTGCAAGCATTATACCGAATTTAGCAAGCGGTGTACTTAAAAACGTCTTGTTTTTAGGTACAGGGGCGCTTATGTCACCGATGAGCCTTTCTCAAGGCGGCACAATTCCGTCGGTTGCCCATCTGTTGCATATTTCGCACGCAGGAGGTAAATGAGGCAAAAATGGATATTTTCTTTGATTACTTTTGGGCATTTGTACTTGGCGGAGGTCTTTGCGTTATTGCACAAATTTTGATCGACAAAACCAAGCTGACGCCTGCCAAAATTTTAGTCGGCTACGTGTGCATCGGTGTGGTGCTGACATCGGTTGGCGCTTACGAGCCGCTTGTTAAGCTTGCAGGCTGCGGAGCGACCGTGCCGCTTTCGGGCTTTGGTTATGCTATTGCAAACGGAGTTAAGACAGCAGTTGAAGAAAAGGGATTGCTTGGCGCGCTCACAGGCGGAATTGGCGCAACCGCCGGCGGCATAACCGCATCGATTTGCTTTGGACTGCTTGCATCGTTTGTTTTTTCAAGCAAGCCAAAAAGGTAGTCACTTCTCTCTAAAAATCGCTGAACAAGTGAGGAGTCCCCCCCTGCCCTGCGCGATGGTTTCGGGATGTCGAGGGCGCCATCCCCTACAAGAAACAATGAATTATTTGTGTAAAAGCTGTTCATACGGTTATTCATAAAAAAGGGCATCGAAATCGATGCCCTAATTTTTTAGATATTTCTCTTTTGTCTTAATTTCAAAGCTTTTTTCTTGATTAAATCTGCTAAAACAACGCTTTGTGCTGAGCTTTCCGGGGTAACGTAGTCGGGCTTTTTGCCTTCCTTAATGCAGTTAACAAAATAGCTCATTTCGGCAAGGTAACCGTCGTCGTTGCCAACGTTAATTCCAAGGTCAACCTTCGGTGCTTCTTCCTTATTTAATTCAACCTCTTTGCCGTTCTTTATGAGCTTGCCCTTGTTAAGCTCAACGTAACCGTTTTGGAAAACAGCCGTGAAGCTTGCATCAAACGGAATTGAGGTATTATACCAGGTTCCCTCACAGGTAACGAGAATATCACCGTCATAAATCATGCTTGTAACAACCGTATCGTTATTGTTTGTCATTTGGTAACGGTAAGCTCCCAGCTTGTCCGGCATACCGAGAACGCTTTGAACAAAGTCAAAATCGTGGATTGAAAGGTCTGTTGTAACACCGCCTGAGAGCTTTTCATCTCTCATCCAGTCCTCCCAGCTCCATTGTGGGATAGCTGAAATGCGCTTCATTTCAAGACGGATAAGTCTGCCAAGCTCCTTAGTTTCGATAACATTTCTGAGATATCTATAAGGTGCCATAAATCTAACAACGTGCGCAACCATAAAGTTCTTTTCAGATTGATTTGCAATAGCTGCAACACGCTTAGCATCTCTTGTGTTAAGGGTCATCGGCTTTTCGCAAAGCACGTGGTAGCCCTTTTTAAGAAGCTTAACTGCCATATCTGCGTGCAAAAAGCTTGGTGTGCAGATATCGATCATATCAAGGTCTTCATTTTTAATCATTTTGTTGTAATCGGTGTAAATTTTGATGTTACGGTCGCCAACCTTTTCCTTTGCAACGTTTTCTCTAACGTCACAAACTGCAACAAGCTCCGCATCCTTAATCTTTTCGTAGTTGTAGAAGTGGCAGCCGCCCATTCCGCCAACACCGATAAGTCCTACTCTAACCTTAGCCATTTATTATGTCCTCCAAGAATTTTTTAGCATAAATTATATCTTCAATTTGCTTATCCCCGCTGATTTCGCGCTCGATAGTGATTGAGCCGTTATAGCCGTGGTCATTTATAAGCTTACCAAGAAGCACGGGGAAGTTTGCACGTCCGTCACCTATTCTCTTTTCCTCGCCGAGATAGTCGGGATTTGTTGGGTACTCGCCGTCCTTTGCGTGAACGCCGCGAACGTATTGACCGAAAATATCAACCGCATCGCAAGGATTTGCCTTTCCGTAAAGGAGAAGGTTTGCGGGGTCAAGGTTGATACCAAGGTTGCCTGTGTTAACCGCCATAATTGTTCTCTTTATGGTGATAGGCGTTTCTTGTCCTGTTTCAAAAAGGAGATATTGACCGTTTTCCTTGCAGTAAAGGGCAACCTCCTTAATTGCTGCTACAACGGAGCGATATTCGTCAGTATTTGGGTTTTCGGGAATGAAGCCCATATGCGTTACCATATCGACAACGCCAAGCTTTTTTGTAAAATCAGAGCCGTGCTTAAGCTCTGCAATTCTCTTTTCTCTGAAGAATACAGGCACGATGCCAAGCGTGATTGGGCCTCTGACAAAGTCCCAAGTTGCTTCTCCTGTCCAGCCGCACCAAACAGCGCTGATTTCAAGTCCTGTTTCCTTTGTTGCTGCTAAGATTTTCTCAACGTACTCGTCAGTCATAAGGTCGTGATTCCACGCACAAAGCTGAAATGACTCAAGCCCGTATTTCTTAACATCCTTGATTTTCTCGACTACATTTTCGTCAAGATGCACCATTGTTCCAAGCTTCATAAATATACCTCGTAGCTTTCATATTTATACATTATGATTTTATCATATATTTATAAGAGTTTCAAGTGTTTTGGTAAAAAAAGAACTCCTAAAAAGGAGTTCTTTTACGTTTTTTTATTTCTCCTCTGAGAATGGCTTGCCGCAAGCGGGGCAAATCAAATCCTCGGGGTCGATTTCGTTATCAAAGCAGATTGTTTCCTTGCAGTTAGGGCACATTGCTTCCATAAAGTCCTCTTCCTCGTCGCAACAGCAATCGCAGTCGCAATCGTCCTCGCAGTCGCAGCAATCGCAGTCGTCGTCACAGTCGCAATCACATTCGTCCTCGTAAACGTATTCCTCAACCTCGCCGAGGTCGTGGTCGATTTCTTCGATATAATCACCAAGGGTAGCAACCTCATCGTCCATATCGGCAATTGTAGCCGTGATGTCTGAAAGAAGGTCGATAATAGCGTTTAAAACCTTTCCCTCGGGCTTTGAATCATCAATATTAAGTCCTTCTGCAAGTCCCTTAATATATGCGCATTTTTCAAGAATATCCATCTCTTGCATTGTAAGCTCCTCCTAAAATGAATTATTTGTTGTTAACTCTTTCAAGGTATTCGCCAACTCTTGTGTCGATACGAATAAGGTCTCCCTCGTTAATGAAAATCGGAACTCTAACAACAGCGCCTGTTTCAAGTGTAGCTGCCTTTGTAACGTTTGTAGCTGTATCGCCACGAACACCAGGCTCTGTCTCTGTGATGTAGAGGTCAACGAATGTTGGTGGCTCTACTGCGAAAACCTCACCCTTGATTGATGAAAGCTTGCACATTTCGTTTTCCTTAACAAACTTGAAGTTGTCACCGAGCTTGTGTGAGTCAACAGGAATCTGCTCGTATGATTCCATATCCATAAAGTAGTAAAGCTCACCATCGTTGTAGAGGTATTGAAGCTCTCTGCGCTCTACTTGAACTGTTTCAAACTTTGCTGTTGGGTTGAATGATGCTTCACGTGTTGCACCGGAAACAACGTCTCTGTACTTTGTTCTTACGAAAGCTGCGCCCTTGCCCGGCTTAACGTGTTGGAATTCGATAACCTGATATACCTTACCCTCCATTTCGAAGGTAACACCGTTTCTAAAATCTCCAGCTGTAATCATTTGTTTTTTCCTTTTCTTGGCGTTTTAGTATTTTTTGGATGCAATCCGCCACAATTGATTCCATACTTATATACCCTATTCTACTATAAAAAGTTTTAGTTTTCAATAGGTAAACAAAATATTTTTTGAATTTTGTTAAATTTCTATGAGGTTTTTGGGCGATTTTGTGAAATTTTCTATTTCATTTTCCAAAATGAGGACCATATCCTCTATTCTGACGCCGTATTTTGACGGAATATAGATGCCCGGCTCAACCGTCACTATATTGCCCGGCACTAAAATCTTGTCCATATTGGGGGACAATGCAGGCATTTCGTGCACCTCAAGACCCACACTGTGACCGAGAGAGTGTCCGAAATAGCCCTTGTAGTCCTTATAGATAATATCGCGTGCGACTTTGTCGGCATCTGAGCATTTCACGCCAGCTCTTAGGTATTCAAGCGCGGCAAGCTGTGCCTCCAAGACTGTGTTATAGAGCTTTTTCATTTCGTCATCCGCCTTGCCTATCGAAACGGTTCTTGTCATATCTGAATGATAGCCGTCAACGGTTGCACCGAAGTCCATTGTGAAAAAGCCCTTTTTGATTTTTGTGCAGGCAGGCACGCCGTGAGGAAGCGAGGTTTTTTCAGCGCTTATTGAAATGGTTTCAAAGCTTTTGTCCTCTGCTCCGTTTTTGCGCATGAAATATTCAAGCTCACTTGCCACGTCATTTTCGGTAATATCGGTTGAAAGTATACCCAAAATGTGCTCAAACGCCATATCTGTGAGCTTTTGCGCCTTTTTCATTTTTTCAATTTCATCGGGGGTTTTTACCTCTCGGATTTTGTTTACGGTATCGCCAATCGGTACGGTTTTTACTGTAATATCGTCGCAAAGGCGCTTATAGCCGCTAACGCTCATATGTAAGTCCTCAAAGCCGAGGGTACAAATATTCTCGCTTGAAAGAATATTGCCGAGCCACTCGCTTCTTTTGCCCTTAAGCATAACTACGTTATATGTTCCCGTGAGCTGCTTTTCGGCAACCTCAATATATCTGAAATCCTCAAACGCATATGCATTTTTCTTCGTTATTAATAATGCGCCGTCCTCGTTATCAAAGCCCGCAAAGTATCTGTGTGAGGTGCGCGAGGTTAAAAAAATCGCATCTACTCCGAGCGAATCAAAGCTTGAGCGAAGATTGTTAATTCTGTTTATCATAGCTTCCTCCGTGATTGTTTTCCTTTTGATTATATCACAAAGCTTTCTTATGTTCAACAAAAAATATTGACAAACAATTAAAAAAATGATAAAATATTTTCATAAACTATGATTTTGAGGACAACTAATATGAAAAAAAGAGTTTTAATCTTGTGCCTTACGCTTGTTTTGTCACTTTCCCTGTTTGTTCCGCTTGCCTTTGCAGATTCGGAATGCGAGCATAGCTACACGGATGACGGAGACTGTACAACACCTCTTGTTTGTTCGCTTTGTGACAAGATTATTTACGTACAGACTTCACATAATTTTGATAAAACAGAATCATATTCATATGCTGACGGAAATTTCTTGTCGGAAGGTAAAAAAACAGTTGCCTGCACAAACAGCGGCTGCACAACCACCAAGGAATTAGACGTAAAGCCACTTGTTGACTCGCTTGGCTATTCAATAAGAGAGTATCAAAAAAACGATTCAACATACTACTCTCTTGCAACAAGCTATATTTTCAATGCAAAAGAAATCAAGGCATACGCAAATTCACTTGGCAAGGAATATGAATACGGTATAATGTGCTATATCCCCAACGATCTTGGAAATGATCCGCCTATAAACAGCGACGGCACTCCCGACGTTACCGTTTTGAAAATCCCGTATAAGGGCACAAACGGTGTTTGTGATTTGACAATTCCAAGCATCATCGAAGATAGAGCGGGTGATGAATTCGTTTTCGCCGCTTATTTAAGATTCGGTAGCGATGTTTACTATATTCAGTCAGACAAAATATTCACCGACAATAAGGACCTTACAATCGTAAACTGCTCTATTGTGCTTGACAAGCTTGCAAACAATTAATTTTTAATACATAAAAACAGGTACCAAGCTCGGCACCTGTTTTTGCTTTATTTGATTAAATCCTTTGTTACCTCGGCGGCAATTATAAGTCCCGCAACGGATGGAATAAATGCACAGGAGGACGGTGTGTGCTTTCCGTTTTCGTCGGTTATTGGGTTATGCGGCTCCTCGTCGGAATAAACAACCTTTAATTTTTTAACGCCGAGCTTTTTAAGCCTTGTGCGCACCGCCTTTGCAAGCGGACAAACTGAGGTTTTGTATATATCAGCCACCTTGAAGGCGCAGGGGTTTAGCTTGTTGCCTGCTCCCATTGAGGAAATGACGTTTATTCCGTTTTTATCGCAAAATTCGGCAATGGCGATTTTTGTCGAAACGGTGTCAATGGCATCTATCACGTAATCGTATTTTGTCAGGTCAATTGCATCGAGATTTTCGGGCGTTACAAAAAGGTCGTAGGTATTTACCTCGGTGCTTGCGTTTATATCAGCTATTCTTTCCTTCATCACCTCAACCTTTTTTCTGCCAACGGTTGAGTGTAAAGCGATGATTTGACGGTTTATATTAGATAAGGACACCGTGTCGCTATCGACAATATCTATTTTTCCGACGCCTGTTCTCGCAAGTGCCTCGCAGGTATAGCCGCCAACGCCGCCGATGCCGAAAATTATAATTCTTTTATCCTTTAATTTTTTAACGTTATCTTCACCCAAAAGGGCGCACGTGCGTGTTAATTCTTCCATTTTTGCTCCTTTGAAGGCTTTTTCATAATTATCATACCATATATGTCTGAAAATTGCAAATATTTCTTGTATTTTGCTCACGCGTATGATAAGATAAAAAGGAATAGTTTATATCTAAGAAGGAGAGATTATGAAACCAATAAACGAAAAGCTCAGAAATTTGAAGGTTATGATACGCGAAATCGGTAAATATTCCGTTGTGGCATCGTATCCTGTTGAAAATATCAAGTACAAGGTGTGCGAATACAAGGTTGGCACAAATTTACCCGACACAAGCGATTTTTTGCCGTTTAACAAGGGGGACACTTGGGGCAAGGTGCGTGACTCACACGCGTGGTTTGCCTTTACGGTTACTCCGCCAAAGGAGCACGCAGGCGAGGAAATTAAATTAAATATTGATACGGGTCTTGGCTCTTGCTGGGACGCGGTCAACCCACAGTTTATTGCATACGTTGACGGTCACATCAAGCAAGGCATGGACGTAAACCACACGTATATTATGCTTAGCGGCAAGGATAGCTACGAGGTTATGATTTATGCTTATTCGGGTATGGAGCACAACCGCAGCAACCTGCGCTTTGACGTTAATATGGTTTATGAAAACCAAGACGTAAAGAAGCTTTATTACGACCTCTCTGTTCCATTCCAAATCACGGAGTTTATGGACGAAAATTCTTACGTTTACAGTAACGTAATTGCAATTTTGGAAAAGGCAACACAAAAAGTAAATCTTTTGAACCCACCGTCAGATGCGTTCTATGCTTCCGTTAAGGATGCGCTCGCTGTTTTGGAAAAGGAATTTTACGGAAAATTCTGCCACGAGCAGGACGTAAAGTCAATTTGTATCGGTCACACTCATATCGATATTGCTTGGCTTTGGACGCTTGAGCAAACAAGAGAAAAGGCGCAACGCTCATTTGCAACCGTTATTGAGCTTATGAAGCGTTATCCCGAATATAAGTTTATGTCCTCTCAGGCAGTTCTTTACAAGATGGTAAAGGAGGAATGCCCCGAGCTTTATGAGGAAATCAAGGCGATGATTAAAGCAGGACGATGGGAGGTTGAGGGCGCGATGTGGGTTGAGGCGGACTGCAACCTTTCAAGCGGCGAGAGCCTTGTGCGCCAGGTACAGTACGGCAAAAACTTCTTCCGTGACGAGTTCGGCGTTGAGAGCAGAGTTCTTTGGCTCCCCGACGTATTCGGTTACAGCGCGGCACTCCCACAGATTTTAAGAAAGAGCGACGTTGATTGGTTTGTAACCTCCAAAATCGGCTGGAACGACACAAACACAATGCCATATGACACCTTCAACTGGAAGGGCATTGACGGCACACAGATAAACACATACTTTTTAACCGCACAAGAGGAAAAGAAGGGACGCGTACCAACAAGAGAGTCCTGCTATATTCCTCACACGGATTTTTCATATATTGACGGTGCGTGGAACAGATATCAGCAAAAATCGCTCCACAACGAAGCACTTGTTACCTTCGGTTGGGGTGACGGCGGCGGAGGTCCTACCGAGCATATGCTCCAGGTGCTTAAGCGCACATCAAGCGGCGTGCCCGAGCTTGCGCAGGCAAAGATGGGCTTTGCGGGCGAGTTCCTTACAGGGCTTGAAAAGAGCTTGAAGAAAAGCCCCGAGCTTGTTCCTACGTGGCAGGGTGAGCTTTACCTTGAATTCCACCGTGGTACATACACCTCTATTGCAAAAAACAAGAAGAACAACCGCGACTGTGAGTTCTTGCTCCTTGATACCGAAGCTCTTTGCGTTATGCTTGATAAGATAAGAGGTGCTGAGTTTCCAAAGAAAGAGCTTCACGAAATGTGGGAGGTTTTGCTTGTTAACCAATTCCACGATATCATTCCCGGCTCATCGATTTTCGAGGTTTATGAAAGAAGCGACAAGGATTACGCTCAGCTAAAGGAAAATGCAAACAAGATAAGAAGCACGGTTTACGATTATATCTCAGCTAACGTTGAGGGCGCGGGCTACGTGGTTTTCAATCCTAACTCATTTGTTGGCTCAGGTGCTATTGACATTGACGGTGTTTGTGCATCGGTTGAGGGAATTCCGCCAAAGGGCTACCGCGTAATTTCCGAGCTTGACACCAAAAACACAATAGAGGTTAAAGGAAATACCGTATTTACAAAATTCTTTACCGTTAAATTTGACGAAAACTGCAATATCACATCTATTTACGATAAGAAAAATCACCGCGAGGTAATTAAGAAGGGTGCGAGAGCAAACCGCTTTATCGTGCTTGAGGACTACCCCGATGCTTACGATGCTTGGGAGCTTCAACGCTCGGTTAACGATAAGGAATACGAGATAAACGGTGCTTATGACGTAAATGTGGTTGTAAACGGCGCAAAAACGGGTATTTCATATAAGAAAAACCATATGAGCAGTACTCTTACTCAAACGGTTTGGTTCTATGAGAATATGCCAAGAATCGACTTTGAAACAAAGGTTGATTGGCACGAAAAGCATCAAATTCTTAAGGTAAGCTTCCCTGTTGACATAAACACAGACAAGGCAACCTATGAAATTCAGTTTGGTGCTATTGAGCGTCCCACACACTTTAACACAAGCTGGGATCACGCAAGATTTGAGGTTTGCGCGCACAAATATGCCGACCTGTCCGAGGGTAACTACGGCGTTAGCTTGCTTAATAACTGCAAGTACGGACACGATATTCACGATTCCGATATGCGCTTAACTCTTATTAAGTCTGCAATGAATCCCGACAACAACCCCGAGCATGTAAACGACCAGGGTATGCACGAGTTTACCTACTCTATTTACCCGCACAAAAATTCACTTAACTACTCTGACACGGTTAAGTATGCATATGACCTCAACATTCCTATGTATGCTAAGAAATCTACAGGCGGCGGCAAGCTTCCAAACGAATATTCGCTGGTTTCCTTCTCCACCGACAACGTAATTTGCGAGACAATTAAGGAAGCGGAATATTCTAAGGATACCGTTGTCCGCTTCTACGAAGCGAAGAATGCTCGCACAAGAACAACTGTTAAGTTCGGCTTTGACGTAAGTGAGGTTTACCTCGCTGACTTAAACGAAGCACCGAAGAAAAAGCTCACGGTTAAGAATAACGCAGTAACACTTGACGTTAAGCCTTTTGAGATTGTTACACTCTTAGTAAAATAATAAATTTGCCTGCTCTCTTTTTGAGCAGGCATTTTTTAATAGTTTGAATTAACCAATGTAATGTATATTACAATTCATGACCGCAGGTCAATTCATGAAGCTTTGCTTCAATTTATGCAAGCTGTGGTTGCAATTCATTTTTTTCTGTTTGTCGCATATATATTACCACAAATATTTTAGTGTGGTGATGAAAATTAACAGAATTAAAAGATATTTTTTAAGTGCGCTTACCTTGTCCTCGGGCAGTATTGTTTTAAGCGGGCTTGCGGTTTTGTTCAACCTTTATATTTCGGGCAAGATAGGTGCTGAGGCGATGGGACTTTACACCTTGACGGGCGGCGTTTATTCATTTGCGATAACGGTGGCAACCTCTGGGGTAAATTTGGCGGTGGTGCGCCTTGTTTCCAGTGCGCTGCCGTATAGGGAAAGCAATCAAAAAATTGAAGGCAACGCGGTTTTTAAGATAATGAAGCAGGCGCTTTTTTACGTGCTTACCTTTTCGTTAATTTCAAGCGTGCTTCTCTTTTCTGCCTCGCGCTTTGTGGGCGCGCGCTTGCTTGGAGATTTAAGAGTTGTGCCTGCGTTGCGCGTTATGGCGTTTTCGCTTGTGCCTATCGGAATTTCAAGCATGATAAACGGTTATTTTTGTGCGGTGCGGCGCGTTTACAAAAACGTGATTGTTCAGTTTTTTGAGCAGGGCGTGAAAATTTCCGTTGTTTTGTGCACGCTATCGTTTTTTGTGCCTGCAGGGGTGGAGTACGCTTGCCTTTGTATTGCACTAAGCGGTATGATAGCCGAGCTTGGCTCGCTTTGCCTAAACGTAATACTTTTTCTAATTGACAAAAAGCGCAACTTTATAAATGGCGGTGACAGCGCACACGTGATTGAGGGCTTTGCGGTGTTCGGGTGTGCCTTTCCGCTTGCCGTCAGCGCTTACCTACGCTCAATGCTTTCAACACTTGAGCATATTGCAATTCCTTGGGGGCTGAAAAAAAGCGGACTTGGCGCGAGTGCGGCGCTTGCCTCATACGGAACTTTGCACGGTATGGTTTTTCCGTTCATTTTCTTTCCCTCGTCGGTGCTTGGCGCGTTTTCCTCACTTTTAGTGCCCGAAATTGCCTCCGCAAAGGAAGCAAAGGATTTTTCGTCGATACGGCGCATTGTTGGGTACGTTTTCAGTTTTTCTCTGCTCTTTTCGCTTTGTGTCAGCGGTGTTTTCATTTGCTTTTCAAATCAGATTGGCATTCATTTTTTCGGCAGCGAGGAGGCAGGACACTTTATAAAGCTACTCTCTCCATTAATTCCTCTTATGTATCTTGATTTTGCCGTTGATGCAATTTTGAAGGGGCTTGGCGAGCATCTTTACACAATGAGGGTTAATATTTTCGATTCGCTAATCAGCGTTGTGCTGATTTTCACGCTTGTACCGTTTTTCGGCATTTACGGCTACGTTGCTATTATATTTATAACCGAAATTTTCAACGTATCAATGAGCATTATTCGTCTGCTTAATAAAACAGAGGTCAAAACCGATATTTTGGGATGGATTTTGAAGCCGACGTTTAGTATTATTATGGCAACCATGCTTTGCCGCTTGCTTTTCTCCCTGCCGCCCTTTGATTCCCTCTTTTCGCTAATTGGGCTTGGGAAAATATCAACGGGAATTGAAATTTTTGTTTGTGTGCTTCTTTATATTCTCTTTTCGAAAATCACGGGCGCGATATCAAAGGATGAAATAAATCTTGCAAAAGCGGCGGTTAAAAAGAGCGCGTAATTTTCCACTATCTTCCTTACCAAATATTGTTCCTTGATTTATGTCCTTTCCAATGTTAGAATATTAATGAAAATGTTCGAGCATTAGACTAACAAGGAAAGGATGGTTATTTGAAGAAAACATTATCATTCGTTTTGATTTTTGTATTTGTTGCTTCGTTTTCGATAATATCGATTGGGGCGACGGGCGGCAGCTTTGTCGGAGTTTACATAAACGGCAGCGAATTTTCTGGCAGGGTGCAGGTGAAGGACGCAACAACCTTTGTGGGGGTGCGCCGCTTTGCAAACGAGGTTGACCCGAGCGCATCTGTTAAATACAGCTATCAGACAAGGACGCTTACAATTTCGTCAAGCAAGCTATATATGACATTAACCGACGGTGCAAGCTACGCCGTGGCAAACGGACGCTATCTTTACACAGAGTCGCCTATTTTTATGAAAAGCGGCATAATGTACGCGCCCGTCACAATGCTTGCGAAAGCATTTGATGCAAAAATAAGCTGGCAAAACTCCACATCGTCATTTTATATCACGCGCGGCAGCGGCGGTATTCTCTCGGGAGATAGATTCTACCGTGAGGATGAGGTTTATTGGCTTTCAAGAATTATAAATGCTGAAAGCGGCGGCGAGATATTAAAGGGCAAAATTGCGGTTGGAAACGTCATTCTTAACAGGACCCGTTCGTCAAGCTTCCCAAACACTATATACGGTGTTATTTTTGACAGAAAGTACGGCACGCAGTTTAGCCCCGTTGCAAACGGAACAATATACAAATCTCCAAACAGCCAGAGCGTAATTGCCGCAAAAATTTGCCTTGAGGGCTACTCTATCAACACAGGTATTCTCTACTTTGTAAACCCGAGAGTTTCTCCAAACAACTGGATTATAAGCAACAGAAGATTTTTTGCACAAATAGGCAATCACGCGTTCTATTATTAAAAATACACCCCTGTGCCAATCGGCACAGGGGTGCTGCTTTTTATTTGGTTCTATATTTGGACGGATTTAGATGTCAAGACACACCACCGTCCCATGTCTTATTTTGTATTTTTCTCAGTTCTTTCATAATCCATTTTAGAGATTCTATAAATTCTTCATCATCTTGCCAAGAGAAAAACTTCACTCTGTTTTTTCGATCAATTTCTAAAATTTCAGTAGCATCTGACAAATGTTCAAATTCCAACGAGTCGGCTAAAATAATTTTTCCTTGCTGATCTATAATGGAAAAACTCAAATAAATTATCTTTGGATACTTGCACTTATTCGCATCCATTGCTTCACCGATAGATATATCAATCGAATAGCCTAGCATTTTCGCCAAAGAACTGATTTCCAAAAAATATTCGCTATTTTTTAAAAGTTCAATTTCGTTTTTGCAGTAATAATCAAGAGCTTGCATTACACTTTGATTCATATTGTATTCTCCTTAAATTCCACCAAATCCACTGATCTATAGTTCCAGCGACCTTCATGGAGACATGGGGACGGTTCCTTGTCTCCTCTTTTTTCTTACTGTTTCTATTTATATTTTATCATACTCTCATATGCTTGTCAATATATAGCAAAAGCAGGTGGGTTGACCTGCTCTTTCTTTATATTTGAGTTGCGTTTATGTAGCTTCCATATATTTCGTTTTGAAGGAGCAAAAGTGTTTTTTCGTCCTTGCCGCCGACGGGGCGAGAATCTATTTTTTTTACACCTCTTGCGAGCTTTGACGAGCTTGTTACTATAATTTCGTCGGCTTCAAAAAGCTCATTTTTTGTATATTTTTCCTCGACAACCTCGACGCCGTGCTTTTTTGCTGCCTCAATTAAGTGCGCGCGAGTAACGCCCGGCAAAATATGACAGTCGGCAGGAGCGGTTATGAGCTTGCCGTTTTTCAAAATTGAAATATTACTGTGAGAGCATTCCGTCACAAAGCCGTCGCGCACGAAAACTCCCTCTCCGCAGCCGTTTTTCCTTGCGTTTTCGGCACATAGCACGCTTGGCAACAGATTGAGCGTTTTTATATTGCACATTGCGTAACGGATGTCGTTTTGTGTGCAAAGCTCCATTTTTTCATAGATATTATCTATTTTCTGCTCCTTTATCATAATGAAAAGATTTGCAGGGGTCTTTGTAAATTCGTGGTTTCTTATTCCCGAGCCGCGTGAAATATGAAAATATACAAATTTTTCCGTGCCGTCAACAAGGGGGCAAAGCTCCCAAATCAAGCCTTCAAGCTTGCTTTTCGATATGGGCGGCACGATGCCGAGAAAATGTGCATTTTCAAAAATTCTGTCTATATGATTTTTCAAAAGATAAGGGATATTATTTCGGCACATCACTGCGTCATATACTCCGTCACCGAAATAAAATGCCCTGTCAGTAACAGGTAGGGTCAATTTTTCAATCTCGCCTAACTTACCGTTATAATATCCCAAATTTTTCATATGTACCTCCAATTAAGCAGCTGTTATAATATATTCTTCGTTAGGCAAAAGCTCGATTTCTCTTGCTTCGCCCTCTATAACTATTATAGCAGTTTGTTTAATTGGTGTTACTAATTTCAGCCTTGACAG
This sequence comes from Clostridia bacterium, assembly GCA_017625935.1. GTDB lineage: Bacteria > Bacillota > Clostridia > Oscillospirales > CAG-272 > RGIG2000. The sequence goes on from JAGALA010000037.1 coordinate 41,068, forward strand.
CTTATTATTTTTCCATTCGATGTCAACTGTTACGTTGCCCTTTGCCAAAAGACCTTTTATATAGCCGTTTTTCATTTCGCTCGGAAGCGCAGGCAAAATCTTAATTTCACCGTTTTCGCATTGCAAGAACATTTGGCAAATGCCCGCGCAAACGCCGTAGTTACCGTCTATTTGGAACGGTGGGTGTGCGTCAAACATATTCGGGTACGTGCCGCCGCCCTGGCTGTAATTTATCTTATTATTCGGCTCAACGCAGGTGAGCTGAGTTTTAACAAGCTTCATTGCGCGGTCGCCATCCTTTAAGCGCGCCCAAAGGTTCACCTTCCAGCCCATGCTCCAGCCTGTGCTTTCATCTCCTCTGATTTCAAGGGTTTGACGGCAAGCATTAGCAAGCTCACTCGTTTTGCTTGTGGTAATTAAGTCAGCAGGATAAAGCGCATACAGGTGGGATACGTGGCGGTGGTGAACGTCCTCCTCCTCGTACTCCTTATCGTATTCAAGAAGCTGACCTTGACTGCCTATCTTGTAAATGCCGATTTTGTCCTTCTTTTGCTCGATTTCTCTTGTGAAATCGTCATCTATGCCGAGGATTTTTGCACTCCTTGACACGTTTTTGAAAAGGTCCTCAATGATTGACTGTGTCATCGTTGCATACGGTAGGGTAAACACCTTTTCTCCGTCTATGATTACGCCGTTTTCGGGTGAGGTTGACGGAGTCATAATATATTTACCGTTTTGCTCCTTAAGCATATATAGGTAGAAAATTGCGCTTTCCTTCATAATCGGGTAGGCAACGTCTCTTAAAAACTCGGTGTCAACTGTATATTCGTACTGCTCAAAAAGGTGGCGGCAAAGCCAACCCGAGGAGAGATTCCAAAACGCGTATCTTGACGAGTCAACAACGTGGTTGCCGACAGGGGTGGTATTCGCCCATAAATCGATATTGTGGTGCGAAACGAAGCCGGGTGCGCCGTAATACTCCTTAGCGGTTACTCTGCCCTTTTCGCTAACGCATTTAATGAGGTTTACAAGCGGCTCGTGGCAATCAACAAGGTTGCACATAAGAACCGGCCAATAGTTCATTTCAAGGTTGATGTTTACCGTATAGTTTGATGACCAGGGCGCATAGAACTTATCGTTCCAAATGCCTTGAAGGTTTGTTGCGCGGCTGCCCCTTCTTGATGCGGCAATAACCAAATATCTGCCAAAGTTGAAAAGAAGCTCGCACATACCGAGGTCCTTATCTCCATCCTTTAAGCGGCGGTCTGTTGTTTTTTCGCTAACCTCTCCGCCAAAGCTTGTTTGAACGCGGTTAAAGAGCGCGGACACATCCTCAACGTGTACTTTCTTGATTTCCTCGTAGGATTTTTTGTAAAGCGCGTTCATTCTGTCGCGGCAGGGTGCAAACGTTGGCTTATTTGGCATTGTATGCACGTCAATAAAGCTTGTTTCAGCGCAGAAATACACTATAAGCTCGGTTGAATCCTTAATATAAAGCGCATCACCCTCGGTGTCAACGGAGCCGTTTGTTTTTACCCTTGCAAGCGCGCTTGCCTTTACGCTTTCTCCGTCATAGGTAACGGGACGTTCCTTCGCCGCGTACTCAGGGCCTATCGTTGTTGGGGCTTCAAAGGTGAAATAAAGCTCTGTATCCCCCGCGGTTGTGTGGCTTTTGCCTATATGTGAGCCGCTAAGAGTGAAGCTTGCGCCCTTGCTTGACTTGATCCTTACCATTAAGCAATTATCGGGATAGGAAACAAAATATTCACGCTCAAAATCTATGCCGTTTTGAGTGTAGGTGGCGCGCACAATTGAGTTTTCAAGGTCAAGAATTCTGTTGTAATTTTCGTATTTTGAAGCTTCACCCTTAATATAAAGCTCGCCTAAAACGAGATAGGAATTAAGCCACATATTAGTGAAGTTTTCTTCAAGCTCAACCTGTGCATCGTGGTATTTGCCCTCCGAAACAAGCGCTTGCGCCCTCAAAAAGGACTCCTTTGCCAGTGGGTTTGAATTGTGCCCGGGCTTGCCCGACCAGAGAGTATCGTGGTTTATCGTTATCTTGTCAAGCTCTGTATCTGCGTAAATCATTGCGCCAAGGGAGCCGTTGCCTATTGGAAGCGCTTCCTCAAAAATAGTGGCAGGCGCATCGTATCTTAATATTTTTTCCATGTCAGTCCTCGATTACTTAAGCAAATTTAATTCTTCTATGCACCTTTTGCATACTCTTTTTTCTTTAATTAAAACATTATCGCTTGTATTGCCGCATAAAATACAACAGGGCTGATACTTTTTCAAAATTATACTGCTTCCGTCAGTAAAAATTTCAATAGGGTCCTTCGGTCCGATTTCAAGACGGTTGCGAAGCTCTATCGGCAAAACGATTCTGCCAAGCTCGTCCATTTTTCTAACAATTCCGGTTGCTTTCATATTCTTTCTCCTTTTATAAGATTTGTTGCTTTGCTTTCAATTTTATTCTAACACATTTTACTTTTTTCGTCAATATAATTTACATTTTTTTACATTTTTTACAATTTATTTATTTTTCGATATATATTTCGGTTTTAGGAGCTTTTATGATAGGAAAATGCTTTGGCGCGCTTTGTATTATTTCGGTGATTTACGGCGTTTTTTCGGGAAATTTGCAGGGAGTTAACGAGGGAATTTTGTCGGGTGCTTCAAAAAGCGTTGCAACCGTTACTGCTCTACTTGGGGTTATGACGTTTTGGCAGGGCGTGATGGCGGTTTTTGAAAAAAGCGGATTTATTAAAATGCTCTCGCGCGTTTTGTCGCCTGTTTTGCGCTTTGTTTTTCCGCGCGCGTTTCGAGAAAAGAAGGGTGAGGCGGAGATAACCGCCGCGGTGAGTGCAAACGTGCTTGGAATTTCAAACGCCTCAACGCCGCTTGCCCTTTCCGCTATGGAAAAATTAAACGAGGGACACGAATCGACTAAGGCGAGTGACGATATGATAATGCTCACCGCGCTTGGTGCCTCTTGCTTCTGCTTGATTCCGACAACGGTAATTGCCATTCGCACGGGGCTTGGCGCGCGCTTTACATATGAAATTATTTTGCCTGTTTGGGTAACCTCGGCGGTTTGTATGCTTACCTCGGTTTTACTTTGCAGGCTGTTTTCCAAGATATTTAAAAATGCTTGAAAAAATTTCTCTTTTTATTCTGCCAACCGTTATTTTTTTGGTTGCACTCATTGTTTTAGTAGGCAGACGGCGCGACTATTTTTCCTGCTTTTTGGAGGGTGCGGCAAAAGGCGCTAAGGGTGCTTTTTCTCTTTTGCCGTCGATGTGTGCGCTGATAATTTCCGTCAATATGCTCCTTGGCTCGGGAATATGTGATGCTATATCGAGAATTTTAGCGCCGATGCTTTCAAAAATAGGTATTCCGAGCGAGATTTTTCCCTTACTGATTTTAAGGCCGTTTTCGGGTAGTGCCTCGCTTGCCTTCTTTGACAGCTTATTAAGAAAATGCGGACCTGACACCTTTGTCGGAATTGTAAGCTCGGTGATTATTGCTTCAACGGACACGTTTATTTACGTAATTTGCATTTATTTTTCAAAAACGAAAATAAAAAAGACGAGATATCTCCTTCCCGTATGCATTATAGTTTCTGTTTTGTCGGTTTTCGTCGCTATCTTGGTTTCGCGGATTTTTTTGAATATTTTTTGACCTGCGGGCTAATACTCAAAGAAAAAACAAGGAGCAAAAAATGGCAAGCGGCAGAGAACGAAAAATCATTCATCTAAAAAGCACGAAAAGCAAGCGCTTTGACGAGGCTTATCTTATTTTGAAGGACGGGCTGATAAATTACGACGATGGGGAAATTGTAAAGGAGGCAGAGAGAATTCTCTTTTCGGCTGAGGAATTAAAAAGAAAAAGAGGAAGGAAAAAAGGGGGAGCCATGAAATGCGCCTTCTTTCTTTCGCTCGGATTTTTTCTTGGCACCTTTACTTATCTTCTCTCCTTTCTCATCGCTTCAATTTAATGCTTGACGATTGGTTGAGATTATGGTAAAATATAGATAACGGATCCGATTTTATGCCACACTATCCACACTTGGCACTTTTTGGGGATTCACATTCGTTTTTACAAAAAAAGATATGGGGCCGAAATACATATCTTAAAATTTTAATTCCGTCAAGAGCTTGACGGTTATTTTCGCGTAGATAAATCAGGAGAAAATATGAAGGAAAAAAAGAATACAAATAAAGCGCCGACACAGCCAAAGACGGTAGCACAAAAGGCGCAAGCGCAGCCAAAGCGCGCATCAAAGCAGGTAAAGGGCGAAAAGAGCCAAGTAAGCGCACGCACGCGCACACAGGCTCCCAAGAATAAGCAGCGCACAGGCACAAAAAATGCAAAAACAACAAATATGCGCAAAGGGCAAAGAGCACCGCAAAAAAAGGAAGCACCGAAGCGCAAGATACAGCCCAAGGTAAAGATTTATTCACTCGGCGGTCTTAACGAAATCGGCAAAAACATCACCGCATTTGAGTGCGGAAACGATATTATCATCGTTGACTGCGGCATCGGCTTTCCCGACGACGATATGCTCGGCGTTGACCTTGTTGTGCCGGATTTTACGCATCTTCAAAACAATGTAGACAAGGTGCGCGGCATCTTTATAACGCACGGACACGAGGACCACATCGGCTCTCTGCCCTATTTTCTTAAATCAATGAACGTGCCTGTTTACGGCACACGCTTAACGCTTGGAATTTTGGAAAACAAGCTTAGCGAGCATAAGCTGCTCGGTAGTGCGAAGCTGCACAACGTAAACGCAGGTGATACGGTAAGCGCAGGCTGCTTCAAGGTTGAATTTATCCGAGTGAACCACTCCATTGCCGATGCTTGTGCGCTTGCAATTACAACCCCACAGGGCGTTATTATCCACACGGGTGACTTCAAGCTTGACACAACGCCTATTGACGGTGAAATGATGGATATTGTGCGCCTCGGTCAGCTTGGGCGCGAGGGAGTTTTGATGCTCCTTTGCGAGTCAACAAACGTTGAAAGAGCGGGACACACGCCGTCCGAAAAGAACGTCGGTGTTTCTCTTGAAAGAATTTTCATGGGTGCGCAGGATAAGCGCATTATAATTGCCACGTTTGCTTCAAACGTACACAGAGTGCAGCAGATTATCGATGCGAGCGTGCATCACGGCAGGCGCGTAGCGGTTACGGGACGAAGCATGATTAACGTTGTTAACGCGGCAGTTAAGCTCGGCTATATGAACGTGCCTGAGGGCGTGCTTATCGATATTGACGATATTAAAAAATATCCGCCAGAAAAAACCACCATTGTTACAACGGGCAGCCAAGGAGAGCCGATGAGCGCGCTTTACCGTATGGCATTTTCCGACCACGACAAGGTGCAGCTGACTGACAAGGACTTAGTTGTTCTCTCTTCAAGTGCAATCCCCGGTAACGAAAAGCTTGTTGGCAAAATTGTAAATGAAATGTACCGCCGAGGCGTGAACGTTTACCACGATTCAAGCGTTGAGGTACACGTTTCGGGCCACGCGTGCCGCGAGGAATTAAAGCTGATGCACGCACTAACCAAACCAAAATACTTTATGCCCGTACACGGTGAATACAGACACCTAATTCAGCATAAGGAGCTTGCCGAATCAATGGGAATGAGCCCACAAAATATTTTCGTTTCCGATATCGGCAAGGTAATTGAAATTGATGAAAACGGCGCGCGCTTTAACGGCACGGTGCCTGCAGGTAAGGTATTGATTGACGGAAGCGGTATCGGTGACGTTGGCAATATTGTTCTGCGTGACAGAAAGAACCTTTCCGAAAGCGGCTTAATTATTGCGGTTGCATCCGTTAGCCTAAAGGAAGGAATTTTGATGTCGGGTCCAGAGATTATTTCGCGCGGCTTTGTTTACGTGCGCGAGAGCGAGGAGCTGATAAACGGTGCGAAGGAAATTTGCCAGCGTGCTATTATCGACGCGCTCGATAACGATATTAACGACTGGGGCGAGCTAAAAAACATTATGAAAAACGTGCTTGCAAGGTATATCTTTAACAAGACCAAGCGCAAGCCCGTTATATTGCCTATTTTGATGGATATATAAAAGAACAAGCCGCGGATTTTTCCGCGGCTTGCTTACATTTAATTCATTGAATGAGTTCCAACGTTAGGGACAGGATTTTGTCCTTCCTTTACATCTACCGTTGCTTCTGTGATATTAGCAGAGGCAACGTACGGCCTGATAAATTCAATATACGTTTCCCATTCGCTGTTTTCGTTTTCTTCATACAAATAGCTTATTTCCAAGGTGCTTCCGTCACGCTTGTAAATATAACCTTGATATGAATCCGTGCCGTAGTATTCTCTCTTTGGGCGCCTAACGCAAATGGCAATGACAATCTCTTTGTAGCCCGGAGTTATCGTTTTCTCAAGTCCGTAAGCAGCGGCAAATTCATTTACCTCATCCTTGGTTTTCAAAACGTACGCCGAGTTAATTGGTAAAGCAGATTCCTCGACAACGTTTACTGCTTGCGGCACTTCTAAAGCAATTTCATTTTGTATAACGCCAATCACTCCCGTTTGATACATTCCATCGGGAACACTGCTTTTTGGTATTACTATATAATCCTCATGATAACAAATCGCATCAGAAGCATCCTCATTATCATATCGATATAGCGTATACGTAATAAACGGTGCCCCGTCTATCATTTTTAGGTCATTAAATCCAATTGGCTTTCCGTATATTGCACCAAATTCTTGCACTATATAGAGAACTGCATTTTCTTCAAAAACGGAGCTTTCAATATTGTTTGCATTTTCAGCAGCCTCGACAAGCTCGTCATAGGTATAAATCAGCTTATACGGCGAATGTCGTACTTGAAATATATCTCTTTTGCTCGGGTCGCCCATGAGATAATCTCCACCGTTAATTTGCTCATAAAGCTCGCCCTTCTCTGTTTTAGCGGTATTGATGCCTGTTTCTCCGCCTTGCGTTTGTGTGCCTGTGTCCGTGCTACTCGGCGCACAAGCAGAAAGCAATGCAAGCGAAAGAATAATTACCAATACCAATGATAACGTTTTTTTCATAAAATCACCTCGCAACTGATTATACAGGAGGTTCAAAATCACACTCCCCTGTATCATAATAAATGTTTATGTATAAATTTGTGTAAAAGTTGGCAACAAGTTCATATTGTGGAGAAATAACAAATATTTCAAAAGTCAAAATCTCCCAATATTTTGTGTTTTGATATTCAATGTTGTTATAGTTTAGCACATATGTTGCACTGTTTTCAGAATTGCTTGTCTCCAATTCGGGAGTTAAAAATGATCTATAAACGCAGAATGGTGAAGGATAATATTCACTAACACTAAGTGTATGAACCTTATAGTATACATCATATGTAATATCTACGTCATCATAACTCTGCGTTATCGATTTATGATCATGAAATTCTGTAAAGCTACTATTACAATTGTCGCATACAATTGTATGACCTAATTCATAGCAATCAGTTATTTCCACGCTTGGTAATTCACAACCACAAGAAAATACAAACGAAACATAAAAATAATTATGATTTATTGTATGTTCGATGAACGTATTCTCCGATATTTCAATAGCTTCGTCTGTTGCTGAATCCAATTTATCGCACTTGATTCTAAAATGGTACTGTCCACTCTCGGGGATTTCTACTCTAAATGACTCTACATTATTAACCCCTGACTTGCTTGCCATTACGCGATAGTTATAGTGATACATTTCTATTTCGAAATCAAAATTAACTTCATCTAAAGATTCTATCGTATTGTCATACGGCTTTTCAAAGACCAATGTGAATTCAATTTCTTGATCTTTTTCAAAATAATATTTTCCGGTAGTTTTGCTTGCGCTTGCAGTAGAACTTGTACGCGGTATTGCATATCTGTGTATTAAATTGGTTCGTGCCATACTGACCGCGCCCTCAATATTCAAAAGTCCTGCTCCGCTTTTTTCCTTTATTTGATTTTCAAACGTAAAATTATCGGTGTAATTATCACAAAAGGCAACATTGCTATTTCCATCATTTCTCGAAATTGCATCCGAGTCAGCAGTATTTACTAAAATCGCTTTAACAGCATCCGGCTTTCCAATTAATTTATTATTTTCAGCCATCATAAGAGCGATTGTTCCAGTAACTTGTGGTGCAGCAAAACTAGTTCCTTTTCCAAAGTTAGTTTTAGCATTATTGTATAGCATATGTACGTTAGTTCCAAATGCACAAAGATCTGGTTTATTTGTTAAGTACGACATTTCCTCATACGCGCTGCCCGAATACACTTTATACTTATCGTTAACATCTTTTTCGTTAGAAACATTTCCAACAGTGATTACATTATATCCCATTCCAGGCGCTGTTATGTTGATAGCGCCATTTCCAGATGATTTAACAAAAGTAATTCGATATTGTAATGTTAAGCAATCAAGATATCTGTCTTCATTATTATAATCTTTAGCACTATTGTACGGAGCCATACTAATATTTATTACTGCAACATCCTTTTCAACTATTAACCAATGAAACTTTGCGCTATTTAAAAAATTCACATCAGAATCATCAACAAAATATATGTTAGAAAGCGGTGCAACTCCTTGATATTCCATTCCATCCTTTATTTGATATGTTCCTCCTAATATGCTCAAAACATAAGTTGCGTGATCCTCCTGTTGTGCCGTATTGGTGTTATAATTCGTTATATTTTTACCTTGTAAATGTGTAGCGTTTGGGTCATAAGTTCCTTCCTCGATTACACCTATTTTAATTCCACCTCCCAAATTGTTTGGAACATTGTGAGGTTTCATAATGTATTCTCCTTCATCTGATTCTTCGGATTCGCTTGATTCTTCAGCAATTGTTTCTTGACTTTCAGCAGTATCATCTGATTTTATTAGTCCAATCTCAGTAACTATTCCCATTGTTGACAGTTTTGAAATGTAGCTTTTCTTACATTCCATTGTAGCGTATGGCAACAGTAAATCTATGTTTACGTTTCTGCATTTTGCGCGGTTGATGTTATTTTCAAATAATTCATTTACCGATGTATTTATGTGTTCTCTACTATCGCGATAATCAGAAATATATTGATATTGCTCAGACAATTCAATAATCTGCTCATAAGTTTTTCCGTCGTTAAGACAGCTTTGAATTTCCTCATCGGTTAATATCTCGCTAATTTCGGCTTCGCTTCTAAATTCTGAAATATCAAATTCCTGCTTTTTATTCTTTTTGTTCTTTTGCTTTTCGTTATACTTTTCAACCTTGTTCTTTACTTTCTCTTGAACGTAAAAATCTTCGTTGTTTTTGTTTATCTCTTTGCCAAGTTTATTTGACAAATTTGAATAAACGACATCATCGCCTAAATCGGACAACCAAATATATATTGAAATATATTCATTGTTCTTTTTAGTTTCCATTTCGGCTTTAAGCTCCTCAGTGAGCTTTTCTTGGTTGGCTTCTGATTTTGGGGTTGCGCCCGCAACGATTATAAATGCCTGCGAAAGCAACATAATAGACGTTAAAAATATCGCTAAAAATTTTTTCATAATAATCTCCTTTTAGGTTCTTTTTTGTTTTCTAAAATAAAATTTCATTGTTTGTTCTAACAAAATAAACCATTGGCGTATCCTCCGTTTTTTCTATTTCGAGATTGTCTCTATAAATAAAGACAACGCAAAAATCATTTTTCCTGAAAAATTTCCAATTTTTTATCCCTTCATATATGTAGACTCAAATTTAGACAAAAAAGTTTTAATTTTTGGAGAATTTTTTTCAAAAAAACGGAACTTCCGCATCTTGCACAAAATTGCAGCTTTAAATTTTTTGTGCGAGCACGCGCTTTTGTGCATTTTAACAGTAGAGATTGTATTATGATTTCAAGCTGATATAATATTCATCCTTTCCAATTTAATTTTATCATACCGATAATTTAGTGTCAATGACGGGAATGTGATGGAAAAATGAATTTTATTTTACTTTGTAAAATTCAAATTGGTATTGTATTATAATTTTGCGTGTGTTATAATGTATGCTGAAATAAAAGGGGCTGTTAAATCCGTTAGAATTTTTCTAAAGGTTGCAGATAGTTACGTCCTATGAAAACGGGAGGAGCAAGCCCCTCCCCTACAAAAATATGAAAGGAGAAATATATGAAAAAGCTGCTTGTTTATCTAAAGGGCTACAAAAAGGAATGTATCTTAGCGCCGCTTTTTAAGATGCTTGAGGCGTGCTTTGAGCTTTTTGTGCCGCTTGTTGTTGCAAGTATAATCGACGACGGAATTGCAAACGGCGACAAGGGATACGTTATAAAAATGTGTCTCCTTATGGTGCTGCTTGGTGCGGTTGGTCTTTCCTGCACGCTTTTTGCTCAGTATTTCTCGGCTAAAGCCGCTTGTGGCTTTTCCTGTAAGCTGCGCCGTTCTCTCTTTTCGCATATAACCTCTCTTTCGTATACGGAAATTGACACCCTTGGCACATCAACCTTAATTAACAGAATGACGAGCGACACAAACCAGGTGCAAACGGGAATTAACCTAACCCTTCGCCTCTTTATGCGCTCACCCGTTATTGTTTTCGGCGCATTGATTATGGCAATTATAGTTGACCCAACGCTAAAGGCATCGGGAATTTTCTTTTTGACAATTTCAGCACTTGCCGTGGTTATTTTCGGCATTATGCTCGTCACCATTCCTTTATATAAAAAAGTACAATCGCGCCTTGACTCCGCGGTTGTAACTACGCGTGAAAACCTTACGGGTGTGCGCGTAATAAGAGCGTTTTCACTTGAGGGCAAGGAGAGCGAAAAATTCCACCAAAAAACCGCGCTTTTAAACAAGGCACAGGTTTTTGTCGGCAGGATTTCCGCGCTTATGAACCCACTCACCTTTGTTATTGTCAATCTTTCAATCTGCTTCCTTATTCACAAGGGCGCTTTCTTGGTTGATAGCGGCAATTTGACGCAGGGTGAGGTTATTGCGCTATATAACTATATGTCGCAAATTTTGATTGAGCTTGTTAAGCTTGCCAACCTTATTATCACTATTACAAAATCACTTGCCTCTGCAAAAAGAATCGAGGACGTGTTTGAAATTAAGTCCTCGCAAAAGATTATGGCGGATGAAAATGCCGAGGACTGCGCGAGAGCAGTTGAATTTAAAAACGTATTTTTGCGCTATCGCGGTGCGAGCGAGCCGTCACTTGAGGATATTTCCTTCTCCTGTAAAAGCGGCGAGACGATAGGCATTATAGGCGGCACAGGCTCGGGCAAAAGCTCACTTGTAAATATGATTTGCCGCTTCTATGACCCCGAAAAGGGTGAGGTCTTAATCAACGGTCGAAACGTAAATAGCTACGGCTTTGAGGAGCTGCGCCAAAAAATCGGCATTGTGCCGCAGAAGGCAGTTCTTTTTAAGGGCAGTGTACGCGACAATCTTTTATGGGGCGATGCGGGCGCAACGGATGAAGAAATCTACTCCGCTATTGAGGTGGCGCAAGCAAGTGACATCATTGAAGCAAAGGGCGAGGGTCTTGATTTCACTGTTGAGGAGGGCGGAAAAAACCTCTCGGGCGGACAAAGACAAAGACTCACAATTGCGCGTGCGCTTGTCGGCAAGCCCGAAATTCTCATTCTTGATGACTCGTCATCAGCCCTTGACTATCAAACCGATGCAAAATTAAGACAAGCCCTTAAAAATCTTGACTATAATCCAACAGTTTTTATCGTTTCACAAAGAACCGCTTCTCTATCCCACGCGGATAAAATAATAGTGCTTGATGACGGAAAAATTGTGGGCATAGGCAAGCACGAGGAGCTAATTTCAAGCTGTCTTGTTTATTCGGAAATATATAACTCTCAATTTAGAAGGGAGGATATATAATGAAGAACAAATCAACGGTAAAATCAATCCTCGGATACCTAAAAAAATATTGGCTTTTAATTATTCTTTCGCTGATATTGGCGTTTTCAAGCGTAGTGCTTTCGCTTTCAATTCCTATTTTGATAGGTGACGGAATTGACCTTATTATTGAAGAAAAAAATGTCGATTTTGAGGGCGTTGGAAGCATTTTAATTAAAATTATTATCATTACCTTGACGGTTGGCGTTTTGCAATGGATAATGAACGGAATTAACAACCGTATCACACACAACGTAACGAAGGATATAAGAAACCGCGCGTTTGACAAGATAAAAAAGCTTCCGCTTTCTTATATTGACTCGCATCCGAGCGGTGAAATCGTAAACAAGATAATTTCAGACGTTGACCAGTTTGCCGATGGCTTGCTGATGGGCTTTTCTCAATTCTTTACAGGAATTGTTACAATCCTTTGCACGCTTGGAATTATGTTTTATTTAAGCTGGCAAATTGCGCTTGTTGTGGTTTTATTAACTCCGCTTTCGCTTTTTGTTGCAAGCTTCATTTCAAAAAGCACCTATTCTCTTTTCAAAAAGCAATCAGAGGTTAAGGGGCAAGGCACGTCGATAATAAACGAGGTAATCGGAAACCTAAAAACCGTAAAGGCGTTTTCGCACGAGGATGAGGAGCTTCTCCGTTATGACAAGGTGAATAATGAGCTTGAGCGTGTTTCAAGAAAAGCAATTTTCTTTTCCTCTCTTGTAAATCCCTGCACGCGCTTTGTAAACTCACTTGTTTATGCGGGTGTTGCGCTTGCGGGTGCGCTCCTTGTTATAAAGACAGGTGCGGTAAGCACAGAGACAGCCGAGGCGGGTGCGCTCACGGTAGGTGTGCTTTCCTGCTTTTTAAGCTACGCAACGCAATACGCAAAGCCGTTTAATGAAATTTCGGGCGTTGTTACCGAGCTTCAAAACGCGCTTGCCTGCTCGGGCAGAGTATTTGATTTTATAAACGAGCGCGAGGAAGCCTCCGACAAGGGATTGCCAAGGCTTGAGATTGCAGACGGAAGCGTTAAGCTTTCATCCGTTTCATTCTCCTACACAAGCGAAAAGGAGCTTATTAAGGACTTAAATTTAAGTGTTAGAAGCGGAATGCACGTTGCAATAGTCGGCCCGACCGGATGCGGCAAAACAACGCTTATCAACCTTCTTATGCGCTTTTATGACGTGAACGAGGGTGAAATATCAATTGATTCTCAAAAAATCACCGAGGTTACGCGCGCGTCCTTGCGCTCGGGCTACGGAATGGTGCTGCAGGACACATGGCTGCAAAACGGCACGGTGAGAGAAAACATTGCACTCGGAAAGCCCGACGCAACGCTTGACGAAATTATCGCGGCAGCAAAATCGTCACACGCGCACAGCTTTATAAAGAGATTGCCAAACGGCTACGACACGGTAATTTCAGACGAAAGCTCATCATTTTCACAGGGCGAAAAACAGCTTATTTGCATTGCGCGAATAATGCTTTCACTTCCGCCAATGCTAATTTTAGATGAGGCAACCTCGTCTATCGATACAAGAACGGAAATGAAAATCCAAAGCTCCTTCTCTACCTTAATGAAGGGGCGCACGTCGTTTATTGTTGCGCACCGCCTTTCGACCATTAAGGAGGCGGATATAATTCTCGTTATGAAATCGGGAAAAATCATCGAAATGGGCAGTCACGAGGAGCTTCTTTCAAGGGGCGGCTTCTACAAAAATTTATACAACAGTCAGTTTGAGGCAAAAGAGGAAATAAAATGAGGAAAACCAAAATCGTATGTACAATAGGTCCTGCTTGCGAGAGTGAGGAGGTAATGAGCAAGCTTTGCAAGGCGGGTATGAACGTAGCGCGCCTTAACTTCTCCCACGGCACGCACAAGGACCACTTGGAAAAAATAAATTTGATTAAGCGTGTGCGCGAAAAGCTGAATATGCCTATTGCTATTATGCTTGATACGAAGGGGCCAGAATACAGAATCAAGTCATTTGAAAACGGAAAAATCACCTTGAATGACGGTGATAAATTCACGTTTACGATAGAGGACATTATCGGCAACGAGGAGCGCGTCAGTGTTTCATATAAGGGAATGATTGATGACCTCACCATCGGCGACAAAATCCTTGTCAACAACGGTCTTGTTATCTTTGAGGTGACGGAGCTGACCCAGACCGAAGCAATATGCACGGTGCTTGCAGGCGGTGAGCTTTCCAATTCAAAGAGCATGAGCTTTCCAAATAAGGTTTTAAACCAAGAATATCTTTCCGAGCAGGACAAAAGCGATTTGCTTTTCGGCATCGAAAACGGCGTCGATTTTATCGCTTGCTCATTTGTTTCAAGACGTCAGGATTTGATTGATATCAGAAGCTTTTTGAAAGCAAACGGCGGCGAGGGCATTGACATCATTGCCAAGATTGAAAACCGCAGCGGCGTTGAAAACATTGAGGATATTTGCAAGGAGTGCGACGGCATTATGGTTGCGCGCGGTGACCTTGGCGTTGAAATTCCGTTTGAGGAGGTGCCTTCGACACAAAAGCACCTTATCACCAAGTGCAGAATGCTTGGCAAGCGCGTAATTACCGCAACGGAAATGCTTGAAACGATGATTCACAATCCACGCCCAACACGTGCGGAGATTTCCGACGTTGCAAACGCAGTTTACGACGGCACAAGCGCGGTTATGCTCTCGGGTGAAACGGCTGTAGGTAAATATCCTGTTTTGACGGTTGAAACGATGTCGAAAATCATTGAAAGAACTGAAAACGCAATTGACTACGACTCACTTTTTTCAAAATCGGGCTTTATCATTCAAAATCCCGTCGATGCCATTTCCCACTCAACTGCGTGTATGGCGATCGATATTCACGCTAAAGCAATTGTTGTCTGCTCTATTTCGGGTATCACTGCGCGAATGGTTTCACGATTCCGTGCGCCTGTTGATATTCTCGGTATGACGACAAACGAGGAAACGTGGCGCAAGCTTTCGCTTTCCTGGGGCGTTACTCCAGTTATGTGTGAGCTTGTAAACTCAACCGACGTGCTTTTCTATATGGCAAATAAGGCGGCAAAATCGACCTTCAAATTAAAGAAGGGCGACAAAATTATAATAACGGGCGGCATTACAAACGGCGGCACGGGCTCGACAAATTTGATTAAGCTTGAGACTCTCTAATAATAAACTAAAAAGCAGATTTCGCGCGAAATCTGCTTTTTAATTATCAAAATTTAGTATTTCAGTAAGAATATAGTTGCTAACGAAAAAGCCCTTTGGTGTGAAGGAATAGCTTCCGTTTGATTTTTTCATATAGCCGCTATCGAGGTAGGCGGTGATTTTAGGATATTTCTCCAAAAGATGTTTGCCGAAGCGCGCAAAAAACTCATCCTCGCTAATTCCCTTTGACAGGCGCAGCTTGAGCATTACGTATTCGTCGGTTTGGGAAATTTCGTCAAGGTTATGCTCGTTTTCGCCATCCTCGTAAATTTTTTCAACCGTTTTCGACTGCTCCACCGAATTTATATATGAGCTTAAATTAGGGCTATAATAGTATCTTTTGCCATTTACATAAGAGTGCGCGCTTGGACCAAAGCCAACGTATTCCTCGCTTTGCCAATATTTTAGGTTATGGCGGCTTTCGCGCCCCGCTTTTGCAAAATTGCTGATTTCATACTGCTTATATCCTCGCTTTTCAAGCAGCGTGCACATCGAGATATACATTTCGTACTCCGTGTCCTCGCTTGGCAAAGAAAGGGTGTCCTTGATTTTGCCAAAGACGGTTTTTTCCTCAATTTTAAGGCAATATGAGGAGATATGCTCGGGGGATAAATCGCAAACCGTCACAAGCGTTTGAAAAAGCTCATCTACGGTTTGGTTGGGAAGTGAATACATAACGTCAACGCTGATGTTGTCAAAGCCGCACGCGCGAGCGAGGTTGAAGCTTTCAAGAAACTCGCCATAGGTATGGATTCTGCCAAGCTCCCTTAATTTGTCATCAAACGTGGTTTGAAGCCCAATTGAGAGGCGGTTTACACCGCTATTTTTGTACGTTATCAGCTTTTCTCTGCTTATTGTGCCCGGGTTTGCTTCAATCGTAAATTCGCAATCGTTTGAAAAATTAAAGCTGTCCTTTAATGCTTCTGCAATTCTTTCAAAATCGCTTGCTTCGAGCAAGGAAGGTGTACCGCCGCCGAAAAAGACGGAGTCAATTTCGCAATCTCTATACAAGGGGGCTTCTGCCTTAATATGGGTGATTAATGCGTTTATATAGCTGCTTACCCTTTCGCTTGAAGCGCAGGAATAAAAATCACAGTAGTTACATTTTTGCTTGCAAAACGGAACGTGGATATAAAGACCCAACTGCTTCATTTTTGCCTCCCTTCTTAAAAATGGGAGACATAGCCTTATGCCTCCCGTTTTATTGTTATTTTTCGCTGTCATCAAGCTTAAGAACCGCCATAAATGCCTCGGGAGTAACCTCAACCGAGCCAAGACGGCGCATTTTCTTTTTACCCTCTTTTTGCTTTTCAAGCAACTTTTTCTTTCTTGTGATATCACCGCCGTAGCATTTTGCCAAAACGTCCTTACGGAGCGCCTTTACGGTTTCACGTGCGATAACCTTAGAGCCGATTGCTGCTTGTATAGGAATTTCAAAGAGCTGACGTGAGATATTGTCCTTCAGCTTCTCCGCTATCTTTCTTGCGCGAGTATATGCCTTTTCGGTATGGACGATAAAGGTGAGCGCATCGACAATCTCTCCGTTTAAGAGGAAGTCGAGCTTAACAAGGTTGCTCGCCTCGTAGCCCGCAAGCTCGTAATCGAGTGATGCGTAGCCCTTGCTCCTGCTCTTTAAGGCATCGAAAAAGTCGTAAACTATTTCGTTAAGTGGCATTATATAGTGAAGCTCAACACGAGAGGAATCAAGGTATTTCATATCCTTGAAGGTGCCGCGGCGGTCCTGACAAAGATCCATAATACCGCCGACAAACTCGGTTGGGGTAATAATACTGCTCTTTACAACAGGCTCGTACGCTGTTCTTATCGTGTCGGACGGTGGGTAGTTCGACGGGTTATCAACCATTACAGTCTCGCCGTTTGTTTTTTCAATCTTATAAATAACGCTTGGCGCGGTTGTGATAAGGTCAAGGTTAAATTCTCTTTCCAAGCGCTCCTGTATAATCTCCATATGAAGGAGTCCAAGGAAACCGCAACGGAAGCCGAAGCCGAGTGCAATTGACGTTTCAGGCTCGAAGGAAAGTGCGGCATCGTTTAATTTAAGCTTTTCAAGCGCATCGCGAAGGTCATTGTAGCGCGCGCCGTCAGCAGGATAAATACCCGAAAACACCATAGGAAGTGCTTCCTTAAAGCCCTTGAGCGGCTCGCTTGTCGGATTATCGGCAAGGGTAACGGTATCGCCGACACGCGTTTCCGAAACAGTTTTTATGCTTGCGGTAATGTAGCCAACCTCGCCCGCTGATAGCTGCTCCGCCTTTTCAAGTCCAAATGCGTTTAGGTGTCCGACCTCCACAACCTCGTATTTTGCGCCCGTACTCATAAGAAGTACAGTATCGCCTGCCTTGAGCGTGCCGTCCATTACTCTTACGTAAACGACAACGCCGAGGTATGAGTTATAGTGTGAGTCAAAAATCAAGCATTTAAGCGGTGCGTTGGGGTCGCCCTTTGGTGCGGGGATTTGTTCAACAATTGCATCAAGCACTTGGTCAATATTTAAGCCAACCTTGGCGGAAACCGCGGGGCAATCCTCGGCAACTATACCGATGATGTCCTCAATCTCGCCTCTGACTCTGTCAACGTCGGCAGACGGCAAATCAATCTTATTAACAACGGGAACAATCTCAAGGTCGCAGTCAACGGCAAGATATGCGTTTGCAAGGGTCTGCGCCTCAATGCCCTGTGTTGCGTCAACAACCAAAAGCGCGCCCTCACAGGCGGTAAGTGAGCGTGAAACCTCGTAGTTAAAGTCAACGTGACCGGGGGTGTCAATCAAATTGAGAACGTAGTCCTCTCCGTCCTTATGCTTATAGTTTATTCTTACAGCGCGTGCCTTAATCGTAATGCCGCGCTCCCTTTCAAGATCCATATTATCAAGCAGCTGCTCTTCCATTTCCCTTTTGGTAACGGCATTTGAATACTCAAGTATTCTGTCTGCGAGCGTGCTTTTACCGTGGTCGATATGAGCGATGATTGAAAAGTTTCTTATATTTTTCTGTTTATCGGTCATTTTAGCTATCCTTTCGGAAAATTTCACTTTATTTTATCATAATATAAGCGCTTGTGCAATACTTTTGATGAAAAAAAGGCGTATAAAACGCCTTTTTCTTATAAAACGTAATATTCGTTTTCCTGCTTAAGCTGCTCGTAAAAAACAGTATTTGTCGCATGCATATAGGGCGTGAGCCAAAGTGAGCCGACACCGAAGGTGAACGAGCAAAGAATAATCCAGCCGATAAATGAAAATTGGAGGCGGAAATATTTCAATTTGTAGCCCCTCATCATTATTGCACTCTCGCGAAGTGATTGCCATACACCGTATTCGGGATTATCCGCAATAATATAGTACACCATTGCATATTTCAAATTAACGCGAATCAAGCCGTAAATCGGGAGTGGCAAAATGAAAACCAACACCCAAAGATAAATCGAGGCAACAATCATAGCAACGATTAAGAAAATATAAATAAAATTAACAATGCTCAAATACAGACCAACGCCTAAGTTTCTGCCGAAATTATTTGTAAAGCCGACAAACAGCGGTCTTAGATTTTTCTCTTCTCCATCGGCACCGCGCACAAGCTTCAAAAAGTAGGTAGATAAGCCGACAGCCAATGCGCCCGTTATGATAAACGACAATAAAAAGAACTCAGTCGCAACAGTGCTGATTCCCGTGATAATCGCACAGGCAATAAGCGGGAAAAGCCATCTTCTCTGAAATAACGTATTACCTAAAATTTCGCGTCCCTCAGCACGAAAATCCTTACAAGATTTCATATTAAATACCTCCTATAAAATTTTATGATAATATTGTAGCACACGTATATTTTTTTGTCAACTTTATAAATAAATATTTTAAGTTTATTGACATTTTATTTTTCTTGGTGTAAAATATGCCTAATTAGAAAAATACTTATTATTAATTTGGCGAGGTAATTATAATGAAAATCAAAGGTGCAATTTTTGATATGGACGGCACGCTCATTGACTCTATGCAATATTGGGACACGTGCGGCATAGAATATTTAAAGCGAAACAATATAGATATTAACGAGGACAAGGAAAATTACATTTTACAAATCGGAATCCTTCCATTTACCGAGTATTGCAACAAAACCTATGGGCTAAACAAAACCTATGAGGAGGTTTTGCAAGCACTGCACGATATAGTTGCTGAGAAATATCAAACGGTAGTAGAACTAAAACCCGGTGCGCTTGAAATGCTTAAAAAATTTAAGGGAAACGGCGTAAAAATGTGCGTTGCAACCGCAACCGAGCAAAAAGAAGCAACGGCGGTGCTTGCGCGTCTTGGTGTGCTTGATTATTTTAGTGAGGTTTTAACCACGACAATAGTCGGCGCGAATAAAAACAGCCCGTTAATTTACGAAAAGGCGCTTGAGCATTTGGGCACACCAAAGGACGAAACCTACGTTTTTGAGGACGCCTTTCACGCAATAAATACAGCGCATAATGCAGGCTTTAAGGTTATAGGCATTGAGGACAAAAGCACAGCCGAGCCAGCCGAGGAAATCATCCCATTGTGTGACTTTTTCCTTTACGAGAAGGATGAATATAATGTTGCTTTTTTAGATTAATATATGAAAAACCGTGTGGGAAAGCCCACACGGTTTTTTGTTAGATAATGTAGAGATTAAAGGTCATCAGTAAAGCCGAAGAGCTTTGATGCATCGAGAATTAAGTCTGCAACGCCGTCAGCTACGTGCTCCACCTTGATTTCGCCGGAGGCGGAAAGGATATCTTCTACTTCAACATCTACCTTTTCATAT
>JAGALA010000038.1 GCA_017625935.1 Clostridia bacterium
CACATATACACCTTCCGGACGAATACCTTTAGCTGACAAATAGTAAGGACGGGCAGTACCGCGATTAACGGTGATTTTTACAACCTTCTTATCTTGAACGGTTTCTACAGTAATATCACAAAACATTGCAAGATCCGGCTTGATCGCATCTCGGATCACGTTTGACACCTGTAGCATAACTCCGTCAATATTATTGACCTCAACAGCATTGCCGTCATCGTCAATTCCGATATAAAGATTACCACCATCGGTATTTGCAAAAGCAACAAGCGTCTTTTTTATATCCTCAACATATTCTCTTTTAAACTCGGTATTCTTATCTTCTAACATATTTTACCTCCAATTTTGTTACTAACGGTTACTAACGATATTATATCAGTTATTAGCGTTACTGTCAATAGATTCTATTAAATTATCTTCATTTTTTCGTCGACCTTTTTCTTTGTTTATTGTGCCCCCAAATTTGGGATGCGGTAAATAAAAAATTAGCCCTGCGTATCTCTAAAAACGGATGCACAGGGCTTAATTTTTTGATCACATTCTTGACCATAGTGCGAAGTGGACTACATGGAAGCAGTAGTACACGAGAGCACGAAAACGTACGGTTTAGTTGACAGAATAGCACTAGATAGCACTAGAAAAACATAAAAATCGGTCTTGGGGTAATGGAGGTGGGGAGTTCAGGTTTTGCAAGTTGCAAAACTGTGGGATGGTGCTTTTAAACATTATTGAAGGCTATTTTTTCATAATTAAAGGCGACGGGATGCGTCGCCTTGTTTTGTGCTTTATGGCAAGCTATGGCCTGCGGCACGGTAAATTTCGTACCATTCGGCGCGGGTGAGCGTCACGTTTGACGCTTGGCATATCGACTCAAGTCGCTCTGGATTCATTGTGCCGGCGATAAGCTGCATTTTTGCGGGATGGCGCAGAATCCAAGCTGCTGCCACACCTGTTTTTGTAAGTCCGTATTTTTCGCCAATTTCCGCAAGTTTTGCGTTTAGCTTCGGAAAATCATCATTATCTATATAGCTGCCCGCGAAAAATCCGTGTTGGAACGGTGACCATGCTTGAACGGTGATATTATTTATGCGTGAATACTCAAGGATTCCGCCATCGTGCATTACCGATTCGGGATTTTTCATATTTACGTTCATTCCCGACGTCACCAATCCTGCCTCCGTCACGGAAAACTGAAGCTGGTTGATAATAAGCGGTTGCTTAACTGCTGTTTTTAGTAGCTCAATTTGCATAAGATTTTGGTTGGAAACGCCGAAGTTTCTCACCTTCCCGCTTG
Organism: Clostridia bacterium; assembly: GCA_017625935.1. GTDB lineage: Bacteria > Bacillota > Clostridia > Oscillospirales > CAG-272 > RGIG2000. The sequence goes on from JAGALA010000038.1 coordinate 1,295, forward strand.
ATTCAAGAATATCAAACGCTTCGGCAACCTCCTCGGGCTCCATTAGCGTATCGGGGCGGTGCAACAAAAGCGCATCAACGTAATCAACACCGAGGCGCTCCAAGCTTCCTTCAACAGATTTTAAAATATGCTCCTTCGAGAAATCAAACTGTCCATCGTGAATTGCACATTTTGTTTGGATGAAAATTTTGTCGCGCATGCCTGCGTGTCTTTTCAAATATTCACCGAAAAGCTTTTCAGAATTGCCTCCACCGTATATATCGGCGTGATCAAAAAAATTAATTCCGTTCGAAATAGCCGTTTCCATAATTGCATCAACCTGATTTTTTTCAAGATTGCTCATTCTCATACATCCAAGAGATATAGCTGATGCAGTCATATTTCCAATATTGATTGTTTTCATTGTTTACCTCCCGTTTATATTCTGACTATCTTTTTGTCGCTGAACTTGTTAATGATTCTGTTTAGGACAAAGAGGGCGGCGGCGCAGATGCAGAGGAGCCAGAATTGATCGCTTGTGTTTCTGCTGACAAAATAATAATGTAAAAGGATTGGGCATTGGGCGAGGTAGATGAATATGCTGAGCTCGCCAAGGAGATTCAAAAATTTGCTGTGAACGGGGAGCGCATCGGCAAAATACAAGAGCGCGGGAAATGCAACGCAGCACAAAAGGTGAAGCTTCCAAACTGAAAATCCCGGTAAATACGCAAGGTAAACAGCTGCAATTGCCGACGCGACAAAGCCGATAGCGTTTATCGCCATACTGATTCGTTGTCCCTTGATTTCATCCTTCAATCTTATCCTGATTTTTGGAATTTGAGAAATCAAAATTCCGAGAGCAAGCATAGCGGGTCCGCGTGCAGGAATGTCAAGCGGCTCGATGCCAAGCTTGAAAAACGTCAACGAGAGACAAATTATAGCGATGCAAATAACGTTGAAAACCCAGATGCGTTTTGTCTTTTTGTAAATCAAATAGAACACCGTAGAATAAACGAATTGGGCGGCAAAGAACCACAAGAAGCTCAGCGGCCAATTGAAGCCGCTAAAGTCGAGCTCGACAAGCAAGTTACACAAAAATATGGAAAATGCTGCTATTGCGAGCGGAATGATAATTCTTTTGTTTTTGCCCCAAAATATATAACGAGCACCGTCCAAAAACGGTTTTTTTCTGTATTTTTCGATTGATTGCAGAAAGAAAAGTCCTGTAACCATAAAGAAAAAGTCAACAGGAGCAATTACGCCATTAAACTCGTCGGAAGTGATCGGTGAAAAGCCATGAAAGTACGCAACCCAAAGGGCGCACAGGAATCGAAACAGCTCAATAAGACCGTTTCTTGTGTTGCTTTTATCCATAAATTTCTCCTTGAATTGTTTGCATTAACTTTTTAATTATACCATAATTCTCGCCGCAAATCAATAGCAGTGGTGAAAGTCGCTTTTTTAGCGAGCAGACTTTAACTGTCAAAGGGTCATTTTTAAAGTTTTTTGACAAAGAAAAAAGCCATATAGATTTTACTCTATACAGCTTTTCTGTTGTTTAACTGAAAAATAGCTTGCCCATATCTATTACATTATATTGCTTGGCAATATACTTCATTTTCGAACTGATACGCTATTTTGAATAGCTTTCACCTTTCAATCCTTCAAATACAACTGTGGAAACCGTATCAGGTAAAACCTCTATATAATACCATTCTCCGCTTTCAAAAATTTGTATTTGCTGTTTTTCCTCATTTGAGTTAATTATAAAATAACAAATAGTACCATCAGGATTTTTGATACAGCTTACCTCAAGCGGAATAGGATTATTATTGGGGAAGCTGTTCATCCCAACCCCCGTAAGCTCTTTCTCTACTTCATATACTTCGGCACCCTTTTGCATAAATCTCGAAATATGCGTAAGAGCTTTATATTGTCCACTGTATGAAAGCTCGCCACTTACGCTATTTCGAGTAGCCAAGCCTCCGCAAAAGAACGGTCCAACGTTTGGTCCGCCATATTCGTCCAGAACTAAATTCCAACCTGTAAAGGAGCTGTAACCTGAGTTGAGCACCTTGGATATCATAATTCCCCATTTACATAGGTCTGTTGCGTAGTTATCATACAAGCGAGGGCCGCCCTCCGTAAAATTCAGCGATAAATTTGGATACGCCCTTTTCAAAGCAAGAGTTTCTTCTATTGTACCCTCATAATAATGGAAAGCAATTCCGTCGCAAACCCTCGGCAGCTCCTTGTGTGTATATAACGTCCATTTAACGCGCGTCCAACCGCTAAAATTATGGTCAAACAACCAAATTTTCACGTCAAGATTATTTTGACGCAATTTTTTGCGTAATGCGATAACAAATTCTGCTTCAATATCAGGATGCCATATACATGCGGGCATAAGTCCACCTTGACTTGTTTCCGGTTCGTTTTGCGGTGTAAGTGCGGAAATTTTAATCCCGTGCTTTGCGTATTCTTTGATAAAACGGACGATGTACTCCGCATAACAATCAATGAACTCTCTGCGCATAAATCCACCGCCTAAGCTGCCGCCCGTTTTCATCCATGCCGGAGGACTCCACGGCGATGCGTAGAGATAAAGCTCCGGATTGATCCTCAAAATTTCCTTTATCATGGGAATTATGTATGCTTCGTCCTTCTCAACGGAAAAATGCCGTAGCTCGGTATCACCTTCAATATCGTCATAAGAATATATCTCTGGTGAATAGTCGCTTGAAGCAATTGACAATCTTCCAATGCTAAGCCCCAATCCATCTTTTCCGTATATGCTTTGCAAAAAAGCCTCTCTTTGTTCCTTGTCCATTTGCGCTAAGTTGTAGCAGGAGCTTCCCGTTATGGCAACGCCGAAGCCCAAAAAATCGTCATAGCGCATCCGAGAGGTGCGTCTGATTGCTCTCACACCACCCAAATGCTGTGAAACGAATACAGGCCTTTCAAAAAAATCCGCTTGCGGTAAAAAGCCCGTTTCCTTAGTCGTTAAATACTGTGTAGCCTTCATTTTTTCTCCTCCGGCAGTTTTTTTGCGATTTTTGAGTACAAAAATATTATACAATTCTATTCTTGAAATGTAAACAATTTTCAATAAAAATAATCTTAAATGATGGATTTGATTTAAATTTGTGCGTTCATAATCACGGCAGCGCCGTGTACCTAATCGACAAGTTTCAAAAGAGAATAGTGAAAAGTGAAGAGTTAAGAGTGAAGAAGTAAAAATCGACAAGCTTCTGTCGAAACTTGTCGATTTTTGGCCTGCCTAATAGGATTTGAACCTACGATCTCAAGAGTCGGAGTCTTGTGCGTTATCCAGCTACGCTATAGGC
>JAGALA010000039.1 GCA_017625935.1 Clostridia bacterium
ATAAGGTTGAAAAGCTCCGCTTTTCTTCGTTATTGTGGTTTATTATCGCCGATTTTTGCTCTACCGTACACAAGTACGCCTACGCTTAAAAATCGACGATTTCTGCTCTTAATCTGTCAACCCCCGAGTCCTTTTTGGGCATCTCATTAAGAATAAAAAGCAGAATTTCACAGTGAAATTCTGCTTTTTGTCATTGTTTAGACGAAATCTATTGATTTTACTGGATTCTTAATGAGCCAGCCCTTTTTTATCAAGAAAAATCGCAAAATTGCCCGACACGTGTCTTAGAAAAGCGCGTATTTTAGCAATTCAAGTCACATATTTGTTAAACATTCAAAGTAAAAAGCCGACACAGGGTCGGCTTTTTTGGTGAATTTTTATAAAGTGGGACTATTCAGTCTTCAAGCTATGTGCGCTAATTTTCAGGCACCAAAATTTTGTCCATTACCGCGAGGCGCTTTTTTGCAAAGGTCAAAATTTGGTCTAAGTGGTCTATATTTTGTGTAGGCACGCCTGTCCATTTTTGCTTCTCCGCTTCTCTTACCACGTTTGGAATTGCGTTAAAGAATTCTACAAAGTGCATTGAGATATTTTCCACGGTGAGTATTTCCTCTCGCAACTCCCAATATCTTTCGCAAACGCGATCGTAGTAGTTGATGTAAATTTTTTCCCACAAAAGGTTTAGGTTGTTGTGGTTTCTCTCGGGGGCGAGTCCTTTTCCGTCAACGAGTGCGGAAATCGGATGCGTATATTCGTTAAACTCTATTCTTCCGTTCCATCTCATTCCCCACGTGCCATCCATATCGTACATACTGCTGAACCACACCTTGCCGTCAAGCGTTACCCAAAGGATGTTCTTGCTTGTGTTGTCATCAGCACAGATAAAGAACGTGTATAGCATCGAGTCGATGCACTTGTCAACATCGGCGTACTCGTGGATTCCGTTTTTGAAGTCCTCGCCGTCGTTATTGTAAACAAACCTTATCAAATCGAGCAAGCTGTCATACGCCCACTGTGTGTTGTTATCAACCAAGCTGTCCTCGTTCGAAGCAAATTCAAGCACGAAGCCGCTTGTCGAAACATCTCTGAAGGAAACGGCGTTGTTCCACGTTTCCGCCATAAACATAGCTTGATTTTTCTCATCGCTATGCTTCATATCGAACATCCAGTTGTCCTTTGGAATATTCAAGGTGTAAAGTCCTTGATATACACCGTTATTGTAAACCAAAATCGGGAAGCCGTCTATCGCACCGCCGTTTGGCGTATCAACCAATTCGTCCTTTCTTGATTTTACAATTTCTCCAAAAATTTTGCCCGAAACTACGTTTCTTGACTGCGAATAATCAATATAGTTGGCTTTCAGGCAATACTTGCTTTCCTTGCCCCAGCCATCAACAAGCTTGACCTTGTTTTTGGTGCCGTCCTCGTTGAAGAGCTTGATGTTGAAGTTTTTCTTCGGGAAGCCTGCGCTCGATGCGCCCTGCACCTTTATCTCGGCTGTGCAGGTGAAGCTTTTGTCCTGTGAGGTATATACAAACTCAACCTTGTTTGTGTAGCCCTTCGAGGTTGGCAAGCTGCCTCCCAAGTCGATAACAGGCATACCGACGTCCTCATATGTTACCGATTTATATATTTTTGTCTCTGTTTGCATGCTTGAAAAGAGACCGCAGCACTCTACGGCGTGCTCGTTATTAATCAACACCGATTCAAGAATCATCTCGCCTGTGTTGAAGGCTTTTTTGCATTGTGTGCAAAGACCGTCGACGTCGCAAATATGATAGCCGTATTTTGCCTCAAGGATAACCTGTGAGGACGCATCGCATCTATCGCAATAATATGACTCCCAGCCGTCCTCGCAAAGAGGCTCTACCCTCTCGGTCAGCTTTAAATTATGTCCTAACGGACTTCCAACAGTAGTTTTGCAACTTACGCAGTGCTTGGCAACCAAGCAGGTTGCCTCCTGCCACTCGTGTGGAAGCGGCTTGCCATCTGTTTTTTTGCAGTTTTCACAATACTTCGCATTCACACAAGTTGCGTCTATCCAGCTGTGGCCGAAAGCGGTGCCCTCACTTCTTAAGCAAACGCTACATTCACGCGGCTTGTCACAGCCCTTATATACCCAATTGTGAGGCAAGCCAACAGTTGATGCCGCGCCGCATCTTTGGCACATCTTCGGGTTTTTGCAGGAGGTTATTTTCCAATCGTGTCCTAACGCCTCGCCATCAATTTCGCCGCAGATGTTACATACCTTAGGCGAAGTGCAGCTCGCCTCTTGCCAATCGTGAGAAACCTTGCCGCCAACAAAATCACAATCCACGCAGAAGCGAAGCACCTCACACTTCCCTGTGTTCCAGGTGTGCTCCTTTGCCGCTTCCTTTAGTCCGCAGTCCTTGCATTCCTTGTCCTTGGTGCAAACGGCGGCGGTCCAGTTGTGCTTTAGCTTCTCGCCGTCAATCTCGCCGCACGATGCACAGGTCTTTGGTGCTTGGCAGGTGGCATTTTGCCACGTATGCTCACCAAGTGTGCCCTCTGTTTTGCCGCAGGTTAAGCAGGTTTTCGGCGCTTGACAGGTTGCATCCTTGAAGCTGTGTCCAAGCGGCGCGCCCTCACTCTCCCCACAAAACACACACGTCTTTGGGGACTCGCACATCGCATCGTTGAAAACGTGCGAGCATTCGCTCTTCCCGCACGATATCAAAACAAGGGAAAGCGCAAATAATATCGATAATAAAATCAGTATTCTTTTCATTAAACGCTCCTATCCTAATTTTCTATAATCAGTATATCATAACGTAGCTTAGTTTGCAAGAGGAAACGCTTCTAATTGCGACAACGGAAAGATGGGATGTTGCGATAACGCAACATCCCATCCTTATATTATGAATTGCTTGTCGGTGCTTCCAAAACGTCAAGTATCATATGGCAGGTTGCGCACAGGGTAAGCTCGTATTTTCCGTCAGAGGTGGTGAGCTTTACTGTTTCATCCGCCTCTTTACATATACCGTATTGACCCTTGCCTCAAAACAACAATTTTTAACTACAATTTCAATATTAAAAGTATCTAAAGGTTGTTTTGGTACAGGTAATTAGTCCAACTAATTGTAATAAGCATTGACAAAGAGTCGAACAACTCGATCTTACAAAATCACAATGATTGCAACAAACTTTTCTAACATTATTATGATGACAAATTCGTCTATTTCTCCCAACTTTCGACGCAATACCGATTACCTCGCCATCCTTTATACAAAGAAAATTATCAAACAGCAATATCTTACCGGGATTGTCCTCATCTAATAGACAGGCAATATCCTCTTCAAGAATATCGGCTTTAAAATATGGCTTAATTCCTCTTGCATAAACAAGCCTTTCTCCTGACTTTTCTATATACTTAATCATATAGTTGATAGCTTCATCAAGAATGTGCTCGTTTATTTCCTTAAAATCACTTCTGCCAAAGCGTTCATTAAAGTATGTATTTTGAACAGTAGTCTGCATTTTCTTATGTCTTGTATCAAAATCTCTTTTTTCTACAAGCTCACCAATCATTTGTCCCTTAGGCACTCTGATTATTGCGTGAAAATGCAATCTGTTGTTTTCGGGTGTTCGTTCCCATACACCTATATATTTCCAACCGTTTCTACAGGATAGATTATTCAGCTTATATTTAAGCTTTTTCTTAAATTCCTTTTCAGTCATTTTATTATCGTCATAAGTAAATGTGCAAAAGTAATTTGGAAACAGAATATTCAGCTTTTTATGTAAAGTAAACAGCTTGCTATTACGATTTTTTCTAATTCTTTCATTTTGAGATTTAACAAACTCAACAGCAATTTCATTAT
>JAGALA010000040.1 GCA_017625935.1 Clostridia bacterium
TGCAACGTATTGCATAATTCACTCTTGCCACCCTTTGCAAACGTCAACCCACGCAGTATAGCGTGAATACATTTCAAGCTCGGGTATAGTCATTTCGATAGCACTGTTCGAGCTGCCGCACGCGGGAAAAACGGTTTCAAAGCGCTTCAGCGACTCGTCAAGATAGACCTCCACGCCCTCATTTGTGGCAAACGGACAAACGCCGCCAACCGCGTGACCGATTAGTGAAACCGCCTCATCGGGTGTGAGCATTTTCGCCTTTGTCGCAAATTGCGCCTTGAATTTTGCGTTATCAACCTTGCCGTCGCCCGCGCAAACAACCAAAATTGATGCGCCGTTTACCATAAAGGACAAGCTCTTGGCAATCCTTTTGCCCTCGCAGCCAAGCGCCATAGCGGCAAGCTCCACAGTCGCGCTCGATACGTCAAATTCCTTTATTCTTTCTTCAATTCCAAGCTCCGAAAAATAAGCTCTTACTCTTTCAATTGCCATAGCTCGCTCCTATTTATATAAATATGTAGAAATTATATCACAAAGTGCGAAGGTTGTAAAGAGGAAACATCATTTCACATTATCTTCCGCTCATCTCGCGCTCTTTCCCACCTGCTTCGCATGAGCCCCCTGCGACTCGCTATTTAAAACTCTCACCTTTTTAAGCCTTGCGCTCGCGTGCACGCTTTCCACTAACGAAAACAAGTTTTCGAGTGTCAATGTGTCCCGAAGGGAGCCAATAAAGGGGCTGGCTCATTAAGAATCCAGTAAAATCAATAGGTTTCATCTAAATAATGACAAAAAGCAGAATTTCACTACGAAATTCTGCTTTTTATTGTTAATGAGCTGCCCAAAAAGGGCTCGGGGGTTGACAGATTAAGAGCAGAAATCGTCGATTTTTAAGCGTCGGCGTACTTGTGTACGGAAGACCCATTCCCAAAAAATCTTGACAGATTTTTACGGGAGCCCTTGGGGAGCAAAAATCGGCGATAATAAACCACAATAACGAAGAAAAGCGGAGCTTTTCAACTTTATTTTTCAAACGATACCGTATATAGGTAGTTTTTGTCCTTTTGTGGTTTATGCTTGTGCCTTAATGTGTCACCCCCTTCACATTTTATACGCCGCCTGTTTCCCCTACTATTATTGCACATTGCACCATAGTAATAAAAACCAATATAAACGGTGAAATCACAGAAAAAATTATCCAAGCTATTCTTTCCGCTTTTCGTTTAGAAAAAACAGCAGATAGCACGTTCATACAAAGAGAGATTGGAATTATCACTATCAAGCCCAAAAATGAAAAGAAGCAAATTATAAAGCCCGTCTCAGCGATAGCTTGCCAATAAGCAGTATCCCAGAAAAAATGATAGAGCGCACCGCATATCACCGTAAGGAAAAATAAAATTAAATACGTAGAGTGCAAAGCTGTTGATGTGATATTGAATGATTTTTTCATAAAACCACCTTCTTATATATTGTTGTGGAAATAGTACAAAGTGCAAGACTCCGTGTCAAAAATATAGACATCGTAGCATTCGTACTGCTCGTACTGACTCTCGCCTATCGGCTCGCCCATTTTGTCGTAAATGTAGAAATAGTCGCCCTCGTTAATTATCGTACGGTCAAGGTCGTAGTTCTCCACAAGTGCTTTTTCATTTTTCGTTGACGGATTGATGTATGCTTCAATCCAACTGTCGAAATTATCAATGTAACCGTATAGCACCTCTATATCATTTGAGGTAACAGGCACAAAATACTCATTCTCCTCAAATTTCGGCATTTCGGCAAAGTAATATTTTCCGTAATCGGTAAAATCCTGAATACCGCCGCTTGAATAAAACTCCTCTCTTTCATAGCCGCCAAGCGTTAGAATAACCGTCTCGCGCCGTGATTTTGGCATAAAGCAGGAGGGGAGAATAAGCAAAGCAAGAAGCAGCATAAGTATAATAGACGTTATTTTTAATGATTTTTTCATATTTTACCACCTTTCAAATTTATTTGTTCACGGGTTCAAAGCTTGACAACGTTAGCTTTCCTGTTAGGTCCTTTGTGAAAATTATCTCATATTCATCTCCGTTTATCGAAGCATTAAAGCCAAGCTTCTCTGTTTCCAAGGCGAATTCCTCTATTGTATCAGGCACTCGTGGGAAAAATGTATCTATTATGAGATCTGAAAAGCTTCTCTCTCCTTCCGCCAAATAAGTGACGGTTTTATCAAATTCAATTGATATATCATTTCCGTATTTGTCCAAAATTTCGGGGCTTGACTCAATATACTCCCTTGCTTGCGCTAAGTATATGTCAAAATACTCCTGCCTTTTCTCGCCTACCGAAATTCCCCGCGTTACCGAAAATGCGGTAAGCCCAAGAAAAGAGGTGGCAAAAACACCGATTAAAACAAAGATGATTATTTTTCTTTTCATAAATCAACACCTCTCTTTATTTTATTGTAGCATAAATATTTTTTGATTGCAACAGATATCTCCTTCCTTCATTATACCGCAAAATGCAGTAAAAATCAATACCGCAATTTGCGGTTTGGTATAATTGCCTTGTAAACTACAAATAATGGAGCTATTATGGTATACAAAAGAATACGAGATTTGCGTGAGGACAGAGACCTTACGCAAAAGGATATGGCAGAAGCGCTACGTTGCTCTCAGCAGGTTTATAGCAATTACGAATTGGGACAAAGAGATATCCCCACCGATATTTTGATAAAGCTTTCAAAATTCCATAACGTCTCCGTCGATTACATCCTCGGCATAAGTAACAATCCAAAAATAAAATGATAAAATGAACACATTAAGAATAAAAAGCAGAATTTCGCGACGAAATTCTGCTTTTTGCTTATATTTTATGTTAGAACTGTTTGATTTTGCTGGATTCTTAATAGCAAGCCCCATCATTTTGTAGGGGCGACCGTTGCTCGTGAACCCCCAAAAATCATAAAGATTTTCGGGGAACCCCGTGGTCGTCCGCCACGAAATACGCATAACCAACGAGCGGGAGGAGCAAGCCCCTCCCCTACAGGTAGATTTGCGTGATGTAATTTTTTGCTGGGCGAAAGCACCGTTTACTGTTGACCGTCACCATAGAAGAGAACCCCAAAGCTAATTCTTCGCTTCGAGGACCCCTTGTCGAACGAAAAAAGCAACCAGATTGGGTTGCTTCGAGGTGACTTCCGCACTCGTCGCATAGTCGTCTGTCTTCGTTTGCCCAAGTGCCAAACTCGCCACACTCCTTGCTTTGGAGCGAAAAGCGTTGTCAAAACGATACTCAATCGTTTTGACTTAGCTTTCAGATTTGACCGATGTAATTTTCGCAGGCGAAAACACCGTTTACAGTTAATCGTCACCTCCAGAACGAAAAAAGCAACCCTATTGGGTTGCTTCGTTCTGGAGGTGACGATCGGATTTGAACCGATGGATAACGGTGTTGCAGACCGGGGCCTTACCACTTGGCTACGTCACCACACTGTAAGTATATGCTTTCTTGCTAATTTTTTTAAAAAGCAACATCCAATTGAGGATGTTGCTTTCACTGGAGCGGATTACGGGGCTCGAACCCGCCACCTCAACCTTGGCAAGGTTGCGCTCTACCCAATGAGCTAAATCCGCATATGGTGCCTCCGGTCGGAATCGAACCAACGACACGGGGATTTTCAGTCCCCTGCTCTACCAACTGAGCTACAGAGTCATAGAAATCATATATTGGCGACCTGACGGGGACTCGAACCCCGGACCTCTAGCGTGACAGGCTAGCGTTCTAACCAACTGAACTACCAGGCCATTGAAAAGCGAACACCGTAGTGTTCGCTTGGTGGAAACAATAGGGCTCGAACCTATGACCCTCTGCTTGTAAGGCAGATGCTCTCCCAACTGAGCTATGCTTCCGTATTCCGTTTTGCCCTTGCGACGTGTGTTATTATATCATAGCTTTTTTTGTTTGTCAACACTTTTTTGAAAATTTTTTTATTTTTTTTGAAAGTTTTTGAAAACGCCTTTATTTGCTTGACTTTTCAGCTTTTTTATTATAGAATTTTATTAGAACGAATGGAGGTTTTTATGAAAAAATCATTTTTTATCACTTGCGCGATTCTTTCTATTTTATCATCTTTTGCCGAGTTGATTCTTTTTTTCACTTTTGCTAATTCCGTCACTTGTTGGATTCATTTTTTGGCATTTGCACCTATATGTTCCAGTTCCTATTTTTTAATGGCACTTGCTTGTTCAAAAAACAAAAGATCAAATGGTCTTTTCGCGGTGGCTTCTTTTTTACTGTTTGGCGCCTTTCTTTATAAGCTTTTGATAGATTTGATTAATCTCTCTCTAATCCTTGCTTTTTCTGCAGAATATTGGCCTATTGTGGCTTTTGTCATAGCCATTGATATATTTTTCAATTACATATTAATTATAACCCCGATTTTCATTGGATTACACTACGCTTTTAGGGGTAAGATTTTCAATGCTAAATTAAAAAATGCGTTGGTGATTTTGCGCGCGGTGATACTCACCGTTTTTTCCGCCTTCGGTATTACGCTTACGATACTCGGGTATACAACCGCAATCCCTTCATTTTATTTAATAATCAATATCCTCTCTACCATAGCACTTATTTGCCACAAGCCACACATTGCACCAACCCCCGGCGAAA
>JAGALA010000041.1 GCA_017625935.1 Clostridia bacterium
GTGCTTATTTGGTCTGAGTAGCGGGATTTGAACCCACGGCCTCTACCACCCCAAGGTAGCGCGCTACCATCTGCGCTATACCCAGAACTTTATAATGGTGGTATTATAACATATAAAAATTAAAAAGTCAATAGAAATTGAATGAAAAAATTAAAAATGGGCATTATAAATTTGAAATCAGGAGATTTCAAATCTTTATATCGGGAGTATGTTATGAATAAGCAACCAAACCACTCAATTAAGTGCACAGTAACATCCTGTGCAAACCACGCAGGGAAGGAAAACTACTGCGTGCTTGACACAGTAAAGATCGGAACACACGAAGCCAACCCAACGGTTTCACAATGCGTTGACTGTGAGTCATTTGTTTTGGGCAACTGCTCAAACGGTAATTGCAGAATCTCAAAGTAAGATAGAGAAAAGGGGCTGTCGCATTAGCGACGCCCCTTTTGAGGGGATAGTGAAATGAGTGTTGACCCACTCCCTGAAATTGCACGCAATTTCAAGGAACCCTTGGGGCGGCGTGAACTCGTACACGTAGGCGTACCTATGTACGGTAGAGTGCGAGGTCGCGCCTAAAAAACAGACATAAAAAAGAGGAGATGTTGCGAAAATCGCAACATCTCGACATTAGTTTTGTCAAAAAATATACTTTTTCTTGGCTTTTAGCTGGGATAGTGTCTGTTTTTGTTCTGTGCTTATTACGCAAGTAACAAGGTTCTGCGTAGCAGGTTCTTATTGCAACATCCCCTTGTTTTTAATAAAAGTGTATTGGATTTATTTACATAATATATTCGGCAGGTGCGTTCTCGGTAACGCATTTTTCGTCGATTATCACCTTTTTAATCTCTTTTTTGGACGGAAGCTCAAACATAATCTCTGTCATAACTTCCTCCATAATGGAGCGCAGACCTCGTGCGCCTGTTTGACGCTCAATTGCCTTATTTGCAATTGCTTTAAGCGCTTCGGCGGTAAATTCAAGCTCTACGCCGTCAATTTCAAAAAGCTTTTTGTATTGCTTTTCAATTGAGTTCTTCGGCAGAGAGAGAATTTGAACGAGCGCTTCCTCGTCGAGGTTATCAAGTCCGACGATAACAGGCAAGCGTCCGACAAGCTCGGGAATTAAGCCGTATTTGACGATATCGTGCGCGCAAACGTCAGAGAACACGCGTTTTTCGTCGATGTTTTGCTTGCTTTTTACCTCGCCGCCAAAGCCCATTAAGGATTTACCCTGTCTGCCCTCAATTATCTTAGATAAGCCGTCAAATGCGCCGCCGCAGATAAAAAGGATGTCCTTGGTGTTGATAGGAATAAACTCTTGATTTGGGTGCTTTCTGCCGCCTTGTGGAGGTACGTTTGCAACCGTGCCCTCAAGAATTTTGAGCAGTGCCTGCTGAACGCCCTCGCCCGATACGTCTCTCGTTATAGAGCGGTTTTCGCTGCGGCGAGAGATTTTGTCAATCTCGTCAATATAGATAATACCCTTTTCTGCCTTGGAAACGTCAAAATCAGCCGCTTGAATTAAGCGTAAAAGAATGTTTTCAACGTCCTCACCGACGTAGCCCGCCTCTGTAAGAGTAGTGGCATCGGCAATAGCAAACGGAACCTTCAGCGCCTTTGCGAGCGTTTGTGCAAGGTAGGTTTTGCCCGAGCCCGTTGGTCCGATTAGCAAAATATTGCTTTTTTGAATTTCAACGTCGCCCTTATCAGCTTTGTTTTTGCTATTGTAAATAAGACGCTTGTAGTGGTTATAAACCGCAACGCTGAGCGCAATCTTTGCGTTATCCTGACCTATAACATGCTCGTCAAGAGTTGCTTTAATTTCCTTTGGTGTCGGCAACGCTTGAATATCAAGTCCAAGCTCATCGTCCTTGCCCTCTGCCTTTTGGTTATAGTCATATTCATCGAGAATTTGGTCGCAAAGGTCAATGCACATAGGACAAATATAAGCAGAGAAGTCGGGTGCGGGGATTAAAAATTCAACCTCGTTTTCGCCTCGCTTGCAGAATGAACAACATTTTTTATTTTCACTCATTTTTACGCTCTCTTATCAATTACCTTGTCAACAAGACCGTATTCAGCCGCCTCGTGTGCGCTCATAAAGTTATCACGCTCGGTGTCGATTTCAATTGTCTTTAAGTCCTTGCCTGTGTTTGATGCCAAGATTTTATTTAATTTTTCTCTTGTCTTTAAGATATGCTCAGCGTGGATTTTGATGTCGCTTGCTTGACCCTGCGCACCGCCTAAGGGCTGGTGAATCATAATTTCGCTGTTTGGAAGAGCAAATCTTTTGCCCTTAGCACCGCTTGAAAGCAAGAATGCGCCCATGCTTGCCGCCATACCGATGCAGGTTGTGGAAACGTCACATTTGATAAAGTTCATTGTGTCGTAAATAGCGAGTCCCGCGCTAACGCTGCCACCCGGGCTATTGATATAAAGGTTGATATCCTTATCGGGGTCCTGTGCCTCAAGGAAGAGAAGCTGAGCAACCACAAGTGATGCGGTCACGTCATTTACCTCATCGCAAAGAAACACGATACGGTCCTCTAAAAGTCTTGAATAAATATCGTATGAACGCTCACCGCGATTGGTTTGTTCAACGACCATAGGAACAAGTGCCATAATTTTTTCCTCCTGAAATGTAGAATTTTGTCGCACCTATTATATATTCAAATTACCGCTGTAACGGTATACAGCGGTAAAGAGAAGTAATAGCTTGTTGAAATTATTTTGTGATTTCTGCTTTTTCCTTAACGAAATCAACAGCCTTCTTAACACAGATGTCAGCCTTAATTGCTGAAGCGTCAACGAACTTCTTAACCTCGTCAGCAGGCATATTGTAAGCCTTAGCAAGGTTTTCGTATTCTGCCTCTGCCTCGTCGTCAGTTGCTTCAATCTTTTCAAGCTCAACAATCTTTTCAAGAGCAAGACGGGTCTTAACCTGTCTTGCTGCCATTGGCTTGAATTGCTCACGAAGTGATTCAAGAGTTTGACCTGTGTACTTGCAGTATGTGTTTAAGTCAAGACCCTGCATTCTAAGTCTTGAATCGTAGTCACGAACAAAGTTTTCAGCCTCTGTTTCGAACATAACCTCAGGAATTTCTGCCTCAAGGTTTTCGATAAGAGTATTGATGATTTGCTCCTCAAATGCATTTTCAGCAGCCTTTTCGTTTCTTGCTACGAGTTTTGCCTTAACGTCTGCCTTATATTCATCAAGTGTGTCAAATTCGCTAACATCCTTAGCAAACTCGTCATCAAGCTCAGGAAGCTCGTTCTTCTTAATTTCATGAAGAACAATTTTGAAAATTGCGTCCTTACCTGCAAGCTCCTCTGAGTGGTATTCTTCAGGGAACTTAACTGAAATATCAAAGCTTTCACCGATATTGTGACCGATGATTTGCTCCTCAAAGCCCGGGATAAAGCTGTTAGAACCGATAGCCAAGCTGTATTTTTCTGCCTTGCCGCCGTCAAATGGAGTACCGTCACAGAAGCCCTCGTAGTCGATTACAGCGAGGTCGCCGTTTTCAACTGAACGGTCTGTAACCTCAACCATTCTGCCATTGCGAGCGCGAACAGAGTCGATTTCTGCGTTGATGTCTTCGTCAGTTACCTCTTTAACTTCCTTTGTTGCCTTAATGCCAACGTAGTCCTTTACGTTAACGTCAGGCTTTACAAAGAACTTTGCCTTGAGAACAACGCCGTTATCGTCAATTGTAACAATGTCAAACTCAGGACGGCTAACTACAACCAAGTTTGCTTCCTTGATTGCTGCCTCGTATGCCTCAGGAATGATCTCGTTGATAGCATCCTCGTAGAAAACGCCCTTGCCGTACATCTTTTCGATGATTGAGCGTGGAGCCTTACCCTTTCTGAAGCCGGGGATGTTGATCTTCTTTACTTCCTTGCGGTAAACCTTTTCAACTGCTGCGTCGAAAACCTCCTTTGATGCATCAAATTCGATTTCGTAAACATTAGTTTCTACCTTGTTTGTATTCTTTAATGCCATTTTTAGTTTCCTCCATAGAATGGTAATTTTTTACTTAGACTATTATATATAATAAAATCTTAAAAGTCAATAACAATTTACAAAAATTTTAACAAATTATCAATTAATATTCATCGGGCATAACAATCATCGGTACAAAGCTGAGAAAATCCGAGGAAATAAGCGTAAAGGAAATGCCGCTATACTCGAATGTTCTCGGTACGTTATACGTGCCGTGTATATGACCGAAATAGCAATTTTTTATGTTATATTGGTTTAGGATTTCGATAAGCTCATCGCAAACAAAGGACTTAAAAACGGGAGGGAAGTGGAAAAAGACAAGAATTTGTTCACCGTTTTCCTGTAGCTTAACTGCCTCGTCAAGGCTCATTTTCAAGCGCTGTGCCTCACGTGCTACAATCTTTTGATACTTGGGCTCGTTAGCCTCGTTTTGCAGCTTTTCGTCAACGTACCAGCCGCGCGTGCCGCAAACGATATAGTTTTCTACCTTATATGCATTGTTAAACAAAAAATCGATGGTGTCAAAGGAATGCTCCTTCAAAAAGGCGCGGTTTTTCGCCATAGTCCCCCACCAATAGTCGTGGTTGCCCTTGCCAAGGAGCTTTTTGCCGGGCAGAGAATTTATAAATTCAAAATCACTGTATGCTTCGCCGTAGTCAATTGCCCAGGAGATATCACCCGGGACAATAACCGTGTCCTCGTCTGATACAACAGCACTCCAATTTTTCTTGATTTTTTCCATATGGTCGCACCATCTGGAGCCGAAAATGCCCATTGGCTTATTTGTTGTCGTGGAAAGATGTAAATCCGCCATTACGTAAATAGACATATTAAGCTCCTTTCTTAAAATGATTTTTGGAAAAAATTATGTGCGTTTTGATAGAATATTTTGCGTGCAATTTCGCGCCCGAATTCCTTTTCAAGCTCAAAATATAAAACGTCAAGGTCGCAAATGCCTTTAATTCCGTGGGGGAGAGAGCTAACGCCGTCAAAATCGCACCCCAACGATACGGTATTTTCGCCGCCGAGCGACAAAAAGTGATAAATATGGTCTAAAACCGATAAGACGTACGCATCCTTGCCAAGATGCTCGGGCACGAGCGAAACGCCAACCAATCCGCCGAGCCGTTTAATCTCCCCAAATAGCTCATCGGTTAAATTCCTTTTGTGATTAAAAACGCCATAGGCGTTTGAGTGTGAGGCAATAATAGGTTTATTTTGCTCGCTCGCAAGCTCCACCGCCTCAAAAGATGTCTTTACTGACGAATGCGAAACGTCGGGAATGATGCCGAGAGAAAAAGCGCGTGTGATAGCTTCCTTGCCAAACGTGGTTAAACCGTTTTCTGTGTCCCAGCCGCCTCCGATTATGCTTTCACCCCGCCAATTAAGAGTTAGTATTCTGACACCGCTTTGGTACAGTGTGTCTAAGCGCGCAATATCGCCGTTTAACAGTCGCGCGTCCTCAACTGCGAGAATGAGCGCGCGGTCTTTAATTTCGTTTTGTTTTGTAGCAAAATTCAAACCCTGAGAGCGCGCATAATTCAGCGCCCCAAAAAAGCTCTCGTATGCTTCGTCGTTGCTTAAGCGAAAATCGCTCCAAATTGCCATAACCTGAACGTACGGCATAAATTTTTTTGCGCTTTCATATGAAATATGAAGCGAATTTTTTGAAAGAGCTTCCTTTTTCTTGTACATCTCGCCGAGTGTGTCGGCGTGCAAGTCAAAAAGCGGAATCATTATTTCGTTACTGCGTTTTCGATATAGTTAATATCGCATACCTTCAATTTTTTCTCCGCCGTGACATAAACCTCGCAAACGTCAATGCGCGGTGTTTTGCCCTTTAATTTGCTTGGCAGAGTCTTACAAAAAGCATATGCGAATTTGATAAGATTTGTTCTTTTTTCGCGGTTGACGGCATCGGCAGGGCGCACAAAATTATTTTTGTCAACGCGCCGCGTTTTAACCTCAACAAAAACGATAAATTCCTTGTTATATGCAATAATATCCGCCTCTAAATGACCTATTGTGCGGTTTCTTGCTAAAATTTTCAGCTTTTTCTGCTTTTTTAGGTACTTTTCGCAGATGTCCTCGCCATAAATGCCAACCTGCTTTTTGTCAAATTCAATCATTTTTTAATAGCTTAGTAAGGAAGCTCGGTCTGTGTATAGGGGTAAGACCGTAGGTCTTTATTGCTTCTGTATGTAGCTTCGTGCCGTAGCCCTTATGCTTTGCAAAGCCGTATTCGGGATACTCTTTGTCAAATTCATAGCACATGCGGTCACGTGTAACCTTAGCCAAAATAGATGCCGCGGCAATTGACTGCGAGGTTGCATCTCCGCCAACCACGGTTTTTGTCGGAACGGTAAAGCCGCGCGAGCAGTTGCCGTCGATTAAAGCAAGGTCGGGCTTGATTTTTAAGCCGTCGATTGCGCGCTTCATTGCAAGCATTGCGGCGTTTAATATATTAATTTCCTCAATTTCCTCGACGGATGCTGAGGCAATGGAGTAGTCAAGTGCGTTTTCTACAATAACGTCAAAGATTTTTTCGCGCTTTTTCTCGGTCAGCTTTTTTGAGTCGTCAAGCCCTTCGATTATAAGTCCCTCGGGCAAAATGCAAGCCGCCGCTACAACAGGGCCTGCAAGTGGACCTCTGCCTGCCTCGTCAACACCGCAAATAATCTTTACGTTTTCATTTATAAATGATGCGTCAAAAGAGTAGTTTAGCATAAATTTCTCCTAAGCCTCGGGAATTTCAAGTGAAATTGCACCGATTTTTGCGCTTCTGAACTCCTCAAGGAGTGTAGCCGCCGTTCTTTCGGTATTGATTTCACCGCCCGAAATTAAAAATCCGCGCTTTCTGCCGACAAGCTCAAAAACCTCGTAGTCGGTTTCGCAGGAGTCAAGCTCCTCCGCTTTAATTTTGTAGCGCGCCATAAACTCGCTTGGAGCAATATTCTTTAAGCGTGCGCACAAAACCATAGCAATGTATTCGGTGTCCAAAATTGCGTCCTTAATTGCGCCTGTGATGGCAAGGTTTTCGCCAACTGCCTTTTCCTCAAACTTCGGCCACAAAACACCCGGCATATCCATAAGATCAAAGCCCACGTTTGTCGGAATCCATTGCTTGTTTAATGTAACGCCCGGTCGGTTTTCAACCTTTGCTTTCTTTGAGCCGCAAATTTTGTTGATAAGGGAGGATTTTCCCACGTTTGGAATACCAACGAACATAGCGCGCAGCTTTTTGTTCATTCCCTTGCTTTCATATCTTTCGATTTTGTCAGCTAAAATGCTTTTTACCGCGCCCGAAATTAAGCCGAGACCCTCGCCGCTTATGCAGTCAACGGAAATGGCGTATTTGCCTCTCGCCTTGTAATATTCAATCCATTTTTTGGTGATTTCCTTGTTTGCAAGTGATGCTTTATTTAATATTGTAAGCGTTGGCTTATCCCCGATGATTTTTGCAATCTCGGGGTTTTTTGAGCTATACGGAATTCTCGCATCGAGAATTTCAACAATTATATCAACTTCCTTTAGGTTTTCGGTAATCAAACGGCGCGTTTTCGCCATATGACCGGGGAACCATTGAATTACGTCTGATTGCATATTAGTCCTTATAAAGACCGCCGAACTTTGAAAACGGCGTAAGTCTTAAAATTGCCTTTCCAAGTATATATTTTTCAGGCACACAGCCGATTTCGGAAATTCTGCTGTCGGCAGAATTGTATCTGTTGTCGCCCATTAAAAAGACCGTACCCTCGGGCACAACCTGCTCAAATACCTTAGTATCGTAATCATAGTATTTGCAATAATTTTCGCGCTTTGTGCCGTTTAGGTAGAAGCCTAAATAGTTATATTCATAGAGTGAGAGCGCGGATGGAAAGCCAAGCGCTTGATAATTGTTTTCGTAAATTGCGGTAGGTGTTTCAATAAGTACGCCATCAACATAAACACGCGCATCGACAAGGTCGCTTTCCTCAAATTCAATTCTTACTGTTTGACCGCCCGTTGCGATGACTCTTTTAACGATGGGCTTGTCAAAATCCTCACCCTCAAAATCGCCGTGGACAACGACAATGTCGCCTTGCTTCGGCTTATATGAAAGCATAAAATCGGAAACGACGATATAGTTGCCGTTTTGTAGCTTCGTTTCCATTGAGCGTCCGTCAACAACGGTCAAGCGGGCAAAGAAGAGCGTGATTATTACAACCGCGATAAGCGCGTAAACAATTGGTTCAAATATATCAAAAAAGTTCTTGGTAAGCTTTTTCGGCTCCTCAAGTGGGGTGGTGTAGTAGGTTTCGTCCATAATAATACCTTTCAAAAATTACTTGCATCCCTTATTTTACCACAAGTTTCAAAAAATAACAATACTTTTTACAATTAAATATTTGCATGTACAATTTTTATAATATAAAGCTGCAAAAATTTCAAAAAAATTCAAAAAATACTTGATTTTTCTAAAATCGTATGCTATAATACCAACCGTATGTAGTATGTGCATACTAATTAAAAGGATGGTCCGCTGCCACGCTCTGCATGAACATCCTAAGTAATGGAGGCTGATTATGACTAAAATCGAAGCTTTTGTAAACGAGCAATTAAAGACAGAGGTACCACAGTTCAACATCGGTGACACTGTAAAGGTACACAACCTTATCAAAGAAGGTACAAGAGAAAGAATCCAAATTTTCGAAGGCACTGTTATTGCTAAGCACAACGGTGGCATCTCCGAAACATTTACTGTAAGACGTGTTGCTTACGGCTGTGGTGTTGAAAAGACATTCCCACTTCATTCTCCAAACGTTGCTAAGGTTGAGGTAGTTCGCCTTGGTAAGGTTAGAAGAGCTAAGCTTTACTATCTCCGTGATAGAGTTGGTAAGGCATCTAAGGTTAAAGAGCTTAACTAATTAAAATGTAAAAATCTCCGCTATCTCGGCGGAGATTTTTATTTTGTATGCTGAAAGCAATACCGTTTCGCTATCTGTGACGGCGCTTTTTTGTTTTTTCGCGTCTGATTCCCAAAAGCGAACCTATAAATATCATAGGCACGCAAATAAGGCGCAAAAGAAAATGCACACTAAAGACGCCATTGTCACCGAAAAACGAGAGAATGAATAGTATAAGTGCAATCAAAAGAGAGTTGAAAAGCGCACAGAAAAAATATTTTTGACCGTTTATCCTTGAAATAATAAAGGAAGCTATAAATGCGCTTAAATAAAGTGCGCCAAGCGTTGCAATATTTGTCATTTTAAGAGGGGAGGGCAGCTTGAAGAAAATAAAGCCGAAAATTGCGGCAAAAAGCAAGAATAAACAAATAAATAGCCCACTGAAAATTGCAACTGAAATAAGGTAATCAAGTGCGCCAAGACGCTTTTGACCTAACGGAAAATTTTTCTTAGTCAACATATAAAAAACCTCGCAAAATACTCTTTGGTAAAGTATATTTGCGAGATTTTATTTATATTCTTATTTGCTTTCGGTTTCTGCAGCTTCGTTAACTTCTGTAACCTCAACGGGTGCTTCTGTTGTAGCCTCGGGAGATTTTTCGCCCTTTTTCTTCTTTGAAGCCTTAACCTTTACTGCCTTTGTCTCAGTCTCTGCGGGTGCGGGAGCAGGTGTGCCGTATTTGTCAGCTGCGTGAACGTCAACCGTACGGATTGCGGAACGCAAAATTCTGATTTTTGTTCTGTCCTTACCTGTTTCAATTGTAACAGTTTCTTCCTTGATTCTGACAATTTCACCAATGATACCGCCAATGGTTGTAACCTCGTCACCGATTTGGAGATTGTTACGCATATCGTTTGCTTCCTTTTCCTGCTTCTTTTGTGAGCGGAACATAAAGAAGAACATAACGCCTACAACCAAAACCATAAGCACGATTGTGATCCAGCTTCCGCCTTGTGCGGCAAATAACATATTATTTATCATTTTTAATTCCTCCTTTGGAAAATTCCATACTATTATAACCTATTTTTCCCAAATGTGCAAGCCTTAAATCAAAAAAACTCAAAATATTTTGCAATGACGATTGAAAACGCCAAAAAGGTGTGATAAACTACGAATATGAAATATTTAATTGAAAAAGAAAACGGCGCTGTCTCAATTAAGGATTTTTTAAGAAAGAAAAGCTATTCCGCAAATTTAGTTAAGCGCCTTAAAAAAATCGAAAACGGCATTACCGTTAACGGTGTCCACCAAAACGTGACGTATATTTTGAAGGAGGGCGACATCTTAGCCCTTAGGGATGAGGATTTTAGGGAGGACACAAACGCGCATTTGGTGCCAAACGATATTCCAATCGGAATTATTTACGAGGATGAGAATATAACCGTCATAAACAAGCCTGCAAATATGCCCACGCACGAGTCGCTGAACAACCGCGGCAATTCGCTTGCAAATGCTCTGGCGTACAGATACCGCGAAAAAAGCTACGTTTTTCGCGCGACCAACCGCTTAGATAAGGACACAAGCGGTGTGGTTATTACGGCTAACAATAAATATTATGCCGCGCTCCTTTCCGATAAAATCAAAAGAGGGCAGGTTGAGAAAAAATACGTTGCTATCGTTTGCGGCTTGCTTGATGGCGAGGGTGAAATTGATGCACCCATTGACAGAATCGGCAAAAGCATAATAAAAAGAGAGGTAAGAGAGGACGGAGAGCGCGCGGTAACACGCTACTGTGTGCTTGCAACAAGCGAAAAATATTCTCTTGTTTTGCTAACTCCCGTAACGGGCAGAACGCATCAGCTCCGCGTGCATATGGCGCACATAGGACACGCAATTTTGGGCGATGGGCTTTACGGCGAGGAGTCAAGCGAAATTTCACGCCAAGCGCTTCATTGCCTTGAAATGGACGTTGACGGTATCGGCAAGTTCAAAGCACCGCTGTCGCCTGATATTAAAGCACTAACCGACAAGTATTTCCCCGATATTTTACTCTAAAACGCACCGCCACGGTGCGTTTTTGTTATCAACTCTATAAGCTGACGAATAGAATAATAAAAAAGAGGTTAGCTTATGGAATATTTACAAATTGAGGGCGGAAACAGGCTGCGCGGCGAAATTCGGGTGAGTGGAATGAAAAATTCCGCCCTTCCTGTTATTTTTGCAACCGTGCTTATAAAGGATGAGTGCATAATAGAGAATGTGCCGAGGGTGAGTGACGTTTTTTGCGCCCTTGATATTCTTACTTCTATGGGTGCGCGCGTTGAATGGTGCGAAAAGCATACTGTACTTATTGATACCTCGTGGCTTTGCGGTGAGGTGAAGGAATATGAAAAAATTTCAAAAATGCGCGCTTCGTCGTATCTTATGGGCGTTTTGCTTGCGCGCTTTGACAGCGTCAAAATCCCAATGCCGGGCGGGTGTAATTTCGGCGGGCGACCTATTGAGCAGCACTTAAAGGGTTTTTGCTTGCTCGGTGCAGAATGCCTCGAAAACAACGGATTTGTTGAGATTTGTGCCAAAAAACACCTAAAAAGTACAAAAATAACACTTGACAAAATTTCTGTAGGTGCTACAATAAATATAGTGCTTGCATCCGTGCTTCTTGACGGTGTGACAACGATTGATAATTGCGCAATTGAGCCGCACGTGGACGATGTGATTTGCTTTCTTAACAGAGCAGGCGCGAAAGTCATTCGCAAGGGGCGGCGCATCTATTGTGAGGGCGTTTCCTCGCTCCACGGTGTAAAATACCGCATTTTTCCCGATATGATTGAAGCACTGACGTATTTTACAATGCTTGGCGCAACAGGTGGGGATATCACTCTGACAGGCGTAAATTACGAGCATCTTAGCTACTCCGCGATCATTTTTCAGTCGATGGGAATGTGTGTTGACTCGTACTATGATGAGGTGCGTTTGCGTGCCTTTGACAGGCTGAGCGGCGCAAGAGTTGTGACCGCGCCGTATCCGTTTTTCCCGACGGATTTGCATCCGCAATTTGCCGCAATGCTGTGCTTCACAAAAGACGGCGGAGAGGTGAGGGAAGAGATTTTTCCAAGTCGATTTGCGTATATTTCCGAGCTTGAAAGGATGGGCGCGAATATTACAAAATCGAATAATGTCGCACGCGTTTTGCCAAGTGAATTATACGCGGCAAGCACCTATGCAACGGACCTGCGTGCAGGGGCTGCACTTGTTGTCGGTGCGCTTGGGGCAAGCGGGCAGAGCACTATAAACAACGTCAACTATATCGTGAGAGGCTATGAGGACCTGACGGGCAAAATTTCCTCTCTCGGTGGAAAAATAAAATTACTAAAAGGAGAATAAAAAATGGTAGTTACAAAGCAAACAATAATCGGAGACGTTCTTGATTACAATCCTGAAACAGCACAATTTTTCTTTGAAATCGGTATGCATTGCTTAGGCTGCCCTCACTCAAGAGGCGAGGCAATTGAGGACGCTTGCAGAGTACACGGCACAGATGCTGATGCACTTGTAAAGAAGCTCAACGATTTCTTATCTAAATAATGAACGAAATTAAGCTTAGTAAAAGGTTAAGTGCCGCCGCCGCGATGGTTCGCGACGGCGCGTCATTTCCCAAGGGGGCTTCAAAGCGGGGCACTGGCGTCGGTGATGACTCAAGGGGGGTGCGCGGGCTTGGCGTTCGCTTTGCAGATATAGGAACCGACCACGCGTATCTTCCGATTTTTCTTTTGCAAAAAGGAAAAATCGAGTGCGCATATGCATCTGACATCAACAAGGGACCTATCGAAAACGCAAACGAAAATCTAAAAAAGTACGGGCTTGAGGACAAGGTTGTGACAAAGGTTGCAAACGGACTTGATGGGATAGAGAGCTTTCAACCAACCGATATCGCAATATGCGGAATGGGCGGTGAGCTGATTATAAAAATCCTTGAAGCAGCGCCTTACATAAGACAAAATCACGTGCGCCTGATCCTTCAGCCAATGACACATGTTGAGCTTGTGCGTGAGTACCTACAAAATGGATTTTATACAATTGCCGAAAATGTAATTTGCGAGGATGGAAAAATCTATCAAGTCCTTTGTTTACAGTATGATGGCGACTTTCACCCACTTACAAGAGAAGAGCTTGAGCTTGGTAAATTGAACATAGAAAACGGTGGCGAGGAGTTCCGAAAAATGCTGTTTTCTACAATTGCCAAATATCAAAAAAAGGTGGACGGAATAAAGCTTGGCGGCGGCGACACAGCCGAGCTTGAAGAATATATAGAAAAGCTAAGATGTTTATATGAAAATTTGTGAGCTTTATAAAGAACTCGGCGCAAAATACCCAAGCGCACTCAGCTGTGACTGGGACAATGACGGCATTATGTGTGCGGACAACCTCTCCCGAGAGGTTAAGCGCGTGCTTGTTGCCCTTGACGTAACCGAAAACGTGGTTGATTATGCCGTAAATAACGGCTTTGACCTTATTATTTCACATCATCCGCTTGTTTTCTCGTCGCAAAAATCACTTGTTGAGTCAAAATATACTCAAAGAAAGCTAATTAAGCTTGTCAAAGCAGGCGTAAGTGTCTTTTCCTTCCACACCCGTCTTGACGCGGTGGGCGGTGGAGTAAATGACGTTTTGTGCGGTCTTGTCGGACTTGAAAACGCTGTTGCTGACGAGGTGGATCCTGTTGGTAGAATTGGCGAATTCGATGCCGAAAAAGAACTTTCTACATTTGCCGAAAATATCAAAAAGGCGCTCAAAACGCCTGTTGTATTATATAATGGAAGAAAACCTGTCAAAAAGGTGTACGTTGTTGGCGGTGACGGCAAGAGCTTGATTTCTCGTGCACTTGCTTTGGGTGCGGACACGCTCCTTACAGGCAGAGTTAGCTACAACACGCTTATCGACGCAAGTGATATGGGGCTTAATATCGTCGAGGCGGGACATTTCTTTACGGAAAATCCTGTTTGCCAAAAGATAAAGGATGACGTTTTGGCAATTTCGCCATCGGCAGAGGTTGAAATTTTCAATTCCTTTGAAATAAAAGCGGTATAATAAAATTAGCGAGCCGATTTCGGCTCGCTTTTTAGTTTGTTCATGCAAAATTTAGGCGGACGAGCAATGGTCGCCCCTACGAAATGATGCAAACGCAGTTGATGATATGCACGCAACCGTCTGATGATATACACGCAAAATGCGTGGTTTAACCTTAGTTCAATGTAGGGGAAGGCGTTTTCGACTTCCTGCATCGTTTGCTATTTCGGTGAAATTGCGTACAAGTTCAAATCCCACGCGGGAATGTACGGCAGGCGGCGCAAATAGAGCTTGTAATTCGGGTTTAGCTCCTTTACAAGCTGTGGCAGCTTAAAAATGTCCTCGCTCTTGTGGTATGCGGAAACAAGCAAATCGGGCGAACAATTTTTAATGAGATTTTTTGTGCCGATAAGTGATTCAGCCTCAAGTCCCTCGACGTCGTATTTTATAAAATCAACGCTTTCGGTTATGGAGTCGGGCGCGATGGCTTTAACCTCAACCGTTTTGTGCTCATAGGAAGCCGTGGAAACGGCGGTTGAATTTCTGTTGCCCGATTCGTTGAAGAAAAGAGTTGTATCGTGCGAGTAAGCGGCGGCATTAAAAAGCTCAATTTCCACTCCTGCGCCGTCAGCATATTTTTTGAGGCGCTTGAAGGTTTTTGTGTCGGGCTCAACGGCATAAACCTTGTTTATATTCGGGCAAAGAGATAGATATTTCTTTACCGTGTCACCGTTGTATGCGCCCAAATCAAGATATGATTTATAGGAATTGACCTCTAAAATTTCGTCACATTCACGCTCGGATTTTGATGCGATTTTCAAATATTTTAATTTTCCGCTCAGCTTGAATTTTAGTACATTATCGAATATCTCTTTTGACTCCTCGTCAGAGAATAATTCGCGTGCTGAAAGGATTTCGTTTATATGCTCGTCGAAAAATTCCTCGCAAAAAAGCGCATCCCAAAATATCGGCACGTCGGGCAAGAAAACACGGTGGTTTTCTTCAAGTGCTTCAATGCGGTCAATTACCTCGGGCAGCTTTGAGCCAAAGGAAACGACAATGTCAAAATCCCCTGCGTATTTCTCGCACGCCTCGGAGTAGGAAAGCACGCGCTTGCCCCTATATGAGTGACCGCGCACAAAGCCGTCGCTTGCGAAAACGTCGGAGTATTCAATGATGTATTTTTCAAAAACGGAGATAATTTTGTCGGCACCGTTGCCCATTCCGTATATTAAAATCGGCTTTTTTGAGTCTTTTAAGGTGTGCCAAACGTCACATCCGAACCCGTCAAAAATATATTTCTTGTAATTTATCATTATAATTCCTTGATTTTTTGAAATTTGTTGTGTATAATTGTACTATAAATGAGTAAAAAAATCAAGGAGAAAACAATGGATTGCATTTTTTGTAAGATAGCAAACGGAGAAATCCCATCGAAAAAGGTGTATGAGGATTCCTTTATACTCGCATTTCACGATATAAACCCAGAGGCAAAGGTGCACGTTTTGGTAATACCCAAGGAGCATATTCACTCCTGTGACTTTGTAAATAAGTCAAATAGCTTCAATGTGTCGTATATTTTTGAAAAAATCCCCGAGATTGCGCGACTTGCGGGCATTACAAACGGATACCGCGTTATCACCAACTGCGGCGAGGATGCTTGCCAGAGCGTGAAGCACCTTCATTTCCATATTCTCGGCGGAGAAAAGCTACCGGAGCAAATAAAATAATGGAGTGGTATAATTACGTTGGAATCGCGTCGGGCGTGTTTTCGCTCTTTTTCGGCTTCTGCGCGTTTTTCCTGTATATGAAAATAAAGAAGCTTGTTTCGCTCCTCAGCGAGGAAGAGATGAAGGAAGCCACACCGATAATAAACGACCAGGTTAAAAAGGTGAAAATCAGCTTAATTGCGTGTGTTATCCTCGGTGTTGTGGCTGTTGTAATGCTTATAATTTGAATTTGGCGGAATTTTTTCCGCCTTTTTCTTTTGTCTTGCGTTAAACATCACGCACCGACAAAAGCATGCGGATTTCTGCCTTCCCCTTTGATGGGGGAAGGTATCAACCTTAGGTTGACGGATGAGGTGTACAATGCGCTCCCTTTTGTGCATAAAACGGGACGTCGAGGACACGGGGTTCCCCGAACCGAAGTATGAGGTTTGGGGGTTCTCGAACACCGTCCCCTACAAACGCACTTCCGCGCACCGCTACGCGCGCACTTCCGCGCGTCCTCTCATTGCTTAGCGCCCGCGCGTAAATATCAATAAGTAGAAAGCAGAAATTACCAATTTATTTTTGAATATCTCCATTTACCGAAAGTCAATAATGAAATCAAACGGTAAAGGGGAGAGAATATGAAATATAACAAGGTTGAAATTTGCGGCGTTAATACGTCAAGCCTGCGCGTGCTCAGCGAGGAAGAAAAAAGGGAGCTGCTTGGAAAAGCAAAAAAAGGCGATACAAAAGCAAGAGAAAAGCTAATAGACGGCAATTTGCGCCTCGTTTTGTCAATAATTCAGCGGTTTACAGGCAGGCGCGAGAACCTTGACGACCTCTTTCAAGTGGGGTGCATTGGCTTAATAAAAGCAATTGACAATTTTAATATAGAGCTTGACGTGCGCTTTTCAACCTATGCCGTGCCAATGATTATAGGCGAAATTCGCAGATATCTGCGCGATAACAATTCGATAAGAGTTTCGCGTTCAATGCGTGACCTTGCATACCGTGCCTTGCAAGCAAAGGAGGAAATGAGCAAGGACACAGGAAGCGAACCGTCAATAGAGAAGATTGCGGAGCATTTGGGCGAGAAAAAAGAGGATGTGGTTATAGCTCTTGAAGCGATAACCGAACCTGTTTCCCTTTACGAGCCCGTTTTTAATGACTCGGGCGACTCGATATATATTATGGATCAAATCAGCGATACCAGCTCCACAGACGAAGCGTGGGTTGAGGATATAGCATTGCGCGATGCTATGAAAAAGCTGAACGAGCGCGAAAAGAAAATTATCGATATGCGCTATTTTCAAAGCCGCACGCAAAGCGAAATAGCCAAGGAAATCGGCATTTCCCAAGCCCAGGTCTCCCGCCTTGAAAAATCCGCGCTTGAGCGCATCCGCAAATCGTTTTAATAAAACGCCGCACTTCCGCGCACCGCTACGCGCGCACTTCCGCGCGGCGCCCAAAATCCCGTAGGGCGGGGGTTTACCTCCCGCCGAAAACAACGACAAACCGCACAATGCAATCAAAAATCGTTCTCGTAGGGCGGGGGTTCATCTCCCGCCGCGAACATCAAACCGAACATAATGCAATCAAAAAAATCGTTCTCGTAGGGCGGGGGTTTACCTCCCGCCGAAAACAACGACAAACCGCACATAATGCAATCAAAAAACGTTCTCGTAGGGCGGGGGTTCATCTCCCGCCGCGATCAGCCCCGCGATTAATAAATATTTTCTTGTAATTCCTCAAAAACCGTGATAAAATCAAATGGGGTGATAAAATGGAAAAAGAATTACCAAAACGAAAACATCCGCGACTTGATTATTACGATTATAGCTCGCAAGGGGCGTATTTTATAACAATTTGCACACAAAATAGGCGAAATATATTATCGGAAATTGTAGGGCAGGGGCTTGCTCCTGCCGTGGAAAATGATGTGTTTGTGAAATGTACCAAATATGGCGAAATATGTACTGAACAATTATACGCCATAGAAACGAGATATGAACACGTAAAGATTGATAAATTTGTAATTATGCCAAATCATATTCATTTCATAATTAATTTAGAAGAAAAGGCGGCGGGAGCAAGCCCCCGCCCTACGGTTATGGATGTAATTTGTTCATATAAATCGTTGGTGGCAAAGGAATGCAGAGAAAACGGATTCAATGGTAAGTTGTTCCAAACATCGTTTTATGAACATATCATTCGTGATAGAAATGATTATAACGAAATTGTTCGATACATTCACGAAAACCCAATAAATTGGAAAAAAGATGACCTATACATGGAATAAACGCGGAAATGTCAATCATTTTCGCGTTTTTCGTATGACTGGGTTAGACAAAAGAAACTCAATTAAATTTTTTTAATGGTTATTACGGCGGGAGACAAGCCCCCGCCCTACATAAAAATAGAAATTAAATTGTAAAATCTCGTTCAAAAACTATTCACCGAAAATTCATAAATGTGCAAAATCACCAAAATGCTTTAGCAGACTAAATCATTACTTGCAAGAATAAATGTGATTTTTATGTGATTTTTGTGTGAAAATTAAAAAACCGAAAAAATGCTTGTACATTTTGCACAAAATTGTGCTATTAATAACTAATATTTTAATTCACTTGACAAATGAAAATTTTGGTACTATAATATAAGAGTAAATATTATTTGCGCGCTCCCCGCCCAGGAAAACGCAAATTGGTAATTACAAAAAATAAAAATTAAGGAGAAAATTTATGAAGAAAATTTCTATTTTCTTGGCTCTCGTGGCTATTGTAATGGCTTTGTTTGCAATTAACGTGTTTGCAGCAAGCTTTACAAGAGGACCTGAGGGCGAACGTATCACACTTGAGGATGTCGCCGTAGATGAGAGCGGTAACAAACAAGTTACCCTTGAATCTGGTAAAGCTGGTACCGGCGGTTGGGGATGGTCTATTTCGTCTCAGCCAGTGAATATTATTGATGGTGACTATACAACCATTTGGCTCGCTGCAGAAGCTGGTACTACAGTAAGAATTACTCTTGAAAACGAATGGGAAATTACTTCCATCAAAGGCCTTCATTGGGATAACCAAAAAGGTATTAAAATAGTTTGTTATGCAGAGGATGGTGCTGTAATCGCTGAGCTTTCACAATCAATTGGTACTAACGGAGGCTGGAACTGGCAACCCTCTGCTGATGAATATAATATTGACTGGAGTGGAATGTTTAGCAATGTTACTTATGGTGACTCTGATAAAGCGGTAAAGTACATTGAATTAATTCATACTGGTTATTGGTCTCCTCTTGGACCAAGAACTCATGAATTGTATATTTATGGCCGCGAAAGAATTCCATCTGAAGGATGCGAAAATCACGAATTTGAGCCAGTATATACTATAGTGCCAACATGTACAACAGCCGGTTCGATGATAAACACGTGTAAGCTTTGCGGCGCTGAAGAAGCAGCTATTGAAGTTCCCGCACTTGGTCACTTAATTGGCGATTATAATATTAAGACCCCGGCAGACTGCGACACAGCTGCTACTATCGAGTTTGAATGTGCAAGAGAAGGCTGTGGCGAAACAATTGAAAGAGATATGCATATTCAAGACGTCACCGACTACGCTAATCTTTTAGCCGGTGTCAAGATTGAAGGATCAGGCGGAAATACAAACGGTAATATGTTTGATAACGATTGGGGCAAGGCACAACAAGCTTCCAGCAGTTGGTTTGTTTCGGCTGAACTTGAGCTTGATATGGCTTACTACCTTTCAAGCGTAACAATTTGGACAGGCTTCTGGGGTGAGGGTCAATATTCAGGTGACTGGAAGATGGCATTCTATTATCAAGCTCCAGGTAGTGATGAATGGGTTCAAGCTAGTGACTATAAGAAGATTGCTCCGCTTGAATCTAATACAACTGGAAAAACAGCATATACATTAGAGCTTGAAACACCTGTTTACGCTGATGCGGTAAAGATTCGAGTAGACAGTGTTGATGACTATAGCGGTGTTGTATACGAAGCTGAAATTGCAGGTTCTATTCTTGCTGATGTGACCCCGGCAGGTCACACTTGGCAAGCATATGAAGTAGTTTCTCCAACTTGTCTTGAGCGTGGCTATACAAATTATATTTGTACAGTATGTGAAGCTGAAAAGAAGGATGATCCTGTGAATTATACAGGTCACACTTGGGTTGACGCAACTTGTATGGCTCCAAAGACATGTTCAGCTTGTGATGCAACAGAGGGCGACGTTGCTGATCATACACTCGTACACGTAGAAGCAGTAGCGGCTACATGTACAGAAAACGGTAACGCAGAGCATTGGTATTGCACAGTTTGTGAGTGCGTATGGGCGGACGAAGCACTTACACAACAAACTAACCACAAGAACGTTATTATTCCTGCAGCAGGTCACCAATACTTCTATTCTTGCGATCCAGTATGTATGGTTTGCTATGAAATAACTAACCCAGATGCTACACATACAATCGAACACGTAGATGCAGTAGCAGCTACATGCTTCGAAGATGGTAACATTGAATACTGGTACTGCACATATTGCGGTACTACATGGACAGACGAAGCACTTACACAATTAACTAACCAAATGAGCATTGTTGTTCCTATGGCTCATGGCGATGCTATACACGTTGAAGCAAAGGCAGCTACATGCTACGAACCGGGTAACATTGAATACTGGTATTGCGAAGCTTGTGGTTATGCTTGGTTAGACGAAGCTTGCACACTCAATACTAACTTGAAGGCTGTAGTTCTTCCTGTTACTCATAGCGTTAAGCACGTAGAAGCTAAGGCAGCTACATGCTACGAAGAAGGCAACATCGAATACTGGTACTGCGAACTTTGCGGTTCTGCTTGGACAGACGAGCTTTGCAGAGAAGTAACTAACTTAATGAGCGTTAAAACTCCTGTTGCTCATAACGTTGAACACGTAGAAGCAAAGGCAGCTACATGCTACGAAGAAGGCAACATTGAATACTGGTA
>JAGALA010000005.1 GCA_017625935.1 Clostridia bacterium
ACAGAGTCAGGAACAGGACGAAACGGAAACGCTTTCCGAGGAAGAATCGCAAGCCCCCGTCACGCAGACGATGTAAAAAGGCGCGACAGTTCAAACCCAAACAAAAAAAGGCGAAAATATCTTTTTTATCGCCCCTTCACAAAACAAAAAGACAGGACTTGCTCCTGTCTTTTTGTTTTGCTGATGTAGTGTCGCATTGAGCCGCCCTCGCGGCTCTGCCGCGAACGTGGTGCATAAGCGCGACGAAAGGCGCTGTCTGCTTGCAAGTGAGCGCCTCGGCGCAGATGTTTTTGCTTGCGAAAACCCTCCACTCATCTTCGCCGACTGCATATTCTATACGCTAAGGACACGCAAGGTGTCCTTTTTTGTTTCGCTGATGTGATGTTGAGCCGGGGCGTCGAGGACACGGGGTTCCCCGAACCGAAGTATGAGGTTTGGGGGTTCTCGGACACCGCCCCCTACGGATAAATCAACGCATCGCGCCAAATGAAATCCGCGCAAGCGGTATGGAATCAAGCATCGGCTTGTATGGAATCGCCATCGGCGTATGGAATCAACCGAAGGTTGCATATTCCCTCCCGCATTGTCAGGTGCGTGCCGAACGAAACAGGGCGTCGAGGACGTCGCAAAGCGGGACGTCGAGGGCACGGGGTTCCCCGAACCGAAGTATGAGGTTTGGGGGTTCTCGGACACCGTCCCCTACGGGTAAATCAACGCATCGCGTTGTATATCATCAATGCACCGCATTGTATATCATCACGGCTTGCCGTGCATATCACCGCACGAAGTGTGCATATCATCACGCAATATGCGTGCATTTCGGCGTGTATATCATCAACCGCAGGTTGCATACTCCCTTCCGCATTGTTGGGTGCGCACCATGAAATCGGCGGGAGACAAGCCCCCGCCCTACGGGTTGATCAACGCGCCGCGCCCAATGGAATCCGCGTCGCGTGTATAAAAAGCAGGAAAGATTTCTCTTCCCTGCTTTAAGTATGATTATTAGTCAACTATAACGTAGATTGGGTTTTCGCTCACGTCAACTGAAACGTAGCTATATTCGTCAGCTATAACCTCGGTTTTTACGCCGTCAATATCGCCGTAAACCGCCTCGATAACGGTTGCTGTTTCACCGTTGATTCTTAACTGGTAGTTTTCGTGCTTGGTGCCGTCAGAGGTCTTGCACCAAACTGCGTACGCTTCCCCACCGTCCTCGGTTGTGAATCTGTATATCATCACGTTTTCGTCGTATGCTTCAACCTTGGAGTCAAAGGTGTACGCGCCGAGTGCGTTTTTAAGGGTGTAAAGGTAGTAGTATGAATCCTTTTTAACCTCAACGGTTTCGCCCTTTTCGTTCTTTTCAAAGGCTATAACGCCGCACGTGCCGTACTTGCCCGCGGCTTCCGCCTCAATGCCTACATCCTCGCACATATACATATCTGCCTTATCAAGACCGCAAGCGGAGAAAATGAGATATGAACGGGTGAGCCACATTGCCTGAACCTGTCTGCCTGTGTATTCACCGTATGCGTGTGATGAGGTTGGAGTTGAATAGCTTTGGTTTGTGTCCCAGCCGAACTCGGTAATCCAAACCTCCTTTTCGGGGTAGTACTTGTCGCGTATCTCGATAAGCTGCGAAAGCACCTCCTCCATCTTGGCTTCCTCAGGAGAAATACCAACCGTTGCCCAAACACCGGGAGCTACCTCCTTGTTTGATGCCATATAGTGGTGAACATTAAATGCGTCAAACGCCACGCTGCCGTCGGCTCGGTTTGCCTTCATCCAGTGGATGAGCGCGGTGATATACTCGTTGCTGACGCCCGAAACGCCTGCCATTGCAAGCTTCATTGTCGGGTCTGCATTCTTGCCGCCTAAGTGATAGCCTGTGTCGCCCTGAACAGGAATTGTCGCACAGTGTCCGTCATACGCCGCCGAGGTTGCCGCCGCTAACATATATGCCGAGAGGTAATTGTGGATACCGTTCCAAGAGCCTTCGGGCTCGTTGCCCATTTCAATCCACTCAATTGTGCCTTGTCCTACGGATTCTATCGTGTCTTTACAGTGCGCCTTTGCAATTGCAAGAAGCTCAGCAGAGCTATTTCTGCCGTAACGTGCGGAAAATCCAAACACATTGTCCGCATATACGAAATATGTATTGGGGTTAAAGCGCTCCCAGAAGGTGGCTCTTACAAGCGCGCCGTTTTGGTAGATTGGCAAGCCGTTTTCGTCAACCTTATAAGAAATTGTTTCGTTTTTAAGGTTCCATTGGATGCACGGAATTACGTTAATTCCTGCCGCCTTATATTCACGGTATCTGTCGTCAAACTGACCCATTCCACTGCTTTGGAACACGTTTGCCTTAGCACCATAGTTGCTTGCAACGTACGACCAGCCGAAGTTGTGGTATTCACGAAGGACGGTTGTGCAAATTACCGAGTCTATCGGTGTATTACCGCCGCCGATTGCAACGAAGCCGCACATACCGATAAGGTCGCCAAGCTTTGGACGCTCGGTCTTATATGTGGCAATTTCGTCGCCCTCTCCGCATTGGAAGCCGTATGCTTCAACCTCGCAGGGCGCTTCTCCGTCGGTGAATACAATTTGGAAATATCTGATTTGTGCGCCTATCTCAATTTCGTTCCAGCCCGAGGTAGTAGTAATAGTTTTTACGCCATCCCACGCGCTGTCCTCTGCCATAAAGTCAACGGGTGCTTCGCTCCATCTGACCGTTACGGTTTTGCCTGCATCCGCGTAGAAAAGTCTAACGCGTGAAATATAGTGCTTATATTCAAGGTCAACTATTGGGCGTAGGAGCGAGCCGTATAGCTCCGCCGTGTCGCCGCTGTTTGAAAAAATTGTGCCGAGCTTTGTTGAAACGTCGTTATCAAACATAGCTCTAAAGGAGTTTAGAACCTCACCGTGGTAAACCTGAGCCTTGCCGTAGTCAATTTCAACCTCACCGTCACCGCCAACGCGTACGGTTGCAATTTCGCCGTAATTTGTGCCAACGCACTGTCTTACACCTATGTAAATTGGGTTAGTCGTGCTTGACTGAAGATTTAATATAAGAGTGACAAGTGCCTCGCCCGAAATTTCGGGGTTAATGAGCGTTGCACCCTCAAAGTTTTGTGCTGTGATTTCCTTGTTGCTATATCTTACCTCAAGGTCGTGAAGCTCCTCGTAAAGATTGAACTTCAAAACAATCTTGCCGTCAGCCATTGAGTCAACGCGCAAATAGTTAATGTCCTCAAGCGGTAGGATTGAAAGGGATCTATCCTCGCGGAGTGAGCAATGAATGCACTTGTAGGTTGCCTTGCCCGCTTCCATTACCGTCGGTACGGTTTTATACTCAACGAGCTTGTTAAAGGAGTGTCCCATAGGCTCTGACGTTTCTGTCTTTTTCTCGCCGCACTCGCATTCGTAAACAACTCTGCCGCCGACAGTACAGCTAACGTTCATTATCTCGGAGATAAAGTCAAAGGAGTGGTCAGCCTTTGGTGTTTCAACCTCTTTTCTTGCACCGCAGAAGCACTCGTAAACGTCTGCACCGTTTACTTGACAGGTTGCTACTCTGCCGACCTCAATAAACTCTCTGAAGTCGTGAGTGTGCTCAATTCTTGTGTCGTTTGGCGCCGCCGTAATTTCAAGCTCTGTCACCTTATACGTCAACGCGCTTTCCCATTTAAGACCCGTGATTTCAATTTCAATCGTGTAGCATTTATAGCTTTTACCCGAGAAGAATTGCTTTTCCTGTGAATTGCCGCCGTAGGCATCGCCGCCGTTGGCGTAGTCGTTTGCCGAATAGGTCACGTTTCCTGCGGCATCCTTTAATCTGACGGTTGCGGTGGTGCCGTTGCCCGTTCTAAACATAACGAGCTTTGAAACGGTCATTTCTTTGTCTAAGGTAATGGTTAAAACGTCGCCTACGTTGCCGAACCAGTCGTTGCCCGGTGTCCAAAGGTCTGAGTTTTTCTTATTACCGTCGAAAAGCTTCCATCTGTTTACGTAAGCCGGGTTAAATATATCCGTTTCAACGGAATAAAGGTCGTCCGCTGTTAGCTTAACTGCTGTAAGCTTAGGGAACGAAACGCTAATGCTCTTGCCGCATTTTGTGCATTTATGTGTGCCTGTGCCGCTTGACGAGGTTGTCGGTGCTTTTGTAACCGTTGCAAACTCCTCAAAAACGTGATCCTGTGTCTTTGCAACCGTTTCCTGCTTTACCAAAACCGCGCCGCAGTCCGCGCAGTGGCTGCCCTCGGTAAGTCCGGTTTCGGAGCAGTTTGGAGCTACCGCCTTGTCGATAACGGCGGTGTGGTCTATTTTCGGAATTACAACTGACGAAACTGTAATTTCGTGGCAAACGGAGCATTGTCTTTTTTCGGTATAGCCAACGCTTTGACAGGTTGGGGCTACTCCCTTTGTGACAATTTCGTTGTGGCTTAATTTATCAAGCACCTGCTGTGGCACAGGGTCCTTGCCGCAGATATTACAATGTGTGCCGTCGGTAAGTCCTGTTTTTGAGCAGGTGGGAGCATAGCCCTTAAGTGCCACAACGTCCTTGTGTCCAAGTGGGGCGATTTCCTCACCCTTTACGATAGTTGCGTTACAAACGGAGCAGCACGTGCCGCCTATGTAGCCAGGCTCATCACAGGTTGGCGCTTTATATTCATTTTCAACCTCGGTATGTGGGAGCGCAGGAATTACGGTTGGCGCTTTGATTATGGTTTTACAGTTCAAGCAGCGTGTGCCGCCTGTTGAGCCCGCCTCGGCGCAGGTTGCTTCCTTTTTTGGTATAGCCACCACGGTGTGCGGGAGCGCAGGGATTTTTTCAGATGCAACGAGAGTTTTTCCGCAAGATGCGCAATAAACTCTTGCAGTTGCGCCCTCGCTTTTACAGGTTGGCTCGGTTGCTTCTCCCGTTACCTCTACGTGATCAAGGCGCGGCAGAGTTACAGCGCCCTCAAACGCTTCACCGCATCTTTCGCACATCACGCCCGCGGTGTGTCCATCAGAGTTACAGGTTGGCTCCTTATAGTCAACGGTGATTTCCTTGTGACCGAGCTTTGGTATAACACTCTGCTTTACGAAAACCTGACCGCAGGCAGAGCAATGCTTGCCCTCGGTTAAGCCGCTTTCTGTGCAGGTTGCGGGAACTGCCGGGTCAATTGCAAGTATATGCTGCTTGCAAGCTCCGCTTCCCGTATCGCTTGAGGTGTCGCCCGCGCCCGTGTCAGTCGTCGTTGACGTGTCTGTGCCGCCTGTGCCGCACGCGCAAACGAGGAGCAAAGCCCCAAGTATCAATAGTAAAAGTAGTAATGCTCTTTTTTTCATATTCTCTCCTATAATAACGAATATCGACGTGCAAACGCCAAACGCGCCATTTTGTGCGATTTAACGAATTTTTGCACCTTTTTCACTCTTTTATTATACAACCTTATATATTATTTGTCAATTAAATAAATTGTGAATAAAATATATAATTATAATTGCTTTGGAAAAAGCCCCGCTATTAAAACGGAGCTTTGATTTATTTTTCTCTAATTTTGAATTTTGCAAGCGGTGTTGTGTGTACGTATTCGCTCTTGCCGGGGCAAACGGGGTATTTGCCGATGGTGGCAAAAATGTACCACGCGCTCATTGAGCCGTTGTCCTCGTCACCCGGGTAGGAATCGGGCGTGAAGCACTCACGCGCTATCTTTTTTACGTAGTAATCGCTCTTTTTTGTGTCGCCGTAGTAGGCGTAAAGGAACGGAAGCGAGAACGAGGGCTGATTTGAAATTGCGCATTGACCAAGACCCTCGGGCGCTGTCGCCATCTCCGTCATTTCGTGTATTTCGCACCCGTATCTGCCGTACTTAAAGTGCGGTGGAGTGCTAAAAATTTCGTCAAGATTTTTGCAGGCTGCCCCATTTCCGCCAAGCAGGGAGGCAATTTCGTCAAGTGCGTGAGGTGCGCCGAATGCGTTTTGGTAAGCACCGCTCTCCGTGTAGTCAAAGCCCCAGACAAACGGGTCGAAATCTGCGCGCGCCATACCGTTTTTGTCCTTGGCAACGAATAAGCCGCGCTCTGCATCGTAAATATTTTTGTAGCTCTCGGCGCGCTTAAAATATTCATTTGCTATCTCGTCCTTGCCGAGCTTTTCGGCAACCGTGGCAATGCACCAATCTCCGTATGCAAAATCAAGCGTTAAATTCACGCTTTCGTGCGCCACATCGTAGGGTACGTAGCCGTATTTTAGATACTCCTCCAAGCATTTTCGTCCGTAGCGCTCGTTTTTCGAGGGTACGGTTGCGTGGTGTATCATACCGTTAAAGAGGCGCTCGTGAAGCTCACGTGAGCCGACACCGCGCACAACCGCCTCGGCAATTGCGCCATCAATTAGCGTGCTTGGCATACATCCAACCTCGCCAAGCGCGGTCCAGCGCGGAAGGTAGCCGCATTCGTCAAAATCACTCGCAAAGCCCTCGAGCATTTTTTCAAGCTCGTCCCTTGCCACTATGCAAAAAAGCGGAACTGAGGTTCGGTAGGTGTCCCAAAAGCCGTAGTCGGTGTAGCGCGCGCCGTCCCTTACCTCGCCAAGAAACGGTGAATAGTGAATTTCCTTGCCGCACTCGCCTATTTCGTGCGCCATATGCGGAAACAAAAATGCGCGGTACATACAGGAATAGAAAATTTGCTTTTGGCTTTCGTCCTCGCTCTCAATTTCAATGCGAGAGAGGTAATTTTCCCACACCTGTGTCGCGTTTTCAAGTGTTTTTTCAAAATTTTCTATGCGCGAAAGTTCTGTTTTTGCCATCTCGTAGCTGATATACGAGGTTGAAAGCTTGCCCGAAATTTCATCCCCCGAAAAAGGAATATGGCAAGCGCCGTTTTCTATTATCGCGCCGCGGGGGTCTGCGCCCTCTAAGGTGATAAGCGCGTGGAGCTTAAAACCCTTGGCATCGCTTTTTTCGGTGTAGTCGTTTGTTATGTAGAGCGCATTTTCCTTAATTTCAAACGTGGTATTTCCTAAAATACCGAAGAAGCTAAGATACCCCTCGCCAGCGGTGCTTTTTTTGGTGCGAAACGCACATCCGCGCTCACTTGGGGTAAGTGAGATTTTTGCGCCGTTTCCCAACTCAATTTCCAAAAAATGCGGGTGGAGTGTCTGTTTTTTAAGCTTTTTGGCACACGGCTTTGACTCTTTTTTATCACTTATCGCAAAAAGAAACGTGCCGTAGTCGCCAATCCACGGGCTTGGCTGATGCGTCAGGCGCACGCCCTCGCACGTATCAGCCTCGGGGTCAAAAAACCAAGTCGGCGTTTCCTTTATCATTCCCGTTTGAGGTGAAAACGCTGCCATACCGAAGGGTAGCTGGGTAAGCGGCAATGTGTTACCGCGCGATAGCTCCATTTTTGATTTTGTGCCCATTTTTGTATTTACATATTTAAGCAGCTCCATAATTTTCCTCGCAGGTAAGTATATTCTGCCACCATTATATCACAAAATAACCGTGTTTGGAATTATTTTAATAAATTAAAATTTATTATTGACAAATTTCGCCCACGGGAGTATAATGCTTTAAGTTATATTTTATATCTTTGTAGGTGAGGTCTTATGAACAAGAAAAAAACCAAGATTTTCGCACCCAAGCTCTTTTCCTCGTTTAAAAATTACAATGGAAAAAAGCTTGTGAGTGATATTGTTGCAGGCGTAATTGTTGCTATTATCGCGCTCCCCTTGTCTATCGCGCTTGCAATTGCCTCGGGCGCTGAGCCTGTGCAGGGCTTATATACCGCCATTTTTGCAGGCTTCGTTATCTCGTTTTTCGGTGGCAGCCGCGTAAATATTTCGGGTCCGACCGCCGCATTTGCAACCATCGTTGCGGGACTTATCGCAACAGAGGGCTTTGACGGGCTGATAATTGCCACAATTTTAGCGGGAATTATCCTTATTATCTTCGGTCTTTTGCGCGTAGGCTCTCTTATCAGATTTATTCCGACAACAATTACCGTCGGCTTTACCGCAGGCATTGCCGTAACTATTGTAATAGGTCAGCTAAAGGACTTTTTCGGTATGTCCTATGGTGGCGCGAGTCCCGTTGAGGCAATAGAAAAGCTTGAGGCTCTCTTTGGCAACCTCGGCTCATTCAACCCTGTCGGCTTCCTTGTAGGGGCTATTTCCTTGGCACTGCTCTTTATTTTGCCGAAAATTAAGTTTCTTAAAAAGGTGCCCGCATCCCTTATTGTTGTTGTGCTCGGCTCGCTCGCGGTGGCGATTTTCAAGCTAAATGCGCTCACAATCGGTGACCTTTACGAAATTAATGCGGGACTGCCAAAGGTGCGCGTGCCCGAGATTTCACTTGACAGGATAATCTCGCTTCTTCCAAACGCGTTTACAATTGCTATTCTCGCCGCTATCGAGTCGCTCCTTTCCTGCGTGGTGTCCGACAAAATGATTGACGACACGCACAACTCAAACACAGAGCTGATAGCTCAAGGTCTTGGCAATATCGCATCGGGCATTTTCGGCGGTATTCCCGCAACGGGCGCAATTGCAAGAACGTCAGCAAACGTAAAAAACGGCGGCAGAACGCCAATTTCGGGTATGGTGCACGCGATAACGCTGCTCCTTGTGCTTCTTTTTATGATGCCGCTTGCAAAGTTCATCCCAATGCCCGTTATCGCGGCGGTGCTTTTGATGGTTGCTTACAATATGTGCGAGTACAAGCACTTCATTAAAATTGTGAAAAACGAGAAAATGACCGACGTAATCGTCCTGCTTCTCACCTTTGTTTTGACAATAGTTTTCGACCTCGTCGTTGCTATTGCCGTTGGTCTTGCCGTGGCGTTTGTGTTCTACCTTTTCAGAAAGCCAAAGACCAAGAATACAACCGTTGGTTGATTCCATACGACCTGCGGCATGAATTGCGCCAAGGCGCATAAATTGTTGCGTTGCAACATGAATTGTCAACTTGTGTCGTGAAAATAGCAAGGAAATTTAACCAAAAAATTAGCGGTGAGCAAACGCTCACCGCTTTGTGTTTATAGAGGGTTGTCCGTAGGGAACGTCGCAAAACGGGTCGTCGAGGACACGGGGTTCCCCGAACCGAAGAATGAGGTTTGGGGGTTCTCGGACACCGACCCCTACAAATATTTATCGTTTTTCCGTAGGGGCGACCATTGGTCGTCCGCCGTAAAATAACACACACCTTGTAGGGGAGGGGCTTGCTCCTCCCGCATTGCCAGGTGCGTACCGATTGAAACGGGACGTCGAGGGCG
>JAGALA010000042.1 GCA_017625935.1 Clostridia bacterium
AGGAGCCCTGCGTGACCTTGACTTTGTACAAACTTTATGGTAACGAGTTCTCCCTCAGTCGCCCGCGGCAAGCCGCCGGCGCCAGCTCCCTCCCGGAGGGAGCCTTTTTATGTTCATCTATAACTTGTCAATTTTCCTGACAAGCACTGCTTTTGCGGACACAAAAGCGAAACATATATTCATCGAGTGGACTAATTCATAAATTTATGATATAATAATAAAAATTCAATTTCAAGCTCGAACCGAAATCAACTCTTTACGACTATATAGGTGAACGTTCAAAAGCATTCCGGAAAGCAGGTAAAATTATGACAAACGAGGAAATCATTCAATATTATGATTATCTGATAAGACTTGCGACATCAAAATGCAACTCGCAAAATGATGCCGAAGATCTTGTAGGAGACACAATGCTTGCGGCTTTTGCCTACATGCACCGCGGAGGGGTAATAGAGCATCCAAAAACTTGGCTTACCAATACGCTCTGCCATAAGCATAACGATAACCTTAGAAAAAAATATCGCTCCCCCGTTACAGTATGTTTAGACGAAAGCGCCGAGGTTGCGGAAGACGAGGATGAAGAATATTTCACCTCCGAAGAAGCATCTAAGGTACGTAAGGAGCTAAATCATCTTAGCTTTATTACACGAGAGGTTTTAATCCGCTTTTATTTTGGGAATCAAAGTGTTTCGGATATTGCCGAGGGTCTTGGTATACCCGAAGGAACGGTAAAAAGCCGATTGTCAGCAGGTCGTAATCAGATGAAGAAAGGACTTGAAACTATGGAAACAAGAGAAAACTATTTACCCGGCGAGATGTGTCTGTCTTTTGGTGGCTCGGAAGGATTAAAGGGAGAACCAATGTCGCTTGTTGAGGGTGATCTGATTGCAACGAATCTTTTGATTCTTGCATACGACAAGCCTATTACGATCAGTGATCTTTCCAAAGCAATCGGTATTCCTGCGGCTTATATTGAGCCAATTATCAAAAAGCTTGTGGATGGCGAACTAATGGTCCAGATGGACGGTGGCAAAGTATATACGGATTTTATCATTACAAGACCGCAAAATTCGCTCAATAACTTTAAGCCGCAGCTTGAGTTTACTCATAAGCACTTTGAAACAATATGGGATATTATCGAAAGAATGTCCGATAAGATTTCAAAAATGTCTTTCGTACAAGAAATGAGTGCCGAGGAAAGAACAAAACTTGATAGATATGCCGTTTTGAAGGCTTTGCAAGATTTTCAGCATTTTGGAACAGGCAAGATTGAAGCGCCCAAGTTTCCAAAGCGTAAGGACGGTGGTTGGTGGTTTGCGCAAGCCACCGTATTTGATGCGGGATACAATATGAAAGAGTATAACAAAGCATCTGAATATTGCATTCACGGCGGTCACCGCACCTCAGAAGCGGTAGCGGTAGGACGAACCAAGCGTATTCGTTTCTATGAATTTGATACTACGTTGTGGGATAGCCCTCACCGTTACGGTGGAGCGTATAAACTGTATTTCAAGCATATCATTCCGCTACTGTGGAGCATCTACGACGGCATTTCACTTGAAACCTCAGATATCCCCAATGAGTTTATTTCCTATATCCCCACTCTTGAGCGCTTGGGTGTAATAGGACACGCCGAGGAAAAATTGTGCGTTAAGATACCCGTGTTAAAGAAACCGGAATATGATGAAATGTGCGCAGCAATTAAAAACGCGACCGAGGAAATTAAAGCTGCTATTGGAGAAGAATTCACAGCTTTTATTGCATCTATGAAAACGCCTATTCCCAAGCACCTTACATCTGTTCCCGAGCTTTTCAGATATCACGATGCAACCAAGTATTTCGTTATGTCTATTGTGCGTGAGGCGTATGACAAAGGCTTACATCTAAAGAATGTTGACTATTGTTGTTCGCCTGTGGTATTGGTATACGAAGAATAAATTTTAAGAAGAAACCGCCGAGAGTGCCGTTTGGTCGCTCTCGGCGGTATTTTTGTTTGGCCTATAAACCTGCTTTATGGCAGGTACGCCAAACGAAGTGCTTTTTGTTATGCAATTATTGTTCTTGTAATTAGATATGCTAAGTAGCCTACATAGCAAGCAAGTAAAATAATGCCTTGGTGCTTGCCTAGCTTGCCCTTTAAGGAAAGAACAAAGAGAAGCAGTGTTACGCCCAGCATTACAAGTAAGTCAATAACGATTTGACTGCCTGTTGTAAGCGGGTTTACTGTGCCTGCAATACCTAATATAAATAGAATATTAAAGATATTTGAGCCTACAACATTACCGATAGCAAGCTCGTTTTCGCCCTTTTTAGCTGCGATAACGCTTGTTACAAGCTCAGGTAAAGAAGTGCCGACTGCAACGATTGTAAGTCCTACAAGTGCCTCTGTTAAGTCAGCGTTAAGACCGATTGCCAGTGCGCCCTCAGTTGCAAGACCCTTAGCGCCAAAGACTACCATCTCACCGCCGAGAATGATACCGGTAATGCCAATCACGCAAAGTATAATGGACTTCCAAAGAGGCATGTCCTTAATAACAATTTCCTCACCCTGTGCTTCGTTTCCCTCGGCTTTTGCGTCCTTTTTAGCACTCAAAACGACATAAACGAGGTAAGCAATCATAAGAATAACAAATATAATTGCTTCCCATCTTACAATTGCGTGCTTGCCATTTAAGCCAAAGAAGCAACCAAAGATTACAAGAAGACAGGAAACACCAAGAAGAATTGGTAATTCTTTTTTAACAATCGTTTTTCTTACTATCATAGGTGTAAATAATGCGCTAAGTCCTAGCACTAGTAAAATGTTGCAAATATTTGAGCCAACAACATTACCCATAGCTACATTTGCATTACCGCCACTTGCAAGAGTTGAAATTGAGTCTGAAACGGAAACCGCAAGCTCAGGACAGGATGTGCCCATAGCTACAATGGTAAGCCCGATTACAAGAGGTGAAATTTTAAGCCTTTTAGCAATACTGGATGCAGAATCTACGAAAATATCGCAGAATTTCACAAGGAAAAATACACCTACTGCTAAAAGCACAATAAAGCTGATTATTTGATAGGGCGTGGCCCAGTTGAG
This sequence comes from Clostridia bacterium, assembly GCA_017625935.1. Lineage (GTDB taxonomy): Bacteria > Bacillota > Clostridia > Oscillospirales > CAG-272 > RGIG2000. The sequence goes on from JAGALA010000042.1 coordinate 3,083, forward strand.
TATAAAGTTAAACATAA
>JAGALA010000043.1 GCA_017625935.1 Clostridia bacterium
ATAAGGTTGAAAAGCTCCGCTTTTCTTCGTTATTGTGGTTTATTATCGCCGATTTTTGCTCTACCGTACACAAGTACGCCTACGCTTAAAAATCGACGATTTCTGCTCTTAATCTGTCAACCCCCGAGTCCTTTTTGGGCAGCTCATTAACAATAAAAAGCAGAATTTCACGGTGAAATTCTGCTTTTTGTCATTGTTTAGACGAAACCTATTGATTTTACTGGATTCTTAATGAGCCAGCCCTTCTGCAAAACTATAGCGTATCAAAGTCACGAAATCAACCGAAGCAACGCACGGAATAAATTAAATAAATCAAAAAAATTAAAAAAGCTATTGACAATTAAGATTTTATGTGATATTATATTAAGCGCATTAAGCAAAATAGACGCGCCCGTAGCTCAGCGGATAGAGTGCCCGGCTACGAACCGGTAGGTCGCAGGTTCGAATCCTGCCGGGCGCGCCAACAAAAAGACAGTACCATTTCGGTACTGTCTTTTTTGCTTTGTTGGTACGCTTGGCGTATTCGTCCTATCGGGCGTGCCAAAAGAAAACCTCAGCTAATTTCGGTTGAGGTTTTCTTTTCTTTTGGCAATATTTGTGTGGGTTTACGGGACGTCGAGGGCGCCGTCCCCTACAAATCTTGACTGTTTGATTCCTATTGAAAATTATGTCGAATTGTGATATAATTTAGTTGATTTTATTTTAAGGAGAAGCTATGAAAAAGAGATTTTTGGCGATAGTGTGTCTTGCTTTTGTCGCTTTGTCGCTCTCGGGGTGCTTTTCGGCTTACAGGGATGTGCCAAGTGACGTTGGCAGAAACAGCTACGCGGTGGAAGAATACCGCACAACGATGCAATATTACGACGACTTTAAGATTTTGCAAATTGCGGATTTACATTTCGGCATTGAAACCGATATAGGAGCGCAGCTTGAAATTTTGAAGGGTAATATCAGAAATGAGAAGCCCGACCTGATTATTTTGACGGGTGACAACTTTATGTATGCAACAAAGGGCATTGTGCGCGCTCTTGTTTCCGCGCTAAACGAGGAGTGCCGCTTGCTCACAGAGGAGCGAGGCGGACGCTTGACGAAGTTCACCCTCACGTTTGGAAACCACGATAACCAAGGGGACTACCCAAGATATTTTATAAATGAGGTTGTTTCCTCTTATGCCACAGAGGACGGGGACGAAATTAAGGACTCAAAATTCGCCGCATTCATTGATTTTCCCGACGACAACATTTTCGGGCTTACCAATTTCTACATCGATTTGGTTGATGACAGGACAAAAACACGCGGGGAGGTTGACGTGAAATACCGCGTGCATATCATTGACTCAAACACGTATCATTTTGTAGGTCCAGACTATGACTACGACGTTATACACGAGGACCAGCTAAATCACGCGATAAGCATCCGCGAAAATGCAACATCGGACAAGGACTACATCGGTCTTGCGTTTTTCCACATTCCGCTTTTTGAATATCAAGAATCTTGGGAGCAATACAAGGCTTCGGGCGGTGAAAGCGGTGTTGGTAAATATAATGAGGACGTCCTTCACGGCTACGAAAACAACGGATCGTACGAAAAATTAAGGGAGGCGGGCATCGTTTCCTTCTTCTGCGGTCACGACCATATAAACTACGGAGATTTTATCTACACAGACAAAAACGGCGAAAAAGCAATTTTTTCATACGGTGTTAAGGCGACAAATCAGCTTTATCACGATGCGGAAATGATTGGATATAAGACCGTTACGCTAAGAGATATTTCGTCAAGCGAGTTTGTTTCTATCGAAAACATAAGAGAAAGCTTTGTAAACGCAACGGAGGGCTACGAAAATTATGAAAAATAACGTGAAAAAAGCCCTAATTTATACACTGGGTGCGGTGCTTTTGCTGTTTTCGTGCTTTTATATGTACGATTTTTATAAATGCTTGTCGGGCTTTATCGCAAACGGCTTCCGCGAGGCGGGCGTTATGCTCCCTATGGTGCTTTCGTTTTTCTTGCCTGTTTTGTGCTTTTTGTTCTTTTTCTACGATTTTTACGTAAAAAGCGTACACAGGGTCGCCAAAATTGTTTTTTCCTCGGTTGTGATTTTGTGGGCAAGCGTCAATCTCGGATTTATTTTCAGTAACATATCCTTGTACGCTTCAAACAACCGCTTTGGCGTTTACGATGCACTCCCGAGCATTATCGTGCATTTCCCGTACGATATGATTATTGTGCATTCCGCGCTCATTCTTTTAGCGGTGTTTGATATCCTTTGCACATTAAAAACAGACACTCCCCCTGCAATTTTTATAAAATCGTTCAAGCAAAACGAACTGTTTAGACTGAAGGCTTGGGAATTTCTGCTCCTTTGCGTGCTTACAATTTTAGTGTTTGTTTTCTCGGGTGCATCATTAACCGCATCATTTACCGCGCTTTCAAATGCGTTTTATGATTTTAGGTACGTTTTCTTGCTTTTATGGGTTGGTTTAATTCCATTAATTAACCTTGCATATCTTGTGGTAAAGCCCGAAAAGCTCATAAAAAGCAAGCTCGGCGCGGGTCTCACGCTTGGCACGGGAATTTTTACAAATGTGATTTTTGCGCTTTTACTTCTCGTTTTCGAGCTAACCTATCCCGATTTTATGGTTCACATCGGCAAGCCGCTTTTCCTAATCGCCTTCTCGGTTTCGTTGCCTATTGAAATGGGCGTGATTCTTGGCATACAGGCAATTGGCACGGTTGCTATGACAGTGAAGCTGATTTTGACTTTTGCAAGAAAACGCCACGGCTGATTTCAAGAAAGCAGCAAACGGGATGCCGAGGACGTCATCCCCTACTACCGTAACACAAAAAGACACCGCGAGGTGTCTTTTTTAGTTTATTCTATTATCGCGTATCCATAACAATAAATCATTATATTTCATTTCTCCGGATGCAACGGCAAGTCCTACGCGCGCAACATCGTCAACGCTTGGATTTATTTTGATCCCATTTGTTTCAAGAAATGTCATTAATACATACATTCCAATTCGCTTATTTCCGTCAACAAAAGCGTGATTCGAAATCAAAGCATAACCAATACGAGCGCCTTTTTCCTCTTTTGTGGGGTAAAGTTCTTTTCCGTCAAAGGTTTGAAAAGCAGTCTCAAGCGCACTGTCAAGCAATGCGATATCGCGCAAATTCGGATCTCCACCTGTTTCCTCGGTTAAAAGCTTGTGAAGCAGCAATACCTTTTCTTTACTAAATTTTATCATTTGGCAAGCTCCTCAAACGCACGTCGATATTTGTTAAGAATCCTCATCGATACGAAATCAATTTTTTCATCATCTGTCATTTCAATGTTACTTTCTTGTTCAAGGTCAACAAGCTTATATTTCGGCTTGTTATTTTTGAAAATAATAACCTCACCCGTCTTGTCAACTAAACGCGCTATCTTAGAAAAATTTTGATTCGCTTCTGAAATCGAAACAATTTGTTCGGTATTAATTTTCATATTAAAACCTCCTATTCTAACTCTATTATACACAATGTTTAGGATATTGTCAACCTAAAATTAAAACTAATTTTGGAAAAATATACAAAACTTAAAAGACACCGCGAGGTGTCTTTTTGTTGTTTTATGGTGCTTTGTTGGCTGTTTTTTGACGTTTGGGAATTTGTGAAAGCAAGACGGCAGTTAGCATAAGGACACAGCCAAGCACGGCTCTGCCCGACGGGAGTGCGCCCTCGACGATGCATTCAAAGATCGTGGCAAAGAGTCCCTCGGTGGCAAAAAGGAGCGAGGCAACCGCGGGGGCGGTGAATTTTTGACCGATGTTTTGAAGCGTATACGCAGCACCTGCCGACATAACGCCGCAATATAAAATAGGAAAAACATTTCCTGTAATTCCGACCCATTTAAGATTGCCGAAGATAAGACCGAGTGTCATACAGATTACGCCCGAGGCAAAAAACTGCATACACGAGAATTTAAGTGTGCTGACCCCTGCGCCAACCTTGTCAACAAAGATAATTTGTGAGGCAAAGCCAAAGGCGCAAAGGAAAATAAGAACGTCACCGCCCTCAACGGAAAAGCCATCCTTAACGGATAGAAAATATAGCCCCGCGAGTGAAAACGGAATTGCAATCCAGACAAAAAGCGAGGGCTTTTGCTTAAATATAATAAACGCGGCAATTGGCACAATAATAAGGTATAGTCCCGTTATAAAGCCTGCGCGTCCGCTCTCACCCGTCAGCTGTATTCCAAATTGCTGAAGCGACGAGGAAGCGGCAAGAATTGCGCCCGAGATTGCGCCAAAAATAAGGGTGCGCTTTAGCTTTGGCTTTTTTTCCTCCTTTGGTGTTGCCTTTTCTCTTTCAAAAATAAGAATGACGGGAATTAACGTAACGCCTGCGATAAGGAAGCGCAAGCCATTAAATGAAAAGCCGTCAATATTCGACGCGTCCGCGCCGACAATATCCTGAAACGGAAAGCCCGAGCCCCAAATTATCGCCGTCAAAAGACAGATAAAGGGGCCAAGCAGTTTAAGCTTTTTCTTTTGCATAGTTTACAGTGCTTTTATATAATCCTTTAATATTTTTTCTATTTCCTCATATGACTCGGCGTGATTTATCGCAACTCTTACAGGTGCGTTGCCAATCATTCCCTTTAAATACCAGCTGATGTGCTTTCGCGACTCGGGAATGGCGATTTTCTCGCCCTTGTCCTCTATCATCAGTCTTGCTTGATAGAGTGCAGTGTCGATTTTTTGAAAAACGGTAGGGGGAGTGTACGATTTTCCGCTTATTTTCGTTTTGATTTCCTCAAAGATAAATGGGTTGCCAAGCGCGCCTCTGCCTATCATAACGGAGTCGCATCCTGTTTCCTCATACATTCTTAAAGCATCCTCTGCGGTGTATATATCACCGTTTCCGATAACGGGGATTTTTACCGCCTGCTTTACATTTTTTATATATTCCCAATTTGCCCAAGGCTCATACATTTGAGCGCGTGTGCGCGCGTGGATTGTAACCGCGCTCGCGCCCGAGTCCTCTGCCATTTTGGCAAATTCTTGGCAATTTATGCTGTCCTTGTCCCAGCCCGCGCGGAATTTTACGGTAACGGGCACACTCGATGCGTCAGCCACCGCTTTTATAATTTCACTTGATAATTTCATATCACGCATAAGCGATGAGCCGTCACCGCTCGAAACAATTTTTTTGACGGGGCAGCCCATATTTATATCAATTACGTCGGGGGGAGTGTCTGTTTTTGTGTGCTCGTATATACCTCTTGATAGCTGATACGCGGCGTTTGCCATACTTTTCGGCTCATGTCCGAAGATTTGAACGGCTATCGGAGAGTCGCCCGCCTTCACCTCGGCAAGCGTGCCTGTTTTTTTGTCATTAAACTCCATTGCCTTTGCGCTGACCATTTCGGAAACGCAAAAGTCCGCACCGTGCTCCCTTGCTATTTTTCTGAATGCGTAGTCACTCACTCCTGCCATCGGGGCAAGAATTATTTTGTTTTTAAAGTCCATAATCTTACCTCCTCTTTAGATTGGTTTTCCACCTCATCCGTCAACTAAGTTGACACCTTCCCTTGCAGGGCAGCAACCCTTTTGTCGCTTTGCGACATTTCCCCTCGCAGGGGAATCACCTCAAGGGGAAGGCTTTGCGCCATCGGGGCAAGAATTATTTTGTTTTTAAAGTCCATAATTTTGCCTCCGTCAAATCCTCGTTTGGAACGAGGAATGAATTGCGCGACGCGCATAAATTGGCTTTGCCATAAATTGTTGCGTTGCAACATGAATTGTGCGTTGCACATAATTTTTGGTGGACAGTCGGGGACGCCCGTCCCTACGATTTTAATTTCGGTAAATGCTTTTAAACAAATTGTTTAGTAAGCACCAAAATTGACCCTATCGCTACGCTTCAGGGTGACATAAATGTTAGTTTTGACGTCTTACGGACTTATACTCATCATAATACTTGTAGTATGGGCAGTCCTTGTTTTTGCACGTTAAATAATCCAAATATTCGTCCTCGTCGAGGTCTATTTTGCACACGTAGTCGTCAATTTCCTCGTCATAGTCGAAATATTCACATGTTTCACAATTTTTTGGCATAGCTTACCTCTTAAAATTGAGGGAGGAGAAATTCTCCTCCCGTTTTTTATGCTAATGTATATGTGGTACCTTCGCGTGTTAGGCGTACATCAAGGTGCTTTCGTGGAGCAACGCAGTATAACGATGCTTATTTAATTCAAAGTGTAAACAGTGCCCTCTCGTGTATCCTTAATAGTTACACCCATATCGCTCAATTCTGCGCGGATTGCGTCAGCGCTTGCAAAATCCTTTGCTTTCTTTGCTTCTCTACGCTTGGCAATAAGCTCCTCGATTTTTGCTTTAAGCTCGGGGTCGATATTATCGTTTGACGCATTTTCGCTTTGAGTGCTTGATGCTTGTGAGTTTAGCTTTTCTGCTCTATCGATAAGGCCAACGGAGAGAACGTAGTCAATGCTCTTTAATGCTTCGAGCTTTGTTACGTCATTTACGTTTGCTTTCAAAATGTCGTAAATACAGGTGATACCAAGGGCGGTGTTCATATCGTTTGCAACCTTATCGATAAATTCTTGCTTTGCGCTCTCAACGAATGCTGTGTCAACCTCGCCGTCCTTTTTAAGAGAAGCAATTCTTCTTATCAGCTTGTTGTATGCTCCCGTTGCCTGATCAAGCGCCTCGTATGAGAACACGAGTGGCTTGCGGTAATGTGATTGGAGGCAGAAGAAGCGGTATGCAAGCGGATCGTAGCCCTTTGATTCAAGCAAGGAAACGGTCAAGAAATCACCCTTTGATTTGCTCATCTTGCCTGTTTCGTCATTTAAGTGATGAACGTGGAACCAGTAGTTGCACCATTTTTCGCCTGTATATGCTTCACTTTGCGCGATTTCATTTGTATGGTGTGGGAAAATGTTGTCGATACCGCCGCAGTGAATGTCAAGCTTGTTGCCAAGATGCTTCATACAAATTGCGGAGCATTCAATATGCCAGCCCGGGTAACCAACGCCCCAAGGGCTATCCCATTTTAGCTCTTGATCGTCAAACTTTGATTTTGTGAACCAAAGGACGAAGTCGCTCTTGTTTCTCTTGTTTAAGTCCTCAGTAACGTCATCGCGCACGCCAACCATAAGCTCCTCCGTGGAGTGGCCGCTGAGTTCGTTGTAGTTTTCAACCTTAGTGGTATCAAAATACACGTTGCCGTCTGCAAAATATGCATAGCCCTTGTCCTCAAGTGCCTTTACCATGGCGATAAAGCTGTCGATGCAGTTTGTTGCGGGGTCAACGATGTCGGGATATTTGATGTTGAGCTTTTCACAGTCGGAGAAAAATGCATTTTTATAAAATTCTGCAATTTCAAGAACCGTCTTTTTCTCACGCTTTGCGCCCTTGAGCATTTTGTCCTCACCCGTGTCGCCGTCGCTTGATAAGTGACCGACGTCGGTGATATTCATAACTCTTGTCACGTCATAGCCCGAGTAACGAAGGATCTTTTCAAGAATATCCTCCATAATGTATGTGCGCAAATTTCCTATATGCGCAAAATGATAAACGGTTGGGCCGCAGGTGTACATTTTAACCTTGCCCGCCTCGTTTGGAACGAAGTCCTCAACCTTTTTTGTAAGTGTGTTATATATCTTCATTTTAATTCCGTACCTTTCTCATAATATCTATTAAAGCGTAGACCGTAAGCGGAATACATATTATCAAAAGAATGTAAAGCCCGATGTTTTTTGGAATGAACAACAGGTAGTTTGACGCGTTAAACGCCATATGCATAAGAATGCAGGGGATGAGCGATTTTGTTTTGATGTACACGAAGCCAAGCACCAAGCCAAGGAGCAAGGTGTAGCCGAGTGCGATAAGCGACGGCAGATGCACAAGTGAGAAAAGAACCCCCGTTATCAAAACCGCAAATATTTTTTTCATTGATCCCTCAAGCGAGGTAATCATAAGCCCGCGAAAAACGATTTCCTCACAAAGCGGTGCTATAAAAACCGTGTATAGAACGGCAAGGAAGACACCACTACCCATAATTGCGCTTGAATGTGCATTTTGGCTCTCGACAATTTCGGGTGGCAAAATTTTGGAAAGGAGCATTACCGCACCTTGAAAAATTCCGCTAAGACCTATACCGAGGAGCGCACCGTCAATTAGGTATCTTACTTTAGTTATGCGCGTTTTCGTAACCTTGAATATATTTGTTTTAAGCAAAAGGAAGAAAAGCGAAAGCACAAGAATAATAATAGCATATGATGCAATCATTATAGGAGTTGCAAGCTTTGAGGTAACACTTTCGCTTAAATCGAACAGCTTTGCAAAAGCACCGAAAATGATGGTTAAAAACGAGGGCACGAAAAGGAAAACGCCAAAGAAAAAGATACATCGTGCAAATGAGGCAACTAAGCTAACCAGCTTTAATTTTTTGTCCATTTCTCTCCCCTCTCTTTGCGCTCGCGCTTATAAATTAAAGTTATTTTAGCACAAATCTATCATTTTGTAAATATATAATAATATTTTTTTTGAAAAAGTATTGCAATTTGATTTTTTGTGTGTTATAATGCTTACATCATACACGGCGAGAGAGGGCGAGAGTCCTCTCTCATTTTTATGAGTTCGCGAATAAAAATGAGAGAGGAATCACCGAAGGTGTATGGAATCGGCGCACAGTGCCGTATGGAATCCGTCCAATTACGTGACACCGAGGAAGCATTAGAATGTCCAAGGACGGTATGGAATCAACAATCTGTGTTGTATGGAATCGCGCTTTTGCGCGTATTAAATCATAGGAGGTAAATGGTTTGGCGAGTATAGTTGAAAGAGTCACACCTCTTTGCGAAAAGGTGGCGTCCGAGCTTGGGTATTTTATCTGGGACGTTGACTACGTTAAAGAGGGTACGGAATGGTTTTTGCGCATTGAAATTGACAAGGAGGACGGCATTGGCATTGAGGATTGCGAAGCGTATTCCCGTGCTATTGACCCGCTGCTTGACGAGGAAAACTACATTGAGGGCGCTTACCGCTTAGAGGTTTCCTCACCCGGAATTGAAAGAATTATTAAAAACGATTTTCACCTCGAAAAATGCATCGGTGAGGTTGTTGAAATCAAGCTTTTTGCCGCTATTGAGGGCTGCAAGCTGGCACGCGGCACGCTTTTTTCCTTTGATAGTGACTCAGTTACCTTAAAGGATGAGAACGAAATTGTAATCCCACGCAAGAACATCGCAAAGATGAATATTTATTTTGAATTCTGATTTGATAATAATTAAAAGGAGATATAAAAATGAACAAGGAGTTTTTTGAAGCACTTGACGTTCTTGAAAGAGAGCGCCACATTCCAAAATCCTACATGATCGAAAAGGTTGAGGCAGCGCTTACAACAGCTTGCAAGAAGGAGCTTGGCGCGGCGGGCATCACAGTTGTTATCGACCCTGAAAAGTGCGACGTTAAGGTGTACAGAAAGTACACAATTGTTGCTGAGGTTGAGGACCCGACAACTGAAATTACAAAGGAGCAAATCGAGGCTCTTGAGGCAAGACAAAAGGAGCTTGGCATCAAGCACAAGGTTCGTTCACGCCGCCGTTCAATTGGCAGCGACTACGAGTACGAGCTTCACACAAAGGAGTTCAGACGCTTAAGCGCACAGAACGCAAAGCAGGTTATTATTCAAGGCATTCGCGAGGCTGAAAGAAGCTACCAAGCGAAGGAATACGAGGACAAGCGCGGCGAGATGCTCTCCGCTATCGTTACTAAGGTTGAGGATTCAACAGGCAACGTTGTTGTAGATACAGGCATTTCACAGGCAGTTCTCTTAAAGAGCGAGCAAATCCCCGGCGAGGTTCTTTCGGTTGACGACAGAATCAAGGTTTTTGCAACTCAGGTAAATACCGAGGCAAAGGGTCCGCTCGTTTCACTTACACGTATTCACCCAACTCTCGTTAAGCGCCTTTTTGAAGCAGAGGTGCCTGAAATTACAGAGGGTACGGTTACAGTAAGAAACATCAGCCGTGAGGCAGGCTCAAGAACAAAGATTGCAGTTTCATCACGTGATGAAAACGTTGATGCGGTTGGCGCTTGCATCGGTAACAAGGGTGCAAGAATCGGCGCGGTTGTTGACGAGCTTAACGGTGAAAAGATTGACGTTATTCCTTACAGCGACGACCTTTGCGAGTATGTAAAAGCAGCTCTCTCCCCTGCAACAGTTAAGAGTGTTGAGCTTGTTGGCGACCGTCAGGCAAGAGCAATTGTTTCACCCGACCAGCTTTCGCTTGCTATCGGTAAGATGGGACAAAATGCACGTCTTGCTGCACGCTTAACAGGCTGCAAGATCGATATTAAGAGCGAGTAATTATGGAAAAAAAGGTTCCTTTAAGAAAATGTCTTGGCTGTATGAGCTCTTTTCCCAAAAAGGATTTGATAAGAGTCGTAAAAACACCCGAGGGCGAGGTTGTGCTTGATTTAAGCGGAAAGAAATCGGGCAGGGGCGCATATATTTGTAAGAACAGCGCTTGCCTAAAGAAAGCTATCAAGTTGAAAAGAATTCAAAACAACCTTGAAATAGAAATTCCGGAGAGTGTAATTTTAGACCTTGAAAAGGAGCTTTTGGCTAATGAACAATAAATTTCTATTTATGCTCGGCTTATGCCGCAGGGCGGGAAAATTGATAATGGGAACGGACTTGGTGACAAAATCTCTCCCAAGTAAAAAAACATATCTCGTTATCTATACAGGCGATGCAAGCGATAACACCAAAAAGCGCGTTACCGACAAATGCTCCTACTACGGGGTTGAGGCGATAATGACGGATTTTGATTCATCCACAGTTGGAGATGCAATTGGCAAAAGCGGCACCGTTTGTACCCTTGGCATAACCGATATAAATTTCGCAAGCGAATTAAAATCGCTCATTTTAAGCGCTTGCAAGGACTCTCAATGAAATGAGGTATAATTTATGGCACGTATTAAGGATTTTGCAAAGGACTTAGGTCTTGATATAAAGGAAGCTTGCGACCTTTGCGCAAGCTACGGTCTCGGAACAAAGCAGGTTAGCGGAAATATTGATGACGCGGAGATTGCTCTTTTCTTAAACAAATATACGCTTGAGCGTCAGTTCAGCGGTATTGATTCATATTTCAACGGCGAAGCAACCATAAAGAGCGCGAAGAAAAAGGCTGAAAAGAAGGTTGAGGCTAAGGTTGAAGAAAAGGTTGAGCCAAAGGTAGAGGTTAAAGCCGAGCCTAAAGCTGAAAAGAAGGCTGAGGCTAAGGCTGAGATTAAGAAGGAAATCAAGGCTGAGGTCAAGACTGAGGCTAAGCAAGAAGTTAAGGTTGAGGCTAAGGCTGAGCCAAAGGCTGAAATTAAAGCTGAGATTAAGGTTGAAAAGAAGCCCGAGGTTAAGGCTGAGGTTAAGGTTGACATTAAGGTTGAGCCAAAGGCAGAGGTTAAGGTTGAGAAAAAGATCGAGCCGAAGATTGAAGCAAGAACAGAAACAAGAAAACCGTTTGAAAAGCAAGAAAACCGCGGCGAGCGTCCACAGTTTAACAAGGACGGCTTCCAGAAAAATGACAGACCCTTTAATAAGGATGGCTTCCAAAAGAACGATAGACCTTTTAACAAGGACGGCTTTCAAAAGAACGATAGACCATTTAACAAGGACACCTTCCAAAAGAACGATAGACCCTTTAATAAGGACGGCGGTAAGGGCGGCTTTAATTCCTTTGATAAGGATGGCGGCGAAAAGCGCTACAACGTAACTCCAAAGCCAAAGAAGCCCGAATCCAACGTAATTGAAATTAAGACAAAGACGGGCGCTACCCGTGTTGTTGATACAAGAACCTCAAACGTTGACCTTTCAAAGTACGACGAGAAGAACGATTCATACGAGTCAAGCTACGGTCACTATCACCAGGGCGGCTCGAAGCAGAAGCTTAAGAAGCAAAACAACAAGGACGTAAACGCGAAGAAGGACAAGGAGCGCTTGGCTATGGAAAAAATCAAGCGCGAGGTATTTGAAAAGACGAAAAACACTCAGCTTTCAATTACCGTTCCCGACGAGATTTCCGTTGGCGAGCTTGCTTCACGCTTAAAGGTTAATGCAAACGAGGTTGTTAAGAAGCTCTTTATGATGGGCGTTATGGCAACTGTAAACGAGGTTGTTGACTACGACACCGCATATCTTATCGCTGACGAGCTTGGCGTTAAGGTTTCCAAGGAGGTTGTGGTAACAATTGAGGAAAAGCTTTTCGAGGAGGAGGAAGACTCACCCGAATCACTCGTTGAGCGCGCTCCCGTTGTTTGTGTAATGGGACACGTTGACCACGGTAAAACATCACTTCTTGACGCAATAAGACACTCAAACGTTACAACAGGTGAGGCAGGCGGTATTACACAGCACATCGGTGCTTACCGCGTTAACATTAACGGCAAGGACATCACCTTCCTCGACACCCCCGGTCACGAGGCATTTACCGCTATGCGTTTGCGCGGTGCTATGGCAACCGATATTGCAATTATCGTTGTTGCGGCAGATGACGGAATTATGCCGCAGACCGTTGAGGCTATCAACCACGCAAAGGCTGCGGGCGTTGATATTGTAGTTGCAATTAATAAAATGGATAAGCCGACGGCTAATCCCGATAACATAAGACAGGCACTTACACAGTACGACTTAGTTCCCGAGGAATGGGGCGGTGACGTTATGTGTATTCCTGTTTCCGCACACACAAAAATGGGCATTGACGATCTTCTTGAAAGCGTGCTTCTTATCGCAGAGGTTAAGGAGCTTAAGGCAAATCCGAGCCGTCTTGCCAAGGGTCTTGTTATTGAGGCGAAGCTTGACAAGGGCCGCGGTCCTGTTGCTACGCTTCTTGTGCAAAACGGTACACTTCACGCAGGCGACGTTGTAATTGCAGGTAATGCGGTTGGCCACGTAAGAGCGATGACTGACCACAACGGCAAATCACTCAAGGTTGCAGGTCCGTCTGTTCCTGTTGAAATTACAGGTCTTAGCGAGGTTCCGCTTGCAGGCGACGAATTCAACGCGGTTAAGGACGAAAGAATGGCAAGAGAGCTTGCTGAGCAAAGACGTGAAAAGGCTAAGGAGGCAGAATTCAAGGCAAATGCTAAGGTTAGTCTTGACGACCTCTTTGCACAAATCAACGACGGCGCTAAGGAAATCAACATTATTATCAAGGCAGACGTTGGCGGCTCCTGCGAGGCAGTTAAATCGTCACTTGTTAAGCTTTCAAACGAAGAGGTTAAGATTAACGTTATTCACACCGCTGTTGGTGGTATTACCGAAAATGACGTTATGCTTGCCGCTGCATCAAACGCTATTATCGTTGGCTTTAACGTTCGTCCCGATAAGAAGGCAATTGACTCGGCTGAGCGTCAAAAGGTTGATATAAGAACACACAGAATCATTTACGAAATTATCGAGGAAATCGAAGCCGCTATGAAGGGTATGCTTGCGCCTACCTTCAAGGAGGTTATTAACGGTCACGCAGAGGTGCGCCAGACAATCCGTGTTCCGGGTGTTGGTACAATTGCGGGCTGTTACATCCAGGACGGCAAGATCACAAGAAACTCACAAATCAGAATTTTGCGCGACGGAGTGGTTATTTTTGAGGATAAAATCGCTTCACTCAAGCGCTTCAAGGACGATGCAAAAGAGGTTGCCGCAGGATACGAATGCGGTGTGGGACTTGAGAAGTTTAATGACATTAAGGAAGGCGATGTACTCGAGGCTTTCGTAATGGAAGAAGTAGCTAGGTAGGATGTCAGATACGGGTAAAACCGAAATCACAACACCACATCTAAGGGTGCTTCCCACCCATTCAAGCACACAAAAAATCAAATTTCAATTTCCCCATTTTAATTAAATTTAAGGTTAAGAGGTCTTTTCGACCTCTTTTCTTTTTGTGATTTCTAATCGCGAGTGACTTCTCTGCCGTACAGAAGTACGCCGACGAGACGCCCCTCGCACTTTTTTCCTCCGTCCTGAATCCTACTGCGTCAGCTTGTACGTACCGTTAGTAATTTTTTAGACAAAAACAGACACAGGGGCGACCCTGTGTCTGTTTTTTATTCTTATGTGCCTTATCACATTTCATTTGCTGTGCGAATTTCACGCACCCTTGCATTTCACAAATTCCCTTGGGAATTTATTTCATTGCATTTTATCATTTTGACAAAACGCCCTGCCCTGTGTCTGTTTTTTAGTAGGGGA
>JAGALA010000044.1 GCA_017625935.1 Clostridia bacterium
AAATCCTTGAAAACCCGATTTTTACCCCAATGTCATCTATTTGTATTCAACCTGATTTTTGAGACAAAAAAAGCCCAGAACCCTTGTGGGCTCTGGGTTTGCGGTGACGTCATCTATTTCGGTCACCAATCATGGCTGGGGATCTAGGATTCGAACCCAGACATACAGAGTCAGAGTCTGCTGTGCTACCTTTACACAAATCCCCAATGCATTGTTATTATACTCTTAAAAATATCAATTGTCAAGTATAATTTTAACAAAATCAAAGTTTTTTTGAAGGAATCACTTCGCTTATTATTTTCAAAAAATGCTTTATTGGTCGCAAGGCGGAAAAATACGTTAAAAAATCTGTTTTATTTCCTTATTATTATTGAAAAGCGGCGGGGTTTGTGTTATCATTGAATTATCGGGTAAAAAGATATTATGCCCTAAGGAGAGAACTATGTTTGATATTGTAAAAGACCCTAAAATTTGGGAAAGAGTAAGAAATGACGAGGCGTTTGCGCGCCACAGAGAGGAAATCAAGAAGGACTACGAAAATTCGTTTAAGAGACGTCCGCGTGCGCGAGATGCTTGGGACGTGCTTGAATTTCCCAACACAAGGGGACAGGGCTCGGACACCTTCCGTCAGCTTCAGTCGAGTGCGCTTTTGTCGCTCATTTATCCCGACAACGAGGAATACTACCGCTCGCTCGTTGAAACCGTTTGGGAAATTTGTAACGAATACACCTGGGCGCCGCTTGGCCACTACAATGACTACTATAACAGAACTCCAAAGGATTTCGACCCCGGTCTTATCGATATTTTCGCCGCTTCTCTTGCCTTTTCAATGGCTGAGGTGAAATATATTTTCAAGGACCGCTTCCCTAAGCTGCTTAACGACAGAATTTCATATGAAATCAGACGTCACACAATTGAGCCGTTTAAGACAAGAAAATTCTTCTGGGAGACGCACAACAACAACTGGACTGCCGTTTGCGCAGGCGCGGTTGGCGGTGCTATTATGTACGAGGACCCCGAGGAATTCAAGCGTCAGCTCCCTCGCTTAGAGGCAGCTATGCAATGCTACCTTGACAGCTACGACGAGGATGGAATGTGCGTTGAGGGCACGGCATACTGGGGCTTCGGCTTTGGATTTTTTGCCGTTTACGCGACACTTCTGCGCGAATTTTCAAACGGAGAGTACGATTGGCTAAAAAATCCCAAGGTTAAGGCAATTGCGCAGTTTATGCAAAAAATGCACCTTCAGCCTAACGTGCTTGCTAACTTCAGCGACGTTAACGCAAGGGAGGGCTACTGGGTTGGTCTTCCTCATATGATGAAGAATTTTTACGGCGACGATATTGACAAGCTCCCACTTGAGCAAGCAACGATAGTTGCATACTGCCACTGGGCATTTGCGGTGCGCTCAACGGTATATTATAACCCCGACTACGTTTCTAATGAGCTGCCCGATTGCGAATACTACGCAAACGAGTCAAGCTTCTTTACCAAGCGCACAAAAGACTACGGCTTTATTTTGAAGGGCGGCAACCAATGGGAAAGCCACAACCACCAGGACGTTGGCTCATTTATTCTTGCGCGCCACAACAAGCAAATTTTCTGTGACTTCGGTTACATAGGTCCGGGTAACTGGCCCGGCTACTTCGGCAAGGAAAGAAACACGTACTTCCAGCCGTCCTCGTTCTCACACAACGTGCCTTACTTCAACGGTAAGGGTCAAGGCGGTGCTTGGGAGGGCAAGGCAAGAGCCGTTTATAACAAGGACACAAAAGAGCTTTATATGGATTTCACCCACGGCTACGATGTGGAAAACGTACACACCACATTAAAAAAGGCGGAGCGCCGCTTCAAGATGGAGGATGACTCCATTAAAATCCACGATTCCTACGAATTTTCCGAGAAAGCGACAATCACCGAAAGATTTGTTTCAAGAATCAAGCCGCGCATTGAGGGCAACATTGCATACATTGAGGACGTGCGCGTAATTTGCGAGTGCGATGCAACCTTGAACGTGGTTGAGCAGCCGTTTGTTGACTTCTTGCCCGACGAAAACGGCAACCACAACAAGATTTGCTATCTCCTTGACTACACCTTGAACGGCGACAATACCGAATTTAAGGCAACGATTGATTTTAAGGGTTAAAAATAACGGGGCGTTGAGGACGTCGCTATTCGGGATGTCGAGGACGCCATCCCCTACAATCTTATAAATATAAAAATCCGACCGTGTGGTCGGATTTTTTGTATTTTGGGTTACCCTGTGTCTGTTTTTCAGGGTTATGCCTTAATGTGTCGGTCCTCTTTATTTTTGCACAATTACAGACACTCCATCGGGTATAGCAACAATTTTCGGTGATTTTGTGCCGAGAATTTTCTTTGCCTTTTCTATTGCCTCGCCGAGATTTTTTGCGGGGGTCATATGCATTTTTTCTATAACCTCGGGCTCCATATCGGAAACGTAAACAACGTTTGCGCGAAGAAGCACGCGGAGAAGAATTTGCGTTTGCCATTGGTCGGGCACGGTTTCTTCCCTTCCCCGACTCAAAAATTCATTCATTGTTTTATTAATGTCAGCTTCGTCGGCAAGCTGATGATAGAAATGGTCACCGCCGATGCCGTCATTTGACTTGGCAAGCATTATTATAACGCCGCCCTGTTTTACGGTTGCTTCAGCCGCGGTCATTCCCTTTACGGCTTGATATACGTTTTGGTCAAGCGGATAGCCGCCGTTTGTTGTAATTACTATATCTGCATCTATCGCCTGTGCGCCACAGAGTGAGGAAAGAAAGTCCGTTCCCTTCTTGTGCGCCGCTTCAAAATCACCCGCTACTGCGTAGATAACCTCTTTTTTGGAATTCAATACCACATTTACTATGTAAGCAAGCTTGGCTTCCCTCGCCGCCCAAATCATATCCTCGTGAATGGGGTTGCCGTTAAGCACGCCTGTTCTCGCCTTTTCGTGTGCGATAAACTCGGAGCAATGGTTGGCAAGCACGGTTTTTCTTGCACACACTCCCGGCAAAACGCTCTTTCTGCCGCCGCTATAGCCTGCAAAGAAGTGCGGCTCGATAAAGCCCTCGGCAACCAAAAGGTCGGCATCCTTGGCTATCTTGTTGATTTCGCATCTTCCGCCCGACGGCAAAACGCCGATATCAACGAGATTTTCCCTCTCGTCACAATCGTGAACGTAAATTTCCTCGTTATCAACTATTTCGTCACCGAATTTCGCCCTTAATTCATCCTTGGTTGTACCGCGGTGGCAGCCTGTTGCTATCAAAATTGTAATTTTGGCATCGGGTGCGCCCTCTCTGATTTCCTTCAGCATCGGCGGAATAATATATTTACTTGGCACGGGGCGCGTGTGGTCGCTTGCGATAATAACGACGTTTTTCTTGCCCACGGCAAGCTCGGCAAGCGTTTTTGTGCCTGTCGGATTTTTCATAGCCTCCAAAACGAGCTCCGCCTCGGTACCGCTCGGGCTATATTTATTTATTGAGGAGTCCAAGACCCCTACAAGCTCATTTTCGTCAAACGAATATTCAATTTCCTCTTTTCCGTACGGAAACAAAACCTTTTTCACCCTGTTGCTCCTTTGTTTTTTCGTTATTTTAAGGTAAATTACAACTATCACGGGCACTAAAATCAGCTGCGATATAATTCCCGGCACGGCATCGACAAAGCCGCCGACGAAAAACGCACCGAGTGTAAATGCTTTTCCCTTTGTCGCAAGCAAAAGCCATTTTGCAATGCCCCACGCCATTCTGCCCGCAAGCATTGAGGAAACAAGCGACACCATAAGATACCAAAGCTTATGCTCCTTTTTGCGCGAATATAAGAAGCCTATAACAAAGCCGTAGGTTGCAAGCTCAACCGCCATCCAAACCGCATTTGGGTAGGGCGGCGGCATGCCGAAAATAAGTGAGCGCAAAAACGGCAGACAAAAGCCGACAACGCCGCCGTAGCCGTAGCCGCAGATAAGACCGCAAAGCATAACGGGTAAATGCATTGGCAAAAGCGTGTCCCCTATCTCCTTCAGCTGTCCTGTAAGCAGCGGCAAAACCATTCCAAGCGATAAAAACACCGCCGCCAAGACTAAGCGCTTTAATCTATCCCTCTCCATTTTGCACTCCCCTTTCTTTTTTTATCATTATAGCACAGTAAGGAGCGCTATGCAAGTACGTTTGCTTCGATTTTTGATATCAAAAATGATTAAATTTTTAACGCTACGTTGCCAAAATGTTAATGTTGAGTTGCCAGAATTTTAATATTTTGTTAAATTTGACAATATAAAATATTATATCAAGGTATTGACTTTTCGCGCGCATACTATTATAATATACGTGTGATTTTGTAATTTTCTGTTTTATTTTGTCGTAGGCTGTACTCAAAATTCACCTTGAGGGCTTATCAAAAATCACAATTCAGTTACACAGCACACGGCAGTACAAAAAATTAAAAAGAGAGGTTTTTTATTATGAAGGATTTTGTTATTTTGGTTGACTCAACCTGCGACCTCAGTGAGGAAGCAAGAGCCGATATTGGAATGACCGATTATATTCCCGGTCACGCGCATTTCAGCGACGGACGCGATATCGTAACCAAGCTTGATTGGAGCGAGATTTCACGCGAGGATTACTACAAAACTCTTTCCAACAAAAAAATTCAGGTTACAACCGCACCGCCCTCACCTGCTGAGTTTTACGATGTATTTGAAAGGTATGCAAAAGAGGATATCGGTGTTATCTCCATTTCTCTTTCATCTAAAATTTCTTCTACATACAATTTTGCAAAAAATGCGGCCGAGGATATTGTAAAGAACTATCCAAGCGCAAAAATTTACTGCGTTGACTCATTCCGTATGTCGGGCGCTATCGGCTTGCTTGCATACTATGCGTTTGCAATGAAGAACGAGGGCAAGAGCTTTGATGAAATTGTCGCTTGGCTTGAGGAAAATAAGATAAGGGTTCACCAAATGGGTCCTATCGACGACCTTATTTTCGTTGCACGCCGCGGAAGAATTTCAATGGGCAAGGCAATTTTCGGCAGCTTTGCAGGCGTTAAGCCAATGGGCGACTGTAACGCAGACGGCTACACAACCGTTCTTACAAAGGCAAAGGGCATTAACAAGGCTTTTGATATAACGGTTAAATACATTAGCGAAACAGCAACTGATATTGAAAATCAAATTTTGTTCATCGCGCACTCAAACAGAGAGCAATATGCCGAAAATCTTAAGGAAAAGCTCCTTGCGCTAAATCCTAAAAAGATTTATATAACAGACGTTTATTCTGCCTGCGGCGGTAACATCGGCCCGGGTATGATTGGCGTTTACTATCTTGGCGAGCCGATCTCAAGTGACCTTTCACGCGAAAAAGAGGTTATTGCCAAAATTACCGGAAAATAATTTAAGATAGGATTATTTATATGACTTATACAATAAACGGAAAGAGCTTCCGCGGAATGCTTGACTACGGAATTATTAACCTTCTCAACAACCGCGATGAGGTTAATGCTCTCAATGTTTTCCCTGTGCCTGACGGTGACACAGGAACCAATATGGTTCTCACCCTTAAAAACGGCTTTGCCGCTATGGAGGATGGAAGCAAGCTATCCGAAAACGCAAAAAAATTTGCGCAGGCAATTGTTTACGGTGCAAGAGGAAACTCGGGCGTTATTCTTTCGCAATTCTTTAAGGGCTTTGCGGAATGCTTTTGCGCACTTGACGAGGCAGATGCGTTTGCGTTTTGCATCGCGCTTAAAAAGGGTGTAAAATGTGCATACGGCGCGGTTTCAAATCCTGCCGAGGGCACAATACTCACCGTTATGCGTGAGTCCTGTGAATATACAACGAAAAAGATTTCAAAGGGCAAAATCGAAACGATTGACGAGATTTTTGAGTCTCTTTTGAAGAAAGCGAAAAGCTCGCTTGAAAAAACTCCCGAGCTTTTGCCTATTCTTAAATCGGCAGGCGTTGTTGACTCGGGCGGTGCAGGACTTGTTTATATTTTCGAGGGCATACAAAAATACTTAAACGGCGAAAAGCTTGAATTAAGAGTCAGCTCGGGTGATGCTCCACAGGCTCAGCTCATTGACTACTCACTTTATAACGAGGAATCGGTTTTCGATTTCGGCTACTGCACGGAGCTTTTGCTTCAGATTCTGAAGGGAAAGAAGCGCTTCAGCTACCAAAGCTTTGTTGAAAAGCTTTCGGATCTCGGTGATTCCATAGTTACCTCATTTAACGACGGTAAGGTGAAAATTCATATTCACACAAAGGAGCCCGAGGAGGTATTCGCTCTTTGCCATAAATACGGTGAGTTTTTGACCGTTAAGGTTGAAAATATGAGCGTTCAACACAACGAGCTTCAGGAAAATAAGCCGCACACAGGCATCAGCGTTTATCAAGACGCACCTAAAGGCTCCTTCTCCGTGCTTTGCGTAGCGCACGATAGCTCAATGAAGGATTGCTTTATAAATATGGGCGCAGATATCGTCATTTTGGGTGACCGCCTGTGTCCACCGTCTGCCTCGGACTTTGTTGAAGCGTTTGAAAAAGCAACCACAAAGACGATTTTCGTTTTCTCAAACGGCAAAAATACGTATCTTTCGGCGGTTCAAGCATCTAAGCTTTACAGTAAAGCAAGAATTATCGTTATAAATTCAAAATCGGACACGGAGTGCTACTCCTGCCTGCCTATGATTGATTTTTCCGAAAACGATCACGATGCGGTTGAGGAAGCAATCAATGAAATTATATCGAATATTCAAACCGTTACGGTTTCCGTATCTGTTAAGGAATCCGTTTTTGACGGTCAAGAAATAAAAACAGGCGAGCTTTTTGCATTCACGGGTGAAAAGCTACTCTCTGTCGGCAATCAGCACACGGAGGTTGCCCGCGAGGCGATTAAAAAGGTAATGGACGAGGGTGAGCGCGACGTTATCACGCTTTTCGTCAGCTCAAGCGTTCCAAGCACCGTGCTTGATGAAATCAGCGAGTTTATAACCGAGAGCTATCTCTACACCGAGCTTGTTACCGTTGAAACAAACGATGAATTTTACGATATTGTGATTTCATTTGAGTAAATTAGACTTAAAGGCGGCTTGCAAATTGCCGCTTTTGGTTTTAGAGGAGAGAAAAATGTTTGATACACCACTTGGAATAGCATTGTTTGCTCTGCTTGTTCTGCTCGGCACAGCGACGCTTGGCTTTATTCTATATATGATTTGGTACACGGTTGCGGGGCATATTTTAAGATATGCGGTGCTTACCCGAACCAAAAAGACAAAATGGACGCACGGCGCGGGCGCTAAAAACCCCGTTACCGAGATGATATATAAAGAGGGCGAAAAATGGCTTGAGGAAAACAAGCAGTATAAGAAGGATTTACATATAGTAAACGACGGGCTCAACCTTTACGGAGAATACTTCGATTTCGGCTTCGACCGCGCAGTAATCTTCGTTTCAGGCAGAACCGAATCGTCAAACTACGGCTACTATTTTACGCAGCCATACCGCAGCTGGGGCTTTAACGTGTTTGTTTTTGACCAAAGAGCGCACGGAAAAAGCGACGGAAAATACAACACGCTCGGCTTTGAGGAGCATAAGGACCTTATAAAATGGGCAGAGCTTTTACATAACGAATTTAACGTAAAAAGCATCGTTTTGCACGGTGTTTGCATCGGCTCCTCGTGCTGCTTGCAGGCGCTCATCAGCCCTGCCTGCCCCGACTACTTAAACGGTATGATAGCCGACGGAATGTACACGCGCTTTGCTGACAGCTTTAACAATCACCTATCAAAGAAATTCAAGCAGCCAACCTTCCCAACTATGTACGCTGCGGATTTGTCCTTCAAGCTTGCAACAGGGCACTCTATGAGATATGGCAATATTGACTTTATCGACAGGCTAAAAAAGCCCATTCTCTTTATTCACAGCAAGGAGGACCGCTATTCCTTGCCGTATATGGCGGACGCGCTTTGCGCCAAGGTTCCGCACGAGAACAAAAAAATCGTATGGTTTGAGCAGGGCAAGCACTCACACCTGCGCCCGACGGACTCCGAAAAATACGACGGTGCCGTAAAGGAATTTTTGGTTGAATATTTCGACGGCGCGCTTGCCGCTAAATAAATTTTAATTCAATGAAAGGAGAAACAGCATGAAAAGTAAGTTGGTTTTTATTCGTATTTGTGCAATACTGATATTGCTTTCGTTTTTCCTGCTCATTTTCTCCGCATTCACCCTTGGCACACATCACTGTCACCACGATGAGCTTTGCGCCATTTGTGATTATTACAGTGAACAAAGAGGCGGGCTTCTTATTCCCGTTTTGTGCGTATGTGCCACTCTTTTATTATCTATTGCTTTATACCGTTTCCTTAGCGAAAGCGAAGGATTTTTTGCGGTATTTACACCCGTTAAATTAAAGGTTAAGCTTTCCGATTAATGCGTAAATATATCACGAGGAGTTTGTTCTTACGTGGTACATTGGCAAGGTGAAAATCACCTTGATTTTTGGCGCGCTTTTGCGTGCTTATTTCGCATTTTTCGGGAGGTTTTTTATTTATGATAGAAATAAATGGCTTAAAAAAGCAGTTCCAAAATGAAACCGTTATCGAATATGAGGATATAACCTTTGAAAGCGGAAAATCCTATATGCTTCTCGGTGCATCGGGCTGCGGCAAATCAACGTTACTTAATATCATCGCAGGCATATTATCGCCAAGCGAGGGCTCGGTCACAATTGACGGCACAGTTATGACAAAAGAGAGCCAAAAGAAAAAGGATAAATTCAGAATCAAAAAAATCGGTTATATTTTTCAAGACTTCAAGCTCATTGAGGATATGACCGTTATGGACAACATAAACATATTAAAGCTCGAGGGTATAAAAACGGATGATGCACCGAAAATCCTCGACGAGCTTGGTATATCTGAAAAGAAAAACAGCAAAATCAAGCATCTTTCGGGCGGACAAAAGCAACGCGTTGCTATTGCAAGGGCTCTTGTGAAAAAGCCCGAGATCATTTTGGCGGACGAGCCGACAGGAAACCTAAACTTCGCTATCGGCGAGGAGGTAATAAAGGAGCTTGTTCGCGCCTCCGTGGGTAAAACATTGATTGCGGTTACGCACGATGAACGCCTCAGCAAATATTTCGATACCGTTATTGATATGAACAATATAACAAGCGGCAGACGGGATATAGTGAAGGAGGATGAAAAAAATGCTTAAATTCGCGCTAAAAAATATGGCAATAAAGAAGGTACAGATAATTCTTATCGTGCTTTCAATCATCATTTCGGCATCGGTTGCAGTGCTTGCCTTTAATGTGTCGACGCAGGTCAGCGACGGCATTACCGAAAATGCAATGTGGTACTCCGTTATCGTCGGCCCTTCGGGAAGCGAAACGCAGCTTGCAATGAACACTATGTATTTTACCGACAAGCCTGTCGGCACAATTCCCTTCTCCGTTGTTTCCACACTTTCAAGCGATTCACGTGTTACGCTTGCTGTTCCCTTCTCTATGGCGGACAGCTATAACGGTGCAAGCGTAATAGGAACTACAACCGATTACTTGAAAAAGGACGGAGAGCTGCTTGAATTAAAGAGCGGCGATATGCTCAATGATCAAGAATCAATGCAGGTTGTTGTCGGCTGCAATGTGGCAAGCAGAAACGATCTTAAGGTTGGCGACCAAATCAGGACAAGCCATTCGGCATCCTCACTTGATACGCACGAAACACCTCTTACCGTTGTCGGAATTTTGGAAAAGACAGGCTCTGTCTTTGACAATGTCGTTTTCACACAGTACCGTACGCTTTGGGAAATACACGATCATTCTAATAGCGGTGAGCATGAAGATGAAGATCATGAAAGCGGACACGAGGATGAAAGCTCTCACAGCCACGAAAAAACAGTTTGCGCGGTTTTACTTAAAACCAAAAACCCCGCCGTTGCAATGCAAATAATCAACGAATATAACGGCAAGGTTATTTTAGACGAGGATGGTGATGCGCACACGCTTCAAGCAATTACGCCTATGGATGCGGTACGTGAGGTGCTAAACGATGCAGACGATACAAAATATATCGTTTTTGTGCTTTGTGCGGTTATCCTTGTAATGAATATTATGATAATTTCAATTATCACGCTTCTTAATATGTATCATTCCGCGAAGGAAATTTCTCTTATGCGCTTGATTGGCGTGAGCATGAAAAAAATCAATCTTTTATACCTCATTCAAAACGCCATAATCGGTATTTTTTCAGTTACACTTGCATTTGGAGCATCAAGAATTTTACTGTTCTTTATGAATGACTACGTTTCCTCAATGGGCGTTGTTTTGAACCTTTCACGCGTTTATTTGTCGGAAATTATTATTTTATTGGCGGTATTCTTAATAAGCGTTATACCAACTCTTATTTGGACGCTTATTATGTCCAAAAGAGATTCGATAGCGGGGTGAGCATAAATGAAAAAACGCATTATAAAATTTATTTCCTTATGCTTTGCAATAATATTGCTTTTGCCGCTTTATTCCTGCACAAAGGGCGAGGACGACGCAATAAAGCTCAGCTTTAAGTCATCTCCAAATTACGATTACCTTAAATCAATAGACGGAAAAACAGTCACGATTAACGGCTATATGGCAACCTCATCACCTGTTGACGGCTCGTTTATTTTCTTAATGAATCTGCCATATCAAAGCTGTCCGTTTTGCGTTCCTAATACGTCACAGCTTTCTAATACTATGGAGGTATACCCTAAGAAAAACAAGACGTTTGAATATACCGCGCAGGCAATTAAGGTAACCGGCACGCTTATGGTTGCTCCGAGCGAAAACGAGTTCTTCACAGATAAATACGGTTATGAGTTTAACTTCAAAATCGTTGATGCGACCTACTCCGTTTTAACCTCGGATGAAATTTCAAGTGAGCTTATTCTTTGGCAAAAGCTGGCAGAAAGCGACGTAATAAACGACATTTATAAAATGTACGACTACGTAAACTTCCTTTGTGCATGGAACACCTACTTTATAAACACACACATCAACTCAAACGGCGAAACCGTCAAGGGCTACTATTTATATCCAACGGATGCCTTGAATTTCATAACCAAGGACGGCGCGCAGTATAATTATGGCTACAAGGACGGATATTTTGACAGTATAATCAATGAAATAGAATCAATTGATAAGGATGCCTTTGCAGATTTAGTAAGCAATATTAGGCGTGCCGAAGCGCTTTCGGAGCGCGCGCTCAACGAGCTTAATTCGGGCAATTATACCTCTGAATATAAGTATCTTGAAAAATTCGACAACTACGACTACGTTTACACGCTTAATAACGGCGAGGATCTGACAGACGAAATGAATATAATTTATAAGGAGTTTTCAGCTTGGCTTGGCAGCTGGGAAATGTAACTATATGAAGCGAGCTTTCCTGATAATTGCTATTTTATCTGTTTTATTATTGTGCGCGTGCTCTCGCCCGTATCACGGCGAGGTATCGCCCGATAGCGACGAAAAAGAGGTAATTTGGGACACAGGTGGCACTGTTTTGTACGTTGTCAACACCCAGTCGCGCTCGTATCATCTCCCATCCTGCTATCAAGCTGACAGAATAAAGGATGAAAACAGAGCCGAAACGCAGGACATCAATTTCTTAACAAAGAGATGTTATACTCCCTGCAAAATATGTATAGGTGACAGGGTGTCACATTAAACTGCCAGAAAGGGCTGTCGCGTTTAAGCGGCGCCCTTTTTTTAGGGGATAGTGAAATGAGTGTTGACCCACTCCCTGAAATTGCACGCAATTTCAGGGAACCCTTGGGGCGGCGTGAACACGGGAGCGTAGGCGTACTGGCGTACGGTAGAGCCCGTGGTCGCGTCTAAAAAACAGACATAAAAAAAGAGAACTTGCAACAAATTGCAAGTTCTCAACCTTATATCTAACTAAGATAAACGAATAAATTTGATTTTTGTAGAATGTGTCTGTTTTTGGTCTGTGCTTATTGCAACATTCCCTTTGTTTTGATTTTTATACATTTACTCACGGATACCGAAAAGTAATTCTCCATAGTCGGGCATCGGCCAATACTCGCGCGCGGTGAGCTTTTCAGCCTCGTCACACGCCAAGCGGAGCTTGTTCATTGTTGCAAGCACGATGCTTTCATATGCTTTTGCTTTTTCGTAAGCGCCCTTGATTTTAGACACGTCTGCGCGTTTTTCCTCAAGATCAAGAGTTATTCTGTACGCTTCCGTGCAGAGTGTTGACAGCTTTTGGGAAACCTCTTTTTCGTAGCCGCAGTCAACGCCGATTTCGTTCTTTACCTTTACCGTGCTTGAAAGGTCCCTTGTGTATTTTGATATAGCGGGGATAATGAGCTTTTTTGCCATATCAATCATTGTAAGCGCTTCGATATTTATAATCTTTGAGTAGCTTTCGAGTAAGATTTCGTATCTTGACTTAAGCTCCTTTTCGCTGAACACCTTGTTTTTTGTGTAAAGCTCAACGGTTTTGTCATCAAGCAGGTGAGAAAGCGCGTCGGGAGTGGATTTGAGGTTTGAAAGCCCTCTCTTTTCCGCTTCCTTAATCCACGCGTCGTCGTAGCCGTTTCCGTTAAAGAAAATGCGCTTATGGTTCTTAATTGTATCGCGGATTAGGTTGTGGAGCGTTTGGTTAAAGTCCTCAGCTGATGCAAGCTCATCGTAAAACTCGTTAAGTATCTCGGTAACCGCGGTATTTATTGCCGTGTTTGTGTCGGCAATTGACGCACCCGAGCCAAGCATACGGAATTCAAACTTATTACCCGTGAATGCAAACGGGGACGTACGGTTTCTGTCCGAGGTATCCTTCGGGAACTTGGGAAGAATGTGAACGCCAACCCTTAACTGCTCCTTCTCCTTTGAGCCGATTTTTTGATCCTTTTCGATGGCGTCGAGGATTTCCGTCAGCTCCTCACCAAGGAAGATAGAAATAACGGCAGGGGGCGCCTCATTTGCGCCAAGACGGTGATCGTTTCCTGCGCTTGCAACGGAAATTCTGAGCGCGTCCTGATATACGTCAACCGCCTTAATTACCGCGCAGAGGAAAAGCAAGAATTGCGCGTTGTCGCTCGGTGTTTCGCCGGGCTCTAAAAGGTTTAATCCCGTGTTTGTGGAGAGCGACCAGTTGTTATGCTTGCCGCTTCCGTTTACGCCGTTAAAGGGCTTTTCGTGGAGTAGGCACACAAGTCCGTGCTTTCTTGCAACCTTTTGCATAAGCTCCATTGTAAGCTGATTGTGGTCGGTTGCCAAGTTGGTTGTGGTAAAAACAGGCGCAAGCTCGTGCTGAGCAGGGGCTGCCTCATTGTGCTCGGTCTTTGCAAAAACACCGAGAGTCCAAAGCTCGTGGTCGAGATCCTTCATAAAGGACTTAACCTGCGGCTTAATAGTTCCGAAATAGTGGTCGTCAAGCTCCTGTCCCTTAGGTGGCATAGAGCCGAAAAGCGTTCTGCCAGTATAAACGAGATCGGGACGCTTGTTGTACGTTTCCTTGTCAACAAGGAAGTATTCCTGCTCGGGGCCAACCGTCGGCTTTACTGAAGTTACGTCCTCGTGACCGAAGAGCTTTAATATTTTAAGTGCGCTTTTGCCAAGTGCCTCCATTGAGCGAAGCAGCGGTGTTTTCTTGTCAAGTGCCTCGCCGCCGTAGGAGCAGAATGCGGTAGGAATACAAAGTGCGCCGTCCTTTATAAACGCGTATGAGGTTGGGTCCCAAGCGGTGTAGCCCCTTGCCTCAAAGGTTGCGCGCAAGCCGCCTGATGGGAACGAGGATGCATCGCTCTCACCCTTCACAAGCTCCTTGCCCGAAAATTCCATAATAACGGTGGAGTTGCTTTTCGGTGTGATAAAGCTGTCGTGCTTTTCCGCGGTAATGCCCGTCATAGGCTGGAACCAGTGTGTATAGTGGGTTGCGCCCTTTTCAATTGCCCAATCCTTCATTGCGCTTGCAATTCTGTTTGCAAGTGACAAATCAAGGCGCTTGCCGTTTTGAATGGTATTTTGAATTGCGTTATATACGTCCTCATCAAGACGGGATTTCATAACCTCGTCGTTAAATACCATAGTGCCGAAAAAGTCAGTTACACTCCTCATAAGCTCTCCCTAATTCAAGTTGAAATTTTAGTTTATAATATTGTACTATTTATTATTATATTTGTCAAGTAGCATATATTGTGATAATTTATGCATTTTTTGCACATTTTGTAGATTTTATTTAACTAAAGTATTGAAAAATGCGCGGATTTATGATATACTTATTCATATTTTTCTTTATGAATGTGAGGTGCTGATATGAAATGTCCACATTGTAGCTTTGAGGATAGCAAGGTTATCGATTCACGCCCGGTTGACGAAAATTCAAGTATTAAAAGGCGCCGTGAGTGTCTTAGCTGCGGTGCGCGCTTCACAACCTTTGAAATAATTGAAACTATTCAACCTATGGTTGTAAAAAAGGACGGCTCACGCGAGTATTTTGACAAGACCAAGCTGACAAACGGCATCATCAAGGCGTGCCAAAAGCGCCCCGTTAACGCTATGCAAATTGCAAACCGCGTTGAAGCAGAAATACTAAACTCACTCCGCACGGAAATTTCCTCAACGGAGATTGGCGAGATCACAATGAACGAGCTTATCAAGGCGGACGATGTTGCGTATATTCGCTTTGCCTCAATTTACAAGGATTTTTCAGACGTTGAAACCTTCCTTGAGGAGCTTCAAAAGATTTCAAAGAACTAAAAAGCGAATTTCAGACACTCCCCCGACCGAAAATACAATTTCAGCAAATAAAACCACCTTTTTCGGGGTGGTTTTTAATCCATCATTTTTTCAAGAAAGGAGCTTTTATGAACGTATACGATTTTGACAGAACGCTGTTCCCCGGTGATTCCTCAATGCATTTTTGGGCGTTTTGCAAAAAGAGATACCCTCTTATTTGGTTGCACTTCCCTGCGGGAATTACCAAAATGGGACTTTATAAATTGAAGCTCTTTACCTGGGGCGAGGTTATGGAAAAATTCTTCTCCTTTATGAAATACGTCCCCGACAAGGAAAGAATGATTGAGGAGTTTTGGGACGCAAAGGTATCGACAATTTACCCTTGGTATAAGGAAAGACAAAAGGATGACGACTTAATCATTTCCGCAACACCGTATTTCATTATAAATCCTATTGCAAGGCGCTTGGGAATAAAGCACGTTATTGCAACCGATATGGAAATCAACACCTACAAAATCAACGGCATTGACTGCGCAAGCATTGAAAAGGTCAACCGCTTTAGGAAGGAATATCCCGACGGTGAAATTGACGAGTTTTATTCCGATTCCTATTCAGATATGCCGCTTGCCGAGATTGCCAAAAAAGCTTATATGATAAGCAAGCGTGGCGAGATAAGCGACTGGGATTTTGAAAACAAAAAGGGACAAAAAAAGAGCGACAAGCTCATAAAAGCATACAGAAAAGCCGCATATAAAAAGGCAAAGCGCGAACTTATAAGAAAGCAGCGCATCCAAAAGCGCGAGGAAAAGCGCGCAAATAAAGCAAAATAACAAAACCCCTGTGCCGCTTGGCACAGGGGCGTTTTTATTCGGTTTTAGAGGGAAAGGTTATCAAGACACACCACCGTACCATGTCTTCCCCATCTCCACTACTGTCTCCACTTCTTACTCTATCTGTATCGCAATGTATATATTTCCCTCATGTGCTTCATCAAAGCGCACATTTATATCAAAGATATACATCTCACCGCTTAGAGTACTATCGCTTAATGATACATGGAATCCAATTTTTCCGTCTTCAAATAAAAAGTTTGATATAATATCGTCCTTTTCAAGCGTTCCAACGCTTTCTATTTTATCTCCGTTTTTTATAAATGCAGAAACAGCATAAAATGGACAAGCACTTGGAGACTGTTCGTCAAACGCTATTAAGCAATTGAATTCGCGCTCGTCTGACTTGGCTATATATGCTTTTCCCTCAAGCATTTGATAAATTGTTTCATAGCCAACTCCATAATCTAAATTGTTGTATGACCAATATAGCGAGTATGTCTCACTTGAATTTATCGAAGCATGAATTTTATCTCCACTTGGCTCAAAATCACTTTCGGTACCGTTTGCACAACTTGAGATCAAAATCACAGTGGCTATTATGAATAATAGTATGACTGAATATGTTGCTTTTTTCATAAAATTACTCCACGGCAAGGAGACAGGGGACGGTTCCTTGTCTCCTCACTTTTTCTAATTATTTTAGATATTTTTCAACTATTTTTTTAGTTGTTCCCGTCAATCTGCTTATTTTTCTTATCGGCATTCCTTTTGTAGACACACTACAGGTGAATGCGAACCCCATGAGCTATAAATTTGACCGCAGGGAGTTATATTATGACAATCCCTCAGTCAGCTAAGCTGACAGCCCCCTTTACACAAGGCGGCCTTGGGTGGAGACAAGGAACCGTCCACTGTCTTACTTTTCGTAAAGAATTCCATCTTGGCTATAATAGTATTTGTTTTCGGGAGAAACTTGATATTCTATGTTTACGCAAATATATTCTCCAGTGATACTATCTTGATAAACTTTGTACTGCTCATCCAACAAAATATTTGCTATTTTTATGTTTTCTCCAATTTTTACGGTTACATAATAATTACGGGTTACTTGTGGCAGAAAAACCTCCTCAAGATATTCATCACTATACGTTATCTCTTCCATGTTTTCTATATTGAAGCTAAAGAATGTCGCGCTTGCCTTAGTAACATAACCAAATCCGTCCACACGATTTCCGTCTTCTGTGCATTTGGGAATAACAATTTCATAGGTTGTTTTATCTTCCATCAGTGCCAGTGTAATTTCTGTAACACGTGCGGTTTTAAAAATAGGATTGGTCTGATATTCAATATTGTTTTCTGTAATGGTGTCAGAAAAAGCAAATCCCAACCTATATTTAAGAAATTTCAAAGCCAAGAATGACATAAAGAGCATAATCAATGACATAATGACTGCAGCAAGAATTAACAATATTTTTCTTTTCATCTTCATATATCATCACCTCTGCCCTAAATAATATCCACATATGTATCCTGATGCAAAAATAAGACCGGGGACGGTTCCTTGTCTCCACATCTTTTATTCTTCTAATTTTAGTATATCATATATTTTCATTCTTGTCAATAAATCCCTTTTTAGCTAAAAAACATCGTGAAAGCGTGATACTCCGCTATGAGCATCACGCTATCCGAGGGATTTGTTTTATAACAGCTCTTTTGAAAGCTTTTCAATAAGCGCATATAGCTTTTCGTCGCGGATTAAGTGCTTATATTTTTCGATATAGCGCGCAAGGGCTGCCTTGTTTATTTCCTTTGGTGCGCCGCCGAGCTTGGAAAGTAGATTTGAGGAAAAGATTTTTTGCAAGCACTCGCTTGGTAGCTTTATTCCCGTAATTTTGTGGTCGTCAAAGGACATTAGCGTTTCATCCGTGGCAAAATAGCGGTATTGTCTGTCGCAGAGCCACTTGCCTGCCTCAAGGTGTACGGGAAAATCCATATCCGTGCCGAAAATCACCCTATCCGCGTATTTTTCAAAAAACGCGCGGTAATATTCAGGGCGCTTGTTAAACGAAATATACATCTCGCCGCCGGGGGTGTTATCAACCGTTAAATTCGGGTACTTTTCAAAAAGTGCTTCCAATTTTTCGGGATACTCGCCAAGGAAAAAGAAGTGTGCCAAGCAAAGATTGAGCTTTGGATGCTTTTTCAATACGTTTTCGATTTGATCGAACATCTCGTTATAGGTTGGGTATTCGCCGTTACCGTAAAACCACTTTTTTGCAATTCTCTCCTCGGTTGGCTCTGTCCAAAAGCATTCGGGGTCGCGCGCGTGCATAAGAACGTACGTGCCTGCTTTTTCCATCTCGTCAAATACCCCGTCAAAAAGCTCACCGTCCAAGGGGCTGCCGACAAGCGTGTATAAATTCGGCTTGCCCTCAAGCATTTTTATTCCGTCAAAGCCGATTTCCATAAGCTCTCTATGCTGAACGGAAAGCTCCATCCCTGCCATTTCTTCCTTTTTTGCAGGATATGACGGGTAGATGTAGCCGCCGTAGGAAAAGGTGTCCTTGTTCATCAGCTTGTAAAACGCGCAAATGATATTGTTGCTCACGTCACGGGAAACGGGGATTGCATTACCCGACGGAAGGGGTGCGAGCGCGATATATTTAAGTCCGCACTCACATCGGTATTCTTCAAGGCCGTGGGAAAAATCAATTTCGTTTTCCTCGTCGTACCACCTGTGCATATGTATATGTCCGTCAATTGGATTTTCTATATTTGGAAAGGGCTTTATATAATCTGACATTTGTTTTGCCTCGCTTTTTGTAGTTATAATTAAATTGTATCACCTTGATATGAAAATTGCAATAAATTCTTGACATCTTCGGGCAAAAGATTTATAATAAAAGCGAAATATAGATGCTTTTGTGGGAAAGTGCGGTGAAAATCCGCCACAGCAGTCACTACGGTTACAGCCCGAATGCCACATCTGCATTTTTGGTGATACACCAATGGTAAAATCGGTTTTGGGCATATGAAGACCGAGAGCCAAAGAGACGTTTCCCATCGTTTTGTGCGGGGACGTGTCCGTTTTTGCTCTTTGTCCTGCCCACTTGGGCAGGATTTTTTATCTTATATTTCAAAGTATAAGAGAAAGGAGAAAGGAGAAACATTATGAAAAAAGCACTTACAATAAGTCTTGCCTGCTTGCTCGTTTTGACCTCACTTTTCTTCGTCGTTGGTTGCGGCAAGGAAAGCGAAACGGAGCTTAGCTTCACATTCAAGGTTGTGCATCTTGACGGCACGGAAAAGAGCTTTGAGGTGAAAACATACAAGACAATGCTTGGCGATGCGCTCACCGAAAAGGGCTACATCTCGGGCTACCAAAGCCAATACGGCTTGACCGTTGAAACGGTTGACGGCGAAACGCTTGATTGGGAAACAAGCGGCGCATACTGGGCGCTTTACCAAAACGGCGAATATTCACCAACAGGTGTTAGCTTGACCAAAATTGAAGACGGCGCGACATATACCTTCAAGGCAGAAAAAATGTAAAAACGGGAGGATAATATCCTCCCCCTACAAAAAAGGGACTCGATGCGAGTCCCTTTTTCAATTGCTATTTTCGGTCTATGCCTGCCAATCTCTATGCCTGCCAATGCGCCCCAAGAGGGACAGTGGTGGGTATAGAAAGTGCGAAGGATGGGCTCGTCGGCGTACTTATGTACGTCAGAGACGTCATTCGCGATTAGAAAAGCACACAAAAAGAAAACACGCCAAAAGCGTGTTTTCCACCTTATTTTTCTTCGTAATGATGAATAATCAAGGCAATATATCTTGTGCTTTTCGGTCTATGCCTGCCAATGCGCCCTCTTATCTGTTGTTGATAAGCTTTGTAAGCTCAACCGGTGGAACGATAACTCCGTCCTTGTAAACGCGCATATTGCCAGATGCAATTTCGTCAATGAGAACTACCTGACCGTTATTGTAGCCAAATTCAAACTTGATGTCCCAAAGGTCAAGTCCGATGGTTTTCAAGTCGTCAGCAACGATTTTTGTGATTTTGAGTGTTTGCTCCTTCAAGCTCTCAAACATTTCCTTTGTCATAACCTTAAGAGCAACGAGTCCCTCTCCTGTAACGAGCGGATCGCCCTTTTCGTCATTTTTGAAGGTACACTCAACGTAGCCACCCTCAAGCGGTGTTCCGTCCTTTATGTACTCGCCGTATCTGCGAATAAAGCTGCCTGTTGCAACAAGACGGCAAATAACCTCAAGTCCGCCGCCACCAAGCTCCTTGCCGAAGCATTCAGCCGGGAGAACCTCCATTGTTGCGTTTTCTATATCTGCTGAAACATAGTGAGTCTTAATTCCTGCCGCCTTGAGCATCTCAAAATAGTAAACGGACGTTTCAAGGTTTGCCTTTCCGATACCGTCTATTGTAAGACCTACGGAGTTTTCACCCGGATCAAAAACGCCGTCCTTGCCTGTGCAGTCGTCCTTGAACTTAAGAAGAACGTTTCCGTTTTCAAGCGCGTATACATCTTTTGTTTTTCCTGTGTAAAGCTTTTTCATATTTTTTCTCCTTTAATGCTTCAGCATTCTTATAAAAACATTATAAATGCAAGTTGATAAATTTTCAATACTTTTTTATCAAAAAATCGGTTTTTTCATAAAAAAATTCTCGGTATTTTTTTGCTCTATTTTGTTAATTTTACATAAAAGCAAAGGGAGAGGCGTGCCTCTCCCTGAGAATTATTTAACCAAGAATCTCTTAATCTTACGCGACGGCGTCTTTTCAAACGGCTCGTGGCGAAGCTCAACTACGCTTACGTGCTTGAAGGATTCAAGCTTTTGGTTCATATCGTGAACCGCGTGGTTGATTGCCTCGTAAATGGTTTCGTCATCGTGAAGACCGTGTGCGTCGCACTCGTCCTTATTCGGGAAAACAACAGCCGCAATAACAACGTCACCCGTCTTTTTGTTTTCACGTCCTACAACGACAACCTCCTCAACATAAGGAATTGATTCAATATATTCCTCAATTTCCTCGGGGAATACGTTCTTTCCGTTTGAAGCGATGATGATGTTTTTCTTTCTGCCTGTGATGTAAATATAATTTTTCTTATCTACGTAGCCGTAGTCGCCTGTTCTGAACCAGCCGTCCTCGGTCATAACCTCAGCGGTTAAGTCGGGGCGCTCGTAGTAACCAAGCATTACGTTATCACCCGTTACCACGATTTCACCGTAGTTATCCTCTTCTCTTTCCTTCTCGATTCTTACGCGCACACCCTGCATCGGCTGACCGCAGGAGCTTTTGTTGTACTTATCAAGCGGTACAACGGAGATAAGCGGAGCGCACTCCGTAATTCCGTAGCCCTGTGACATTTGAATGCCTATCGAATGGAAGAAGGTAACTATCTCGGGATTCAAGGCAGCGCCGCCAACGATAAGGAAGCGCAAGCGTCCGCCAAACACCTCGTGAAGATCGCTAAAGAGCTTTCTTCTTCTGTCAATTCCAAACTTAAGCAAGAAATTGCTGAGCTTGATACCCGTCTTTAGCTTCTTTGTCTTGCCCTGCTTTTCTACGTTTTTAAGAATTGTTTTATAGAAGGTTGAGGCAAAAAGCGGAACGAGCGTCATAATTGTCGGCTTGAACTGCTTAATGTTTTTAACAACGTATTTAAGACCGTCACTTATCGCAATTGTCGCACCGAACATAAGGGGAGCTAATTGTGTTGTTGCAAGCTCATAGGTGTGGTGCGGCGGCAATACGGAAAGGATCAAATCCTTTTCGGTAAGTGGGCGGAACACAGGGAAAATATCCTTAAGCACGGCGCAAATGTTCCTTTGGCTGAGCATAACGCCCTTGCTTGTGCCTGTTGTACCCGAGGTGAAAAGAAGAACCGACAGCTTTTCCGTTTCCTGCTTAGAGAAGTCAAACTTGTCAGCATCCGTGCTTTCATTATATTCCTTATAGAGCTTATCGCCCATTGTAAGGAAGCTTCTGTAGGAAATGTGCTTTTCGTCGATGTATTCCTCGTCGGGCTCCAAGGTGAAAAACGCCTTGTTTGTCATAATGTACTTTTCAACCGTTGGCATCTCAGCCTCACGCCCCGAGAAGAGCTTTTCAAAGGTCTGTGAGTGAACGACAACCTTTGCCTTAGAGAGATTGATAAAGTTTATCATTTCCTCAGGCAAAAGACCGGGATCAAGCGGAACGATAACGCCGCCTGCAAATACCGTTGCCATATATGAGGCAATCCATTGAACACTTGTTTCACCTGTTAAGATAACCTTCTCATCCTTAATGCCTATTTCGTTCATTGCAAGAGTGAGCTTTCTTACGTAATGGTAAAACTCATTATAGGTGACGGTAACCTCCTCTTCCTTGTTTCTATTAAACCAATAAAGACGGTTGTTACCAAAAAGCGTATTTGCTCTGTCTACCAATTCATAGAGTGAATTTAACTCTATTTTCTCTATTTTCTCGTTTTTCATAATTTCTCCTATCAAAGCACGAGCATTATTTATCCGCTAAAATGGAAATGCCCTCATCTATCTCATTCAAAACCGCATAGAACCTCTGAAGCTCCTTCATAGTAACGTGCTTGTCGACGCTTGCAATTCGATTAGCAATAATTTCATTCATTTTTCTGTTAATCTCCTCGCCCGCCTCGGTGAGCAAAAAGCTTGTTTTATACGTTTTTCCGGGTACGATTTCCTTTACTATATAGTTTTTTTCCAAAAGCTCGCTTGTAATTCTTGAAATAAATGCTTTATCAACACCGCAAGCCTCCGCAAGCGCAGATGAGGAAAGTCCATTTTCGCTTTTTGCAAGCTGCAAAATGCACATCACGTGCGATGAGCGAAGCCCGTACGGCTCCATCTCCATATCGGCAATTCTTTTGATGTTTTTGGTAATTCTTTCAATAATTAAAACAAACGGCGTAAATCTTTCGTTGTCCATTTTTCACTCCTTCTCCAATAAGAAAAACAGCTCTTGCTTTAAGGCTTTGCCGCATTTCCCAGTATCGTTGTTGACTGCTCAACATTTTAATTATACTACAATCAGAGTTGTTTGTCAAGTTTTTTGCAAAAATTACCATTTTCGGCTGACATTTGCTTTGCGCTTTTCGGTTGGTGTTAAATAAATCTATATTTTTTCTAATTATTCTTGAATTTGTACGCGCGCAATGATATACTAAAATCAGAAATTAAAAAAAGGAGTATTAGAAATGGCAAACAGATTTATCTTAAACGAAACATCCTACTTTGGCGCAGGCGCAAGAGCGGAGCTTGGCACGGAAATTGCAAAAAGAGGCTATCAAAAAGCATTTATCGTTGCTGACAAGGATCTTATCGGCTTCGGCATTGTAAAGCTTGTTACCGACTCCATTGGTGATTTCCCCTATGAAATTTTCTCGGGCTTCAAGGCAAACCCAACCGTTGCAAACGTAAAGTGCGGAGTTGAAGCATACAAAGCATCGGGCGCTGACTTTATTATTGCGGTTGGCGGCGGCTCTGCCATTGACACATCAAAGGCAATTGCCATAATTATCAACAACCCCGAATTTGACGACGTTATCTCGCTTGAGGGCGTTGCAGACACAAAGAAAAAGTGCGTTGATATTATCGCGCTTCCCACAACCGCAGGCACAGCGGCTGAGGTTACCATTAACTACGTAATTACAGATGAGGACTCGGGCAGAAAGATGGTTTGCGTTGACCCTAACGACATTCCTGTGCTTTCGATTGTCGATGCGGAGCTTATGGCTTCTATGCCTAAGGGGCTTACCGCGGCAACGGGTATGGACGCGCTCACTCACGCAATCGAGGGCTACATCACAAAGGGCGCTTGGCACCTTTCAAATATTCTCGAAATCAATGCTATTAAGATTATTTCAGACAACCTAAGAGAGGCAACCTTCAACGGCTCCAATATGAAGGCAAGAGAGCAAATGGCACTCGGTCAGTACGTTGCGGGTATGGCGTTTTCAAACGTAGGTCTTGGCTGCGTTCACTCAATGGCGCACCCACTCGGCGCAAGATTTGACATTCCTCACGGAGTTGCAAACGCACTTCTTTTGCCGACCGTTATGGAATTTAATATGCCATCTTCCATTATTAAATACGGAAGAATTGCAAGAGCAATGGGCGTTGACACGGAGGGTATGACAGACGAGGAATCAGCTATGGCAGCAGTAAACGCTGTTAAGCAGCTTTCACTTGACCTCGGTATTCCTCAAACGCTTCGTGAAATCGGCATCCCCGAGGAAGCACTTGAGCAGCTTGCAAAGGATGCATTTGGCGACGTTTGCACAGGCGGAAATCCTCAGCCTATTACCGAGGAGGATATCCTCGCGCTTTACAAAAAGGTGTATTAATTTACATTTTGAGAGCTCAAACCACCGGCAAATAGCCGGTGGTTTTCTCATTTGAACAAAATAAAAAGTGTAAGCTAAAACCGGAACTCAACGCCCGGGTTAAAGCTTACACTTTTTGACGATACTATTATAACATATTTACTTTAACTTGTCATCGGCTAAACTCTTTTTTCTGCCATTTTATTTTTCCTTACACGATTTTAAAATCAAATCATTTTCTCATACTCAATCAAGGTTACGTTGCCAATTTCTTGTGCTTTTTCTATACAGCCCTTGGTAAATCCGGATTTGGAAAACAGGTAGTAATGCTTGTTTTTATAATGGAACAAGTTGCTTCTCTCGACGAGCAGATCAAGCACGCCGACGTCCACCTTTTCATTCGTCCACTTGCATTCGCCGAAGAGGGCGGTGTTTTTATCGGCCTCGCCCATAATATCGATCTCGGTCTGGGACTTGGATTTCGGATCGTTACCCCACCAGCGTCCGAGCGAGGTAAATTCAACGGGTGAGTTACCCGAAAGAAGCTGCTTCCAAAGATACTGCTTGCAGATCTCCTCAAATACTCTGCCCATATACTCGGACAGATGCGGCTCGATGCGCTTGTATGCAAGATCGTCTGCGCCGCGGGCAATGATTGAATTGTTTTCGGGCACGAAGCGGTACCAAAAGCGGAACATATTGTCCTCAACGGAGTAGATCGACTTGCGAGACGATTTTTCACCGTAGGGCGTTTCCTTTTGAACGATGCCGAGCGAGAGCAGATTTTTTAGATAGATGGAGCATACGTTGGTGTCCTCGCCCACCTTGCTTGAAATCTCAGACATACGTGATGCGCCCGTTGCGATGGCGGTGATGATCGCGTTATAGATCGCGGGCTCGCGCACCTCCTGCTTGAGCAGGTTGGTCGTTTCCTCAAACAAGGGAGAGGTCGGATTCAGGTAGGTATTCTTGATGTTTTCCTCAATGCTGAGCTTATCGTCGATTTGCAAAAGATATTGCGGAGTTCCGCCGACAATGCCGTAAATGAGGGCTTTGTCCTCGTTCGATGCGTTCGGGAAGTATCGGCAGGTTTCCTCAAAATCGAAGGGATTTATCTTCATCTGCGCCGTCTTTCTACCATAAAGAGGAGCCTTGTAGGAAAGCACGTAATCCTCCATAAAGGACATGGACGAGCCACAAAGAATGAGCATCAGCTTGGAGGTATCCTTATATTTATCAATCAAAAGCTGGAGCGTGGAAGCAAGGCTCTTGGAGGAACGGGCAACGTAAGGATACTCGTCGATTGCAAGAACCACCCTTTCCTTCTCAGCCATCTTGAAAACGTACTCCAAAGCCGCCTGGAATGAGGCGAAAGTGGTTTCAAGAGAAAAGCCCGTACCGTATTCAATAATGCTCTTTGAAAAGTTATCAAGATTTTGCTTGGCGTTACTCTCAACGCCCATAAAATATATCGCCTTTTTATCACGGACAAACTCGTTAATCAGCGCGGTCTTACCGACACGGCGGCGACCGTAAATAACCGCAAATTCAAATTTATCCGAACCGTACAGCTTGTTTAGCGCCGTCAGCTCACGCTCTCTGCCAATAAACATAAAGCAATCCTCCTTATGTGAGTTTACTGTAGTATAGCATATATTTTCAATTTAGTCAAGTACGATTTGGTAAATTACGATTATATAATTTTGTGCAAAGTAGAATTTAGCGACGGAATTCTGCTTTTTGCTTATATTTTGGCTATATATATTGAAATAAAGATAATTATTTGGTATAATATAATGTATGAGTATTATTTTAGATGAAATGAGAAAAAGCAGCGAGGTGTCGTACGGTGATTTTACCGCTAAGCTGATTCCGACTCTTGAGCGCGAAAAAATCCTTGGCGTGCGTGCGCCGATTGCTAAAAAAATCGCGAAAAAATACGCAGGCGGGACGGCGGGAGAAACTTTTCTTTCCTCTCTTCCCCACGCCTATCACGACGAATATATTTTGCACGCATATATGCTCGGGCATCTGTCACTTCCGTTTGAGGAAATGAAATCAAGAATTGAGGAGCTTTTGCCTTACGTTGATAACTGGGCGGTATGCGACTCACTTTGCGCATCGGTAAAACGCTTTTTTGCAGACAGGGCGCGTGCGTTTGATTTCTTGCTTGAGTGCTTAAGGAGTGATAGAATCTACACGGTGCGCTTTGGGCTTGTTTGTATGCTTGACTACTATATCGACGGCGAATATGTTTGCGACGTTATCAATGCCATAAAAGCGGTAAGGAGCGAGGAATACTATATAAATATGGCGCTTGCCTGGCTTGTTTCTATTATGCTCATAAAGCAATATGAAAAAACGCTGCCGCTTATTTTGGACGGTGTACTTGACGTTTGGGTACACAACAAGGCAATTACAAAGTTTTGTGAGAGCCGTGTACCGCCTGACACGGAAAAATCCTACCTAAAATCACTACGGAGATAATATGAGGGTTAATATAAAAAAATTAAACGAAAATGCAAAAATACCTACCTACGGCTCTGAATACGCCGCGGGTGCTGACCTATACGCCTGCACAGATGGCGACACGGTGATTTTACCGGGAGAGACTAAGCTAATCGGCACGGGGCTTGCAATCGAGGTTCCGCTCGGTTACGGCGCATTTATTTATGCAAGAAGCGGTCTTGCCTCAAAGCGCGGTCTTGCTCCTGCAAACAAGGTCGGTGTTGTCGACGCGGACTACCGCGGTGAAATTATGGTTGCGCTACACAACCATTCAAGCGAGGCTCAAACCGTGTTGTGCGGTGAAAGAATTGCGCAAATGGTAATTGCGCCGTTTTTGACGGCGGAATTTTGCGAGGTTGAGTCTCTTTCGGACACACAACGCGGCTCGGGCGGCTTTGGTTCAACAGGAACGAAATAGATAAAAAAGAAGCTTATCAATTAACCACCACCTCATCCACCGCTTTTAGTATAAAAATTTATTTTTAACTAAGCAGACGGCGTCCCTTAGCAGGGCGCAAACCTTTTGTCGCAAGCGACATTTCCCTTATCAAGGGAATCGCCCCTTCCCCTCAAGGGGAAGGCAAATGGGCGAAGGCGGCTTTGGTTCAACAGGAACGAAATAAGGAAATACATTATGAAATTAGAAAAAAACAAGGGCTACGTCTTTTTTGTGCGCCACGGTCAGACCGACTGGAACTTGAAAAAGCTTTTACAGGGGCGCGACGAGATTCCGCTCAACGAAACGGGAATTTCACAGGCAAATTGGGTTGCCGAATGCTTAAAAAATGTGTGTGCGCGCACAAATCTTCACTTTGACAGGGTTGCTTCAAGTCCACTTTCACGTGCAAGCGTTACCGCAAAAAAAATTGCCGAATCTATCGGCTGTGACGATTTTTCGGTGGATTCTCGCTTAATTGAACGCGATTTCGGAGCTTTATCGGGCAAGACATATGATATGAACGCAAAATATATAACGGGCAATGACGAAAGCGTCTCGGGCCTTGAACCCGTTGAGAGCGTGTACGCAAGAATGAGAGCCTTCGTCACAGAAAACGCGAGTGTCGGCAAAAGGATAATTGCCGTATCTCACGGCTCATCAACAGGCGTTTTCACCTCTGCCACCAAAAGAGCGCCGGGCGTTGACGGTGCAAAGCGCGTGCTTCAAAACTGCCATATGGTTGTTTTCTCATATGACGGAGCTGAAATACTTATGGAGGGGTACGACGTTTCCCCCGAGAATTTAGATTTATTGGAGATAGAATGAAAAAATATATTTTTGCGCTTGTGTGCATTTTATCGTTTGCTCTCTTTCTTAGCGGATGCGGAAAATACGTTTCCAAATACGACGAGAATTACGTTTACGACGGAGAGTCATTAATCGGCAAATGGCAGGAATGCGAGCATAGCGACGATTTTTATCAGGTTTACAATTTCACCTCAAAGACCGACGTTACCTTAACCTCCTATTCCTTTGGAATTGTTATGCAAGAGATAGAGGCAACCTACCGCGTTGAGGGCAACAACACCCTGGTGGTTGAATGGGGCGAGGGCTTTGTGAACAAAAACGACTT
Source organism: Clostridia bacterium (assembly GCA_017625935.1). Classification (GTDB taxonomy): domain Bacteria; phylum Bacillota; class Clostridia; order Oscillospirales; family CAG-272; genus RGIG2000. The sequence goes on from JAGALA010000044.1 coordinate 28,032, forward strand.
CTCTGTTTCAAGCGACGGCTACCTCACCATAACTCAGGTTTTAGAGGCGGAGCACGAGGAAATGGTGCTCGAGCCGTACAGTCTTGATTGGAACACCAAAAACGATATAAAGGGTGTTTGGATCAGCAGCGATTACGAAAACGAGGTTTTCACCTTTGGCACTGACTACATTTTGACGGTTGAGGGCGAAAACGACACATATAAAATGCCGTACGCCACGAGTGGCGAGCGTCTTGCCTTCGGCGGCGAGTTTGTTGACGGCTTCAAGGAGGAGGTCAACGTAATGACCTATAAAATTGACGGCGACACACTAACCTTGACGGGTAAGGACGAAAACGGCAGCACAGTTACACTCACGTTTACGAGGGGATAAAAATGGAGCTTTTTGAAAAGAAAATAGATTCAAAAAAGATATTTGACGGAAAAATAGTAAAGCTTTTCGTTGACACGGTTGAATTGCCCAACGGACAGCGCGCTATACGCGAAATTGTGCGCCATCCCGGTGCAGTTTGCGTTTTACCTATCACAGACGAGGGCGAGGTTATAATGGTCAAGCAGTTCAGATACCCGTTTTGTGAGGTTCTGCTTGAAATTCCCGCAGGCAAGCTTGAGCCGGGCGAGGACCCGTACGAGGCGGTAAAGCGCGAGCTTGAGGAGGAAAGCGGTGCGGTGGCAGGTAAAATCGAGCATATTGGCGAGCTTTATACCACCGTTGCTATTTTTGACGAAAAAATACAGGTTTACTTGGCAAGTGAGCTTACCTTTATAAATTCCCATCCCGACGAGGACGAGTTTTTAGAGGTAACCAAAATTCCGCTTGACACGCTCGTTGATATGGTTATGAACGGCGAAATTAAGGATGCAAAAACACAAATTGCAATTCTTAAGGCGGAAAAATATCTTAAAGAAAGACAGGCGAAAAAATGAGAAATCTTTTTGATATAAAAAGAACGAAAATGATTGACGAGCTTGCTTTTGAGCATAATCCTATGTCCTTTGGCAAGACGTTTTTGGCGTTCTTCATTCTTACGCTTATTTCAAGCGTAGCAACAAACAGCGTAACGAACTCGCCGATTATGATAAATTTTATTATAACCGAAATCAAAAACGGCACGTTTAAAAGCTTGACCGACACGCTTATCAAATTTATGGAATCGCCCTACGTTTCAATTCCTTGGTGGGTGATACTCATTCAGCTTTTCGGCGGCATTTTTGCAATAATTGCCGTTACGGTTTATATGAAAAAGTTTGAAAAGCGCAAAATGCGCTCCATAGGCTTGCGCCGCGGTGCACCGCTTGAAATTCTTTTAGGCTTGCTTATCGGCACACTTTTAATTGGCGTAATGTTTGCTTCAACGCTTTTCTCGGGCGCGATTTCATACACCTTCGCGGGAATTGACCTAAGAATATTGCTCTTTGCACTCGGCTTTGGTGTCCTTGCCTTTGGTGAGGAGCTTTTGGTGCGCGGCTTCTTTATGAATATGCTTGCGCGCGATATAAAGCCAATGGCGGCGATTTTAACGAGTGCGATTTTGAGCGCAATTGCGGGCTTCTCCGTTTACAACATTCCAAGCTTTATAAACACCGTGCTTTTCGGCATTTTGCTCGGCATTTACGTTTTCAAGCGCGGCTCTATCTGGGGTGCGGTTGCGATTCGCTTTGTTTGGTCGTTTGTCGGCGCGTCAATCCTTGGCACAAACGTCTTTGACACATACGCGATTCTTTCGGTATTCACACCGAAATATAATTATAATTCACTTATAAGCGGCTCAAGCGCACATGGCTTTGAAGCAGGACTTATAATGACTGTAATTTTGGCGGTTGCAATTCTGCTTTCGCTTCTTCTCAAAACTAAGAAAAGTGAGGAATCCTTTGTTAAAATTGACTATTTTAAGTAAATTACTTGACAAGTAAACAATTTAGTATTAAAATGATTTATATTTTGAATCGGCTTTAGCTGACTATTTTGGAAGAAGGGGATGATGTCTGTGAGATACGAAAAATCGTGCGGCACAGTTGTTTTTCGCAAGGCAAGAGGAAAATACGCCGTGCTTCTCATAAAAAATAAATACACGGACTTCTGGTCCTTCCCTAAAGGACACGTTGAGGCGGGTGAAAACGAGTACCAAACGGCAATAAGGGAAACCAAGGAGGAAACGGGCATCGACGTTAAAATCGAAAACGGCTTCCGTATGGAGTCCATTTACTTAATCGGCAAAAAGAAAAACACCGAAAAGCGCGTTGTTTACTTCACTGCGCTCACCACCCGTGCGTACGTTGTGCCGCAGGCAGAGGAAATTGCATCCTTCCATTGGTTCTTCGAGGACGAATTTCCGTATGACCATACCTTCGACAACGACAAGCTCATCTTCACCGAGGCGCTTAAGTTTATAAAGGAGCGCTTTGGCGAGGCAACCGAGAACTCATATTTTCACGCAAAAAATAAATAAAAAATTGAGCTGTCGCTCTGACGTTTAAGTCAGCTGTGTCGACAGCTCGTTTTTTATTATCCGAATATATTCGATGCGTCCATTATTACATTTCCGCTTCCGTCATCGTTTTTCTCGATTTCATATTTTTCAGAGGATAAAGCCAAGATATTTTCGGTTTCCAAAAGTGTTTTTTCATATTTAGGGGAATCGTATCTCATTTTCTCCTCCTTAATCTGTAATTCCAAAGTAGCTTGCGAGTGCTTGAATATCGCTTTCACCAAACGCGCCGTCAAATATCATAAGCTCGTCAAGTGTTGCCGAGAGCTTCGCGTTATACGTTCCCCTGCCGTCCTGACCGATGTTTAACGGATAGCTCGTGTCAAACGACGTCTCCCAAAGTCCTGAGGGGATGTCAACCTCAACGTAGGTTTCAAAGTCTATACATATACCAAGCTTGTTTCTTTCACGGTCAACAACGGCAATTATATGCATCCAGCCCTCTCTGTAATTTGAGGGAAGAGATACGTTGCAGTCTGCGCGTGTTCCGCCGTTTCCAAGGTTTAGGCGTATATCGTTATCGCTACCGTTTATTGCAATTGTAAGACCGGAATTTTTACCCGAATCCCAATTCTTGTTGGAAATTATACACGGGTCGGAGCTTACGCCCTGCGTGTTGATCCAAAATGCAACGGTAAAGCTATCCTTGCCAAGTGTGCAACCGTTAAGCGTTACGTATCCGTCATCAAACGCAGCACCCTGTCCGTAGTATCCCTCAACGTAATAAAGCTTGCCGTTTTCTTCGGTGCTTCCGCCTTGATTGTCGGTAACGTCACCGTCAAATGTGAGGTATGCTTTAAGCTCATTGTCAACAAAATTGGTTACGTAGCCGTCACTTTCCTTTTCGGGTGTCATCTCGTTTTCGTGATAACGCTCGGAATCCTTGTTAACGTAAACGGGACGTTCACCTGCCACAACGCCCTCAAAAAGGCCCGATGGCACGCGTGCAGTCCAGTTTTCGTGGCTTTCATAGCCGAGTGCGTAAAGCACAACAGCGGCCGTATCGCGAATTTCCATATCCTCAATAGTGCCCTGCTGTACGGTTTTGCCCGCTGCGGCAAACATAACGTATTTTTCACCGTCGGTCAAGCCGCCGTGGCTCTTGCCGTTTCCGCCGTGGTCGGCAGTAACTATAAAGAGTGTATCGTTGAGTATTCCCTTTGCTTCATAAGATGCGTAAATTTGACCTATGTATGCGTCAATCTCGGATATAACGTCAAGCTGAGCTTGTGAGCCGTAGCCCGAGGAGTGACCTGCGCCGTCCGCACCGTCAAACTGAACGAACATTGCCGTTGGATTGTTCTCTGCAAGGTATGCAATAATTTCGCCCGTCAAGGCGGAGTCGGAAATTCCGCCAACCTTGTAAACGCCAATGCCGTTTTCAACAATGCCAACGTTTATTGGATTCCAGTTTGTAAATGAAGCCAAAACCGCGTCCTCGTCATTTTCCCTTATCACGCGGAAAAAGCTTGGGAATTTCGAATCGCTCGGATACGCGTTTGATTCTGCAATTGAATTTGTAAGCCCGTGGAGCGTTGGCTCAACGCCGTGAAGGAGTGAGCCCCAGCACTGTGCGCTAATGGTTGGATTTGAGGTGAGCATATTGTAGGTTACCGCGCCGTCCTCAAATATAGCGTCAATATTCGGTGTATTGGCATTCTTAAAATATGCGCCTGCACCGTCAACGCCTATTACTACAACGTGCTTATATGCATTTGAGGTTACCTTAACCTTAAACGAAACCTCAATTCCCTTGCACGATGCCGTCACCGTTGTTTCTGTATTTTCCGTAAGTCCTGTCAAAACGTAGTCCTCAATTGAAATATTTGAGCCGTCAAAGGTGTAGCTAAGCTTTCGTTCCTTGCCGTCAACCAGAATTGTTGATGGAAGAAACGATGTGCCTCCAACCTCTATTTCTATATCCTCAAAGGGCATTTCTTGAATTGCAAGCTCGTTCATAATCTCATTATAGGTAACAAAGTGGTATTTTTCATTTTCGTTTGGTGATTTGCTTTGTAAATACGAATATTCCACAGCTTCGCCATCCGTTGCCTTTACATAAGCGCCCATTGCAAGTGCTTTATCCTTTTGCTCCTCTGTAAAGCCGACTATTTTTAAGCTGAACATCGTAAAACGGTAGTCATCAATAAGAGTGCTGATAACGCCGCTTGATGCTTCTCCGCTTGTATCAAAAATTTCGTTTGCGCCGATTTTATTCTTTGATACCGCAAACACGCCGTAAGCAAGCGATTTGCCCGTTATCTCCTCGTATAAATCGAGTATCTCGTTGTTTATTCTGTAACCTACCGTAATTCCACGCGCGCCGCTCTCGGCAGCTGAGTAGCCAAGGCAAACAAAGAGTGGGTCTATACTTGCTACGTAAGTTGCGTTACAAGCTGAGCATACGTACTCTGCTTCGCCGTTTTCAAGATAATTGGTGTATGAAATTGAAAGCGGCTTGTTTTCCGTATCGTGTCCCGTGGCGGGATTGTCAATTGAATATTGCTCGTCAAGTGATGAAGCGTTTGTTTGGCTTTTATCATCGTAGGTATAAACGGTTCTTTGCGCCGCACTTTGACAGGTTGCGGGTGTGACGATATAAAGAATGCCGTGTCTTGCACTCGCTATATTGTTTTGTTTAATCAAATACAAGCTTGTGTAAGTCGAATTTATAAGCGTTGCGTACGCGCCGCCCGTTGTGTCTCCGTTTAGGTCGATTTTAGCAAACGTGGAATCGGTTGCAACCATATGCTGCGTGTCACCGTCGCAGGTGTAATTACCTACTGTTGAATTGTTAACGTAAAAATATTCCTTACCTATATATTCATCGGTATGCCAGCTATCAGTATAAAAGCTTGTCATTTTGCTGTTGCTTATGTAGCTATCAGATAGTATATTGTTTATGCACATCTCCTCAGTATATAGGTGGTCAATTTCCGCCTTTATATCCGTTATTCCGTCGGCTTTAAGGTCTATCGGCTTGTAGTTGGTTTTATTGTAAACCGCACAGTTTTCCAAGTGGAGAACCGTTGTGCCGAAGCATTGTGCACCATCATATTTTTTTTGATAAATAACCTCATCGTGACCTATAATTACCGCGTTTTTAACGGTTAGATTGCCCGCCTGCACGTATAAGCCAACGTAGCCGGCATAAAAGTCCACCTTATTCGACGGTGCCTTAGCGTTTACGGTCGAGGAAATAGTGCTTGCGGCTTCAATTTCCTCAGGCGTTCTGTCTCCTATCAAGCTAAGAGTCGCACCCTCGTTTGCCACAAAGAAGCCCGCGTATCTGTTATCATCGGGAATCCACCAATAGTGACCGTTAAAATATACGTTTAACGTAACCGCCTTATCAAGGCGAATGCCCGAGCCGATGGGATTGCTTGGATTTGTTCCCATACAGTAGCTTACGTTTTCCGCAAGGACCAGGTTTAGCGTCTTTCCGTCAAATTGACTTAAAAAGTAGGTTGAATCCTCCTTTATGGAGTCACCTCTGCTTGAATAAAGCATTTCAATGCCTACTATGCTCTTGCCCTCGCTAACAAGCGTCAGAGCAAGCTCGGAATCCTCACTTTGCACTACGTAGTAAGTGTTCTCCGCTTCGCTTGCCATAATGACAACTGAAAAAGCGAAAATCAACGATAAGATAAGTGCAAGTGATAAAAGTATCTTTTTCATAAAATTCTCCCTCCTAAATACTTTTTTGATAATTTTATTATAAAATAAGGGGCGGCGCGGTTTCAAGTAGCCATCACCTATTTCTCCCTTTTGACGAATATTTGTTGAGTTTTGTTGAGTTTTCCAAGTTTTCCACACAAATTTCAACATTTATTTTTGAATTGTATTGAAAACTCCACACGCACGTTGTATAATTAAATAAAAAACGAGCGTGAGGATATATATGACAAGACCCGAGGACAGAGAAAGCTATATTTTAACAAGCATTAAGGAAAACGGCTTTGCCTCTATAAACGATACAGCTAAAAAATTTGGCGTTTCGATTGAAACGGTAAGGCGCGATATAAACAAGCTTTGCAAGGAAAATTTGGTTAAAAAGGTGCGTGGCGGCGCGGTTTTGAGCAAGCCGTTTTGCCGCAAGGATGATGACTATTTTTTGAGAATGAAGTCAAATCAACATCAAAAATTAAGCATCGGAATGATGGCATCATCAATGATACGTGACGGAAGCGTCGTTGCGTTTGATGCGGGAGTATCTATTCAATCGGTTGCAAGATGTGTAAGCGATGTAAAAAACGTCACCTTTGTGACAAATTCCATATCGATTGCAAGCATTCTGCTAAACAAATTTCATAGTGGCGAGATAAGCGGCAGAATTATTTTTATAGGCGGAGAGCTTGATATTCAAAACCGCTTTTCAAAGGGTGCGTTTGCCGCAAGCGCGGTAAACGACTATTACTTTGACATTTCCTTCGTTTCCTGTACCGCAATATCGCTTGATTCCGCATCATCCTACTGCCTTGATGAATGCTCATATTCAAAGCAGCTGATAAGCCGTTCAAGCACCTCCGTTTTAATTGCAGAAAGCAATAAAATCGGCAAAAATTCCATATGCCGCTTTGCCCAAATATCGGATTTTGACACCATAATAACCGATGACAAAAATCCCGTTTCAGATGAATTCAAAAGGAAATGCGAGGAGTCAAAAACAGAGCTTATAACAGTTCGTTCCTAAGAGAACCACAAAGCTCATTCTTCGCTTTTGGGAGCCATTTGTCAAAGAGAACCCCGAACCTCAAATTTCGGTTCGAGGACCCCTTGTCAAATAAAAAGGAGGGTACAAGCCCTCCTAATTTATTATTCCTCGTCAATTCCCAATTCCTTTTCGATTTCGGCGTTAAAGGTGGGGATGCTTGCCTGACGCGACAGCTCGATAACCTCGCCAAGAAACGCTTCAAAATGCTCGTTCATCTCCACGATAAGCGCATCGTAGTGAGGTGAATTTCTGAACACGATAACCTGTTTCTTCTTTGAAAAAAGGTTGTGCGTGTAGTTGTAAAACATAATGCCTGCGTATTCCTTGGAGAGCTTTTCCTTCGTGTCCTTTTCGTAAGGGAGCACCTTTACCATATCCAAAACGGAATAGCTGCAAATATAATTTCCGCGCCTGCCTGTTGCCTTGTCAACGAAAAAGTCGTAGCTCTGCTCCCTCGGGTTCAATACGTATGTATATGTGGTTAATTCATATCGCATCATAAGATACATAGCGCCAACGAGCGACGCCATGGTGATAAAAATGCACGCCGTCCTTCTCGTTCCGTTTTCAAACGGAAGCGAAATGCATATGAGTGCAAGGGCAAAAAGCCCTATATAAAGCGCGCGCAATGCGCCGCCCTCGTGCTTTGGTGAGAATTTCATTTTTAGCTCCTTTACAAGGAGATAGCGAAATGAGTACAATCGATACCATCACTATTCTCCGTTGATTTCATAGTAAAAACAAAGGACTTACTGTGCGTAAGTCCTTAAGCTTTTATGCGTTTTCCTTGTTTACGATTTGCTTATCTGCATAGTAGCCGCAAGCTGAGCAAACGCGATGTGCAAGATTGTACTCGCCACACTTTGAGCATTTAACCATTGTTGGAGCTGTGAGCTTTGAGTTGTTTGATCTTCTCTTGTTTGTGCGTGCGTGAGATTGTTTTCTCTTTGGTACTGCCATTTTAAGAGTCCTCCTTTAGCTTTTTATGCTTAACTTTTTAATACTAAGATATTATACTACAATGTTTCATCATTTTCAAGTAGTTTTTGTAAAATTGCAAGTCTGGGGTCGATTTCTTTTTTCTTCGGGCAATCACAAGCTTCAAAATTTAGGTTTTTGCCGCATTTTGAACAAAGTCCCTTGCATTCCTCTTTACAAAGGAGCTTCGGCGGAAACTCAAGGAGTAAGTCCTCTACAAGCTCACGGTCGATGTCTAAGAATCCGTTCTTGACGATAACATACTCGTCGTTATCCTCATCCTGTAAAGTGCCTTTCGTTGCCACGGTGCGATTGAAATTGAGGGTAAATGTGCCAAAAATATCCTCAAGACATCTTGCACAGCGCGAGGTGTAATCAATCTCTGCTGTAAGCGAAAGCGCCATATAGCCCGCATTGTCGGTGACTGAGCCCTTTACCCTTACAGGTGCTGTGAATGAAACGTCGTCAGGTGGAATAAGATTATTGCTCTCGTCCTTAGTATCAATCAAATACTCAAAGTCAACCCTTGAGCTTTTGCCATTGATTAAAGATGTTATGTCAAGAACCATAAGCTACTCCCTTGCATTTACAATAGTGGCAATAAGGGTGGTCCTTCGCCACTTGCCTAACTATTATAAAGAAAAATACCCCTTTTGTCAAGTATTTTTTTCAAAAAACTTGCACAACCCTAAAATATATGATACAATTATAGCAATAATATTTATGAGAGGGCTGAAATGGAAGAAAAATCAAGTGCTATTAGCATAATTGGCAAAATTATCACAATTGTTGCCACAGTTGCCCTTGCGGTGTTTGTTGTGTTCTTCGGTATTCAAATATACCGTTCGACAAAATTTGACCTGTTTGACGAGGTTTATATCACAGATAAATTCAAGGCGGCGTACGCAGCAAATGACGAGGTGCGCACTCACTCTGTCGGCGTTCAAGGTTTGAGCGAAAACGGCGTAATCAAAATTACCGAGCTTGTTTATATAATGAACCCCGTGGAGGAAAACGCGTGTCTTGCGACAGGCGAGGCGTATATACAGTTTGGCGTGCGCATAAACAAGCTGCATATCGAAGAGGTGCAGGAAAAATGCCCTAATCTCGACTACGACGATATTGAATTTTTCCTTGTCGGAAAAACCGATACGGGAACGAAATATGAATACAAGCTTGCAGGAGATGACCTTATCGACAGCGGCGAAAAATTTCAGTACAAATATTACAAATACGAGAAAAATGACGTTTTAATGGACCTTGACTCCCTTGTTATTGAAATGCGCTTAAACGGCATTACGGTTGTTGAAAACGAAAAAGGCGAGAGCATACTTGTCGAGGACGAAACAAAGGTCCACGTGGCTGACTCAACCGAAATTCACAAAAAGGACCGCACGTATATCGAGTATAAATTCTCCCGCAAGGAGAAAAAGGAGCTTGGAATATAAAGCGATATACGCGAATGAATTGCAGCCTCGCGGTTGCATAAATTGCGCCTATTGCACATACGCAAAATCCCATCACTGCCAAACGCAAGTGATGGGATTTGTTTTTAGTTTTAAGAGTCGGTTAGCGGTTGGAGATAAGCGTCCCTTGTCTTACACGTCTCCATCTATTTGCTGAAATCGTAGTATTCACCATAATGAATATCAATGAATTCCGACCAATTTGAAATGATTTGCTCTTTTTCTTGTTCGTTATCTATGTATGAAAAAAAGCTCAAGAAAATTATTGTTTTATTTGTGTCATTGTAGCATACCATATTAAATTTTTTAGGAAAACTTACTTTATCTTCATTCGCTGAAAAATTGCCGTTTTCATAAAACGTATAGTCGCCGTACTTGTATATACTGTCATTGGCTGATGGTATTTTGGAGATAACCTCGGCTTTTGCGCTTTCGTACACCTCGCCTGAATATTTTAACGAAAGTATGGCTTTTATGGGCGAGCTGCTCGATTTGTCAAAAAACATCCAGTTAAATACTTTTTCGGAATAAAAATGAAAATCTCCTTCCAAATATTCAAAATCCGATAAAAACGTTTGGCTCGGTAAGAAATTTTTGACATTAATATTATCGGAATAAGATGCTATACCGTTGGGCTCTATATCATCCTTATACTCTTGAAGCGAATCGCATTGTGAAACGTTGCGAAACGGAAAAACGCTGCAAGAGCCCAGAGAAAATACAATAACCGTTATCATAAGCGTACAAATTATAATTCTTATTCTTTTATCCATATTTTCCTCCATCACTCAAATTTATTTGTCTTAAAATCTTGGAAAGCAGGGGACGGTTCCTTGTCTCCCTATTGTTTATTCTTCAATTTTAGTATATCATACCGAATTTTGCTTGTCAAGGTGTCCACCTGTATGCTCTTAATTCACCCAAGACGCGGTTTTGCACACAAAAAGGGGCTTTCGCCCCTTTTGTTATATTGTTGCCGTATTCGGTATAGTAGCGACTATCTGTGGCGGAACGCTTGGCGTGCCGCTTGGCGTGATGTCGTCCTTTTTATCTATCGAAAGACCGAAGGAAACGCTGATTGCGCTATTGACATCGTTCATTTGCTTATCGGACAGGTGTCCCATTTTTTCCTTTAGGCGCGCCTTGTCAATAGTTCTTATTTGTTCGAGTAAAACTACGGAGTCCTTAAGTAATCCGCCGTCAAGCGCACCAATGCCGATGTGCGTCGGAAGCTTTGCCTTGGTCATTTTGCTTGTGATTGCCGCGGCAATGACCGTTGGGCTATATTTGTTTCCTATGTCGTTTTGTATTATTAAAACAGGGCGAAGTCCCCCCTGCTCCGAGCCGATAACGGGGCTTAAATCTGCGTAATATATATCCCCACGCTTTATATTCAATTTTATCACTCCTATAATTTCTTTGGTATTCATATTATTGCCGTTTTTGGTGGCTTTAATCGTCCTTTTACTATTTTATGAATATTTAGAAATATTGTTTTTCAAATTTACACTTGCATTGAGGCGCAAATAGTGATAAAATATCATTTGTATTTATTATTTTCGTTTTTTCGAGGTATTATGAAATTTACTCAGAGCTATAAGGTTAAATTCCACGACACAAACTCAAACGAGCTACTCGGTGCGTCGGGCGTTTTGAAGCTGATACAGGAAACGGGAATGCTTCATATGGACTTTGCACGTCCCTCATACCGCGACCTGTTAAATCAAGATAAGGCACTTATTTTAAGCAGCATAAGAATTAATATGTACTCCCCCATTTCCGCGTACGACGAGGTAACGGTTACCACCTGGGCAACGGGCTCACGCGGCTTTACAACGTACCGCTCGTTCCAAATCCACAAAGGTGAGGAGCTGCTTGCCGAGGCTAATACTATCTGGGCGCTTGTTTCTGTCAGCGAGAAAAAGCTTGTTAAAATCAGCGAGGTTGATTTTTCAAATTTCCAGCCCGAGCCGCAGCTCGAGCTTGATGCTCCGTCAAAGGTGCGTATCCCGAGCGAATTAAAGCTCAGCTTGGTTGGTGAATACACAGTCAGATACACCGACACGGATTTGAACATGCACGTCAACAACACAAACTACCCCGATATGTTCTTTAACTATCTGCCCTCCCCTGAGAAAAAAATCGTTAAGAGTGTCGCAATTTGCTACGTAAACGATGCCAAGGTGGGCGACAATTTGAAGTTTTATATGGGAAAAACGGACGGAAAATACTATATGCGCTCCGTACACGAGGACGGACGCGTAAATGCCGAGGTTGAATTTATAACCGAGACACTTGGTTAATATTACACTGTGGTTTTCTATTGACATAATCAATTGTATATGTTATTATATATACAAATTAAAGATAAGGAGATTTATTATGAAAAAGGTTATTTGCAAAAAGACTTACGATACAGACGCATCCGTTATAGTTAAGAAATTCACAAGCGGTGAGCTTGGCGATCCTGCCGGCTACGAGGAGACTCTTTACCAAACTGAGGACGGCTTCTATTTCGTTTACACAAACGGCGGCAGTGAGTCAATCCATCCCGAGGAAAACATTAAGCGTATCGCAAAGACGGCTGTTAACGAGTGGATTGAAAACCACTAATGTGGGATGTCGGGGGCGAAATTTTCTACAATGTTCGTTCGATAACACCCGATAAATAAAGAAAAAGAAGAAGCGTGTTTCCAAAAGCACGCTTCTATTTAACAAAGGGGCGCGCTTTGCAGCTCTCTTTATAAAGGACTTTATATGAAAGAAAAGAATTTAACAGGACAAAGAGAAAAGCTTGGCAGCCGCCTCGGCTTTATTCTTATCAGTGCGGGCTGTGCCATAGGTATCGGCAACGTGTGGAAGTTCCCCTACGTCACGGGACAGTACGGCGGCGGATTTTTTGTTTTAATATATCTTTTATTCCTCATTATTATGGGAATTCCCGTTTTAACGATGGAATTTTCCGTCGGACGTGCCGCGCAAAAGAGCCCAACGCTTATGCACAAGGCGCTCACGCCGAGAAAGCACGCATGGCGCGCACACGGAATTATAGCGCTAATTGGCAACGTCATTCTTATGATGTTTTATACCTCTGTAACGGGTTGGATGCTTCAATACTTCACCTATATGGTTGGCGGCAAATTTGAGGGCTTGACCGACAGCGACGTGCCAAACGTGTTTAGCGAAATGCTCTCGTCCCCATCGACGCTTATTTTGTTTATGGGCTTTGTTGTCCTTGTCGGCTTCCTTGTTTGCTCATTCAAGATTGACAAGGTGCTTGAAAGGGTTTCAAAGGTGATGATGATTGCGCTGCTCGTTTTAATCGTCGTGCTTGCAATTCACAGCTTGACATTGTCGGGTGCTGCCGAGGGACTTAAATTTTACCTTGTGCCAAGCCTGCAAAGCATAAAGAATGCGGGTATCTTAAACGTAGTAGTGGCGGCGATGAACCAAGCGTTCTTCACACTTAGCTTGGGTATTGGCTCAATGGCGATTTTCGGCAGCTTTATCGACAAAAAGCGCGCGCTTCTCGGTGAAAGCGTTACTATTGCCACGCTTGACACCTTTGTGGCAATCACCTCGGGTCTTATCATATTCCCTGCTTGCTTCACCTACGGAATCACGCCCGATGCAGGACCGAACCTCATTTTCGTCACTCTGCCGACAGTATTTATAAATATGCCGGGCGGCAGAATTTGGGGCACGCTTTTCTTCTTATTTATGTCATTTGCGGCGCTTTCGACAATCTTTGCCGTTTTCCAAAACATCATCTCCTGCGTTTGCGACCTTTTCAAAATATCAAAAAAAACCGCTTGTCTTGCTTGCGGCGTCGGTATGTTCCTCCTTTCCATTCCCTGCGTGCTTGGCTTTAACGTATGGAGGGAGTTCCAGCCGTTCGGCTCGGGCAGCGGCGTGCTTGATTTAGAGGACTATATCGTTAGTAACATCATTCTCCCAGTCGGCTCACTTCTGTTCATTCTTTACTGTACGAGAAAATGGGGCTGGGGCTTTGATAATTTTATGCGCGAGGCAAACACGGGCAAGGGCTTAAAGGTAAAACGCTTTATGCGCTTTTATTTCACCTACGGCTTGCCTATTATCGTTTTGGTTATTTTAATTTACGGCGCGGTATCGCCATTCATCAATTAAACAAAAATGCGACACAGGGTGTCGCATTTTTCTTTTTTCAGTTATTTTCAACGGTAAATGTCATTGCCTCATCACCGACACGGCACTCGCCGATTTTTAAGTCGGTTGGGGTGATTTTTTCCTCACTTGTCACAACAACCACAACCACGGGGTCAAAGCCCTTTTCAAGGATTTTGTTTACGTCTGCCCGTGCAAGCTCATCACCAACCTCGACCGTTTCGCCTATTTTGGCAAGCGGCTCAAAGCATTCACCCTCAAGCTCCACTGTGTCAATTCCGATATGCACCAAAACGTCAAAATTCTCACATGAAATTGAATACGCGTGGGCGGCGCGGTGTATATTTTCTATCTTGCCGCTAATCGGCGCGTATATTTTGCCCGAGGTTGGCAAAACGCCAAAGCCCTCTCCCATAATGCCCGAGGAGAAAACCTCATCCGTTACGTCCTCAAGCTTAATTACCTCTCCGTCGCACGGAGCGAAAATTTTGTTTTTCTTATTCATTTTTCTTCCTATCTACTGTTTTTTGCCCCGCTTTTTACGCATTTTGCGGGGGACGTGTCTGTATTTTGGTATTTTATTTTGAATCGCAAACCTTTTGGCGTATGCCCAAAAGGTACGGCGGAGATACGGAAAGCTCGTCTACACCTATGCTCACAAGCTCCTGCGTGTAGCGCAAATCCGCCGCCATCTCTCCGCAAACGCCAATCCAGCCGTCGTTTTCGTGTATCGCCTCCGCCGCATTTTTAATAAGGCGCAAAACCGCCTCCGCTTCCTCGGTAAGATGCGAAACCTTACTGTTTTGGCGGTCTGCCGCAAGAGTATATTGCAATAGGTCATTTGTTCCAACGGAGAAAAAGTCAACCTCCTTGGCAAAAGCGTCAGCCATTATCGCGCTTGCGGGTGTTTCAATCATTATGCCAAGCTCTATGCTTTTGTCGTACCCTTGACCGCGCAAAAGAAGCTCGTCCATTGCTTCCTTAATTAAAAGCCTTGTGCGCCTTAATTCATCAAGAGTTGATATCATCGGTATCATTATGCCGACTCTACCGTGGGCAGACGCTCTTAAAATTGCCCTCAGCTGTATAAGAAACATATTCTTGTTTTCAAGGCAAAAGCGTACACCTCGAAAGCCGAGCGAGGGGTTTTCCTCCTTTTCAATTCCCAAATATGGAGCTTGCTTGTCAGCGCCGACGTCAAGCGTTCTTATAATCACGCGCCGTCCCTGCATTTTTTCAACGACCTCACGGTATTCCGAATATAGCTCATCCTCGGTTGGTTGTGCCCGTCTTGAAAGATAGCTAAGCTCGCTCCTATACAGTCCAATACCCTCTGCCCCGTTAAGCAGCGCACCGTCAACCTCGTTTTTCGCGCCTATATTTGCATAAATCATCACCTTGTGTCCGCTTCTTGTAACGGCGGGTGTGTTGAGGAGCGAGCGCATATACTTATCGTGCTCGGTGTCTATTCTCTTTTCTTGGTTGCACATCTTCAAAAACTCGCGCTTCTCGCTCTCACTTGGCGCAACCGTAATTTTGCCTGAGGAAGCGTCAAGCAGACAGTATTTGCCGTCATACTCGGTGGGTATTTTTTGCGCGCCCACAACGGCAGGGATGCCCATTGCCTTAGCCAAAATCGAGGCGTGCGAGGTTGGCGTGCCCGAAAAGGTGATAAAGCCGAGAATTTTGTTTTTATCGAGCCGCACCGTCTGCGAGGGCGTTAAATCCTCGGAAACGAGAATATACTGCCCGTCATCCTCTATTTCGCAATTTTCTGCCTTGCTCCCAAGCTCCAAAAGAAGCCCGCCTGCTATATCCTTTATATCGCTTGCTCTTGCCGAGAGGTATTCGTCCCCCAAGGCGCGCAGCTGTAAATAAAAATCTTCCGCGCTTTTTTCAACCGCCCTCTCCGCACTCAGTCCGCTTTCAAGCGCCGAAACAACGCTTTCCAAAAAATCCTCATCCTCAAGGAGCATTGCGTGTATTTCAAAAATTTGCGCCTCGTCCTCACCTATCTCGGTGCGCGCTAAATTGGCGGTTTTTTTCGTTTTCTCAACCGTTTTTTCAAGTGCCTTAAAAAAACGCGCCTTCTCGCTCTCGGCTGAACGGGTTTCCTTTACCGTAGGGCTTGAAAAAGCCTCGTTTTGCGACACAGGGTGCGTATTTTCATTATAAAATCTAATTTTTCCGTGTGCTTTTTTCGAGTTGATTCCGACGCCGAAGTAAACGGTGCTTTTTCCCTTATCCAAGCTGCTCATTCAAAACCTCGCTTATTTTTTCAAGCGCCTTTTCTTCATCCTTACCGTCAAAGGTAAAGTGTAGCGTGCTTCCGCCCACAGCGCCAAGTGACATTAAGGAAAGGAGGCGCTTGGCATTTGCCTGCTTATCGCCGCATTTTACCGTTATTTCACACTCAAAATTCTTCGCATTGGTGGCAAGCACGCCTGCAGGACGCGCGTGCAGCCCTATCTTATCCTTTATTTCAAAGCTTAACTCTTTCATTTTTCACTCCTTGGTTTTTTCTTTATTTTGCCAAGGTGTGCGGTTTTTATACGAAATCAAGAAAACTTATTCATATTTATTGCGCAAAAAAAGAGCAAGAATATAAGGATTTACCCCATACTCCTGCTCTCTTTGTTTTGTGTTAAAATTATGGAAGGTTCTTTATTTTTTTATTCTTCGTCACCTGTGGCGAGGGGAAGTGCTAAAGAGAGTGATTCATAGTAATCAGCAAGCTCCTTAACCTCCTTGTAGGAAACGCCGCTTGGATTTTCAACGGTTTCCGTGTCTTGAACGTATATAATCTCGTCACCCTCAATAATATACAAGCTCATAACAAAGTTGAGTGATTTTTGTGCATCGCCCAAATTTGTAAGCTTAATTGAATTCGTGCTATACTCATTCATTGAGTTTTGAACCTTGATTACACCGCCTCTTGCATTACCGTTTTCATCAAGCGGAGCATTGTCGCCAAGCGCTTTTTTGAACGCAACAACCGTTCCGTACTCCAAAACAACTCCGTTTGAGGATTGATATTCACGAAGTGCGCTTTCATTTATGCAATACTTAACGTTGAGCGCGCCTGTGTTACCCATTTCAGCAACCGAATAGCCGTAGCAGACAACGAGCGGTGGGAACTTTGCATCGCCATCTTTTACGCTATTTTTGCATACGTTACATTTATACGTGAAGTAGCCGGGCTTTGTATAACCGTCACAATAATCGATTGTTCCGTAGGATTGAAGGTCGTGAGGAAGCATTTCTGTTTCCTTGTTTGTGTAGTCAACCTCTGTGTAATTTGAGCTGTTTGTCAAATTAGCACTGAAAACCTTATGTAACGTTCCCGAGTTATCGCCGCAAGGACAAACAGTAGCAAATCTAATACTACCCATTGATGTACAGGTTGCGGGTGTGTCTATTCTTTCGTACTCGTGCGTAATGCCGTAGTAAATGGTATACGCAGGGTATGTAACACCGTTCTTTGTGGTCGCACTACAGGAATTAAAGCCTGTTGTTATCTGTGCCTTTGTGTAAAGCATAATGCCGTGGCTTTGATAGAAGGTGTTGCCGCCGAGCGATAGCGAATCCGCGTGGTGATAAACAACACACGGCTTCTCACCCTTGTTTATACAGCAGAAGGTGTAGTCCATTGAAAGATTGGTTACATCCATCAAAATAACCTTTTGCAGATAGTACGCGCAGTCAAACGGCTTATTTGCAAGAGTGGTGATGCCCTTACCAACGTATAGATATTCTACCTTGGATGCATAGAACGCCTGCTCACCCGAGAAATTAACACGGCATCCGTCAACGAAATCAAGTGACAAAACACCCGATTCCATGAAGGATTGCTTGCCGAAGGTGTACGAGGAGTTCTTCGAGAAGGTCATCTCTGTAAGGTTTCCGTGTTGATAAAATGCTTGTTCATTGTATTCAACCTTCGCACCGCTAACGTCGGACTTAATTGATTTTACGGTTTTAGGAGCACATCCCTTTGCGAAAACAAGATTCAGTGTGTTTTCAATTATGATATTTTCAAGGCTCTTAAGCCCAGTCATATTTGTAACCGTTGCATCGATACCGCCACCAAAGGTGATGGTTTTTACGTGCTCGTTTGGATTCGAGGTGGTAATGTTTACACCCGAAACTCCCGCAGGAACGTAGATGCCGACAATTTGGTCAAGCGTATAATCACCAAACGCCTTTACCGCTGTGATAACGCATGCGTCATTAATAACGAAAACGTCATTAACCTTAGCGGTAACTGTCTTTTCGCCGCTGCCTGTGTTTACAATGACGTTAATTTCGTCATTTGACGGGTCGTAGTAAAGGTAGTTAAGTCTAACGCTTGAGCAGGATGCACAAACGTATTTGTCCCAGCCTGCATCGGTCTTGGTTGGATCCTTATGCGAGGTCGGAAGCTCTGTAAACACGTGGTCACCCTTTACGCCATATGAAATGCGAATATGAGAGCCACAGCTTTGATTTGAGCAAATGAAATTATCGTGTGTTGGCTGGTTACAGTCTGCCGCTTGAGTAAATGCAAGCTCATATGTATGGTTGCAGCCGCTGGACATAATTACGGTTTTATATACCGTGCCGTTTGAAGCGGTAAGATCAATAATCTTGCTTGTTGCCTTGTCTATTGTTTCCTCAAGTGTTTGATAATCAGCGCTGTTTGCAAAGGTAAACGAGCCGCCTGATATTGTATAAATAGCCGTTTGGTCTGCAAAGAAGCTATTATTAGATTTTGTTGTGATATTGCCGCCGTAAATATTTACGTTAATATTATTACCCGGTGATGTGTGGCTAAGAAGTGGACCGTTTACGTTAAGCTGTGCTCCGTCATAAACCTCGATACGAGGGTATCTGTTTCCTGAGTTGCCCATTTCAAGCACGGTTTTGCAGTTAACGTTACCGTATATTTGAATACGCGGATAACCGCTAACGTATGAGCCGTCGCTATCCTTCGCAAGAATCGCATTCGGTGCGTCAAGAGTGATGCCTCTGCCTACGAACAAGCGACAGGAGTCACCGCCCCAGCCGTGACCGTTGATATTTGCAAACAAGCCCGTGCCGTGATATTTAATTGTACCCGTGCCATAGAAGAACGTACCTGCGCGCTGTCCGCCCCAAGCAGTACCGAGCGACGAATTAATTTCAAGCGTTTTACCGTTTAAAAGAATTGTTCCTGTACCGGGCCAAGGGAAATCAGGCTTCTTTTCAAGATAAATATCGTTGAGAAGTCTTATCTTTGCGCCGTTTTTAGGCATTTGCTCATAAAGCTCTTGAGCCGTGGTAATATCAAGCGTGGTAATTGGGAAAAGCTTTGTATCCTCGTAGAAGGTAACGGTTGAGCCACACTCCCAAGCACGGCCATCCTCGGTATACCAGTTAAAGGAGCTGCCTTCAGAAACCGTCCTTGCAGGGAGCTTTACGGACTCGCCACGCTGAATTTGTGCGCTACCCTCTACAATAACGTTTGTGTTAATGTCCTTATCAATAGCATTTCCCGAAGTATAAAAATCAACGGTAATCGACCCACTTGGTGCCGCATAAACCAAAGTAGCGAACAAAACGCCCACTATCAAGGTAAGAAGCAAAGTGAGAATAACCTTTCCCTTCATTTTCAACATATATACACCTCAAATTATAAATTATGCGCCGTATGCAAAGCCAGCACTCGCGCATGGATATATTCGTACATAATAATTATAACATTATAATATATGTTTGTCAACTTTTATTTGGTTACTATATACAACTTTTTTATAAATTTATTTATATTATTGAAAAAAATAAACAAATCAGCAAAAAAACTCCTCGAGAGAACTTTAATCAAACAAAAAAAAGCGGCTCCCCAAAGGAAGCCGCTAATTACTAAGCTTAAATTATTGAGCTGCGTCAACGATAATCGAGAAATCCTTTGCCTTAAGGGAAGCGCCGCCGATAAGACCGCCGTCAACGTTTTCCTTTGCCAAAAGCTCTTTAGCGTTACCTGCGTTCATTGATCCGCCGTATTGAATGATAATCTTTTCAGCCGCATCGTCACCGTAAAGACCTCTTACAGTTTCACGGATAACGCCGCAGGTTTCGTCTGCCTGCTCAGGAGTTGCTGTAAGACCTGTGCCGATTGCCCATACAGGCTCGTAAGCGATGATAACCTGAGCGAGCTGCTCCTTTGTGATATCCTTAAGAGCGAGCTTTGTTTGCATTGAAACAACCTCATCTGTAATACCGTTCAATCTTTCGTCCTTAACCTCGCCAAGGCAAAGAAGAACCTTCATGCCTGCATTGATAGCCGCTTTAGTGCGAAGGTTTACTGTTGTGTCGGTTTCGCCGAAGTATTGACGTCTTTCGCTGTGACCTACGATAACGTACTCAATGCCGCACTCCTTAAGCATGCTTGCAGAGATTTCGCCTGTGAAAGCACCCTTTTCCTCAAAGTGAACGTTTTCAGCACCGATTTTGATGTTTGAGCCTGCAGCTGCTTCCTGTGCTGCGTGAATATCTACGAACGGAACGCAGAAAATGATATCGCAATTGTCCTTACCTGCAACAAGTGGCTTTGTCTCCTCGATGAGCGCCTTTGCCTGTGAAGGTGTCATGTTCATTTTCCAGTTTCCTGCAATTACTTTTCTTCTCATTGTTTTTCTCCTATTATATTTATTTTCATTCATATGAACATATGTTCAATTATGCATTTAGTTGCCGTTTTCCGTTAGCGCGAAATGATATAAGCCCTTGTATTTGTTGGCTTTGCGCCGTTTTATTGGCAAAAGCCAAGCGCCGTATGGCGTTTGGCTTTTATTGTTTATTATTTATCTTGGAGGCAAGCTATACCAGGAAGCTCAAGACCCTCAAGGAATTCAAGTGATGCGCCGCCACCTGTTGAGATGTGTGTCATCTTGTCAGCAAAGCCGAGCTTTTCAACTGCTGCCGCTGAGTCGCCGCCACCGATGATTGAGATTGCGCCGCTTTCAGCAACTGCGTTAGCAACACACTCAGTACCTGATGCAAAGTTCTTCCACTCGGAAACGCCCATAGGACCGTTCCAAACAACTGTGCCTGCGCCCTTGATTGCGTTTGCAAAGAGCTCTTGTGTCTTAGGACCGATGTCAAGACCCATCCAGCCGTCAGGAATTTCATTTGAGTTGCAGAATTTAGCTTCTGTATTCTCGTCATATTCACGACCAATCTTGTTGTCAACAGGGATTAAGAACTTAACGCCCTTTGATTCAGCCTTAGCCATCATTTCCTTTGCAAGCTCAACCTTGTCGTCCTCGCAAAGTGATGTACCAACGCTGTAGCCGAGTGCCTTAAAGAATGTGTAAGCCATACCGCCGCCGATGATAAGTGTATCAACCTTTTCGATGAGGTTGTTGATAACGCCGATCTTGTCAGAAACCTTAGCACCGCCAAGGATTGCAACGAACGGACGTGCAGGATCAGCAAGTGCCTTACCCATAACGCCGATTTCCTTTTGAATGAGGTAACCGCAAACTGCAGGGAGGTAGTCAGCAACGCCTGCTGTTGTAGCGTGTGCACGGTGAGCTGTACCGAATGCATCGTTTACGTAGATGTCAGCGTAGGAAGCAAGCTCCTTTGCAAATTCAGGATTGTTCTTTGTTTCTCTTGCGTCAAAACGAACGTTTTCAAGAAGAACTGCCTTGCCGTTTTCAAGAGCTTGAACCTTAGCCTTAGCGTCAGCACCAACGATATCGCTTGCAAATGCAACTGTGCCCTCGCCAAGAAGCTCGTTTAAGCGATCAGCAACAGGCTTAAGTGTGAACTTGTCCTTGTCGCCGAGTGCCTTCTTCAAAAGCTCAGCTGTTGCAGCAGCTCTTTCGCTTTCCGGAAGCTCCTCAACCTTTTTCTTTTCCTTCTTATTAAGACCGAAGCCCTCTGTAAGAATGCTGTGTGGCTTGCCCATGTGTGAGCAAAGGATAACCTTTGCACCGTTGTCGAGCAAATACTTGATTGTTGGAAGCGCACCGATGATTCTCTTGTCGCTTGTGATTTTGCCGTCCTTCATAGGAACGTTGAAGTCACATCTTACAAGCACGGTTTTGCCGCTAACGTTAACGTCTTCAATTGTTTTCTTGTTGTAGGTCATTTTTTATTCTCCTATCTTAATTATTAACAAAATTAGTGGAAAAATATGCCATCTGCAAATTTTTCGCAAATATTATAACACAAACTAATTAAATATGCAATAGTTTTTTATCTAAATATAAAGTAATAAGCTAAAAGTATAATTCCAAGTATTATTCTATACCAACCAAAGAGCGCAAAGGTGTGCTTCTTAACAAAGCGCATAAGCGCCTTAATTGTTGCAAACGAAACGATAAATGAAACGAGCGTGCCAACGTAAATAATCAGCATTTCAAACGGAGATATCGACGCACCGTCAAGCAAAACAACCTTTACAAGCTTGAGTAGTGTTGCGCCCGCCATTACGGGAATTGCAAGGAAGAATGAAAATTCCGCCGCGCTAACGCGATTAACGCCAACCAATGACGCACCAAGGATCGTTGAGCCCGAGCGTGACGTGCCGGGGATTAATGCAAGCACCTGGAAAGCACCTATTTTCAGCGAGGTCTTATAGTCAAGGGAGTCAACAGTCAAATATTTGTAGCGTCTTTTTTTATTGACCGCTTCAATTATTATAAACAAAACTCCGTAAAATACAAGTGCCACCGAAACGGTAATAAAATTGTAAAAATGCTCGTCTAAAAAGTCATCAAGCAAAACTCCGATAAGAGCCGCAGGAAGCACCGCTATGATAACCTTTTTCCAAAGCGAAACGGTTTCTTTTTTCAAAATTAGGCGCCCCTGTGTCTTTTTTACGGGATTTAGCTTGTCAAAAAACAGTATCAAAACCGCAAGGATTGAGCCAAGCTGACAAACTACCTCGAAAATTTCCCAAGCGCCATCGCTGATATTCAATTTAACAAATTCATTTGCGATAATCATATGACCCGTGCTTGAAACAGGCAGCCATTCGGTTACACCTTGAATTACACCTATAAAAATTGCCTTTAGAATTTCTATAAAAGCCATAAAATCTCCTATTTAGCTGTTTTTAGTGGGGGAAGTGTCTGATTTTGATATAAAGCTATTGAAATATTGTGATGTTAGTGGGTGATGTTTTATTCTGCCGAGCGGATAATGTCGCCTGCCTTCACCTCATACGGCACCTTCATCTTAAATTCCATATACGGGTGCGGAGCCGACTCGATTTTCTCGCCGTTTGGTAAGGTAAGCTCGGTAGCCACGAAACGCCTGCCGATTTGCCCCGGGGTGATAATTTCGCACACATCACCCTCTTTTATTTTGTTTCTTTGTGTAAAAAGAGCGTACCCTGTGTCGCTATTCTCGGTTGCAACGCACAAATATGCTTTTTCGCGCAGGTAACCGTTTTGCGTCACCACCTGCGGATTTTTCATTGGACTGTCATAGTAAAAGCCCGTTGCGTACTCTCTGTGTGAAACGCTTTCAAGCTCACGCAGCCAAAGGGGATTATACTTAAAATTCTCAGGTGATTTTAGGTACTCGTTCATTGCCATTTTATAAGTATTTGCGCAAATGGCAGTGTAGTATGCACTCTTCATTCTGCCCTCAATTTTGAAGCTGTCAATTCCGCTTTCCATTAGGTCATCGATATGCTCAATCATACACATATCCTTTGAGGACATCACAAATGAGCCCTCCTTGTATTCCTCAATGTTAAGAACATCGTCGAGGCGTTTTTCCTCCGCAAAGGCAAGTGGGAGTGAGTTTGTGTAGTTCCAACGGCAGGGCTGTGCGCACGCGCCGCGATTTGCATCTCTGCCTGTGTAGAAGTTAGAAAGGAGGCATCTGCCACTATATGAAATGCACATCGAGCCGTGAATGAAGCATTCAAGCTCCAAATCCTTCGGAGTATTTCTTCTGATTTCATTAATCTCGTCAAGCGAGAGCTCACGTGCAAGAACCACGCGCTTTGCGCCTAATTTATAGTAAGCGTTTGCCGCATCCGCCGAAACGATGCTCGCTTGAGTTGAGATGTGAATTTCCATATTTGGAATGAGCTCACGTGCAAGGGTGAGAACGCCAAGGTCGGAAATTATAAGCGCATCAACGCCTATTCTATCATATTCAAGTAAATATTTTTTTAGTCGTGGATACTCGTTTGTGTGAGGCATTGTATTCACAGTGACGTAAATTTTCACCCCTCGTGCGTGGGCGTATTCGGTTGCCTCCTCAAGCTCCTCTAAAGTAAAATTATCGGCAGCGGCACGCATACCGAACATATCGGATGCAAGATAAACTGCGTCCGCACCGTATAAAATCGCCGCTTTCATTTTTTCAAAATTTCCCGCAGGACAAAGTAGCTCCTTCATTTCGTGCTCCTTTATTATATTTCGCTCTTTTTATTTTAACATAAATTGTATTTTGTGTCAATATTATAGTGCTTGACAATGCAATTTAGGAATGATATAATTTTAATATATACATTTTTTGGAGTACAAAATGGACGAACAAAACAAAAATAATGTGCCCGAGCGCGAGTCAAATGCCGCGCGCAGAATTCGCCTCCTCGGTATAGAAAACGACGATAAAATCCACGACACGTCAAGGGAAATTACAAAGGGCAGCTTTTTTGCCAACCTATGGTACAAGCACAAATGGCCTCTTATTATCGCGAGCTTTTTCCTTGTGGTTGTTATTTCCCTTAGCGCAACATTAATATATCAAAGGGTAACCGCGCCCGATATGATGATTGCCTATAACGGCCCAAAGGAAATCACAAAAGCAGAGCTTGATAAGGTTAATGCGCTTTTTTTGGAGCTCGTGCCCGATTATTCAAAAAACGGCAAGGTTGAAATTGAGTGGACAAAGAACAGATACCTAACCGACGAGCAATTCAGAGAACAAAATGACGGCAAGGATATGACACAGCCGCAAAAGCAAGCAATGGGGCAAGCATATGACCAAATCAGTAATATGATTGCATATAGCGATTACAACTTTTTGCTACTTGACACCGCAGTTTACGATGAGTTTCAAAGTAGCTTTTACGCCGTTGTCGACCTGTTTCCAAACGAGGATTATAGCGAAATTACGTACAAGGGGTGCGGAATTTACCTTTGGAAAACAGAGCTTGCGCGTCAAAACCCCGAGCTGTATTCCATTTTCCCCAAGGATACGGTAATTTGTATTCCCAAGCTGATGAGCAAAAATAACGACCGCGAGGTCGCACTCCTCGGTGCGATTTTGGAATATCAAAAGAGCGAGGAATAATTTTATACACAAAAAGCAGACACAGGGGTAGCGTGATACTCTTAACGGAGTATCACGCTACAACTATGATTGCCCTGCAGGCAAGTTATGAGTTATGAAATGCTACGCATTGTTATGATTGGCTTTGCCAAGTTTTAGATTACAATAGCAATCATATCATAACGCTTGCCGTGCAAGCTCATAACGGTGAGCGAAGCGAGCCTCATAACTCTGAACTAAACAAACAAAAAAAGGGCTTCGTGTGAAGCTCAATCAGGGCATTGGGGCGTCAATCAAACAGGCAGTCGGGTGCGTCATTGCGGGATGTCGAGGACGTCGTTACGGGTCGTCGAGGACGTCGACCCCTACGGGTAAATCAACGAGCAGCGTTGTATATCATCACGGCGTGCCGTGCATATCACCACGCATTTGCGTGCATATCATCAACCGTAGGTTGCATATCGCATTCTCCTCCACCGCTTCGCGGAGCCCCCTGCGACTCGCTATTTAAAACACTCACCTTTTTAAGCCTTGCGCTCGCGTGCACGCTTTCCACTAACGAAAACAAGTTTTCGAGTGTCAATGTGTCCCAGAGGGAGCCACAATTTCGATTTCCTTGTAGGGGAGGGGCTTGCTCCTCCCGCTTTGTTGGGTGCGTGCCGTTCAATGCGGGGCGTCGAGGACGTCGTTACGGGTCGTTGAGGACGTCTTTACGGGTCGTCGAGGACGTCGACCCCT
>JAGALA010000045.1 GCA_017625935.1 Clostridia bacterium
CAACAACACATAACGAGAGTTTTTTTCAAGCGTTGCGTGAATTTAGATAGAATTTAATTTGTTTTCAAGCTCTTTGATTTTTTCCGGATCATGCTTACTATGGGTATAGCTTGTTTCAAAATCATTTTCAAAAGCTTTCAATACATTTATTGCTTGTATATCCGTTGCCGAAATTATATTGATAAGACAATTTAGCAAAATTTCATTGCCGGGATATTTCTTTAATCCATTGCGAATAATTTGCTCGCTTTTCTTCACATCTGTATCTAAATACAGTCTGTGCTCATCAACGATTTTATCAACTCTTTGTTCTATTTCATAAATGTTGAAATCAAACAATTCATCAGTTGACACGCCAAAGAATGAAGCTATCGCCGGTATCATAATCACATCAGGCTGAGTCGCTTATGTTTCCCATTTAGAAACTGCCTGAAAAGATACTCCTAAATGATTTGCCAAAACCTCTTGTGAAATATTTTTCTGCTTTCTTAATTGTTTAATTTTTTCTCCAAGTCTAACCATAAAGACCTCCAATTTTTTATCGGATCAGCGCTTATCCTATCTCTATTATAGCATAGTATAGAACAAAAACAATAACTCATTTGGAGAGAAGTTTTCTAATGTTAGTTGAAAAAGGCTGCACGGTTCGTGCAGCCTTTAAGTTTATTTAAAGAATTTAACAGCGGATTTGAACATCTTGATGTCATATTCGCCATATACGTTTTGGTATAGACCGTTGTCGATACGCTCGGAGTGACCCATTTTACCGAATACGCGTCCGTCGGGTGATGTGATACCCTCGATTGCGAGAGTTGAGCCGTTTGGATTGTATTGGATATCGTAAGTAGCTTTTCCGTCAAGGTCAACGTACTGTGTTGCGATTTGTCCGTTTGCGATAAGCTCCTTAATTGTAGCATCGTTAGCTAAGAACTTGCCCTCACCGTGTGAAATCGGCACGTTGATAATATCGCCAACGTTGCATTCCGAAAGCCAAGGGGACATATTTGATGCAATTCTCGTTCTTACAATCTTTGACTGGTGTCTTGAAATATTGTTGAACGTAAGCGTTGGACAGCTTTCGTCTGTATCGATAATCTTGCCGTAAGGAACGAGTCCGAGCTTAACAAGTGCTTGGAAGCCGTTACAAATACCGCACATAAGTCCGCCACGGTTGTCAAGAAGCTCCGTTACTGCGTTTTTAACGTCGTTTCCGCGGAAGAATGCTGTGATAAACTTACCCGAACCGTCAGGCTCATCACCGCCGCTGAAGCCGCCAGGGATAAATACGATTTGGCTCTCTCCAACCTTTCTTGCAAACGCTTCGGCGCTTCTCTTTATGCCCTCGGCGCTTAGATTGTTGATAACAAAGATTTCGCTCTCCAAGCCTGCATCCATTGCCGCCTTTGCCGAATCAAACTCACAGTTTGTGCCCGGGAATACGGGAATAAGCACCTTTGGCTTTGCCACCTTAATGTTAGCGCAGGTGCGCTTTTCTGCCTTATATGAAATTGTTTCGGGCTTTTCTTCATTAAATTTAATATTGCAAGGATATACGCTCTCAAGCTTGCTTTCATAGCCGTCATTAAGCTTGCACATGCAAATCTTTTCGCCGTTGTAGGAAATAGCGTTATTATCGGTAACGTAACCAAGCTCGATGCCGATTTCGTCCTTTGATGAAAGCTCAACAATAAATGCGCCGTAGTTATAGGCAAAGATTTCAGCCATATCAACGCTTGAATACTCAAATCCAAGACCATTACCGATAGCCATTTTGTAAATTGCCTCGGCAACACCGCCAATTGTCGGTGTATAGATGCTGACTGCCTTTCCGTCCCTTGCAAGCTTTGTCACTTTATCGTAAAGCGCGATAAGTGACTGGGTCACAGGAAGTCCGTTTTCATCGTATTTAGGCTTTAAGAGGACAACCTTATTTCCTGCCTTCTTAAATTCGGGTGAGATAACCTCGCTTGTTTTGCCCATTGTAACCGCAAATGAGATAAGCGTTGGCGGAACGTCAAGCTTTTCAAACGAGCCGCTCATTGAGTCCTTACCGCCGATTGCGCCTATGCCAAGGTTCTTTTGCGCCTTAAACGCACCGAGAAGTGCGGAAAGCGGCTTGCCCCAACGTGTTGCAACCTTAGTCGGCTTTTCAAAATATTCCTGGAACGTAAGATATACGTCCTCAAATTTAGCACCTGTTGCAATAAGCTTTGAAACAGATTCAACAACTGCAAGATATGCGCCGTGATATG
Source organism: Clostridia bacterium (assembly GCA_017625935.1). Lineage (GTDB taxonomy): Bacteria > Bacillota > Clostridia > Oscillospirales > CAG-272 > RGIG2000. The sequence continues at coordinate 2,253 of JAGALA010000045.1, forward strand.
GGCTCTTTTCAGAGATAAATGGGTTGTAGCCCCAAGACATAAACGAGCAATCGTCCGTATGTGATTTTTCAACAGAAACCTTTTGCACCATTGCTTGAATTGGTGTGCGCTGATTTTTTCCGCCAAACGGCATAAGAACCGTGCCAGCGCCGATTGTAGAGTCAAAGCGCTCGCTAAGTCCTCTCTTCGAGCAAACGTTTAGGTCGGTTACAACGTCCATCATTCCCTTTTCAAATGAAGTGGGAGTTTTCTTGCTGTAATCTTGAACGCTTGCACATTCAATATCTATATGCTTTTCAGCACCGTTTGAGTTTAAGAACTCACGGCTGATATCACAAATAATTTTACCGTTCCAAGCCATCTTCAAGCGTGGCTCCTCGGTAATTTGGGCAACAACTGTTGCTTCAAGGTTTTCACTGTTTGCAAGCTCTAAGAATCTGTCCTTATTTTCCTTTTCAATAACAACAGCCATTCTCTCTTGCGATTCGCTGATTGCAAGCTCTGTGCCGTCAAGACCGTCATATTTTTTCGGAACTGCATTAAGGTCGATGAAAAGACCGTCCGCAAGCTCACCTATAGCAACGGAAACGCCGCCTGCGCCAAAGTCGTTACAACGCTTTATCATACGGCATGCCTCATAATTTCTAAATAGGCGTTGGAGCTTTCTTTCCTCGGGCGCGTTACCCTTTTGTACCTCCGCACCGCAGCTTTCAAGTGATTCAACGGTATGGGACTTAGACGAGCCTGTAGCACCGCCGCATCCGTCACGGCCTGTGCGTCCGCCAAGAAGAACAACGATATCGCCGTCCGCGGGTACCTCGCGTCTTACATTCTTTGCAGGAGTTGCGGCAATAACCGCGCCAACCTCCATATGCTTTGCGGCATAGCCATCGTGATAAATTTCGTCAACGATACCTGTTGCAAGACCGATTTGGTTACCGTATGAGGAATAACCGCTTGCGGCAGTTGTAACGATCTTTCTTTGTGGAAGCTTGCCCTCGATGGTTTCCGAAACAGGCTTAAGCGGATTTGCCGCACCTGTCAAGCGCATAGCGCCATAAACGTAGGATCTGCCCGAAAGTGGGTCACGGATAGCACCGCCAATACAAGTAGCCGCGCCACCAAATGGCTCGATTTCAGTTGGATGGTTATGTGTTTCGTTCTTGAAAAGAAGCAACCATTTTTCTGTCTTTCCATCAATTTCAACGTCGATTTTAACGGTACAAGCATTGATTTCCTCGCTTTCATCAAGCTTATCAAGCTTGCCCTCCTTTTTAAGATATTTAACCGCTAAGGTCGCGATATCCATTAGGTTAATCGGCTTTGTTCTGCCAAGCTCTTTTCTTGTTTCAAGATACTCCTCGTATGCCTTTTCGATAAGCTCGTCATTGAACTTAACGCTGTCAATTGTAGTTGAGAACGTTGTATGACGGCAGTGATCTGACCAGTATGTATCTATCATTCTGATTTCGGTAATCGTTGGATTTCTGCCCTCGGTTTTGAAGTAGGCCTGGCAGAATTTGATATCGTCAAGGTCCATTGCAAGACCGTAGGACTTAACAAAAGCATCAAGACCCTTTTCGTCAAGCTCAATAAAGCCGTCAAGTGTTGCAACCTCCGTCGGAATATCGTATTCAACCTTTAAGGTTTCCTTTTCTTCAAGGGAGGCCTCTCTTGCTTCAACGGGGTTGATAACGTGCTTTTTAATCTTTGCAATTTCATCAGTTGTGAGATTTCCGTAAAGAATGTAAACTCTTGCACTTTGCACCGTCGGCTTCTCTCCCTGTGAGATAAGCTGAATGCACTGTGCGGCGGAATCTGCTCTTTGGTCAAACTGACCCGGGAGGTACTCGGTTGCAAACACGAAGCCGCCCTTAGCGTCGAAGCTGCTTGATGCATCATCAAGCTGAGGCTCTGAAAATACCGTCTTTACAGCATAGTCAAAAAGCTCCTTTGTGATGTTTTCAGCATCGTATCTGTTTAATATTCTAACGCCCTCAATGGAGTTAATTCCAAGAAAGGTCTTAATTTCGGAAAGAAGTGCGTTTGATTCGTTTTGAAGTCCTTCCTTCTTTTCAACGTAAATGCGATAAACCATTATTTTTCCTCCGTTGCCATAAGCGCTCTTGCACCGATGTCGTGGCGATAAAACGCGTTATCAAATTTAATCATTTTTACTTTTTTGTATGCACCGTCAATTGCGCTTTTAAGTGAGGTTGAAACGTCTGTAACACCGAGGACACGTCCGCCCGCAGAATAAATTTTACCGTTTTCGTATTTTGCACCCGCAACGTAAACGTCCTTTTCTATTTCCTCGGGAATAACCATTTCAAAGCCGCTTTGGTACTTTTCGGGATAGCCCTTTGATGCCATAATTACACAACAAGCATACTTGTCTGAGAATTTAACCTCGCAGTCAGCCAATGTGCCGTTTGTTGTAGCCTGCATAATTTCAAATAGGTCGCTTTCGAGAAGCGGAAGCACAACCTGTGTTTCGGGGTCACCGAAGCGACAGTTGTATTCAATAACCTTTGCTCCGTCCTTTGTGAGCATAAGACCGAAGTATAAGCAGCCCTTAAATTCTCTGCCCTCGCTCTTCATTGCCTCGATGGTTGGCAAGAAAATCTTAGCCATACACTCCTCAGCAACTGCACTTGTATAATAGGGGTTTGGAGCAATCGTACCCATTCCTCCCGTGTTAAGACCCTTGTCACCGTCAAGCGCGCGCTTGTGGTCCATTGACGAAACCATTGGCTTTACAACCTTGCCGTCTGTAAATGCAAGCACGGAAACCTCGGGGCCCTCCAAAAATTCCTCAATTACGATATTATCGCCGCTTGAGCCGAATTTTTTGTCGGTCATAATGGAGCTAACCGCTTCAACTGCCTCTTCTCTTGTAAACGCGATAATAACGCCCTTGCCAAGCGCCAAGCCGTCCGCCTTAATAACCGTTGGAATCGGTCCTGTCTTTACGTATTCAAGTGCGCTTTCGGCATCCGAGAAAACCTCGTATTTAGCGGTTGGAATACCGTATTTTTTCATAAGGTTCTTTGAGAAAACCTTACTGCCCTCGATAATTGCCGCTTCCTTGGTTGGACCGAAGCAAGGAATTCCCACCTCACTCAGCGCATTTACACATCCAAGCACCAAGGGGTCGTCAGGTGCTACAACCGCGTAATCGATTTTATTTTCAACGGCAAATTTTACAATACCGTCAATATCCTTAGCTCCAATGGCAACTGCGGTTGCATCCTTATACATACCGCCGTTACCGGGTAGCGCGTAAATTTCAGTAATTTTTTTGCTTTCCTTAAGCTTTCTTATAATGGCGTGCTCACGTCCGCCGCCACCTACAACTAATACCCTCATCTTTTGCCTCGATTTCTTAAAGATTAATGGTGGAAAAGGCGCATTCCCGTAAATGCCATAACAATACCGTACTTATTGCAGCAATCAATTACAAGGTCATCTCTTATTGATCCGCCGGGCTCGGCAATAAAGGAAACACCGCTTCTGCGTGCTCTTTCAATATTGTCGCTGAACGGGAAGAACGCATCTGAGCCAACGCTAACACCTGTGATTGTGTCAAGGTATTCTCTGATTTCCTTATCTGTTAAGGGCTCGGGCTGGTGCGTGAAGTATTTTTGCCATACACCGTCAGCGCAAACGTCCTCTTCGTTTTTGTTGATGTAGCCGTCAATTACGTTATCTCTGTCGGGACGTGCAATTGTTGGCAAGAAAGGAAGATTCAAAACCTTATCGTGCTGACGAAGGTGCCATGTATCTGCCTTTGTGCCTGCCAAGCGCGTGCAGTGAATTCTTGACTGCTGACCCGCGCCAACGCCGATTGCCTGTCCGTCATATGCATAGCAAACAGAGTTTGACTGTGTGTATTTAAGTGTGATAAGAGAAATTATAAGGTCAGTTACCGCATCCTCGGTAAATTCCTTGTTTTCCGTAACGATATTGGAAAGAAGCTCGCGGTTTATAACGAAGTTGTTTCTGCCCTGCTCAAAGGTGATGCCGAAAACCTGCTTCTTTTCCTGTACCTCGGGAATGTAATTTGGGTCAATCTTAACTATATTATAGTTGCCCTTTCTCTTTGATTTAAGAATTTCAAGCGCCTCGTCCGTATAACCGGGAGCAATAACGCCGTCGGAAATTTCTCTTTTGATAAGTGTAGCGGTTGTTACGTCGCAAACGTCGGAAAGCGCAATCCAGTCACCGAAGGAGGACATTCTGTCAGTGCCTCTCGCTCTTGCATATGCACAAGCAAGCGGGGACTCATCAAGACCCTCAATATCGTCAACGAAGCACGCCTTCTTTAATTTATCCGAAAGCTTTTTACCAACCGCAGCTGATGTAGGGCTAACGTGCTTAAAAGAAGTTGCGCAAGGCATTCCCGTTGCCTCCTTAAGCTCCTTTACAAGCTGCCATGAGTTGAATGCGTCAAGAAAGTTTATGTATCCCGGTCTGCCTGAGAGTATCTCAATTGGAAGCTCTGTGCCGTTTTCCATATAAATTTTAGATGGCTTTTGATTAGGGTTACAGCCATATTTAAGTTCAAATTCTTTCATTTACGTTATCCCACCTTTTCTTAGTTATTTTTATTAATCATTCTGTTCTCGTAAACGCCGCTTTCAATGTCAACGTAGCGAACGTACAAGGAAATTTTATTGCTCTCGTTAAGGCTTGTCCAAATTTCATTTGTGAAATCATCAATGTTATTTGGAATCTTTACTCTTTCGGGCTCGCCCTGGAAGGTTGGAATTGGGTTGCCGTCACATACGTATGTATGAATGAAATGTCCAAGACCGTTTATTGGAGTGTACTCATAGAAGTATCTATTACAAGCGCTTCCCTTTTCGTCAGCACTTTTAAGTATGCTCATTTGATACTTAAAATCATCTTCACCAAATGTGAGCATACCGCTGATACGTGGTGTGAAGTTTGGAAAATCGGGCTCAAACTCTCTTGTTTTGAGCGCTTGCTTGAAGCACTTGCCCTCTTTTACGAATTCATAAATTGTATCTGTTTGGTCGCCGTTTGTAACGATCATTTTGTTTTCGTGATTTCTTACTGCCGCGTAAATAATGAGTGATGGGTCCTCAACCTTGGAAAAGTCAAACGGCTCGGTAAACAAGTCGCCCTCAACCTCCTTGAAAACACGGTTTCTGCTGTTTTCGCTTCTACCCATAATAAAGTAAGCAAATACAGCCTTCTTGCCGTCCTCGCTCTTTCCTATAACAATACCGCGGCCGGGATAAGTATTATCCTTCAAAAGTGCGCCGATTTCATCTATCTTATAAATATTCATTAGCTTCTCTCCTTAATAATTTGGGAACATACCTTTTCGCACGAAAGGGGAAGAATTTTCCACTCTGCCTCTTCCATTATTCTCTTTTGTAAAACTTCAGGGGTGTCACCCTCTAAAATTTCAACCGCCTTTTGCATTATGATTTTTCCGCCGTCTGGAATTTCATTTACAAAATGCACGGTTGCGCCACTCACCTTAACTCCGTAAGCAAGCGCCGCCTCGTGAACCTTAAGTCCGTAGAAGCCCTTGCCGCAGAATGAAGGAATGAGCGTGGGATGAACGTTGATTATTCTATCCTTAAAGTGATTTGTGAAGTTAGCACTTAAAATGCTCATAAAGCCCGCAAGCACGATAATATCTGTTTTTGCCTCGTCAAGTGCCGAAATCAGTTCATTTTCAAATGCTTCTTGAGAGCCGAGCTCGCTTTTAAGCACGGTTTTTGTACTGATGCCTGCGTTTTTTGCTCTTTCAAGCGCGTAAGCATCTGCCTTGTTTGAAATAACAAGATTGATTTTACCGCTCTTAATAATTCCGCTCTTTTCCGCATCTATAAGCGCCTGAAGGTTTGTGCCGCCTCCCGAAACCAAAACCGCAATATTTGCCTTTAGCATAGGATTACACCCTCGTCTGACTTTACAATCTCACCGATAACGTATGCATCCTCGCCGTTTGCTTTAAGAATCTCGATTGCTGTTTCAAACTCGTCGGCAGGCACAACAATGCTCATACCAACGCCCATATTGTATGTATTATACATATCTCTTTCGGGGATATTGCCTGTCTTTTGAATAAGGTCGAAGATAGGAAGCACCTTAACAGCGCTCTTGTTAACCTTTGCCGCAAGTCCCTTTGGAATTGAACGTGGAATATTCTCGTAGAAGCCGCCGCCCGTAATGTGAGAAATGCCCTTAACGTCAACCTTTTCAAGCAAAGCAAGCACGGATTTAACGTAAATTTTGGTCGGAGTAAGCAAGGTCTCTGCGATTGAAGCACCTCCAAGTGCTTCGCAAGGAACGTAAAGTGAATCGGGGTTATTATCAATATCAAACACCTTACGGCAAAGTGAAAAGCCGTTTGAGTGAACACCGCTTGATGCAAGCGCGATAACAACGTCGCCCTCTGCCATCCTTGTATTGTCAAGAATCTTCTTTTTATCAACAATACCAACAGCGAAGCCTGCAAGGTCATATTCGTCTATTGGCATCATACCGGGATGCTCTGCCGTTTCGCCGCCGATAAGTGCCGCACCCGATTGAACACAGCCCTCAGCAACACCGCCAACAATATCGGCAATTTTTTCGGGAATATTCTTTCCGCAAGCAATATAGTCGAGGAAGAAAAGTGGCTTAGCACCGCAGCAAATAATATCGTTTACGCACATTGCCACCGCATCGATACCTATTGTATCGTGCTTGTCCATAAGAATAGCCATCTTTACCTTTGTGCCGCATCCGTCAGTGCCGGAAACAAGAACAGGCTCCTCCATTCCCGAAACAGGCAAGCCGAAGCAACCGCCAAAGCCGCCAACGTCATCAAGACAGCCCTCGTTCTTTGTGCGAGCAATGTGCTTTTTCATAAGCTCAACCGCTTTGTAGCCCGCTGTAATATCAACGCCTGCCGCTGCATAGCTTTCAGATCTTGAATTCTTCATCTCTTATTCTCACTTTCTGACAATTTATTTTCGTATTTATTAACTATCATTTTAGGCGTTTCGGTCGGATAATTGCCGTCAAAGCACGCCGTGCAATAGCCCGTGCAGGTTCCGCTTGCACCTATTTTCGTAACATCCTCAAGACGTAAATACGCAAGCGAATCAACACCGATAATTTTTGCAATCTCCTCCTCGGTGTGCAAGCACGCAATCAAATTTTCCTTAGAGTCAATGTCTGTGCCGTAGTAGCACGGATTTATAAACGGTGGAGCCGATGAACGAAGGTGAACCTCCTTTGCTCCCGCGTTTCTGAGCAGCTTAACAATTCTTGCACAGGTAGTACCGCGAACTATGGAATCGTCAACCAAAATTACTCGCTTTCCGTTTACCGTTTCCTTTACAGGATTTAATTTTATTCTAACCTTGTCCTCTCTTACGTTTTGACCCGGTGCTATAAACGTTCTGCCAATATATTTATTCTTTAGAAGTCCTATACCGTAAGGAATACCCGATGCCTCAGCATAACCGAGTGCGGCATCAAGACCCGAGTCGGGAACGCCGACAACAACGTCTGCCTCTATTGGCTTTACGGTTGATAAGAATGCTCCTGCCTTCTTTCTTGCAGCGTGAACCGAGCAGTTAGAAATAATTGAATCGGGACGTGCGGTATAGACATATTCAAATACGCAAAGTGATTCGGGCTTCTTTTTACAGTGATCCTTGATGGACGTGATGCTGTCCTTTGTGAAAACCAAGATTTCTCCAGGCTCAAGCTCACGGATAAAGGTTGCACCGACAGAGTCAAGCGCACAGCTTTCGCTCGCTATAACGTATTCTCCGTTTTCGCGCTTTCCGTAGCAAAGCGGATGAAAGCCCTGCTCATCTCTTACCGCAATAATCTTTTTGGGTGACATAAGCAGCATACAGAAGCCACCCTTTAATTTATCCATTGCCTTATTTACCGCTTGCTCGATAGAAACGGAATTAAGACGCTCTTGAATTACAACGTAAGATACGATTTCTGCATCACTTGAGGTGTGGAAAATCATACCCTTCATTTCAAGCTCCTGCTTCAATACCGAGCCGTTAACCAACCGTCCGTTCGTTGCTATTGCCAAGTGACCTTTAGTGTGGTTGACAACAAGAGGCTCCGCATTAATGCGTCCCTTTGTTCCCATTGTGCCATAGCGCACGTGACCGATAGCCATTGTGCCCTCGCCCAAGGATTCAAGCCTTTGACTTGTGAAAACATCGTTAACCAAGCCTGTATCCTTATACGTGTGGATTACGCCGTCATCATTAACCGATATACCGCAGCTTTCCTGTCCTCTGTGCTGAAGGGCATAAAGACCGTAATATACGCTTGAAGCAACGTTAGTTCTTTCATTTCCTACTATACCAAAAACTCCCATTGAACCTCTCCTAACGATTATTAAAAATTATAATTAAATTTTTCTTCGATTGCTTTATTTTTTTCAAGCACCTTTTCTTCGCCCGCTTTTCTTGCCAAAACAAGCTTTTCGTAAAGCTCATCATCAGACAAAGCAAGCATTTCAACTGCCAAAAGTGCTGCATTAGCCGCGCCGTCAATCGCTACTGTTGCAACAGGAATGCCGCTCGGCATTTGAACTGTCGCCCAAAGAGCATCAACACCGCCCGTATTCTTACAAGAAACAGGAATACCGATAACGGGCAAAACGGTATTTGCCGCTACCGCACCCGCCAAGTGCGCTGCCATACCTGCCGCCGCAATAATAACAGCAAAGCCGTTATCCTTGGCGTTCTTTACAAACTCTGCGGTTTGATACGGAGTTCTGTGTGCGGAATAAACGTGTACCTCAAAAGGAACACCGTATTCCTTTAAAACATTGATTCCCTTTTCAACGATAGGAAGATCGCTGTCGCTTCCCATAAGAATGGCTACTTTTTTCATATAATACTCCTTAAAACAAAATATGGGCAGTCCTACCCTATGCGGTAGGAGTGCCCAGACGGTCGGCTTATTTCGTTTTTGCTCCCTTGCGTTAATTCGCATTCCGTCAGTTGCAAAAACCTTACCGAAATTATTTTATCACGTGCGCGCGCCCTTGTCAATACTCGCGCGTTATATTTAAGAGAATTTTTATTTATTTTTTGTCGATTGACTTGTAATTTTATCAAATATTGATATAATAAAATTAACAAAAATTTAATTTATCGCAAGTGTAGGAGATAATTGTATGAAGATTGCTTTTTTTGACTCAAAAGCGTATGACGAGGAGTTTTTCTCTCCATATTTAGATAAAAACACAAAAATGAAATTTTTTGAAACAAAGCTAAACGAGGACACGGTTTCACTCGCAAACGGCTACAATGTCGTATGTGTTTTTGTAAACGATGACGTAAATGCGGCGGTTATTGACAAGCTTTGCGAATATGGAGTAAAGCTAATTGCGCTTCGCTGTGCGGGCTACAATAACGTGGATTTGAAGCACGCGAGCGGCAAAATTGGTGTCGTACGTGTGCCTGCTTATTCTCCGTATGCGGTTGCCGAGCATACGATGGCTCTGCTTTTGACTATGGTAAGAAATACACACAAGGCATATGTAAGGACAAAGAGCTTTAATTTCAGCCTTTCTGGGCTTTTGGGCTTTGATTTGTACGGCAAAAAAATCGGTATCATCGGCACGGGTAAAATCGGCGGCATATTTGGCGGAATTTGCAAGGGCTTCGGCATGAAAGTGCTTGCATACGATAAATTTCCGAACGGCGCGCTTGATTTTGAATACACCTCGCTTGATAGGATTTTTGATGAATGCGACATAATTTCACTTCACTGCCCTCTTACCGAGGAAACATATCATTTAATTGACAAGCAATCAATCAACTCAATGAAAAAGGGCGTTATCATCGTTAACACCTCAAGGGGTGCACTCATAAATGCCGAGAGCTTGCTTGAGGGAATCAAAAGTAAAAAAATCGGCGGTGCGTGCCTTGACGTTTATGAAGAAGAAAGTGAGCTTTTCTTTGAGGACAACTCCGATTTAATAGTAAATGATGACACACTTGCACTCCTTATGACAATGCCAAACGTGCTTGTCACATCTCACCAAGCATTCTTTACCAAAGAAGCACTATCAAATATTGCCGAAACGACAGTTCAAAACATCAAAGAATATCTTGAAAACGGCTCTTGTATAAATGAGGTACAATAAGAAATCAAAATCGACTGCCGAAAGCAGTCGATTTTTTGATTCAATTTAATATCTCTTGCGCGTATCTTACAGTATCCATCGCATCCTTGGCGTACTTATCAGCGCCAATCATTTCTGCGTATTCGGGTGTTAAAACTGCGCCGCCAACGACAAATTTTGCCGCATAGCCACTTTCCTTAAAGAGCTTTATTGTCTTCTCCATTGATGAAACGGTTGTTGTCATAAGGGCGGAAAGACCAATAAGCTTTATTTGGTTGGCTTTTGCATATTCAAGTATTTTTTCGGGCGAAACGTCCTTGCCGAGGTCGTGAACCGTAAAGCCGTAGTTTTGCAAAATAACCTTGACAATATTTTTGCCGATATCGTGAATATCGCCCTTTACCGTTGCCAAAATTATATCGCCCTTGCTTGACCGGTCATTCGCCTTTAATGCTTCCTTTATAACCTCAAAGGCAACCGTTGCAGTCTCTGCGCTCATAAGAAGCTGAGGTAGGAATATCTTCCCTTCCTCATACCGTTTTCCAACGGTATCAAGCGCGGGAATAATATGCTCATTTACAATTTCAAGCGGCTTTTTCTCTTTAATAAGCGATGTGGCAAGCTCCTTTGCTTCCTTTTTAAGCCCCTTAATTATTGCACCGTCAAGTGTTTGATTCGATGCAGCCACTGATGCGCTGTCCGAGGCAAAGGCTGAGGCATATTCTATATAGCTTATACAGCCCTCGTCAATTCCTGCGAGCGCATTGTGGGCAAAATATGCTTTTTTCATCTCGTTTGAAAACGGATTTAATATAACCGCATCAAGCCCGCACAAAAGCGCGTGCGAAAAGAAAACGGAATTGACGTAATCTCTTGCCGGCAAGCCGAATGAAACGTTTGAAATGCCAAGTGAGGTTTTAACACCAAGCTCACTTTTTATAATACGGATAGCTTCGAGGGTGACACTTGGCGCATCCTTATCCGAGCTTACCGTTAAGCATAGCGGATCAACGATAATGTCCTTTTTCTCAATGCCGTACTCGCTTGCTTTTTCTATTATTCTTCTTGCAATCTCCGCTCTTTGGGGTGCGGTAGAGGGAATGCCGTTTTCGTCAAGAGTAAGCGCAATCACCGCGCCGCCGTATTTTTTCACAATCGGGAAAACAGCGCGCATGCTCTCTTCCTTACCGTTTACAGAATTTACAAGGGGCTTTCCGTTATATATTCTGAGTGATGCTTCAAGCGCATCTACGTTTGAGGTGTCAATTTGCAAGGGCAAGGTGGAAACGGCTTGAATTTCCTTTACCGCTTGGCAAAGCACGCTTTTTTCGTCAATTTCAGGCAGACCAACGTTGACGTCAAGCATATTTGCGCCGTTTTCCTCTTGCGCGAGTGCTTCCTTAATTAAGTAATCAATATCGTTTTCGCGTAGTGCCGCCTTTAATTTCGGCTTACCCGTTGGGTTTATTCTCTCGCCTATCAAAACCGCTTTGTTCTCAAAAACGCACGCTTTGGCATACGAGGACACCACTGTTCTTGACTTTTTTTCTATCGCCAAGGGTTGCTTACCCTTTAAGCGGCTGACAACCTCTTTAATATGCTCGGGAGTCGTGCCACAGCAGCCGCCTAAGCATCTTGCGCCCATTCCTGCGATTTTTTCCATATACTCGCCAAACTCTGCCGGTGTTTGCTTATAAAAGGTTTTTCCGTTTATAATAGCGGGGAGTCCTGCATTTGGGTTGACAATTATAGGCAACGAGGACGAGGCAACAAGTTCGGGAATAAATTCCATCAGCTGCTCAGCGCCAAGTGAGCAGTTTACGCCAATGGCAGAAACTCCAAGTCCTTCAAGGAGCGCGACCATAGCGCTGATATCGCATCCCGTCACAGTCTTTCCGTTTTCGTCAAGAACAAAGGTTGCAAATATAGGAAGGGTAGAATTTTCCTTAGCCGCCAAAACAGCCGCCTTCATTTCATAAGGGTCGGACATTGTTTCAATTAAAATCAAGTCTGCCCCCGCCTCTGTTCCTGCCTTTACCGTGCAAGCAAAGGCACTTACTGCGTCCTCAAAATCAAGGTCACCAAGTGGGGCAAGCAGCTTGCCTGTCGGACCGATATCAAGCGCAACGTATTGCTCCGGCGCACTTATCGCGCGTTTTGCGTTTTCTATCGCGCTGAATATTACCTCTTCATAGTTGTCAAGCTTTAAGGGATTGGCACCGAAGGTATTTGCGGTTGCAATATTTGCGCCCGCTTCAAAATATGCTCTGTGTATTTTTGTTATAATCTCGGGGTTTTTAATATTCCAAGATTCCGAGCTTTCGCCGGGCTTAATGCCGTAACGCTGAAGCTCAGTGCCCATTGCACCGTCAAAAAACACATATTTACTTAAAATCTGAGTAAGTAAATCCATTTTCCCTCCTTACTTGGCAATACCGACTATTGCCGTTACCGTTTTAAACGGTGTCATCATATAAGAATCAAGCAGATAAACGCCAATTCTCTTTTTTGCATCTAAAAAGTCTAATATTTCCGCTTGATGCTTTATATCAAAATCTCCGTATCCGCAAGAAAATCTTGGGCGCAAGGAGCGGTTTTCTCCTAAAATATCATTTACGTAGTCGCAAAACTCCTCTATCATAGCGGTCGCAACAGAATCAAGCACGATAGCTCTTGACGGCTCTATTTTCGAGTATTTATTTATCAAGCGGTCAACCTCTTGCCCAAGAGTTGCACAAAAAACAAACGCCTCGCCACAGCCGCACAAATTCTTGGCTAATTTTTTGCTGCAAACATCTCCAAAGCCTAAGGAAAGCTTTTCGTTAAGCGCTTTAACCGAAACCTTGGCAAATACAGCTTTGGGCGATGCGATACCAGCAACCTCTTTTTTGCATCCGTCAATAAGCTCGCAAAGCGCGCCATCGCACGCACGCATATTAAGATAACGGCAAATTTCCTTGTCGTTTAGCTTTAATTCAATTGCATTTGTGTTTATGAATGATATTTCACTCATTTTATAATCTCCGAAATATTATCGCAAATTTTGCTTGCAACGTCAAATTTATTCATTGAATAAACGTGTACTACGTTAATTCCGTTGGCGAAAAGGTCAATTATCTGCTCTGTTGCATATGCAATTCCTGCTTGCTTCATAGCCTCGGGCTTGTCCCCATACTTGTCCACAATCGCTTTAAATCTGGGTGGCAAGAGCGAGCCGCAAAGTGCGCACGTTCTCTTTATTTGCTTACCGTTTGTGACGGGCATAATTCCCGCAACAACAGGCACGTCAACGCCCTTATTTCCCAGCTTATAGAGAAAATTGTATAGAATGTTGTTGTCAAAAAACATTTGCGTTGTCAAAAAGTCACAGCCCGCCTCAATTTTTCTTTTCAGATTGTCAATGTCCTTGGACTGTGAATCACACTCGGGGTGTCCCTCGGGATAGCAAGCACCGCCAACGCAAAAATCGTAATCTCTTTTTATTTGAGAAACAAGCTCATTTGCGTAATGGTAATCCCACGATTCACGCTCGCGGTTTTCGGGTGTAATGTCGCCGCGAAGCGCTAATATGTTTTCTATACCGCTTTCCTTTAAGCTTTTTAAGCGCGCGCTAACCTCTTGCTTTGTTGAATTCACGCATGTTAAATGCGCAAGTGCGGTTACGCCCTTGCTTTGTAAATTTTTGGCTATTTCAAGCGTATATTCGCTTGTGCCGCCTCCTGCACCGTATGTAACGCTCATAAACGCAGGATTAAGAGTTGCAATTTCCTCCGATGCCCTTTTTACGGTCTCAAAGGTATCGCTTGTTTTGGGCGGAAAAACCTCAAAAGATAACGACGGCTTTCCTGTTTTTATAATATCAATAATTTTCATTTTTTTCCTCAAAGTCATATTCCCGTGGGCGTGCCCACGGGAAATATTTATTCAAAATCTACTACGTTAACGAATTTCTCCAAAATCTCTCTTTCGGATTCAATATTCTTAACGGTTTGCGATGCCGCAACTATTGGAAGCCATCTCAAATAATAGCTTCTTGTGATTCCTGTCTTTTGGCAGAAAAGCGACAAATATCTATCGGCAATTTCGTCCTCGCCCGCAAGCTTGAAAATCAAATACGTTCTCGCTACATCAGCGGAAGCATTTCCCTGAGTTGCGTGCGACCAGTCAATAATAAACATATCACCGCTGTCGGTCACTATAACGTTAGAAGGATTAAAGTCACCGTGGCAAAGCTTTACGTGATTCGGCATACCCTCAAGTCTTGCATGAAGCTCGTACTTCAAAGCATCGTCGAAATTCGTCTGATTTATTTTCATTGCCATTTTTTCTTTAATTTTCAAAAGTCCCGGCGCTCTTTTTGTATGAACGCTTGCTTGAAGATCAACAAAGACCTTAAGATACTCGTCAAGCTTTTCGGGGTTATTTCTCATTAAAACGTCCAGTGGCGTACCTTCAATATAATCGGTTACCACAACCCATTTTCCCTCATGGGTTGTAACCTCGTGCAGCTTTGGCACGTTAAGCCCTGTTTCCTCGATTTTCGCTTGATTAAGCGCAGAAACCAAAACATTAACCTTGGAGGTATTTTCATCATATACCTTAATTTTTAAATCGCCGTCACGGTATACAGTTTTGTCGGATCTTTTCGCTATGATATTTTCGTATTTCATAATGTTCTCCTTACTGTAATTAAACCCTTTCGTTTGTGCCGTAGTATGCGTTCAAATACATTTTCTTTATTTCACTCATAAGAGGATATCTTGGGTTCGCACCCGTGCATTGATCGTCAAACGCTTGCTCAACCATTGTATCAAGGCTGTCAAGGAAGCATTTTTCATCAATTCCGTATTCCTTGATTGTGCGCTTAATTCCAATTTTTGCCTTAAGCTCATCGATTGCGGAAATGAGGCCTTCAACCTTTTCCTCGTCGCTATTTCCGCTGATGCCGAGGTGGCTTGCAACCTCTGCGTATCTTTGAATAGCCATTGGGTGGTCATACTGTGAGAAGGTACCCATTTTTGTCGGAGCATCGGTAGCGTTAAAGCGGATAACCTCATTTATCATAAGTGCGTTTGCAACGCCGTGAGGTAAATGATGGAACGCACCAAGCTTATGAGCCATTGAGTGACAAACACCGAGGAATGCGTTTGCAAATGCCATACCTGCCATCGTTGCGGCATTAGCCATCTTCTCTCTTGCCACGGGATCGTTTGCACCGTTTTCATAAGCTCTCGGTAAATATTCAAAAATAACCTTAAGTGATTGTAATGCCAAGCCGTCGGTATAGTCGGTTGCCATAATCGATGCGTACGCCTCAAGCGCGTGTGTTACAGCATCAATACCCGAAGCCGCAGTCAAGCCCTTTGGTGCGCTCATATGGAAATCGGCATCTACAATTGCCATATTGGGAAGCAATTCGTAGTCTGCAAGAGGATATTTCACCCCGCTTTCTCCGTCGGTAATAACAGCAAACGGTGTAACCTCAGAGCCTGTACCTGCCGAGGTCGGAATAGCAACAAAGTATGCTTTTTCACCCATTTTGGGGAATTTATAGATACGCTTTCTTATGTCGCTGAAGCGCATTGCCATATCCATAAAATCAACCTCGGGATGCTCGTAAAGCACCCACATAATCTTTGCCGCGTCCATAGCCGAGCCGCCGCCAAGAGCTATTATAACATCAGGCTTAAAGGCTGATATTTGCTCAGCACCCTTAACCGCGCAGGCAAGCGTCGGGTCAGGCTCTACGTCCGAAAACGTAGAATACACAATTCCCATTTCATTCAGCTTGTCTGTAATCGGCTTTGTATATCCGTTTTCAAAAAGGAAGGTATCGGTTACAATAAACGCTCTTTTCTTGTCCATAACGCTCTTTAATTCATCAAGCGCAACAGGCAAGCAGCCCTTTTTGATATATATTTTTTCAGGTGCTCTAAACCAAAGCATATTTTCTCTCCTAACAGATACGGTTTTGATGTTTAAAAGATGCTTAACGCCAACGTTTTCCGAAATTGAGTTTCCTCCCCAGGTGCCGCAGCCGAGTGTAAGAGACGGCTCAAGACGGAAATTGTAAACGTCGCCTATGCCTCCGTGCGAGGATGGTGTATTCACAAGAATACGGCAGGTTTTCATCATTAATTTGAATCTATCCAGCTTTTCCTGTTCGGCAAGCTCGTTAATAAATATCGAAGACGTATGTCCGAGTCCGCCATCCTCAACCAAGTGATAAGCCTTGTCAAGTGCCTCGTCAAAGTCCTTAACCTTATACATAGCAAGCACAGGAGAAAGCTTTTCGTGCGCAAACTCCTCGGAAAGCTCAACGCTTTCAACCTCACCGATAAGAATTTTTGTGCTTTCGGGAACTTCAACGCCCGCAAGTGAAGCTATTTTATGTGCGCTTTGACCAACAATGCGCGCGTTCAACGATCCGTTTATGATTATTGTCTTTCTAACCTTCTCCGTTTCCTCGTCGGTTAAGAAATAGCATCCTCTTTTAAGGAATTCCGCCTTTACGTCATCATAAATTTTCTCGCTGACGATAACTGACTGCTCTGATGCGCAAATCATACCGTTATCAAAGGTTTTTGAATGAACGATTGAGTTAACCGCGAGAACAATATTTGCTGAATCGTCAATAATCGCAGGTGTATTGCCTGCACCAACGCCAAGGGCGGGCTTTCCGCTTGAATAAGCGGATCTGACCATACCGGGGCCGCCTGTTGCAAGAATGATGTCCGATGATGCCATAAGAGTGTTGGTAAGCTCCAAGCTTGGAACATCAATCCAAGAAATAATATTCTCGGGCGCACCTGCCTTGACAGCCGCCTCTAAAACTATTTTAGATGCCGCAATTGTACTGTTTTTAGCTCTTGGATGCGGGCTGATGATAATACCGTTTCTTGTTTTAAGCGCAAGAAGCGTCTTAAATATAGCGGTTGAGGTTGGATTGGTTGTTGGGATAACGGCACCGACAACGCCGACAGGGGCAGCGATTTTTTGCATACCGCCGCTTACATCCTCTTCAATAACGTCGCACGTTTTTGTATCTCTGTATTTATTGTAAATATATTCGGAGGCAAAGTGATTTTTAATCACCTTGTCCTCGACAAGTCCCATACCCGTTTCCTCAACGGCAAGCTTAGCAAGCTGTATTCTTGCTTTGTTAGCTGCCATAGCGGCAGCTGCAAAAATTTTGTCAACCTGCTCCTGTGAATAGGTCGCGAATTTTTTTTGCGCTTGTCTTACTTTTGCCAATGCCTCGTTAAAGGTATCTATGCTATTGATAATTCCATATTCGTTCATATTATCGTTTTACCTCTTGAATAAGCGATATAAATTTATTTTAAAAATCCGTTTACTATTTGCTCCTCTGCCTCTTGCTCTGTAAGACCAAGAGTCATAAGCTTCATTAGCTGCTCACCTGCTATTTTGCCGATTGCCGCCTCGTGAATCAAGCTCGCATCAATGTGATTTGCGGTAATTTCAGGAATAGCACAAACCTTGGCATCATCCATAATTATCGCATCACACTCCGTGTGTCCTGCGCACTTGTTATTCCCTTTAATATTGGAATAAAAAACCTGATAAGAGCTATCCTTGGCAACGGAACGGGAAACCACGTTTGCTGATGAGTTTTCACCGTTTAATTCAACGGTAAAGTCAGTCTTTGCATACTGCTTTCCGTGAGTCATTAAGCTTTCGCGGATAACGAGCTTTGCTTCATTTCCAAGCTTTGCCTCGGTAATTCTCTCGGTTGAATCAATTCCCTTAATTTGCGTTGTTTCCATTTCCATATAGCCGCCATCGTCAATTTCGATAACGGTTTTGGGATTCATAATGTTTTCGCCCGTGCCATCACCCTGTCCGTAGTGACGCTCAACGTACTTAATTTTCGCATTTTTCCCAACGTGGAAGGTGTGAATTCCATCGTGGCTTGATTTTTCATCGCCAGTATTGTGAATGCCGCATCCCGCAACAATTGTAACATCGGCGTTTTCGCCAATATAAAAATCGTTATAAACTAAATCATCAATGCCTGTTTTACTGATAATAACAGGGATATGCACGCTTTCGTTCTTAGTATTCGGCTTGATAATTATATCTATTCCGTCCTTGTCCTGCTTTGAAACTATATCAATATTAGCGGTTGTGTTTCTTGCACCGAGCGAGCCGTTTGCGCGTATATTATACGCACCCTCGGGAATATCGTGCAAATCCGTCAGCTTTTCAAGCAAGCTCTTTTGTATTGTGTCCATAGTATACCTCGTATTATAGCTTTACGCAGCCAAATCCCGCACTTTGTCTGTGCAACAGTTCGGGCAAAATCTCATCCTTCTTGCCGTAGCTCTTTACCTCTCCGTTTGCAACAACGACAATCTTATCGGCAATATCAAGAATCTTTTCTTGGTGCGAAATAATCATTATTGAGCCGTTTGTCTGATCGTGCATCTTTTGGAAAACACGAATAAGATTGTTAAAGCTCCAAAGGTCAATTCCCGCCTCCGGCTCGTCAAACACGGAAAGCTGTGTTCCTCTTGCCATAATCATAGCAATTTCAATTCTTTTAAGCTCACCGCCCGAAAGCGAAGCGTTGATTTCCCTATCTATATAGTCTCTTGCACAAAGACCAACCTCGGAAAGATACGCACACGCATCGGAAACGCTGATTTGCTTGCCCGATGCCAGTGTAATTAGGTCTCTTACGGTAAGCCCCTTGAATCTGACAGGCTGTTGGAATGCAAAGCTGATGCCAAGCTTGGCTCTGTCGGTTATAGACATATTTGTAATATCCGTACCGTTAAAAATGATTTTTCCCGACGTTACTGGATAAATTCCCGCAATAACCTTTGCAAGAGTAGATTTACCGCCGCCGTTAGGTCCTGTTATAGCAACAAATCTATCATCTATTTTCAAATTGATATTTTTTAATATTTCCTTTTCTCCCTCATCAGAGGATACCTTAAAGGAAACGTCAATAAGCTCAAGCATATATTTTTCCTCACGACAAATATTTATTTAATATTTTAACATATTTCTACTATAATGTGAAGATATTTTACAAAAATATTCATTTTTTGTATATAAAATAAAAAACACACCGATTTTCCGTTGTGTTCTTAACGGAGAATTTGGGGAGGTATGTACACGGAAGGCATTTTGCCTTCCGTGTACTGCTTTTTTAGGCAGTTTCTCGCATATTGCTTGGAAGTAGCATCTTGAGTATCGGCATTCCGTCATGTTCGGGAAGTTGGAATGCATAGTGGATATTGATTAGATTACCGACTTTCCTTGAGTATTTTTCCATTTTCTCAAAGACTTCTATCTTTCGGATAAATACTCGTAGTAGTTCGGGCGTGAGCTTCGGCATTTCAATATACTGCTTTGCCTTTGCAATAAA
>JAGALA010000046.1 GCA_017625935.1 Clostridia bacterium
GGAGAATTTTATGAGATTAAGTATTGGTGAAAATATAAAGAGATTACGCAGAGAAAGAGATATTACGCAAGAGCAGCTTGCAGAAATATTTAATGTTTCTTGTCAAACCATTTCCCGTTGGGAAACAGATTCAAGCTATCCCGATATTGAAATGCTTCCTGCTATTGCAAATTTCTTTAACATAACTGTTGATAAGCTTATGGGAATGGATGAAAATCTTGAAGCCAAAAAAGTAGAAAAATATTTGTCGGATTTCCAAATGGCAATAAGCAAAGGTTTAGTATACGAATGTGTACGTATTGCTCGTGATGGAGTAAAAGAATTCCCTAATAATTATGAGCTTTTAAACAAACTGATGTACGCATTATTTATTGCATGTTCAGATGATGCCGATATACCGGAATGGAAAGAAAATATGCAAAAATATGATTCCGAGATTGTTTTACTTGGCGAGCGTATTATAAAGTATTGTCCTAATCAAAACATAAGATTGGAAGCAACTAGCAGACTTGCTTTTCAGCACTGTGAAATGGGAAGAAAGGATATTGGCAGAAAACTGTATGAAACATTACCTTCTGAAGCGTATGCAAGAGAAAATCAAATTTGGTGGGCGTTGAACGAAAATGAGAAGCTTCCATTTATAAGGGAAAGCTTAAACAGAAATGCAAGATATTTATCATATGAAATTTGGCATTTGGCAAGCGGTAAATATCTATCTGACGAGGATTCTATCAAGGTGTTTGAAAAATTGATTGAATTAGATAAATTGATTTATGATGGAACGCATACAATTGAAAATTGGCTTGATGAGGGTGCTATTATTGATATGGCTGAAATATATGCACGATCAGGAAACAAAGAAAAAGCCATTGAAACCTTGAAAACAACAGTGAAATGGGCTATTGAATTTGATAATAGACCGGAAAAAGGATATAGCGACAGTTTGTTGATAGGTCATAGAGAATGGCATAAAAAAGACTTTGAAACTGCTGATTCAAGACCAACAAGAATAAAAATGCGTGATGTCTGGCTTTCTGCTAAAGGTTTTGATAGTATAAGAGAAACTAAAGAATTCAAAGAAATTATAGAATCTTTGAGTTAATACCTACTAAAAGCGAGTGCTTCGGCACTCGCTTTCAACTTATCAATTTTGTAAATTAACCGTTTACTTTTCAACAACTAATTGATAATTGATTTTTGTTTTATTGCAGATTATAATGTAATTGTAAGCTTACAAAAATAATTTTTGGAGGTTCACTATGAACATTAGAATCGGTGAAAGAATAAAGCTTTTAAGAAAGCAAAAAAAGATAACACAGGATGAATTAGCAAACGCCTTGGGCATTACTGCGCAGGCAATTTCAAGGTGGGAGAATTGTACAGGAGACCCTGATATTGATTTGCTCCCCTCAATAGCGAATTTCTTTGGAGTGTCTATTGATGAGCTATTTGGATATTATGGCGAAAGAGAAAAGAAAATTGATGACCTTTTAAATAAAGTGGAGCTTCTTTCTTCTCAAAATGTTCGTGAGGATATAAACCTTGACGAGTGTATTTTGTTGCTTCGTACAGGTTTGGCAGAATTTCCCGGAAACGAAAGAATTATGCACAAATTAGCTTGCGTGTTGAACGACACAGGATGGCAGCGACACACCGAGTGGCAAGACTATGACAGAAACGGTAATATTGTATATTGCTTTGATACAAAAAAATCAAATGAATATTGGAACGAGGCAAAAATATTGTTTGAAACGCTCATATTGAATACTTCAAATAATGAAATAAAAGTAAATTCAATATATAACTTGATTATGCTTTATCGAAATACAGGTGAATATCAAAAAGCAATAAATTTAGCAAACACATTGCCACAAATTCGTTACAGTAAAGAAATAATGCTTTCTTTGTCAACTGATGGGAAACAGCAATCAGAATATTTAGGTGATTCCTTGCTTGAACTTGCATATATGTTTGCCGAGCAGATAATTTTGGACCTTGTATGTAATAAATCGAATTTTGATACTGATATGCCCATTCGAAAGATTAAGGGAGCAATTTATAATTTTGATTTGTTAGCCGAGGATGGATTTTTGGGAATATATCATAGAGAGGTGTGCTATCTGTATCTGTACCTTTCAAGATTGCAATATGAAAAAGGAAATGAGGATGAAGCATTTATTTCTCTTGATAAAGCATTGGAGCAGGCAAAAAAATATGACTACTTTGCATTGAATCCAAGCAAATATTATACATCTATGCTACTAAGAAATACAAAATGTAGAACTGAAACCTTTAGCGAAAGCGGAAGCCTTGCAAAAAATCTTCCAAATGATTGGCCAATGTGGGCAAATCCCGATTATAAAGAGGTTAAAGAAAAGATTTCAAAAGACAACCGTTGGAAGCTTTGGGTAGAGCAATGTAAAAAATAAAGATAGCGAGTGCTGATTTTTCGGCACTCGTTTTTCTGATTTTGCAAGATGCGAGTGAAAAACTCACTTAATAATTTAGTTTATTGTGCGTGATAAGTTATTGAAATAGAATCGTTTTTGCATTACAATAAAGGTACAAGGTGCACTTTGAATTTAATAACGAGGTGGAAATATGAGATTGCCTATTTCACAAGTAATAAAAAGATTGCGAAAAGAAAAGAATGTAACACAAGAGGAATTAGCAAAGGTCTTGAATGTAACCTATCAATCCGTAAGCAGATGGGAAAACGACCTTGCATACCCCGATGTTGAACTTATACCATTGATTGCCAATTATTTTGGTGTAACTACCGATGTGCTTTTTGGTACAGACGAAACAACCGTAGAATATAAACGACAGGAATTTTTGAAAACAATCAAAGAACAGGAAAACATATATAGTGACGAAGATTTTAAAAGATTTGAAAAAACTCTCAAGGAAGCAATAAAGAGCTTTCCAAAGGATGTGTTTTTCCAATGGAAACTGTGTAGCCTATATCATCGAATGGGAATTGATTGTGCAAAGAAAAATATTGAAGCTTTAAGAAAGCATTGCTTGTTTGTTATTGAAAATGATAACTCGATAGATAGGAATTTTCGTTTAGGTTGCTTAAGAATAATGATTAGAGCAGAGGATGAGGACAAGCTTGAAAATTGGACAAAATACGTAAGTGATAGCTTTTATACCTCTTTGCCAAGCATTTTAACGTCACGTTATAATTATCGTGATGAGATTGAAAAATATAACGAGCAAATTCAATGGAATATAATACACGAGCTTGAGGATATTTTCGATAGAGATTTTTGTAAAAGAGATGCAAAGACTTATAAAAATGCTAAATCTCGTGCAGAAGGACAAAAAATTATACTTAAAATAATAGATGTAATGAGTAATCCTAACGAAGAAATAGACGGTTGGCTACAAGAAAGAGCTATGGGGTATTTAAGATTGGCAGGAGGGCTTGTTGGCTCAGGCGAAATAGAAGAGGGCTTTATAGCTCTTGAAAAAGCTGTTGATTTATATATCAAAATTTGGAATCTTCCAATTGGAACCGTGTTAAAATATAACTGCCCATCTCTTGATTTAATAACGATAACAGTAGATGATGACTATAGAAAAATGAATATGCAGACCATAAGCAATATTCTAAACAATTCAGAAGGTTGGGAGTGGCTAAATCCTATACGCGAAACAGAAAGATTTAAGGCTTTAATTTCAAAAGTAAAACAATGTTGCAATTTTTAATAAAACAAATGGCGAGTGCTGATTTTTCGGCACTCGCTTTTATAGTTTTGCTTGTAAAATTCAAGCATTGCTTGAGAAAAACTAAAGAGCAAGGTTATTGACTATATCGGTAAATAATGATATCATAATTACAGAAGGTGTGCACTCCGACTAATAAATATAGGAGAATTATTATGTTAGAATTGAAAATATCAGAGGTTATTTTAAGAGAAAGAAAAAAGCTGAATTTAACACAGGAGGAATTGGCGCAGGCGCTTTACGTTTCCCCTCAGGCAGTATCAAATTGGGAGCGCGGCGGCTATCCCGACATCACCCTTTTGCCTACAATAGCAAATTATTTTGGCATAAGTGTAGATGAGTTGATAGGCAACGATAAAATCAGCGTCAAGAGTGATATCGATAGCTTTTTGGAAAAATTCAATTACACAGAGCATAAGGAAAGGCTCAAATTGGCAAAGCAATACCATAAAAAATATCCGTCAAGCTTTGAAATTATGGAAGCACTCGGATGCGCAATCACCGAAAACAAGGACTCTTGGGATAAGGAATATCCGCTGCTTAAGCATATTTGCGAAAAAATAATGGAGGAATGCACTGTCGAGTGGATAAGACAAAGCGCAATTGCGTTTATGAACATTGTTTGTCCCGACGAGGAATTTGAAAATTGGGAAAACCGAAGCACACGGGTGTTTGCCGAGTGCGAAAACGAAAGGCTGGAGGAGCGATATTATTACCGTACCAGCAAGGAAAAGTATTTCTTGCAAGCAAACGCAAATAATCTTTTGAGCATAATGCATGTTTTAGGACGAGAGGCTATGCGTTACTATGATATAAGGGACAGGGAAAGATTTAACCTTATTTTTAGTAATCCTGCAAGAACGTACGAGCTTATGAAATACAGAATGAAAATAATCGAGAGTATTTCAAATGATGCTGCCGTTCCCGAGGCGTGGCTCGGTGCGTACGCGGAGCTTTACTTAAAGGCAGGCGGCGCTTTAATAGGCGACGGTAAATTAGACGAGGGCTTTGAACATATTGAAAAAGCCTTCGACCTATATGAAAAATGGCTTGAAATTCCCGAGGGAAAGCTGATGGATGTTGGAAATCCCGCACTATTTGAAAACGCAAAAATCAACAAAAACGATAGATCTAACGTGGTGTATATACATTTTCAAGACGGAACAAAAATTTGGACGCCTTATATGTGGTTGTTCTTTCAATTAAAGAGCGACATTAAAAGAGCAATGACAAACTGGCCTTGGTTTGACGGCGTAAGAGAGGATGAAAGATTTATTAAGCTTTACCAAAGGGCGAAGGAGCTAATGCAATAAAGAATATATATTTCCTTGAAATAGAGGCGCGGATGTGATATAATCTTATCAAATCATTAAAGACGGAGCATATTATGGGAAGAATGTCAACAAAGGGTGATAAAACACCGTATCAAATAGCAAGAGAGCGTTTGGAGCTTACAAGAGAAAGGGCAAGCGAGATTATTGGAGTTGAGCCCTCGAAAATAGAAAGAATAGAAAACGAAAAGCTCAACAGAATAGACCCATATGACATTATTGCTATGGCTGAGGCGTATAAGGAGCCAATGCTATGTAATTATTACTGCACAAATGAATGTCCGATAGGAATGAAATACGTTCCCTCGGTTAAAATTGAAACTCTGAAGGATATTACCCTTGAAATGCTTGTCTCGCTTAATTCCTTGGATAAGCAAAAGGGTAGAATACTTGAAATAGCGCGTGACGGCAAGGTTGACGATACGGAGCTTGCGGATTTTGTATTTATGCAAAAGGAGCTTGAACAAATTTCAATGGCGGTTGAGGCGTTGCAAATCTGGTCCGAAAAGATGATTGCAAACGGCTTAATTGACGTAAAGAAATATAATCAGCTTATGAAGCAATAATATTTTGTGATTTTTGAAAAATAGCACCGTCTATTTTAACAATTTTGGTATTTATTGCTTAAATCAAAGATGATAAAATATAAATATAAAAGTAATTATTCCTTGGAGGAAAAATGGAATTTATAATTTATGCAATAGTACTGATAGTTGCAGGTGGGCTGTTTTTACCGAAGTACGGCGGGGAAGCAAGAAATGTTCCTATATTCGTAATAATTGCTTCTGTTATAGCGATTTTGATATTAGTCAAGCTTCTTAAATATGTTTTGCTCGTTTTCAAGGTGAAAAAGCTTTTAACCAAAAATGGATATACGGTTACGCAAACGCGCCTTGTGCCGAAGCTTAAAAACAGCAAATGCTATCATATTTCGGCAACTCGGAACGAAAAAACAGTTAATGTTTATATAACAAAGCGAAGAAACTCGCACGTTACATATCACTTTGAAACGGAAAACAAGGCAGAGCTATACAAGCATACGCATCTTGCCATAAAGCCGGAGGTAAGACAGGCATATATTGTTTCGCCGCACGTAGAAAGAAGAAAAACAGGTGAGGAATATTTCTTTTGGAATAAAGAGGATTTTTCCGAAAATACCGAAAATATTTTACTGTTCAAAAAATTGCCGAATAACGTAACCGATACCGTTCATCAAAGCTCGCTTGGCAACGGTGATAAAATTTTAGACAAGGTGTCGCTATACAGTATTGATGGCTTTCAAAAGTATATAAGCGATTGTTAGGATAAGGAGAATATATGGGAT
The DNA here is from genome assembly GCA_017625935.1 of Clostridia bacterium. Lineage (GTDB taxonomy): Bacteria > Bacillota > Clostridia > Oscillospirales > CAG-272 > RGIG2000. The sequence continues at coordinate 6,388 of JAGALA010000046.1, forward strand.
ATCAGATGGAAATGCCTGTTGGTATGCTTTTTAGAAGGATGTATTGCAGGTATTGCGGAGAAAAATTAGTAAGGCATAAGATAACAAATGTTTATAGCGCAGGCGACCCGAATTTTGACAGGGTTATGAAGGGCGGTATTGTTAACATAAAGCAACAAACGAAGGTAACATATGTTTATAAATGTCCGAGCTGCAATAAAACGTCAAAATATAATGAGCAATGCGGATATTCTAAAATTCAAAAGCGCCTTGGAAGAAAAATTCTTTCTGATGAGGATTTGAAAAAATAATGAGATTTGAGTATTATATTTTGTTTAATCTTGTTGGCTTTTTAATTATTCTTAATTTGATAAGATCTACAAGAAGAATTGATGAAAATGTAGATTACAACAATTCTCAAACGAGCTTTATTAAGCCGCAAAATTGGATGAAAAGAGCCTTTCGCTTGCGTTCTGGATTGATTCCCAAATACATCTATATACGAAGCTTTACTCTTGCTTGTGCAATATCGGGAATTATAAGCTCATTAACATATTTTTGTACGAAAAATGATAATGTGGCAAATGCTTTAATGCTTATAATGCTTGTATATTACGTAATAGACGTTTTAGCATTTTTTGTATATTCAATTTTATACGAAAGAAAAAAGAGCAAGAACGAAAGAAGTTAATATGAAAATGCGAGTGCATATGCGCTCGCATTTTTTGATATGCTTTGTATTAAAATGTTAAAATGGGCAACAATAACCTTTGATACAAGAAAATCAAGGGAGAGAAAAAATGAGCAGTAATTCAAAAAGCGAAACATCAATAATTAAAAAAAGATTTTCGCCGACAAACAGCAAGGTGTTTGACTTTTTACAAAAATTCGGCAAGGTTTTAATGGTCGTTATTGCCGTTATGCCTGCGGCGGGTATTATGATAAGCATTGGCAAGCTTATCGGAATGACGGAGCTTGCCTGGCTTGATGCTGTCGGTGCGGTTGTAGAAAATATCGGCTGGGCAGTAATTACCAACCTTAGTATTTTATTTGCCGTAGCCATTGGCGGCTCTTGGGCGAAGGACAGAGCAGGCGGTGCGTTTGCCGCACTTCTTGCTTACATTTTGATAAATAATATCACGGGAAGCGTTTTTGGCGTAACAAACGCAATGCTTTCAGACCCGAATGCGGTTGTGCATACAATTTTCGGTCAAGAAATCGCGGTTGAGGGCTACTTCACCTCGGTGCTTGGCTCGCCTGCCTTAAATACGGGTGTTTTTGTCGGCATAATTGCAGGCTTTGTCGGCGGTGTAATCTATAATAAATTCTATAATTTCAGAAAGCTGCCCGAGGCGCTTTCATTCTTTAACGGCAAGCGCTTTGTTCCGCTTGTTGTTATTGGTGCTTCACTTGTTATTGCGCTTTTATTTGCAATAATTTGGCCGCTTATTCAGTACGGTATAAACGCGTTTGGCATTTGGATTGCAAACTCGGCAGATTCCTCACCTGTTTTAGCTCCGTTTATTTACGGCACGCTTGAACGCTTGCTTTTGCCGTTCGGACTTCACCATATGCTTACAATCCCAATGAACTATACCTCCTTTGGCGGCAGCTATATCATACAAACAGGCGCAAATGCAGGAAGCACGGTTTACGGTCAGGACCCGCTTTGGTTTGCGTGGATAAACGACTTAATTAACTACAAAAATGCAGGAAACGTCGAAGCATATGAGGCGCTTCTTAACGGTATAACCCCTGCGCGCTTCAAGGTAGGTCAAATGATTGGCTCAATGGGATTGCTTCTCGGCGTTGGACTTGCAATGTATAGAAGAATAGATAAGGACAAGCGTCAAGAATACCGCTCGATGTTTATTTCTACAGGCTTGGCTGTATTTTTGACAGGCGTTACCGAGCCGTTTGAATATATGTTTATGTTCTCGGCAATACCGCTTTATATTGTTTATTCGGTAATACAGGGGCTTGCCTTTGCCTCGGCGGGAATATTAAAGCAGCGACTACACTCCTTTGGAAGCATAGAGCTGTTTACGCGCCTTCCAATGTCCTTTAAGGCAGGGCTTGGCTGGGACATTCTTAATTTCGTATTAATGTGCATTTTATTCTTTGTTATTGGCTATTTTGTCGCTTATTTTATGATAGGAAAATTCAAATACGCAACTCCGGGTCGCCTTGGAAATTATTCTGATATTGCATCAGATATGGAAAAGGACGTGGAAAACGAAACACAGGTGACAGAAACGGTTATAACAACAACCAAAACCACCACTACAACCGTGTCCTCACAGGCGGAGGCTATAATTGAGCTGCTCGGCGGACGGGAAAACATCGAGCTTGTGGATGCTTGCATGACGCGACTTCGCGTTACCGTAAAGGACCCCGAAAAGGTTGCGGAAATATCTAAGTGGCGTGAAAACGGTGCGCTTGGGCTTTTTAAGAAGGGAAACGGCATACAGGCGGTTTACGGTCCAAAGGCAGACGTATTAAAGTCCGATATTAACGATATATTATGAAGCTTTTAACCTTTAATACTCACAGTATAGTAGATAAGGATTACGAAAAGAAAATCGATGTCCTTTCAAGCGCGATATTAAAGCACGCGCCAAGTGTTATTGCCTTGCAGGAGGTAATGCAACCGTCAAAAAATAAGCAGGTTAGGGAAAACTCGCTTCTTTCATCGTTAAACATTCCCGTAAAAGAGGACAATTTTGCTTACAGAGTCCTAAAAAGGCTAAACGAGTATAGCTCAAGCTATCGCGGTGTATATTTAGGAATTAAAGGTGCATACGGCGCTTATGACGAGGGCTTGGCAATTATAACAAACAGAGAAATCACCTCATCTGAGGCAACACAGCTAACCGAATTTAACGATTATAATAACTATAAAACACGCTTTGCCCTCGGCGCAAGAATAGACGGTGCTTGGTTTTATTCACTTCATTTCAATTGGTGGGATGATAAGGATGCTCCCTTTATAAATGAATGGAATACACTCAGAGCGGCTCTGCGTTCAAAAAAATGCGTTTGGTTAATGGGAGATTTTAATATAACACCGAGCAGTCAGGGCTACGGTCTTGTCACTCAAAAATATTACGACACCTATATGCTTGCTAAGGAGATTGACAACGGAATTACGGTGCCCGGTGATATTGACGGATGGGAAAATGACACCTCAAAAAAGCGTATTGACTATATATTTACCGATAAAAGCGTGGAAATAAAATCGTCAAATACCGTTTTTAACGGCAAGGACGAGGCGGTAATTTCGGATCACTTCGGTGTTTTGGTAGAAAGGGGTTAGATATGAGAGAAGCAGGAATTCTTTTGCCGATAAGCGCACTTAATTCCAAGCACGGAATAGGCTCGTTTTCAAAGGAGGCGTATCACTTTGTCGATTGGCTAAAAAGAGCGGGGCAGAGCTATTGGCAAATTTTGCCGCTCAGCCCGACAAGCTTTGGAGATTCTCCTTATCAGTCCTTTTCCGCATTTGCGGGCAATCCTTATTATATTGATTTGGAGTCACTTATTGAGGAAGGGCTTCTGATGCGCGAGGAGTGCGGCGTGGATTTTGGCAGAGGCGAAAGAACAATTGATTATTCAAAAATATACAATCAAAGAATACCGCTTTTGAAAAAAGCATTTTTGCGCTTCAAAAAGGATAACGGCTACTATGCATTCCTTGACAATAATTCCTTTTGGCTCGATGATTACGCGCTTTTTATGACGGTAAAGGGTGAAAACTGTGGAGAAAGCTTTCAATATTGGAGTGGTGAGCTGAAAAACAGAGAAAAGGAAGCTATAAGCGCGGTAAGAGAGAAGCACGGCGAGAAAATTGAGTTTTGGAAATTCGTACAGTATAAATTTGACCAAGGGTGGAAAAGGCTAAAAGCATACGCAAACAAAAACGGTGTAAAGATTATTGGAGATATTCCCATATACACCGCCCTTGACAGTAGCGACGTGTGGGCATATCCCGAGCTTTTTAAGCTTGACGAAGATAAAAGACCGATAAGCGTTGCGGGGTGTCCGCCCGACGGCTTTTCAAAAAAGGGACAGCTTTGGGGCAATCCTTTATATAGATGGGATGTTCATAAAAAAAGCGGCTATGAATGGTGGAAAAGACGTTTGAAAAAGTCTTTTGAGCTATATGATGCTTTAAGAATTGATCATTTCAGAGGCTTTGATGAGTATTATTCGATAAAATATACCGCCGAGGATGCAACAAACGGAAAATGGGAAAGAGGCCCGGGGTGTGAGCTTTTTTACGAAATAGAAAAAGCGATAGGCAAAAGAGAAATAATTGCCGAGGACCTTGGGTTTATGACAGATAGCGTAAAAAATATGCTTAATAAATCGGGCTTTCCCGGAATGCGCGTATTTCAGTTTGGCTTTGATGCGCGTGACACGGGCGCACAAAACGATTATTTGCCGCATAATTATATTGAAAATTCGGTTGCATACACAGGAACGCATGACAACCCCACAATAGTTTCTTGGTTTTTTGAAATTTCGGACGACGAGCGAAAAACGGTAAGGACTTATTTGTGCGACACCTATACGCCCGACTCGGAAATAAATAAGCCGATAATTGGTGCGGTGATGCGCTCGCCGTCTAAGCTTGCGATTATACCGATACAGGATTATTTGGGATATGACAGCCGTGCGCGGATGAACAAGCCCGCAACCGCCTCGGGCAACTGGCTCTGGCGACTAAGCGGAAACGATTTGAGCGACGAGCTTGCAGACTATATAAAAGAATTGACAAAAGTGACGGGAAGATTAAAAAGAGAAGATAAAAATTGATAGAAAAAAAGCCATATAGACCTAAAATCTATATGGCTTTATTTCGCGAGGATTGGGGTATATTTCAGCTGTTTGTGATGCAGCTGCTTGTTATAACCATGCTTACAGTTACAAGCTCGCCGCCTCTTTCCACGGTCACAAGCACCGTATCGCCGACTCTTGCATAAAGTAAAGAGTCAAGCAGGTGATACTGTCTTGTGATATCAAATGTCATACCTGCTTCTACAATTTGAACCTTTCTTATAACATCGCCAATTTGAAGCTTTCCGTAGGCAATAGAGGTATAGCTTGCAATTTCAACAACGGTTGGGTCCTCGTAAAGCTCAACGTAGCCCGTTAGAGAGTTATATTGTGCGTGAGGATTTTGCACCTGAACGGTAACGCCGAGAAGCGGACGCTTAAGCGCTTCGTTTTCAGTGCCGTAGCAGTTATCGAGAATATTTTCAACTATTGCGTCAACTGTGCTTGACGGTATTGCATATCCAATATTGTCGGTTTTTTGATCCGCATATTTCGCGTTAACAATTCCTATTAGCTTACCGTTGGCATCAAAAAGTCCGCCGCCGCTATTTCCGGGGTTTACAGGAGTGTCAATACGCATAACTCGCATTGAGCCCTCGGTTACGTCATCCGCCAAAAGCAAATCTATATATTCGGAGTCAACGCTGACTATACCCGAGGTCACCGCAAAGCCATCTGCCTTAGGGTTGCCGACTGCGAAAGCAGTTTCGCCGACGTGAACAAGTGTCGAGCTTCTTATTTCAACCGACTTAATCTCAGAGCTTTTGATTACGCTACTGTTTTTTACCTCTAAAACCGCAATATCATACTGCATAGAGCCACCGACAAATGTTGCCTTCATCGCGCTGTCATTTGACATCGCACCGTATAAATATATCGAAATTTCGTCGCTGATTTTGTTTTGTGTATTGGCATCAGAGGAATAAACAACGTGATAGTTTGTAACTATAATAGCGCTACCGCTTTCTTTGTTAAAGCTGTATATTACGCCTGCACCCGCAGAGTAGCTTTTTTCAAGCGTGGTTGGGTCGGTGTATGCGGATTGAATAATAACCGTGCTTTGAAGCACATCTGCAACGGTTTTGTCGAGGGTTGGCACTTGGTTTAAGACGCCCTCAATATTAACGGTGCCGTCCTTTCCGTCCTTACCATCCTTGCCGTCGATGCCGTCCTTGCCATCTTTTCCATCAACACCGTCAACTCCGTCCTTGCCATCCTTTCCAACGACAACGCCTAAGTTTTTTATGGTGTTGTTTGAGTATGTAATAATTAGCTCGCCGTTTTCGTTTATTGTTGTGCTTACAATGTATTCCTTTGCGTCAGTATTTCCGAGTATATTTTCAAGAGAGCAGCTTGAAAACACCAACAGGGAAATGAAAATAAATGTAAGCAGAAAAGTGAGCTTGAAATAGGGCTTGATTCTCATATTTTATCCTTTCAAAGTGAAATTTATTTTATTATAGCATAAAATATAACTAAAATCAAGGCGTATGCCTTGTATATCATCAATTCCAAAGGAATTGCATATCACCAACACGAAGTGTTGCATATCATCATTGCGAAAAAATACAACCTTCGGTTGATGATATACTTGCTTTGACAAGGTATACTCGTCAAAGCGGATGAGATACACGCTAAAGCGTGATGATATACCATTGCTTTCGCAATGGATAAAAAAATACTGCAGAAAATGTAGGCTTTTCTGCAGTATTTTTTGTGAAAGGGCTACGAAAAGGATACAAAAATGAAAGCGGATGAATTAAGCAAAAACGGATGATTTTTTTGAAAACGGTTTCAATTCTAATTATTCGGCTGAAACCTTAAGCCTGTTTGGTTATTCTTTGCTTTCTCCAATATGTGTAATGAGTTCTTATTGTCTTGTGTATGTGTCAAATACCCAGACCGAGTCCTGAATTTCGGTGGGGCTATATGGATGATGATAGAGCCCGTTTATAACGATGCTGTTGTCATTGTTATCAAAGCTGCCGCGGAGATAGAAATCGGGCGGATAGTAGATGCTGACGGTGGTGTCGTAGTTAACCTTGTCGGCCTTTCTTACCTTCTCATAAATGTCGTTTTCGATATAGAGATAGAGCGTTTTTCTGTCCTCGGAAATATTGAAGATTCCCTCAATGACTGTCTCGCCATTTGTGTAGATGAAGAGCGAGAAGCTCTGATTTATTAGGGGCAGTACAAATAAGCTTTGGCTGCTCTCTGCGGTGTAGGTGCCCTCGGGAAGACGGTACTGTCCGTCGTTATAGATGTCCTTACTGTAGGACTTATGAGAATTGCCCTCCAGCACGTAGGTTCCGAATTTGTATGGCATCTCGCCTATGCGGTAAACGTGAGTATAGACCGTGCCGTCTGTGAAGCCCAGGTCCTCCTCGGCGTAGATGATGCTGAACTGTGTGAAGCCATTGTCAACGCCCTCGGCGTAGCAGCTGATCCAGTCCTCATTCTCCTTGTCGCTTCTTGTGAGAATGAAGGTCAGGGGAGTCTTTGCATCGTCGGAGCTTCTGTATATAGATCTGAAGCCACCCTGATATTTCAGCGCGTCGTCCTCGTAGTAGCTGAAGGTCATAACGCCCTCCGAACCGTCAAAAACAAAGTATGTATCCTCCTCGTCCATAAGTAGCCACTTTCCCGTGGAGGTATCCATTTTTTCGTCATAATTAACCGTACCGTCAGGCTTCTGACCGAAAATCAAGTCACATCCAGAAAACATAGCCGAAACAGTCGCGACAATAAGTAAAAGCGCAATAAATCTTCCGTTGATTTTTGTCATGGTATTTCTCCCTTCCTTTGTCTACTAAATTTATACTGCGAGTTTATATAATATATTATATCATATTTTTCCAATAATTTCAACGCTATTTATCCTTTGCCAGCTATATTTTAACGATCCCCCACAATTTAACGATATACTAAAAATTTAACGAATACCCATAATTTTAACGAAAACAAAAGAGACCATCCACCGAAAGCGCAAATTTCTCGGAAGATAGGCTCTTTTTTATTATAATATTCAGTTTTACGCTTCCAAACGGCAAAAATTTCCCTAAAAAACAATAAAAAACGCAGAATTGGCACAAATAATTATATCCTATTCTGCGTTCTTATTTGGTGCAGACGATGAGACTCGAACTCACAAGAACTAAGTTCATTGGCTTCTGAGACCAACGCGTATACCAATTCCGCCACGTCTGCATAAAAGGGCTGTGCCCTTTATTTATTATAGTATTCGTTGTATGATATTTTGCATTTTTCGATAGTATCGATAGCTTCCTGCTTGCCAACGATATTATCAACGCGAGTTTCTTTATTCTCAAGGAACTTGTAAACCTCAAAAAAGTGCTTTATTTCATTGAATTGATGCTGAGGAAGCTCTGAAATATCGCCATAGCCGTTAAGGAACGGGTCGTTAACGGGAATAGCAACGATCTTTTCGTCTGCTTCGTTTTCGTCAATCATAGTTATCATACCGATGGGGTAGCATTCAATAATTGAAAGCGGTTCTAATTTTTCTTGACAAAGCACTAAAACATCAAGCGGGTCGCCGTCCTCAGAAAGCGTGCGCGGAATAAAGCCGTAGTTTGCAGGGTAGTGCGTTGATGTATATAGAATTCTGTCAAGGCGCAAAAGTCCGCTTTCCTTGTCAAGCTCGTATTTGTTTTTGCTTCCCTTCGGAATTTCAATTACAGCAATAAATCTTTGGGGGTTTATTCTTTCGTCATTAAAATCGTGCCATGGATTCATATAAGCACCTCCAACCTTAGATATTATATAACAAATATTACGTTATGTCAATAAATCATTTATATTTAGTATGGATTTTTTTCATTGTGTAAATGCTAAATATAAAAAATAAGGGGAATAAAGATGAAAAACGAAAAAAAGGGAAGACCGTTAAATATAGTTGAGGGAAGCGAGGACGATATGCTCGGCTACGTTTGCGAGGATTCCTATGAGATATGTGAGAATACAATGGAGATAAGTCGAGTAAGTGAAAACGAAAAAGCGGAGTACGGCTTTTCAAGCGCGTTCTGCGATGACGGCACACCGTTTGATTGCGGGCCGAGTGGCGGCGCGATTTCACCGTTTACCGAGGTGAACGCAGAAAACCAAGGAGTTAACAGTGAGGTACCAAGAAAGCCGCATTTCACTCCCGAAAATTAAAGAGCAATGCAAGCGCATTGCTCTTTACATATTACTCTTATGTACCTCAAAAGCAAGTATAGTCGCCGCAGATGCTGCTGACAACGCCGCATCGAAGCGCCTGCCGTAGTCAATTCTTACTATTTGGTCGGCTTGCTTTAGAAGTGATGCGGAAATTCCTCTTTTTTCTCCGCCAACTATAAGCAAAATAGGCTTTTTAAGGTTAGCCTCGTAAACGCTGATCGAGTTTTTTATATCAGCGCATACCACTTGGTATCCCTTTTCCTTAAAGATTTTTATAAAACCCTCATTTTCGATAAAAATATTGAGTCGTTCGCTCGCACCTGCGGATGAGCGGCAAACAACGCCTGCGGCACTTAGCCAATTGCGCTCGGATAAAATAATTCCGTCGGCACCCGCGGCGTAAATAGAGCGCAAGGCGTAACCGAAATTGTATGGGTCCTCAATGCCCTCAATCATAACGTAAAAGCCGTTTTCTATGATGCTTTCGTGTGATATGGGCTGATAGCTTCTTTCGCCGCATAAGGCAATAATACCTCCGTGCGAAGCACCTATTGAAAGCGCGTCTATTTCGGCTGTGTCAGCTGTTATCAGCTCAAAGGAAAACATCTCAGCCATTTTACTTAGATACCGAAATTCCTTTTCCTTTGATTTCAGCTTGCTTTTATCAAAGAGAATTTTTTCGATTTTTCGCGCACCGTCAATTCCGTCCTTTAGATTGTCAAGTAATGCACGGATAGAGGTCATTCCCTCAAAAACCGTAGATTTGGCAAATCTTGATTCTTCCTTAATCATTTTGAAGCATTTTCCTTTAGATATGCGTTTATAAAGCCGTCAATTTCTCCGTCCATAACCGCTTGGATGTTACCGTCCTCGTAGCCTGTGCGTGTGTCCTTTGCAAGCGTGTAGGGCATAAATACGTAGGAGCGGATTTGTGAGCCCCATTCAATATTTGTTTTGTTGCCCTTTATGTCCTCAATTCTGTCAAGCTTTTCGCGTTGCTTAATTTCCATAAGCTTGGACTTAAGCATCTTCATTGCGGTTTCCTTGTTTTGAAGCTGGCTTCTTTCGGTTTGGCAGCCAACAACAATGCCTGTTGGGATATGCACAATTCTGATTGCGGAGTCTGTTTTATTTACGTGCTGTCCACCTGCACCTGAGGAACGGTGTGCGGTGATTTCAAGGTCGGCTTCGTTAATCTCGATTGAGTTATCGTCGTCAAACTCTGGCATAACCTCAACCGATGCAAATGACGTGTGTCTGCGTCCCGATGCGTCGAACGGGGAAACGCGCACAAGACGGTGAACGCCGTTTTCACTTTTAAGATAGCCGTAGGCGTTTAAGCCCTCAACCAAAATAGTCGCGCTTTTGAGTCCTGCCTCCTCGCCGTCGAGCCAGTCAATGAGCTTAACGTTGTAGCCGTGCTTTTCACCCCATCTTGTGTAAAGACGGTAGAGCATAAGCGCCCAGTCCTGAGCCTCAGTTCCGCCTGCACCCGGGTGGAAGGAAATTATAGCATTGTTTTTGTCATATTCACCGCTGAGCAAAACCTCAATCCTTTGCTTTTCCTCCTCGGCAATAATTGCTTTTTGCTCGGACAATATTTCCTCAACCAAGCTTTCGTCATTTTCCTCAATAGCCATTTCGGTGAGAGTAATTGTATCATCTAATTTTGCTTCAAGCGCATCGAAGCTCTCAATTTTTGACTTCATCTGCTTGATTTTTTGCAAAACCTTAGTTGAGTTTTCTTGATTAGACCAAAAATCGGGGTCAAAGGTAGTCTTTTCAAGCTCCTCAACCTCTTGTCTTAATTCGTCAATTTTAAGTGAGCTGTGAAGCTCTTTAATGTTCTCACGAAAATTTTGTAATTCGTACTTTGCGTTTTCAAGTGCGATAATCACGGAATTTTCCTCCAAAAATTAGTAATAATATTATACACGCAAATAGTATAACACAAAGATTCCTAAATTACAAATGTTTTTTATATTATTTATTATATGAATATTTTGAAATGGTAATTTTATAAGGGTCAAATGGAAAATTTGAACCTTGCGCAAAAAGAATATTTAGTCGATACGGAGTATAATGCGGACCTTGTCGGCCTGCTTCTGGGTGACGAGTATTTTATCGAGAAGCTTGCCAACCGTAATTTGCCACTTGTCGAGAAAATTTTCAAAGGCTTGAAGAATTTGAATAAAAAAAGCGCCGCCGTTGATAAGGCGAGCGCAAAATATCTTAATAAGCTTGTAAACAAGTTCGGCAAAGCAATTGACAACGCCCACGGCGGCGTGAGCATCAAGTCGCTTGGCGGCACGGATGAGGAGAAAAAAGGTGCTGAAAATGTTGACTTTGTGGACGAAAAAAGGTATAATAAAGGAAGAAGCAGAACTAAAGATTACTATTCTTATGGTAGAGTGGGACAAGCAAACATTTCCACCATAAGAAACGCTCTAACAAGGTTGTTTTTTGGAACTAATGATGTTATTGCTAATTCATTTGCTATAGAAAGCGGGAACTGCGTTTACATTGTTGATTCAGCAAAGACAAACGGAAAGATTGAATTTGGAGTTTTTGAAAAAATAGAAATCGACGATGATTTGCTGAGAAAAGAGTATGTAAGGAGAAAAAACGATGACGCCATATCAAAAGGGTATATCAGTGATGAATTATTTGCAAAACTTGGGCGTGGAAATGATAGCAGTTGGAGAAGCGATAGACAACACGCACTTGGAGAAGAGCTATCAACTGATACAAGAGAATCCCAAGATAACCAAGGAAGAGTTTCTAAGGGAAATGAAAATAGCGGAGAGAAATTAAAAACTGACAAGATAGACGACACTCGTTATTCTATTTCAAAATCGGTTGACAGTGAGGGTAATTCTTTGAGTGCGGAGCAGGCGGAATACTTTAAGGATTCCAAGGTTCGTGACGAGAACGGCAATTTGCTTGTGGTATATCACGGCAGCGAAGCGGTTTTCAATGAATTTAAGCATCGTTACATAAACACTCACGGCTCACAAGAGGGGCGTGGCTTCTATTTTACTGATAGTGTCAATATGGCGAGTGGTTATGAAAGAGACGGCGGACAGCTCCTCAAGGGCTACGTGAACATAAGTAAGCCGCTATCAGATACCGAGCTGACGTTGACGAGAAAAGAGGTTGCTTCACTTATAAAGGCGATAGATCCAACCGGGGATGATTTGATTGCTAACTACGATACAGGCGGAGGAATGGGTTATCCTTCACAAGCTTGGTATAACAGAGCTTTCAATGATACGCTTGACGCGGTAATGAATTATTGCGACACTGACTCAGAGGTGCTTGCAGAGCTGAGAAACGCGGGTGCAGACGAAGAAAAGCTTCTAAAGACGGTTAGAAGAACACTTGGTTATGACGGCTACATTACAAGCGAAAAGTACGAAAACGCACAGATTTTCGTTGCCTTTGAGTCTAACCAATTCAAAAACGTGGATAACACCGCACCAACGGACAACCCCGATATTAGATATTCAAAGAGCAAAAATAGTTTTTCTGAGCAAGTTGATGATGTGCTTGACGGAAAAGATACATCCAGCACACATTTGTATGTAATGGACACGCCGAGCTTATTGCAAGAGGCAGGACTGCCGAGCTTGCCTATTTTGTTGACTGCAAAGCACTTAAAGAGCATTATTGCCGAAAATGGTAGTGGCAGTGCAAATTATCATGGACTTGATAAGGAAATTGTCAAAAAGCTTCCAGAGTACATTGCCGACCCTGTAATGATGGCTGACAGCTTCACAAGAAACGACAGCGTTGTTATAGTAACTGAAGTAATAGATTCTCAAAATAGACCAGTCATAGCTGCAATTATGCTTAAATACGTAAAGCGAAGGCGTTTGTCAACAAAAATAGCGAAAAAATTTCAAATGAAAGGTTTTCCAAGTCCAAGAGCGAAAGGTTCACAACAGCGCGAGAGACTGAAATGCGCTTAGCTGAGGAGCTTGTGAAATTATATGACGAGGGAACACTCTCAGCATCGGAAGCGCAAAGAAAACTAAAGGCGCTCGGATATCAAACAGGCATCACAGCTGACAACGTGCTTGAAGTGCTTGACGAGCTGATTCCCGAACTAAGAGAATATGCAACCTCGGAGAGGGCGGCATACCGTGCTTGGCGAAAGAAAGAGGATGAAGCAATAATTGAGGACTCAAAGCACTTAAACTCCGATAATTCTCACGACGAGGAGCTGATTGACCGTGCGCTTAAGGAGGTTAACGGCAATAACAACTCATCCGCTACACAAAACGGTACGTCGAAGGCGCCGTCCCCTACAAGGGAAGGCGAAAAAGCGGCCTTGAGAGGCGATGAGAACGTTATTTCAAGTGAAGAGTATGCAAGACACGAGCGCGAGGCGGGCTGGGACTATTGGCTCAGCGAGGTTGACAGGCGCGAGGGCTCGGTAAGAAAGCTTAAAAACGGCAAGATAAAGGTCGGAATGGCGCAGACGGCAAACGAGGTGAAGCTCACCAAGTTTATTAACAACAAGATAATGGACAAGGCGTACTCAAATGAGAACGTTAAGTCAGTTATTGATAAGATCCTCTCAAACAGTGATATTTGGGGACATTAAAGCAACACAGGACAAAAATCCTGTGTTTTTTGTTGCTTAACAAAAAATTCAGAGTGGAGCGTAATGGGTTGATATAACGAAAAACTTTAATTTTATGCACCCTCGAAAGAAAAAATGAAAATTTTTTAAACTTTTTTTGAAAAAGTATTGCATTTTTTATATGTTTGGTATATAATGGTGTTACAAAAGTGGTGAAAAGTGGAGCAATTGTGGCTAAAAGTGGAGTGAAAGGAGGACTAAATATGCTTTACGGCAGATATGAACACACGGTTGACGCGAAAAACAGAGTATTTGTTCCGGCAAAGTATAAAGAAGTTCTCGGCGCATCCTTTAAGCTAACTTGCAACGGATTTACAAACTGCATTCTCCTTTACACAGAAAGAGAATGGGAAAAGTTTGAGGAAAAAATCTCGGCGCTCCCCACCTTAGAGTTTGAAAACTATATCCGACAGGTTTATTCTAATACAGTTGACGTTCAAATCGACTCTCAGGGACGCTTCGTAATTCCTCAGTTCTTAAAGGAACAGGTTGGAATTGAAAAGGACGTTTTATTTATGGGTGTTGGCACTCATATTGAGATATGGTCTAAGGAAGCTTTCCAAGAAAAGCAAAAGACAATAGATATGAACGAAATGAAGAAATTAATGATCCAAATGGGATTTTAAGGAGCAAAAAATGGATTTTTCACATTATCCGGTTATGTTTTCCGAGTGTATCGAGGGACTTAACATTAAACCAAACGGTATTTATGTGGATTGCACCGCAGGCGGCGGTGGACATTCTGAGGGCATCTTAAAATCACTTGAAAACGGAAAGTTAATTTCAATAGATCAAGACGATAATGCACTTCTTGCTTGCAAAAACAGATTTTTGAAATATGGGGACAAGTCAATCTTGGTAAAGAGCAACTTTTCCGAGCTTGAAAGAGTTCTCAATGAATTAAATATAGACCGTATTGACGGTGTGATAATGGATTTAGGTGTCTCGTCTCATCAGCTTGACACAGTGGAGCGTGGGTTCTCGTATAATAGTGACGCAAACCTTGATATGCGAATGAACCCACAATCACCCTTCTCAGCATACGATGTTGTAAATTCCTACTCGGAAGCAGACCTTAAAAGAATAATAAGCGACTACGGTGAGGAAAGATTTGCACATATAATTGCAAGAAACATCGTAAAGGAAAGAGAAATCGCACCAATTAAGACTACAAGTCAGCTTGTAGAGGTCATTAAAAAATCAATTCCTGTGGGCGCGGCTAAAAAAGAGGCTCAGCACCCTGCAAAAAGAACATTTCAAGCTATAAGAATTGAGGTAAATCACGAGCTTGACGTAATCACCCCGGCAATCTACACCGCGGTAAACAGACTTAATTCGGGTGGACGAATCGTTGTTATGACGTTCCATTCACTCGAGGATAGAATTGTCAAGGGACTGTTTAATGAGCAAGCACAGGGTTGCATTTGCCCAAAGGATTTCCCCATTTGCGTATGTGGCAATAAGCCAAAAATCAAGATAATTAACAAAAAACCAATCACGGCAACTCCCAAGGAGTTAGAGGAGAATTCGCGTTCTAAATGCGCAAAGCTCAGAATCGCGGAAAAAATATAGAGAAGATATAGAGAAATTATTGGAGGATGTTTTAATATGTACGGTACAACGATGAGAAATTACAATGCAAATAGAGCATCCGGCACAAAGGATGAAAAAAAGAGCGTTTTCTCAAAGAAGTCAGTTGCAAAGGAAAACAAAAGAGCAAAAAAGAATGAGGACACAAGATATATGAAGCTTGAATCCTCAGCTGAAATTACTGCAAATGAGATTGAAACTGAGGTAAAGGAAAACGAAAGTGGCTTTTCAAGAAAGGACTTTCCAATAGCTTCAGTTATCATTACAGTTCTTCTTACTATGATGGTGCTCATAGTTGGATCAGGATTCTTCGGTGCATAAGGAAAACTACAAATAAAGAAATCAAGTCTCGGTGAAAGCCGAGACTTTTTCATATTTATATAAATTTAGCAATATAATTTACTAAAAACACAAAGGCGGTAAATTATTTTGGAAATTAAAAATAATAAGATGATGAAAAGAGGAGTGTTTTTGCTTTTCTTTTTTCTTATTTTAAGCTTGGTTATATTAATTACACTTTTTAAAATTCAAATTTTGGGCTACGATGACTATCAAAAGCGAGTTATTGAGCAATTAACGGTTGAAACAAAGGTGAATCCCGACCGCGGAATGATATTTGACAGAAACGGAACTGTGCTTGCAAGCAATAAAACCGTTTGGGTTTTGTACGTAATTCCAAAGAAAATAAGCGAGCCAGAGCTTGTTGCCAGGGAGCTTTCAAAAATTGTCAACGTAGATTATGAAACGATCCTTGCAAAGGTGAAGAAAAAGGGCTACAAATATCAAATAATAGATACAGATTTGGACGAGGAAACAACGAAAAGGGTGCGCGAGCTTATTTCTAAGCACGGGCTTGAGGACGAAATTGAGTTAAATGCAAGCAGTAAGCGGTATTACCCCTTGTCGTCATTGGCATCACACGCGCTCGGCTTTGTAAATGCAGACGGAGTTGGAATATACGGGCTTGAAAAGGTTTACAACAATATTTTAGAGGGCACAAACGGAAAATATATAATGGCACAGGATGCACAAAGCTCCGACATGCCATTTCAGTATGAGGCGTATATTGAAAGCGAAAAAAGCTACAACCTTGTTTCAACTATTGATTCTTACATACAGTATCAGCTTGAATTACAGCTCGAAAATGCCGCTATTGAGTCGGGTGCGCAAAACAGAGCCGCGGGCATTGCAATGAACCCAAAAACAGGCGAAATTTACGCAATGGCGGTATATCCAAGCTTTGATCTTAACGAACCGTACACATTGGACGAAATATCACAGGCAAAGCTTGACGAATACGAACAAAACACAAAGGAGTACAGAAATCAATATTTGAACTTACTATATTCTATGTGGAATAACAAGGCAGTGACGGAGCTTTATGAGCCGGGTTCAACCTTTAAGCTGTTTACAACCTCGGTTGCGCTTCAAACGCGTTCCGCTTCGCTTGCGAGCTCCTTTACCTGCACGGGCGCATTGAAAATTGACGGCTATTACAGGGCAATCAGCTGCCATAAGCGCACGGGACACGGAACACTCAATTTTGCCGAAGCACTTCAGCAGTCCTGCAACCCATCGATGATGAAGCTTGCTTTTTCCATTGGTAAGGAAACCTTTTACGATTATTTCAAAAAATTCGGATATACCGAGAAAACAGGTGTTGATTTGCCCTCCGAGGCACTTGGCTACTACCATAGCTACGATGATTTTTCAAACGTTTCCTTGGCGGTTTATTCCTTTGGTCAAACCTTTAAAACCACGGCAATTCAGCAGCTGCGTGCGGTGAGCGTAATTGCAAACGGCGGAAAGCTTGTTACCCCTCATTTGCTTAAGGAAATAGTGGACATTGAGGGAAATACTATTTATGAATATGAAGAAAAGAGTGAGGAAAACATAATCAGCAAGGAGATTGCCGAAACAATAGCGGTGATTTTGAAAGAGGGTGTTGACGGCGAGGGCGGTGCAAAAAATGCATACGTTGCAGGATATGAGGTTGCGGCAAAGACGGGTACGTCTGAAAAGAAGGACAAATATGACGAAAACGGCAATACCCCGTACAGAGTTTCGTCCTGTGTCGCATTTGCACCTGCAACAGACCCTGAAATTGCTGTGATTATTCTTGTTGACGAGCCAACACTTGGCAGTAAATACGGAAGCGTTGTGGCGGCACCATACGTAGGTAAATTCCTTGATAACGTTTTACCATATATGGGCATCGAGCCGTCATATAACGAGAATGATATCCAGCATAAGAGCGTGAGCGTGCCGAATATTGTGGGAAAAAGCATTGACGATGCGACTAATGTGCTAAAGGATTTAGAGGTGAAATACGAGGTTTTCGGAGACGGTGATACGGTAATTTCTCAAGTGCCGTCTAAGGGGAACGAAATATATCACGCAACAGGCAAGGTGCTTATATACACAACGAGCGAAAAAACGCAATATACAACCGTGCCAAGCGTTGTTGGTAAAAGCGCAAAGGAAGCGAATTTACTACTTACAAACAGCGGTTTGAACATCAAATACGAGGGCGGAACAAACTTTGTATTTGGCGAAAAATCAACCGTTGTTGAGCAATCGGTATCTGAAGGCGAGTCAGTTCCGCGAGGAACGGTGATAACGGTGAAAATTCTATTTAAGGATGAAGAGGAATGAAGCTAAGCGTACTACTGAAAAATGACGATGTATTGAGCTCGAACGTCGATTTTGATATTGAGATAAGCGGAATATGGTCTGATTCAAGAAAGGTGGAGAAAAACGGTGCGTTTGTTGCTATAAAGGGCGAAGCGCGAAACGGTAATGACTATATAAGCGAAGCCATAGAAAACGGTGCTTCCGTTGTTATAACAGATCAAGAGGGGATAAACGGATGGCTTCCGTATGTTTTGGTGAAAAATGCACGTAGCGCAATATCTAAAATGCTTGCGCGATTTTACATCTTACCCGATGAAAATGCCAAGGTTATCGCGGTTACGGGCACAAACGGAAAAAGCACGGTAGCGTATTTTATATACAACATACTTGTAAGCGCAGGCAAAAGCGTGGGACTCGTTTCCACCATAGAATGTTTAATTAA
This sequence comes from Clostridia bacterium, assembly GCA_017625935.1. Taxonomy (GTDB): domain Bacteria; phylum Bacillota; class Clostridia; order Oscillospirales; family CAG-272; genus RGIG2000. Next base: position 24,699 of record JAGALA010000046.1, read on the forward strand.
CGGCGAAAGGGTGGATTTAGATGGCGGTGGTGCGGTTTTGGACAAAGCGTCCGCTATGACAACACCCGACCCCGAAAAGCTATATTACGTGCTTGGAGAAATGAAGAAAAAAGGTGTTGAATATATAATTCTTGAAGCATCCTCGCACGCGCTTGATCAACACCGCCTTGACGGAATAGAGATTGATATTGGCGTGTTTACAAATTTATCAAGTGAGCACCTTGACTACCATAAATCAATGGATAACTACTTTCTTTCAAAGGAGCTTTTATTCAAAAAATCGCGCGTTGGCGTGGTAAATGTTGACGATGAGTACGGCAAACGACTGTATTCATTATATAAGAATATTTATTCATTCAGTACAACAGAAAAAGCGGATTTTTCCACAAGTGAAATAAGATGCAGAGACGATTACGTAAGCTTTGTTTTTAATAACGGTGAAAAGGTGAAAATCAAGACAAAAATGGTAGGTGAATATAACGTATATAACGCTTCACTTGCTTGCGCGGTTGGTTCGCTTTTGGATATTACGCGTGAGAAAATTTGCGAAGGAATTTTGAAAACACAGGTTAAGGGCAGGGTCGAAAAATTTGCAAGCAATATTTATATTGATTACGCTCACACTCCAAGGGCAACAGAAGCAACGCTTTCAGCTATAGGAAAAATGGAAAAGGGAAAGAAAATCGTGGCTTTGTTCGGCTGTGGCGGTGAGAGAGATAAATCAAAGCGCGCAGAAATTGGCAGAATCGCATCTCGGCTTGCTGATAAATTAGTGATAACCTCTGATAATTCGAGGGGAGAGGAGCCAATGGAAATTATAAAGGATATTTTGGCGGGTATTGATAGGCAAAAATTACATATGATTATTCCAAACAGAAAAGATGCGATAACCTATGCGGTAAGAGCCTTGAAGGATAATGAGGTGCTTGTGCTGCTTGGCAAGGGTCACGAAACATATGAAATTGATAAAAGCGGAAAGCATTTTTTCGACGAGCGAGTAATATTAAGCGAGGTACTTGGCAATGATAAGTATAAAGCCTCGACGAGCGAGTGAAATTGCGAAAATAGTATCGGGCGAGCTGGTTGGAGAGGATTCTTTAATTGATAAAATCTCTTTGAATTCCAAGGAAAAGATGGGCGCAGGATGCTGCTTTGTGGCAATCAAGGGTGAAAAATATGATGGCAATGATTTTATTGATGAGGCATTTGAAAACGGTGCAACGCTCGTAATAAGTGAGAGAAAAATCACAGGCGGCGCGTGCCTTTTAGTAGATAATACAAGAATTGCGCTACTTGAGCTTGCAAGGGCTAACAAGGGAAACACCAAAATAATCGGAATTACGGGAAGTGTAGGTAAAACAACCGTAAAAAATATGATAATTTCAGTATTATCGCAAAAATATAGTGTTATCGGCACAAAAGAGAATCAAAACAACGAAATCGGCGTTGCCTTAACGCTGCTTGGGATAACAAATGAGGATTTTTGCGTGGTTGAAATGGGTATGCGCTCACTCGGTGAAATTGATTTACTGTCGTCTTATGCCTTGCCTGAAGCGGCGGTAATCACAAATGCGAAAACCTCGCACATCGAGATGCTTGGCAGTGAGGAAAACATTCTTCGGGCAAAAATGGAAATTTTAAATTATAGACCAAAATACGCAGTTTTGCCATGCGATATGAGGCTCAAAGCGCGCGACTTTAGTGATATAAAGACGATTTTTGTTGACGAGGAAATCGATATCTCGCGCTGCATATATTTTGACGGCGGTATCAAGTTCTTTATAAATGAAAATTATTCATCTGAAATGAAAATTTATTCATATAATTTGCATAATATTTATAATGCAAGCATTGCGTATCACATTGGAAAGCTATACGGCTTGACTGATACTCAAATTTGCAAGGGGCTTTTATGCTTCAAGCAAGATAAACTGCGTGAGGAGTATTTAGAAATAAACGGTGTCACGGTTATAAATGACTGTTATAATTCCTCTTATGAAAGCCTAAAATCATCGTTAATTTCGCTCGTGAAATATGGGGAAACGAAGGGGAAGAAGCCGAATGCGCTAATCGGTGATATACTCGAGCTTGGTATTTATAGCGAGGAAATTCACACAAAAATAGGCAAGCTATGCCGTGAGCTTGAAATCAAGGGCTTGTATTTATACGGTGACAACGTAAAATACATAAAAATCGGTGCAGGTTACGGTGAATATTTTGAAAACAAAGAGGAATTGATAAAGGAATTATGCCAAAAATTAAATAAAGACGACATTTTGCTCGTAAAGGCGAGCAGAATGCTGAAATTTGAAAATATAATTGAGGAAATGAAGAAAAGAAATGAGTAGCTTATACGTTTTTGCAATAATTTTTTTGTCCAGCTTTCTTATTACCTTTGTGTCGGTAAAAATTGTGCTTCGCGTTTCGCTAAAGCAGCGAATAGGACAAAAGATTTTAGAGGACGGACCAACGTGGCACAAGGAAAAGGAGGGCACGCCAACGATGGGCGGTATCGCTTTTCCGATAGCGATATTCAGTGCCTTTTTTGTGTTTGTTGTCTTTTTAGGCGGCTCCGAGGATGTGAGCATTACGCCCATCTTTTGTGTGATACTTTTTGCTCTTTTTAATTCGCTAATCGGTTTTTTAGACGATTATTTGAAAATAAAAAACAGTCGCAACAAGGGGCTTACCGCACCTGCGAAATTTGCCTTACAGTCAATAGCGGCAGTAGCTTTTTTGGTGCTAATTCAGAAGGCAGTTGGCTTATCCACCGTTTTGAAAATACCGTTTGTGAATTTTACGCTTGACATTGGTATTCTTTATTATTTATTCGCTTATTTACTCCTTTGCGGATTTGTAAATGCGGTAAATTTGACGGACGGTCTTGACGGACTTGCCGCATCATCTACGCTTCCTGTGGCGATTTTGCTTTCATTTGTAGGATTGTTCGTTTTTGAGGAGCTTTCATATACCTATTTAGGCGGCGCGCTTTTTGGCTTGCTCGTTGCGTTTTTGCTTTTCAACCGACATCCCGCAAAAATATTTATGGGAGATACGGGCTCGCTTTTTTTAGGTGGAATTGTAGCGGGGATCTCACTTTCTCTTAATAATGCTTTGCTCGTTATTTTATTTGGATTTGTATATTTATGCGAAGCATTAAGCGTAATTATTCAAGTTGCATATTTCAAAATAACCAACGGAAAAAGAATTTTTAAAATGGCGCCTTTACATCACCATTTGGAAAAGTGCGGCTGGAGCGAAAGAAAAATTGTCACGGTTTTTACGTTAGTTAATTCATTTACGTGCATATTAGCGCTTATAGGAATGATAATATGAAGCAAAGCTTGGTAAAAATAGAAGAAAAAAGCTCAAAGAAAGCTCTCAAAAAGCGACCGAACATTTACCTTTTAATTATTGTTTCGTTGCTTTTGCTTTTCGGTTCTCTAATGATATTCAGTGCAGGATATCCACACGCAAAGCTGCATTACGGCGACGGTTTTTATTATATAAAGCGCCATTTTGTTTTTCTTATAATTGGCGTTTCAATCATGATATTTTTAAGCTGTGTAAAAATTACGGTAGTTAAAAAAATATCACCGTTTTTCTACGGTGCTTGTGCGCTTCTTTTGGTTGCGGTATTATTCACGGGCTTTTCCGAGGGTGTTGCAAAAAGATGGCTTGGAATCCCCGGCACACCGCTTTCGTTTCAGCCGTCTGAGCTGATGAAGCTCGGAATAATTCTTATGCTATCGTGGTACATCGAGAAAACAAAATCATCAAAAAGGTCGGTTTTGAAGGAAATCATTCTGCCCGGGGTGATTTTGTTCTCAGCCTGCGGACTTGTTTTGCTTGAAAAGCACCTTTCAGGCACTGTAATTCTTGCTATGATTGGCGCATCCGTGCTTTTTATTTCGGGCATTAACCTAAAAAGGGCGGGATTAATCTACGGTGGCACGGGTATTGTTGGCGCGAGCGTATTTTTGCTTACAAACAGCTATGCAATGAAGCGAATAGAATCGTTTTTTAATCCAAATGCAGATATTTTAAGCGATAAATGGCAAACGACACAAGGACTTTATGCAATCGGTTCAGGCGGGCTTTGGGGACTTGGTTATTTCAACAGCCGTCAAAAATACAGCTACGTGTCAGAGCCGCAAAACGACTTCATTTTTACGATTTGGTGTGAGGAGATGGGCTTTGTCGGTGCAATTTTTTTGGTTGCGCTATTTCTTGTTTTTATTTGGCAGGGCTATAAAATTGCATTTAACGCAAATGATACATATAGCAGCTTGGTTGCCTTTGGAATTGTAAGTCAAATAGGAATACAGGCATTTTTGAATATGCTTGTGGTTTTGGACGTAGTGCCGAATACGGGAATTTCATTACCGTTCTTTTCTTACGGTGGCAGCTCCTTGGTAATTTTGCTTGCGGAGATTGGAATTCTACTTTCAATATCAAGAAACAGAGAAACAAGAATTTAGGAGTCGTTATGAGAGTGCTTTTGTGCGGCGCGGGTAGCGCAGGACACGTAAATCCAGCTATTGCAATAGGGGAAACAATAAAAAAGAATTTACCGAAGTCCAAAATTGCTTACGTAGCAACAGTATCGGGAATTGAAAATGACTTGGTGGACTTTGAAAAATTTCATATTGACGTAAGAGGAATTAAAAGGAAATTGTCTTTGTCCAATGTGAAAAGCATATATCTTACACTTACGGCAATAAGAGATTCAAAGAGAATAATTAATGAGTTCTGTCCCGACATTGTTGTAGGCACGGGCGGATATGCCACGTTTCCCGTAGCATATGCGGCGCACAAGCTCGGCATCAAGGTTGCGCTTCACGAGTCCAATGTGCTACCCGGTAAGGCGATAAAAATGCTCGAAAGATATGCGGACGTGATTTTTACAAATTTTCGAGAGAGTGAGCAATATTTCAATCATAAGGAAAAGCTTTGTCACGTTGGAAACCCGTTGCGAAGCGGCTTTGATAAAAGCATTATTGCGGAAAATAAACCTGAAAATTCAAAGCAGGTAATTCTTTGCTACGGCGGCTCACTCGGCTCGGAAACATTAAATAACGCCGCCCTTGACGTGGCTGATAATTTAATACGATACAGGGATAATATCATTTTTATTTTGGCAACGGGCAAGCGAAATTATTACGACGTTTGTAAAAAAATAAAGGAGCGACGCATAGATAAAATAAAAAATTTCATCGTTTATGAATATATATACGATATGGCAAGCGTTATGGCAAATGCAGATATAGTAATATCGAGGGCGGGCGCAATAACGATTTCCGAGCTTGCCGCGCTTGAAAAGGTGTCGATTTTAGTGCCTTCACCATACGTTAGTGACAATCATCAGCTAAAAAACGCACAAGCACTTGAAAACAAGGGTGCTGCGGTTGTGGTAAGGGAGGATTGCCTGTATTCATTAACCGATACCTTAAGAGAGCTTCTCGCAAATGTAAATAAAAAAGAAAAAATGAGGAAAGCGATAAGTAGGTTTTACGTGCCGGACTCAAACGAAAAAATATATAATAAAATCCTTAGTATATTAAAGAAATAATAATTTGCTCCTTGACTTTACATTTTTTCTATGATAACATTAATATGTAAAGAAAAACAGAGGAGCTTTTTATGAAAAAAGGAATAAGAATTTCAATTATTTTGTCCTTGGCGTTGATTTTCTGCTTCGCATTAATATCATGCGGTGATAAAAATGGATCAAAAGAGCCGGAGACAGATATCACAACATCGGGACTCAACGTTGTTGACGGAGTTTATCAAGCTGTCGTTGACGTAGACGTTGATTCGTTTGACTTGTTATCAAAAATCAAGCTTGCCGAGGATGCAACAATTGTATTTTCAGCATCAGATGAATTTGATAACATAATTGACGGTAGAAAAATCGAGCTCGTTGGCGGTAATAATTTCGTTTATGCGTGCGTTACCGACAAATATGACAATGAAAAGGAGTATACCTTCAATATTTACAGAAAGCAAATGTTTACCGTTGAGTTTGACACAAACGGCGGAACGGCAGTTGCCCCAATTACTGTAAAAGAAGGAACTGTTATCGAAGCACCAAGCACGATAAAGGCGGGCTACAGCCATACCTGGGATTACGATTTTAAGAATCCTATCTCAAAGAATATGACAGTTACCGCTTCTTGGACACCGAATAGCTACAAAATCACAATTGATATGTCAGCTTTGGGTGAAGAAAACATTACCGTAGATGCAACCTACGGTGCGGAATATAGCTTGGATGAATTTGAGCCTTCAAGAGTTGGCTATCGCTTTAGCGGATGGCATATTATAAACAAAAACGGTGAGGAAACGGTTAAGGTTCCCTTCAACGGAGCTGATACCTTCCTTTACGCAAACGACGTTACTGTTGAGCCATCCTTTGAGCTTGTTGAATACTCAATCACCTACGTTGTTGAAGCAGGCGGAAGCAATCCGAATACTGTAATTAAGTTCAACATCGAAAGCGTAATTGAGCTTCTCGACGCCACTTGGTCAAATGACGAAAAGGTCTTTGCGGGCTGGTTCACGTCAAGTGACTTTAGTGAGGAATCTAAAATCACAACCATTTCAATGAGAGCAGAGTCTATTACGCTTTGGGCTAAATTTGACGACGTTGAATTTGTAACACAGGTTAACTGTAATGTTGACGGTGTTACGGTTAAGCAATATGAATTCAAGTATAAAGCGCTGTATGCGTTAGCACCATATGCACCACAAAAGGGATACATCTTTGACGGTTGGTACATCGGTGAGGAAAAAATTGAGCTTGACGGTATTTGGGGTTTCAAGGATGAGACAATAAGCCTTGATGCAAAATTCGTTCCAAGAGAGAATAACATTGAGTACGAGCTTTTTGGCGGTACAAACAATGAAGCAAACGTAAATGAATATAACGCCGATATGGGCGAAATCACACTTGGTGCACCTACATTTGGCAGCCATATTTTCCTTGGTTGGTTCACTAACCCTGAAATGACAGACGAGATTAAGGTATTAAATGTTGATACCGTTCTTGACGAGATGACGATTTATGCTAAATGGCAGTACGTATCAAATATTACGGTAAACCTTGACGGCGGAGAAGCAGACGGCGAGATTGCAAGCCAAATAAAATTCGGCGAAGGCTACGAGCTTCCAACACCTATAAAGGCAGGAAATCTTTTTGCAGGTTGGTATGTTGATTCGCAAAAGCTTCAGCAAAGCGGTACTTGGGGCTATAAAACCGACGTTACACTTACTGCAAGCTGGGTTCCTACCACTATTGTAATTAACTACGTATTAAACGGCGGCGCACAAAATGAGCTCAATCCTGAAAGCTTTGACGTTTTCACCGGAATGATTACTCTTTATGAGCCGACTAAGGACCACGCCGTGTTTATGGGCTGGTACAGAGATTCTAAATTCCAAGACAAGGTGGAGAGCATTGACACATCCCTTGAGCGCGAAATTACTCTTTATGCAAAATGGTTTAACACGGATATCACAGTTAACTATGATGCAAATGAGGGCACAGCTGCTCGTCCAACCGATAACGTGGTTTATGGTGCAACATATTACCTTACAACGCCTGAACGTATTGGCTATCAGTTTGACGGCTGGTACTACGGCGATAAGTTAGTTGCACAAACAGGCACTTGGGACATTCTTGAGTCAGAGGTTACACTCGTTGCACATTGGCGCCTTATCACATACAAGATCGAATACGATCTTGACGGTTTTGAGACGGATGGATTGGTAACGGAATATACCGTAAATTCTGACGAAATCGTGCTTGGAGCTCTTTCACGTGACGGATACATTTTCCTCGGATGGGAAAACAACGGTACAGTTTCACAAACCATCTCAATTGCAAAGGGAAGCACGGGCGACCGTTTGTATAAAGCAAGCTGGTGTAAAAACACAGATTCACGCGGATTCGTTTATGAATTGAGAGGCGACCATATGGTTTGTGTCGGCTTTACACGTGCGGTTACCAGTGAAAAAAGTATAAATTTGCCATATGAATACTTCGGCTATCCTGTAACTGCTATTACAACAAATGCATTTACCGATTTTGGTAACAGATTTGCCCAAAGTCCGTATAAAAACGAAAGCTACTACTACACAATTTGCATCCCAATGTCAATTACTTTGATTGAGGCTGATGCTTTTGACGGCTGTAACGGAATTTGCGTTTCTCTCTACAGAGAGGAGGATAAGAGCATAATCGATTCAACGATATCAGCAGATCAAGCCGAGCTTCGTGAGTGGGAAGAGGGTGTTGTTTATTCCTCAGGTAAGTCAAACAAGCAGGTAAGAGACTGCATTTGGGGATTAAGACCCGCTATCGGTTGGACAAGATATTCCGCCGCTCCTATTCCGGATGATTACGAATAATTGACAGTATTTTCATAAAATGAATTAAGCGGAGAGTAAAATCTCCGCTTTTTTATAAAATTGATTTATTTTAGCTTGAACATAGTTGAAATGTTTTCACACGATTTTTCTGCCGTGCTTTGCATTTTTTCCTTTATATTTGTGCTTGATGCGATGGCAATTGTTGCAAGTGAGCCAAGCATAGCGCCGATTAGTAAGCATTTTAAACTGTTTCCGAGCATATTTAAGTTCCTTTCTCGCTTTTTTCAATATTCATTATTTACAAAAAAAGAATAAAAAATGCATAAAATGCAGAGATTTATCAGTTTTGCTTTTTGAAAAAGGATAATAATAAATTTGCAAAGGCGAGGTGATTGAATTGAAAAAAATTTGTTTCCTTTTAGCGTCACTTATTCTTGCTTTTCCGTTCTTTTCCTTTAGCTCGTATGCAACCTCATGGTACTGCAAGCGCGAGAAAAATCACATTCAACCAACGCTTGGCAGCGACCTTGCTTATAGCGAGAAATACGACCTATATTGGTGCGATAAGAACCACAAAAGCATGGATGACGAGCGCGTGATTTATTTAACCTTTGATGCGGGATATGAAAACGGAAACGTAGAGAAGATAGTTGATATATTAAATGAGGAAAACGTCAAGGGTGCATTCTTTGTACTTGATAATTTTCTTATAAAAAATGAAGCATTAGTCAATAAAATGATAAGCGGCGGCCACACGATAGCAAACCACACCTTTAAGCACACGGATATGACGAAAATTAAATCAAAGGACGAGTTTGAAAATGAGCTGAGGCTGCTTGAAAATCTTTACGAAAAAATCTACGGTGAAAAAATATCAAAATTCTACCGACCGCCCGAGGGAAAATTTAACGAAGAAAACCTAAAATGGGCAAGTGAGCTTGGTTATAAAACTGTGATGTGGTCATTTGCTTATGATGATTGGGACAATAACAGGCAATCAAATCCTGAGGCGGCAAAAAAGAAAATCCTTGACAATATCCACAACGGTGAGGTAATGCTGCTTCATCCAACCTCAAAAACAAACGCAGAAATCATTAAAGATGTGATTGTAGAGCTTAAAAAACAGGGATTTAGATTTGGCACGTTAGAGGAATTATGCAATTCTTAAAAAGAACACTATTATTTTCTCTTGTTATCGTTATTTTACTCGGCTTAATTCCTGTGCACGCTCAAAACAATTATGTTTACAGCTGTAAACAGGGAGAGGATAAGAAAATTGCTCTAACCTTTGATGACGGTCCGCACCCAAAAAAGACAAGGAAAATCATTGAGGTGCTTGAAAAATACGGAGTTACGGCAACTTTTTTTGTAGTTGGTGTAAACGTAAAAAATTATAGCGAGGGAATGAAGGAAATCATAGACCGCGGATATGAAATCGGCAATCATACCTTTTCGCATAAGATTTTGAAAAACAGTGATGCATCCTGCTTGGAAAAAGAGGTTATATCAACGGAAAATGAAATTAAAAGGCTCGGCGGTGAGGTGAGTAATTTAATTAGACCTCCCTGCGGAGTATATGATGATAGCCTGCTTGATTTTTCGCGCAAAAACGGCTATAAAATCGTGCTTTGGAATATTGACACAAAGGACTGGGAGCACGCGAGCAAGAGAGACATTGCCAAAATGGTTGAATCAAAGGTAAAAGGCGGAGATATAATTCTTTTTCATGACTATATAAGTGGAAAAAGCAATACCGCCGAGGCGCTTGATATCATAATACCAAGGCTGCTTGATTTGGGGTATGAGTTTGTTTCAGTCAGTGAGCTTTTGCAATAAAAAAGAATTCGGCGCGAGCCGAATTCTTTTTGTGTTTTAGTATTAATTTTCGCCGATAGCATCATTTTCTGAAATGTCGCCGTTCTCTAAGGAGTCCGTTTCGGCGTCATCGTATTCATCCTCAAAATCGTCTTTGATTGGTGTGCGCTCAACAATCGCTCTTGCATCCTCCTCGTTCATCATATATTTAATAATGTTGGGGTAGGCGGCGTAAACGCCGATAAAGTCAAAGAGCGCAATGGTTATAATGAAAGGCAAAACAATGCCAATCGGTGCAAAAATAAATGCAAGACCGATGTTGAATGCAAGCAAAATACCACAGCCAAGTAATGCCATAAGGTTTCTCTTTATTCCCAAAATTGCAAACGAGCAAGCGTTTTTGATAATCTTGCCTATGCTCAAATCAAAGGTGAAAATCATAATGTAGATATACGGGCGAATAAAGAAATAGAAAAGAAGCATTGCCGCGGTTAAGAACATCATAAAGAGGTTGAAGGTGTTTTCACTATTTCTGAATAAAAATACAATGTCGTAAAGCAAAAATCCGAGAATTATGAAATCGAGCGCGCCGATAATTAAGGATTGCTTTATATTTCTTTTAATAATGTAGAAAAAGTCGGAAAGCGGGAAAACAGGGTCACCGCTCATGATGTTGCGGTAAATATAAGTTGTGCCAACCTTGGTGAAGCCCCAGGTGAAAATTGTTAAAAGTGATAGCGCAAAGAAAATAATTGTTGCAATACTGTAAACCTGCGTGCTGTTATGCAAGCCGTGGATGCCTATAAGGGCACTTGATGCGTAATTTTCTGTATTTTGAATTGCCGCTTGGAACGGTCCCCATGAAAGGGAAACGGGAGAATATGAATATTTATCAAACATTCCCGAAATAGCAATCAAGAGAAAGACAACAGGGAAGTTGCCGATTGCAAAAATAATATTAGCTGTAAAAAGCTTATTAAGCTTAAACCAAACAAGCTTGAAAAAGTTGACAACGCTTGGTGTTTTCAGCGCATTAATGTCCGCCTTGTCGTTGTTTTTTCCGTTTCTGTAATACCAGTCGAAAATATTAAAGCGCTTCTTTGGCTTTTTAGTGGTTTCTTGTTCGTTACGATTCATATTTTCACCTTATTTATTAAGCTCTGCAAGCTCGAAGGCTCTTTTTTCGCACGCCTTCATTGCATCTAATATGATTTTTTCAACGCCTTTATCCTCAAAAACGTTGAGCGCCTTTTCCGTTGTGCCATTTGGTGACTTAACCATTCTTATTTGCTCGTCAAGCGTTTTGTCACTTGACAAAACCATATTGGCAGAGCCGATAAAGGTTTTGCAAATAAGCTCAACCGTGTTGTCATAGTCAAAGCCGAGTGCTTTTGCACCCTCGTACATAGATTTAATGAAAAGATAGATATATGCAGGTGAGCTTGAGGTTATAGCGGTTAAGGCATTGATGTCCTTTTCGTCAATCTCGGTGACAATTCCGCAGGATGCAAAGATGGATTTAACAAAATCAAACTCTTCCTTTGATACGTTTTTGTTTTTGCAAAGCGCGGTAACGCCCTGACCGATAAGAAGTGGTGTATTTGGCATTGTTCGAATTAATTTGATGGTATCAAAATGCTTCTCAATTGATTCCATAGTAACGCCCGCACAAATCGAAATGAAAACCTTGCCCTCTGTTTTAACCTTAATTTCGCCTAAAACGTCCTTGATGTTTTGTGGCTTAACAGAGAAGAAAATATAGTCAGCGCATAAAATTGCTTCATTTAAATCGCTTGCTTTTGAAAATGTACTTGGAAACTTGGAAAACTGCTCCTCATTTTTGTCAAAAAGAATAATATTTGAGTCACAAACAAGCCCTGCCTTCGAAATTCCGCAGGCAATGGCATACGCCATATTTCCTGCACCTATAAATAAAATCTTGTTCAAGATGTAATCCTCCAAATGCGAATTATAATAATTTTATCACAATTATTTTCTTATTGCAAGTGATATTTAATATTTAGAAAAGTTATTGACTATTTTGAAAATTTGGTATATAATCAATCTGTAAAAAACAACGGAGTAAAACGATGAAGCGAAATTTTCTATCAAAAATATTTTCACGCATTCCAACGCTTGAAACCGAGCATCTGCTTTTCAGAAGCGTGAAGCGTTCCGACCTGAAGGATATAAACAGCTATGCCTCCAACCCAAAAACCTCGCAGTATTTGCTTTGGGAGCCGCACAAAACCTTGCAATACACTCAGGAGTTTATCGAGCTTGTGTTGTCCCGCTACAAATCGGGAGAATATAGCGACTGGGCACTTGTACATAAGGAAAGCGGCAGAATGATAGGCACTTGCGGATTTACAAGAGTTGACGAGGAAAATAGCATTGTTGAAATCGGTTACGTTTTAAACCCTGAATTTTGGGGTATGGGCTTGGCAACCGAGGCGGCTACGAAAATTGTTGATTTTGCTTTTAACGTTTTACAGGCAAATCGCGTTGAGGCGAAGTTTATGTTCGGTAATGATGCAAGCTTGGCTGTTATGAAAAAGATAGGTATGAAGTTTGAGGGCTACCAAAGAGATGCACTCTTTGTTAAAGGAAAGTTTAGAACCATCGGCACTGCATCAATCCTTAAGCGCGAATATGAATTGAATAAAAAATACGCAGAATTTGAGTGAGCTTGTCGGCTCACTCCTTTTTTATCGAAAAAATAAGAAAAAAAGTGGATTATGTAAACAATTTTTGAAAGAATTGTTAATAAACTACTTGAATATTGATAAAAATAATTATATAATATTAATTAGTAGAGAAAGGCGGTGCTATTAAAGTGGAGAATATTAATCAAAATACTAATTTAGCTTCGTTTTATTTTCACCAAGGCACTAACTATTATGCATATGAGTATCTCGGCTGTCACGAAAAGACAGTAGGAGATAAGCGCGAATATACCTTTAGGGTATGGGCGCCCAATGCTGACAGCGTTATGCTCGTTTCGGATTTTACGTCTTGGGACAACGGCTTACAGATGCAGAATAACGTAAAGGATGGCGTCTGGGAGGTTACCTTTACCTCAAATGAATCCTTGATTGGCAAATGCTATAAATATAAAATATGGAACAGGGGCAACTCTTACTACAAGGCTGACCCTTACGCATTCCACTCGGAAACCTTAAAAAACACCGCATCTATTGTTGCAAACATCGACGGCTTCGTATGGAACGATGATAATTGGTTCAAGTACAAGGGCAAGCAGTTTAAGAAAAACAAGGGTACAGCTGCTGAGGGCTACTATAACTCAGCACCTCTTAATATCTATGAAATGAACCTTGCATCCTGGAAAAGGCGTCCGTCCTGCAAAAGCGAAAACGGTGAATATTTAAACTATAGGGAAATTGCAGACGAGCTTGCGCCGTATCTTAAAAAGATGGGATATACACACGTCGAGCTTATGCCGATAATGGAGCATCCGTACGACGGCTCCTGGGGCTATCAGGTCAGCGGCTACTATGCGCCGACCTCGCGCTTTGGCAAGCCGCACGATTTCATGTACTTTGTTAATAAGCTGCACGAATCGGGCATTGGTGTGATTTTGGACTGGGTGCCTGCACATTTTCCTAAGGATGCACACGGCTTATATGAATTTGACGGACAACCGCTTTATGAATATCAGGGAGATGACAGAAAGGAGCATAAGGTTTGGGGCACGAGGTTTTTTGACCTCGGCAGAGAGGAGATTCAATCCTTCCTCGTTTCAAACGCGCTTTTCTGGTTCAGAAAATATCATATAGACGGGCTTCGCGTTGACGCGGTTGCCTCAATGCTTTACCTTGATTTTGACAGAGACCCCGGCGAGTGGGTGCCGAATGACGAGGGTACGAATAAAAACAAAGAGGCGATTGCTTTCTTAAAGAAGCTTAATGCTGCTGTCTTTTGCGAGTTTGACGATGCACTTATGATTGCCGAGGAGTCAACCGACTGGCAGGCGATTACAAAGCCTGTTAGCGAGGGCGGCTTGGGCTTTAACTATAAGTGGAATATGGGCTGGGCAAACGATATGTACGAATATGTGGCTCAAGACCCCGTATATAGAAAGTACAGTCACGATAAGCTTACATTCCCGATGATGTACGCCTTCAACGAGAATTATATCTACCCGATTTCTCACGATGAGGTCGTGCACGGCAAAAAATCACTGATCGATAAGATGTTTGGCTCATATGAGAATAAATTCGCGTCAATGCGTGCGTTTATGACCTATATGATGTGTATGCCGGGAAAGAAAATGACCTTTATGGGCACGGAGTTTGCTCAATTCAGAGAGTGGGACTACGAAAATCAGCTCGAATGGTTCATGCTTGACTATCCGCGTCATAAGCAGATGCAGGATTTCATAGCCGATCTTAATAATTTCTATCTTTCAAGCAAGCAGCTTTGGGAAATTGATAATTCTTGGGACGGATATGAGTGGATTGAAGCAAACGAAAGTGAATGGAACATCATTTCCTTTAAGAGAAAGGCGATTGATGCTTCGGAGCTTATAATAGTTGTTAATTTTTCACCCGTAACACGCGAAAATTATACCGTAAAGGTTGATATAGCGGGAAAATACGAGGAGCTTTTTAATACCGACCAATATAAATATGGCGGAGGCGGCACGGTAAATTCCAAAAAGCTGTCTACCTCAGTATATACAGATGACACAGGCAAGGAACAAAATTATTTTAGTATTAATTTACCACAAAACGGCGCGGTAATTTTGCGCAGGATTAGTGGAAAAGTAAGGAGAGTATAGATATGTTCAAGAAAAAAGAATGTGTAGCAATGCTTTTAGCAGGCGGACAAGGCAGCAGACTGTATGCGTTAACGGAGAAGACAGCAAAGCCCGCTGTTACCTTTGGCGGTAAGTATAGGATTATTGACTTTCCTATGTCTAACTGCGTAAATTCGGGTATTTATACTGTTGGTGTATTAACACAATACCAACCACTCGTTTTGAATGAGTATATCGGTAACGGACAGCCATGGGACCTTGACCGTATGAACGGCGGTGTTATGGTTTTACCTCCGTATCAAGGCAAAAACGGCGCGGACTGGTATAAGGGCACGGCAAATGCAATTTATCAAAACCTTGATTTTATTAAAAGATACGACCCTGAATACGTTTTAATTTTATCGGGTGACCATATTTACAAGATGGACTATAACGCAATGCTTCAGGCGCACAAAAAATCGGGTGCTGACTGTACAATTGCAGTTTTAGAGGTTCCGCTTTCTGAGGCAAGCCGTTTCGGAATTATGGTAACAGATGAAACGGACAGAATCACCGAATTCCAGGAAAAGCCTAAAAACCCAACAAGCACCAAGGCGTCTATGGGTATTTACATATTCAACGCTAAGGTTCTTGAAAAATATTTGATTGACGATGAAAACACACCCGGCTCAAGCAACGACTTTGGTAAGAATATTATTCCTAATATGCTTGGCGACGGTATGAAGATGTTTACGTTCCCGTTTGACGGCTACTGGAAGGACGTTGGAACAATCAGCAGCCTTTGGGAAGCAAATATGGAATTGCTTGGTGAAAACCCTGCATTTAACGTTCACGATAAGAAGTGGAGAATCTTCTCACGTAACTATGCAGCACCGCCACACTTTGTCGGTGATGATGCAAGTGTTGTTGACTCTGTTGTTTCAGAGGGCTGTGAAATTTACGGTACAGTTGAGCATTCCGTTCTTTCGGGCAACGTTATCATAGAGAAGGGCGCTGTCGTTAAGGATTCCGTTATTATGAGCGGAACTGTAATTAAGGCAGGCGCGAAGGTAACATATTCAATCATTGACGGAAACAGCATTATTTCCGAAAACGCAACTGTCGGTGAGGACAAAGCTACTGCCAAGGGCATTGCGGTTGTCGGAAGCGGTCTTTGTGTTGAGCCAAACACAGTCATTGATTCAGAAGCAATGATAAACAGCGCTGATTTTGACGGCGTTACAAGCATTGAGAAATAAGGAGGAAGTAAGTATGTCAACTGCAGGAATTATTTTTTCTAACATTCACGATAATAACATCCCGGAGCTAACAAGAAACAGAACAATGGCGTCGGTTCCATTCGGATGCAGATATAGACTTATCGACTTTGCTCTTTCTAATATGGTTAACTCCAATATTAGCAATATCAGCGTTATTACACATTATAATTACCAATCCTTGATGGACCACATCGGTTCAGGTAAGGACTGGGACCTTGCAAGAAGAAGCGGCGGTATTAAAATTCTTCCACCGTTTATTCGTACAACCACGAATACTGCAAATCAGCTTTATACAACGCGTCTTGAGGCGTTAAAGAGCGTAAATCCCGCTATCAGCAAGATTACCGACGATTACGTTGTTTTGTCTGACTGTGACGTTATTTGCAATATCGATTTAAACGATATGATTAACTATCATAAGGCAAGCGGTGCCGATATCACAATGGCGGTTAAGAAGGTTAACTTAACAAAGGAGCAGGCAAACATCAATGTTTTGGTTGATTCCGACGAAAACGGCGTGATTACCGACGTTCAAGCATATCCGACTAACTTTGAGGGCGAGGCAGATATCAACCTTAATATTATGGTTATGTCAAGACATTATTTGCAGGAAATCGTTGTTGATTCAATTGCACATAACTACACAAGCTTGACAAAGGATATCATCCTTCGCGGTATTACAAGAAAATCGTACAGAACATACAGATACGACGGTTATTTTGCTTGCATTGGCTCACCGCTTGATTATTACTCATCAAGCATGGAGCTTATAAAGGATAAGAACGTAAGAAATCAGCTCTTCGGAGTTAAGGACAGACCTGTTTATACAAAGGTTAGAAACTCCGCACCAACATATTACAGCCCCGATGCAAAGGTGAAAAATTCACTTATTGCCGACGGATGTGAAATCTTTGGTGAGGTTGAGAATTCAATTCTTTTCCGCGGCACAAAGATAGGCAAGGGCACAAAGGTTAAAAATTCAATTCTTTTCCAGGATACATACACCGGAGAAAATGTTGTGCTTAATTGCGTAATTGCCGATAAGAATGTTGTTATTAGAGATAACAAGATGCTTTCAGGCGATGAAACACTTCCTTTCTATCTTGCAAAGGGCAAAATGATTTAAGGAGAAAAATATGAAGATATTATTTGTAGGCGCAGAGGCGGTTCCCTTTATATCAACGGGCGGACTTGGTGACGTTCTCGGTTCATTACCTCAAGCAATCTGTGCATATGATAAAAATGCTGACGTAAGAGTGGTTTTGCCGCTTTACAAGCAAATAAAAGAAAAATTTTCGAGTCAGCTTAAATATGTTGGTAATACTACTGTTGGGCTTTCTTGGAGAAACCAGTATTGTGGCGTTTTTGAATGTGAAATGGGTGGTGTAACATACTATTTCATAGACAATGAATACTATTTCAACAGAGGCTCCGTTTACGGTGACTATGACGATGCTGAGCGCTTTGCATTCTTTGGCAAGGCAGTGCTTGACATTATGCCTCTTATTGATTTCTATCCCGATATTTTGCACACGAACGACTGGCAAAGTGCAGCTTCGGTTATTTATCTTAAGAGAAAATATTACCTAAATCCGTATTATTGCGATATAAAAACAATTTATACGATCCATAATATCGATTATCAGGGTGTTTTCCCAATGTCAATTCTCGGCGATGTTTTCGGGCTTGATTGCTTTGGAGACAGAAGCATTGTTGAATATAACGGCTGCATTAACTTAACAAAGGGCGCACTCGTTTGCACGGATATGATTTCGACAGTAAGCAGACGCTATGCCGATGAAATTCAAACAGAGTTCTTCTCAAGCGGACTTCACTATATTTTACATCAATACAGTGACAAAATCACGGGCATTGTAAACGGCATTGACGTTAATTACTACAATCCGAAGAATGATACTGTTATTGCAAAGAAGTTCGACGTTGACAATATGGCAGGCAAGGGCGAATGTAAAAGACAGCTTCAGGAAATGTGCGGTCTTGAACAAAATCCAAACGTTCCCGTTGTTTCAATGATTTCACGTCTTGCATCGCACAAGGGCTTTGATCTTGTTAAGTATATCTTGCCCGAAATGCTTGAGCTTGGTATGCAATTTGTATTACTTGGCACAGGTGAGCGTGATATTGAGGAATACTTTAAGGAAATTCAGATGAAATATCCCGATAAGGTTAAGGTTTTCCTTGAATTTAACAAGGATTTGTCTAAAAAGATCTATGCAGGCTCGGACATTTTCCTGATGCCGTCAAAGAGTGAGCCGTGTGGGCTTTCTCAAATGATTTCCTCTGCATACGGCACAGTTCCCGTTGTGCGCGAGGCAGGCGGTCTTTACGACACGATAAAGCCGTATAACGAATATAACGGCGAGGGTAACGGATTTACCTTTGCAAACTACAACGCGCACGAAATGAAGGATGCCGTGGCAAGAGCAATAAGTCTTTTCCATAACAAGGAAAAATGGGAAAAGCTGGTGAGAGCTACTATGGAAGCTGACTTTTCATGGAGCGCATCAGCAGAAAAATATATAGAATTGTACAGAAATATAGCAAATAAATAAAAATACTGTCCCGTATTTTATTGCGGGACAGTTGTTAATACAATTAGGCAAAAAATGTAAATATTTGTTGAAATACACGCTATTTACATTGAAGGAGAGATCAAATGAATCAAGTTTTAACAAAAGAAACCGTTAAGGAGGCGCTTTCCTTAAAGCTTTCAAGATACTTCGGCGTAAATTTTGAGGATGCAAGCAAGGAACAAATTTATAAGGCGGCAATTTTGACAGTTAAGGATATATTGACACAAAAAAGATCCTCATTTAAGCATAAGGTGAAGAAGGAAAGAGCAAAGAAGGTTTACTATCTTTGCATGGAATTCTTGATTGGACGTTCACTTAAGAACAACTTAAGAAATTTGGGAATTGCCGATTATTATGCAGAGATATTGAACGAATACGGCTTCGATATTGACGAAATTTACGAGATGGAGCCCGACCCCGGTCTTGGCAACGGCGGTCTTGGCCGTTTGGCAGCTTGCTTTATGGACTCACTCACCTCACTTAATTACCCGGGTGATGGATTTTCCATTCTTTACGAGTACGGACTTTTTAAGCAAAAGATTATCGACGGCAGCCAGGTAGAGCTTCCCGATAACTGGCTTCCAAACGGTGAGGATTGGTTAGTTCCGAGAACAGATAAAAAGTTCACAATTCGCTTTGGCGGTCAAATTAAAGAGGAATGGGAAAACGGCAAGCTTCTTATCAAGTATGAAAACTACGAGGAGGTTGAAGCGGTTCCGTACGATATGATGGTTTCGGGCGCAGGCACGGCTGTAAACAGACTCCGTCTTTGGAAGGCGCGCGATATTACCAACTTTAATATGAGCCTGTTCTCACAGGGACAGTACGTTAAAGCAATTCAGCAGGCAAGCAACGCTGAGGTAATTTCAAAGGTGCTTTACCCGTCAGACGAGCATACAGAGGGCAAGCTCCTTCGCTTAACACAGCAGTATTTCTTGGTTTCCGCATCACTCCAAAGCATTATCAGCGACCATATTGCCGCATACGGCTCAATGAACGAGTTTGCTGATAAGGTTGCTATTCATATTAACGATACGCACCCTGCACTTTGCGTGCCCGAGCTTATGAGAATTTTGATGGACGTTTATAACTATACCTGGGATGACGCTTGGTACACGGTTACAATAACGCTTTCATATACTAACCATACGGTAATGCCCGAGGCGCTTGAATGCTGGAACGAGGATTTATTCAGCTTTAAGCTCCCGAGAATTCATTCGATAGTTAAGGAAATCAACCGCCGCTACTGTGCTGACCTTTGGAACGCATATCCGGGCGACTGGGGCAAGATTTCAAGAATGGCTATTATAGGTCACTCACAGGTTAGAATGGCGAATATGAGCGTTATCGGCTCTCATACAGTCAACGGCGTTTCTGCTTTGCACTCCGAAATTCTTAAAAAGACTGTTTTCCACGATTTTTACAAGCACACACCGCATAAGTTCACCAACGTAACAAACGGTATTGCGCACAGAAGATGGCTTTGCTATTCAAACCCTGAGCTTTCCGCATTGATTACAGACTGTATCGGCGACGGCTTTGTTACAAACCCCGGCGAGCTTGAAAATCTTCTCAAATATTCCGACGATGCGACAGTTATTAAGAAGCTTCACGAAATAAAAGCGAACAATAAGCTTAAGCTTTCCAAGTACGTGTTTAACAAAACGGGCAACTCCTTGGATACAGAGTCTGTTTTCGACGTTCAGGTTAAGAGAATGCACGAGTATAAGCGTCAGCTTCTTAACGCCCTCAAAATCATTTCTTACTATATTGATATTGAGGAAAATCCCGACAAAGAGGTTACTAAAAAGACCTTTATTTTCGGCGGAAAGGCTGCGCCGGGCTACTATATGGCTAAGGACATTATCAAGCTTATATGGAACCTTGGTGAGGATATCAGAAAGAATCCAAGGGTTAAGGATAAGCTTTCCGTTGTGTATTTAGAGGATTATAACGTAAGCACAGCAGAGGTTTTGATGCCTGCTTCCGAGATAAGTGAGCAAATTTCACTTGCAGGTAAGGAGGCAAGCGGCACAGGATGCATGAAGTTTATGATCAACGGTGCCTTGACGATAGGTACGCTTGACGGTGCTAACGTGGAGATGAAGGAAGCGGTTGGCGATGACAATATTTATATCTTCGGTCTTACCGCAAAAGAGGTTGACGAGCTTTGGGAAAAGGGCTACCGTTCAATCGACTTCTACAATAAGAGCCCAAGAATTAAAAAGGCAATTGACCGCTTGAATAAGGGCTTTAACGGCGTTTCCTTTGCTAATATTGCCAACTATTTAATTGGTGGCTTTGGCGGAGTTGCAGACCCGTATATGTGTCTTGCGGACTTCGATTCCTACTACAATAAGGCAGAGGAAATATTCAAAGCATATAACAACAAAGACGAGTGGGGAAGAATGTCACTTGTTAATATCGCAAAATCGGGCTTCTTTGCCGCTGACCGCAGCATAAAGGAGTATTCAGATAAGATTTGGCACTTGACAAGCGTAAAGTAATTAATGAGTTTTTTTGAAAAAAAGTATATTGATGGGAAAAAAGTATCGAGCTTCGGTGCGTTTTCACACGAAAAAACCGTTGATTTCCTTGTAACAATTCCAAGAAGGTGCGGCGCTGTGAGCGTTAATATGCACCTTTTTGGTGAAGGGCTTGAAAACCATAAATATATGAAATTCAAGCTTGATTGGCAAGAAATTGACGGTGAAAACGATATTTATTCGTGCAAAATAGATATGTCGGATATCGGCATAGGTCTATATTATTACAAGTATGAAATTCAAGCTGACAAAGCATTTTGTCTTGGCGAGGGCGAAAGGGTAAACGAGCTTTCGATAATTGAAAATAACGATGGGTTAATTCAATTGACTGTCTTTAAGGACGAAAACAGCGCATTATCTTGGATGCACGGCGGAATTATGTACCATATTTTCGTTGACAGATTTAATAAAAGCGGCAAATGCAAGCCGAAGAAAAGCGCCGTTATGAATGACGATTGGTATAACGGAATACCGCAGTTTGCCGACGTGCCGGGTGGGTACGTTGAGAACAATATGTTCTTCGGCGGTGATTTATACGGCATTATAGAAAAGCTTGATTATATTGAGTCCTTGGGCGTTACCTGCCTATATTTGAGCCCGATTTTTGATGCGTATTCCAATCATAAGTACGATACGGGCGACTATATGACGGTTGACTCGATGTTCGGTGGCGAAAAGGCACTTGACGCGCTTATAAAGGAAACAAAAAAGCGTGGAATTCACATCATATTTGACGGCGTTTTCAACCACACGGGATCTGACAGTATATATTTTAATAAAGAAGGAAAATATCGCTCGGTTGGTGCTTATCAGTCCGAAAAATCACCGTATTACGAGTGGTATAATTTCCGCAAATATCCCGATGATTACGAGTGCTGGTGGGGCGTTAAGATTTTGCCGCGCGTTGATAGCAATAACCCGAGCTACAAGAGCTATATTTTAGGCGACGGCGGCGTTATTGAAAAGTGGATGAAGAAGGGCATTGACGGCTTCCGCCTTGACGTTGCAGATGAGCTAAGCGATGACTTCTTAAAAACCTTGAATAACAAGCTGAAATCTATAAATCCCGAGGGAATTGTCTACGGCGAGGTTTGGGAGGATGCCTCCAACAAAATCGCGTATGACAAGCGCAAGAAATACTTCCTTGGCGGAGAGCTTGATTCCGTTATGAATTACCCCTTCAGAGAGGCGATAATTGACTATATAAAGCACGGTAATTACAAGCGCTTTTACGAAACCTGCAAAATGCTTTCATCGCACTATCCAAAGCACAATGCCGACCTGCTTATGAACCTGCTCGGCACGCACGATACAGAGCGCATTTTGACTGTTTTGGGTGTAGATTCGGTTGACGGCTACACAAACGAGGAGCTGTCAACAAAAAGGATGACAAGGGAAGAATATAAGCGTGCTAAAATGCTTTTGAAGCTTGCTTATGCAATAGTTGCTACCGTACCGGGTGTGCCGTGTATTTACTACGGCGATGAGATCGGTATGCAGGGCTATCGCGACCCGTTTAACCGCCTTCCTTTCCCGTGGGGAAAAGAGGACACGGAAATTCTTGATTTTTACCGTAAAATCGGTCAAATCAGAAAAAATGAAGCGGTATTTAAAGGCGGACTTTTCAAGCTTATTACTTGTAATTCCGAGCTTATTGCCTTTGCAAGATATAATGACAGCGAGTTTGTGGTAACTATTGTAAACAGAAGCGAAAGCAAGTATAATTTTGAAGCAAATATGATGCTGAAAAGCTGCGAAACCTCGCGCAAAATCTCGGTTATTAAGCCGCTTAGCGCCTATATTTTGAAGGGCAAGGGCGACATTGATAATTTGGAGCTTGATTTTTACAAAAATGATAATTAGCAAAAAAGACGAGTTTTCTCGTCTTTTTTTGCATTAAAGCTAAGAAAAACTGCATATTTTCGTAGAATATCAAAAAAATTTATGGTATAATTAAGAAAAACTCCAACCTTTTTAAAAATTCGTGTCTATATGGGTGAAAGCTTTCGAAGAGGTACAAACAGGTGAACAGAGAAAATGCCGAAAAAATCATAACTGAATATCTTAAGCCAATATTTGGATTTGCGTTAAAGCGCACTAAAAGCATATACGATGCCGAGGATCTTACTCAAGATATAGTATTAAAAGCTTTTCGCGCTCTTATCGTTAAGGATGATATTGAGGATGCGAACAAATTTATTTGGACTATTGCGCATAATGCACTTAGCAATTATTATCGCACTACGGCTAAAAGCATCATAGGCGTGTCTATTGATGAGGTAGCAGAGGTGATTCCTGATCCCGACTCGATGTTGACGGATGAGGATAATGCAGATACAGTCTGCCGATTACAAAGTGAAATAGCATATCTTTCAAAGCTACAAAGAAGGATAGTTATTGCGTACTATTTTGAAAATTGCAAGCAAGCAGATATTGCAAAAGAGCTTAATATTCCGTTAGGCACGGTCAAATGGCACTTGTTTGAAGCCAAAAAAGAATTGAAACGAGGTATGGAAACTATGAGAAAAACAAGTGAATTAAAGTTTAACCCTATCAAATTTAGCTCGTTTGGCATTAACGGTTCTATCGGAACGAAATCTTGTGAGGAGTTTTTCCGTTCAGCTCTATCGCAAAACATTTGCTATTGTGTACGTAACGAAGCTAAAACAATTAATGAAATTGCCGATGCACTTGGTGTTTCACCCGTGTATATCGAAACCGAAGTTGACTTTTTGGATGAATACGGATTTTTGAAGCGAACGGGGGACAAGTATATCGTTAATTTTATCATAAGCGAGCTGACGCCGGAGCTTTTGACTATGCAGGACGCAATGTATAAAAAAGCGGCAGGATTATTTGCAAACGAACTCTATGATGAGCTAATGAATAGCGGTATTTTGGACGATGAAGCTATTTTCTGTAATCAAATGCTTCAGGGCTCTTCAAATGAAAATCCACTGCGAGATAAAAATTTCCTTTTGTGGTCACTTATACCGTATATCGCAGCGATGTCGGGTGAAAAACTGATTGATAGTACAATTACTTTTGAAGAGGTAGCTACCATTCGCCCCGACGGAGCACATAATATTGCTCATGCAACTGTTGTACCGAATGATTTGAAATTGCCAAACGATTACGTTTGTATGAGAGATTGGTGTGGACCCTATTATGATACGAACGGAGATCATACGCTTTGGAGGGTTGATAGCGAATGGTCTGGACGACGCATTGATGTAAATCAATATGATCATGAAGTTGCAGAGCGCATCCTCTCACTGTATGAGCACGAGGAAGAATGTCTTCTTCTTTCAAAAGAGGATTATGCTTGGCTTTCCGAGCGGGGATATATCAAAACTTGGGGCGATTATGACGGATACTTCAAAACATCATGGCAGGTAATTGTTTTAAGAAACAAAGAAATTAAAACTAAGCTTCTTGAAATCGGAGAAAAAATCAAAGAAAAATACAAGTATGTATTTGAGGATATCAAAGCTCCTTATGTTGAGGCGGTTCTGAACTCCGTGCCTACCCATCTTCGCAAAGCGAAAGCGTATGAGTTGCAATTTATTTTCCACGCTGACGGATGGTTCTTGCTCCACTGTATCGTTGCTCTCTTAAACAACGGTAAGCTAAAACCGCCTACCGAGGGACAAAGAAAATCACTAAGCACCATAATACTTTCTAAGTAATTAGATTGTCGCCAAGAGCGCTTTTTAAGTCGCTCTTGGCGATATTTTCCAAATTAAAGAAAATAATTATAAAAAATTATAGACAATTTTATTTTTGCGTGTTA
The DNA here is from genome assembly GCA_017625935.1 of Clostridia bacterium. GTDB lineage: Bacteria > Bacillota > Clostridia > Oscillospirales > CAG-272 > RGIG2000. The sequence goes on from JAGALA010000046.1 coordinate 49,859, forward strand.
TAATATTTTAAATATTGTTATTTGCACGAGGTGTAATATGGATTTTAATTATCTTGCGGATTTACTTTTCCCTCATATAACCGAGCTTCCAAGCGACATTGAGGCGAAATATCCCGCGCGTCAGCTTCTCGAGGGCGCAAAGGTTACAAGATTTGCTCCAAGCCCGACAGGCTTCGTTCACTTTGGCGGTCTTTTCCCGTCAACAGTAGGAGAACGTCTTGCTCACCAATCGGGCGGTGTATTTTACCTTAGAATAGAGGATACCGATGCTAAGCGTGAGGTTGAGGGTGCCGCTGAGGGACTTATCAAAACGCTTGCAAAATACGGAATTCATTTTGACGAGGGCGCAATTCTTGACGAAAACGGCAAAATCAGCGATAAGGGCGCATACGGACCTTATAAGCAGAGCCTGCGCGGACCGATTTATCAGGTTTATGCAAAGGAACTTGTGCGTCAAGGAAAGGCGTATCCTTGCTTTACAACAGAGGAGGAGCTTGACGAGCTTCAAGCTGTGAACAAGAAGGAAGAAATTAAAAATACAGACTGGCAGGCAGAGGCAGAGGCAAAGCGCGCAGCTATGCTTGCAGGCCGTAATTTCACAATCGAAGAGGTAGAGGAGCATATAAAAGCATATCACCCATTTGTGCTTAGAATTTTGGCAAACGGCGATCCCGAGAAAAAGTTCAAGTTTACCGACCTTGTTAAGGGTGCGCTTGAAATTCCCGAAAATGACGAGGATTTCGTGCTTCTTAAATCCGACGGTATTCCTACTTATCACTTTGCGCACGCGGTTGACGATCATTTGATGGGCACAACTCACGTTATTCGCGGTGAGGAATGGCTTCCAAGCTTGGCAAAGCACGTTCAGCTCTTTAGCTATCTCGGCTTTAAGCTTCCGAAATATATGCATATTGCTCAAATTATGCGCATTGACGAAAACGGCAACAAAAAGAAGCTTTCAAAGCGCGATATGGGCGCAAATATGGACGACTATACCTCAATGGGCTACTGTCCCGAAGCAGTTTGCGAGTACATTATGACGCTTCTTAACTCAAACTATGAGGAGTGGCATATGCAAAACGCGGACAAGCCGTATACAGATTTCCCGTTTAACATCAAAAAGATGTCAATTTCGGGCTGTCTTTTCGATTTTGCAAAGCTGAATGACGTTTCAAAGAACGTTATTACAAAAATGAGTGCTGACGAGGTTTATGAGCTTTCAAGCGCTTGGGCAAAGGATTTTGACCCCGAGCTTTATAAGGAGCTTACCGCTAATCCCGAATATACAAAAGCCATTTTTGCCATAGGCAGAGGCGGCAAAAAGCCAAGAAAGGACTTGGCGGTTTGGAAGGACGTGCGTGACTACGTTGACTTATTCTATGACGGTCTTTTCGAGATAAAGGACAGCTATTCAGAGAATTTTGCAAAAAGCGACATCAAGCTCACCCTTGATGAGTTTGCAAAAACCTTCGATATAAACGACGATACAAATGCTTGGTTTGAAAAAATCAAGGATATTGCCGATATGCTCGGCTTTGCCTCAGATATGAAGGCGTATAAGCAAAATCCCGAGGCGTATAAGGGCAATGTTTCCGATATCAGTATGTTTATCCGCCTTGCGGTAACAGGCAAGCTGAATTCCCCCGATATGTATAGTGTAATGCAGATTTTGGGATATGATAAGGTTATAAATCGTGTAAATAATATGATAAAGGTGCTATAACGATGGAAGAAATGAATTCAAATTTTATACATGACATAATTGACGAGGATTTGGCAAACGGCTTTTCAAGAAAAATCCACACCCGTTTTCCGCCCGAGCCAAACGGTTATCTTCATATAGGCAGTGCAAAGGCTATTTGGATTAACTCCCAAACCGCAAAAAAATACGGCGGTGAGTTTAACTTAAGATATGACGATACCAACCCCTCAAAGGAGGATACGGAGTACGTTGAGAGCATTTTGGAGGACTTAACCTGGCTTGGTGCTACTCCGACAGGCGGCATTTACTACGGCTCTGACTACTTTGACAAGTGCTACGAATACGCAGTAAAGCTTATTAAGGACGGCAAGGCGTACGTTTGCGACCTTTCTGCTGACGAAATGAAGGAATACCGCGGCACGCTTACCGAGCCCGGCAAAAACAGCCCATACAGGGACAGAACCGTTGAGGAAAACCTTGATTTGTTTGAAAGAATGAAGAACGGCGAGTTTCCCGACGGCGCAAAGACCTTAAGAGCTAAAATTGATATGGCATCTCCCAACATCAATATGAGAGACCCTGCAATTTACAGAATTTTAAGGGCGCATCACCACCGTCAAGGCGATAAATGGTGCATTTATCCGCTTTATGACTACGCGCATCCGATTCAAGATGCTATTGAGGGTATAACTCACTCACTTTGCTCACTTGAATTTGAAAATCACCGTCCGCTTTATGAGTGGGTTGTTGACAATATCGGCTTTGAAAACAAGCCGAAGCAAAGAGAATTTGCACGTCTTAACGTCACATATACTGTAATGAGCAAGAGATATTTAAGATACCTTGTTGAAAACAATATGGTTGACGGCTGGGACGACCCGAGAATGCCGACGCTTTGCGGACTTCGCCGCCGTGGCTAC
>JAGALA010000047.1 GCA_017625935.1 Clostridia bacterium
CCCACAGGACCCATTTATGGGTAGTAAGTAGCAAACGCATGGCTGGCAGGCCAATTCTCAACGCACTTGTGCGTAGCTAGTAGTGTTTAGGGCTATGCCCGAAAATGAAATACCACCCGCTTTGCGGGTGGATATTTATTAGGTGCGCACCAAACAAGGCGGGAGGATAATATCCTCCCCTACATTGAACCCGAGGTTCAAATCACGCATTTTTTCGTATATATCTTCCGTTGCCTACAAGGCGGGAGGAGCAAGCCCCTCCCCTACAAACGTAAAACGCCACAGGACACAATGCCCTCGGCGTACAGAAAATAAGAAAAACGGCTAACGCGATTGCGTTAGCCGTTTTGATGTTTAGTATAAATTATTTGCCGTTTACAAGTCTTTCTGTGTCCATAGCGATCATGAGCTCTTCGTTGGTTGGGAGAACGTAAACCTTAACACGCGAATTTGGTGTTGAGATCTCAACGGTGTTTGGTTGACGGAGTGTCTTTGCGTTCTTTTCAAGGTCAAGCTCAATTCCGTAGAATTCCATATCGCGGCAAGCTCTTTCACGAAGCTCTGGGTTGTTTTCGCCCATGCCTGCGGTAAATACAATTGCATCAAGGCCGTTCATAGCGGCGGTGTAGGAGCCGATGTACTGCTTAACCTGGTATGCAAGGATTTCAGCTGCGAGCTTGCAGTTCTTTGAAACTCTTTCCTTGCCCTCGTCTGTTGTTGGGCAGGTCTTTAAGTCAGCGTTGAATTCACCGCGGATAGCCGCCTCGATATCACGGCTGTCAGAAGAATATTCACTAACGCCGAGGAAGCCGCACTTCTTATTTAAGAAATCGGAGATTTCGTCAACGCCGATATTGTGCTTCTTCATAATAAACGGAACGATTGCGGGGTCGATAGAGCCGCAGCGTGTACCCATTTCAACACCTGCAAGTGGTGTGAAGCCCATGCTTGTGTCAATGCACTTGCCGTTCTTAACAGCGGAGATTGATGAGCCGTTACCGATATGGCAGGTGATAATCTTTGTGTCTGTTCTGCCGAGAATCTTGTTCATTTCCTGTGAAACGAACTTGTGTGATGTGCCGTGCATACCGTATCTTCTGATGCCGTCATTTTCAATCATTGACATTGGAAGCGGATATGTGTATGCCTCAGCAGGCATTGTCTGGTGGAATGCAGTATCGAAAACCGCAACCTGTGGCACGTTTGGCATAACCTTTTGACAGCCCTTGATGCCCATAATGTGAGCAGGGTTGTGGAGAGGAGCAAACTCACTGCACTTGTCAATAACGTCGATAACCTCGTCGTTAATAATGCAGCTATCAAAGAAATATGAGCTGCCGTGAACAACTCTGTGTCCGATAGCGTCAATTTCGTCCATGCTTGCGATACAGCCGTATTCCTTGTCTGTGAGCATATTTACAACAATTTCGGTAGCAACCGAGTGGTTTGGCATTGGAATTTCCTTTTTAATCTTCTTTGAGCCGTCGCCGAGCTTGTGGTCTATCAAGCTGCCTTCCATACCGATTCTTTCACAAATACCCTTGCCGAGCACCTCTTTTGTTTCGGTGTTCATAAGCTGATATTTGAGTGATGAGCTACCTGCGTTTACAACTAAAACCTTCATTTTAATCCTCCAATAAATTTGTTTCTTGACAAAACATAAAATTTCAAGTATATTATATATGAAAAGATTGTCAATTGCAACACTAAAATGTGAAATTTTTCAAGTTTTGTTGGAAAGGAGAAAATATGGCAAGGGTAGTCGGCATTATTTGTGAATATAACCCATTTCACTTAGGGCACAAGTACCAAATTGATGAAATTAAAAGAGAAGTGCCCGATGCAAAAATAGTGGCTATAATGTCGGGTAACGCAACTCAGCGCGCAAGCCTTGCGATTTTTGAGAAGCACAAAAGAGCCGAAGCCGCACTGAATTTAGGTGCCCACCTTGTTTTAGAGCTTCCTTTCCCGTATTCAAGCTCCTGCGCCGAGATTTTTGCCGAGGGCGGTGTTTCTATCGCTGAAAAAATCGGCTGTGACTATTTATATTTCGGCACGGAAAAAGCAAAGGTCAGCGACCTTTACGATGCTTGCAATGTGCTTGCTTCGCCCGAATTTGAGGTGCGCATAAGGGAGCATTTGCAAAACAAGCGCGAAAGCTACATCACCGCGCGCGAAAAAGCACTTTCTGACCTCGGCTTTTCAGTAAAGCTTGAAGCAAACGATATGCTCGCGCTTGAATATGTAAGAGCAATTAAAAAAATGGGCGCAAAAATCGAGCCGCGCGCAATAAAACGCATAGGAAACGGCTATAACGATACAAGCGTTGGCGAATTTATGTCTGCCTCAGGCATACGCGAAAAATACCAAAATGACGGCGAATTTTTCTCCGTGCCCGATTGCGCCCGTGAGCAATATTATGCGCTGGCAAGCGAGGGGAAAATCCTTGATTTTGACGCATTTAACGCGCTTTTATACCGACACGCGCTCCTTTGCGAGCAGAGCGAGCTTGAAAGCGCATTTGACTCCACGCCCGAGCTTGCATCACTTATAAAAAATGCGGCGATAAATTCAAAAAATGCAGATGAATTTTTGCAAGCGCTCAGCTCAAAAGCATTTACGCGTGCGCGTATTTTGCGCGTTTTGCTTTATTCAATTTTCAATGTGAAAAGCATCGAAAGGGAGCTTAATTATACACGCCTGCTCGGTGCAAACGAGGGCGGCAAGGAGATACTGAAAAATGCAAAAAAATCGGGCCTTTGCGTAATTACAAAGCACTCCGATTCCCGCACCTTGTCCGAGAAAGAAAAGGAAGCGCTCTCCCTTGACTACGCGCTTGATATGCTTTATCTTTCGCTCCAAAAAAGCCCTGATGCGCCAAGCGAGGCTTACAAAAAAATGCCAATATTAAAATAACTAACAAATAGGGACTGTCTTTGGCAGTCCCTTTTCGTTTTTACGGTTAATTTAGATTGTGTATCTCTTTATCCTCAACCTCGTTTCGCTCTCTGAAGAGAAGCGAAATGCACCAAAGGGCGCAGAGTGCGACAGCCACAAACACGATTCTTGCACCTATCGAGTCAGTGCCGCCGAAAATCCAACCGACGATATCAAAGCTGAAGAGACCCACGCTACCCCAGTTTATACCGCCGATAATCAGAAGAGAAAGAGCGATTCTATCGATAATTACCATAGTAAATCCTCCGCTTTTTTTGAACATAAAGTTCATATATATTTTTCTCATTTCTGATTTCGTTATACAAAAAAGTTGTGCCTAAAATTTTCCTGACAAGCAATTTATGAAAAAAATGCAAATAGAATTTACCGAGGTGATTTTATGGGTATTTTTTCGTATTTAATTCATATCGCATTTATGATTTTGGGCGTTGAGCAAGCCGAACGCTTTCCGCCCGCACTTTCAAGAGAGGAGGAGGCAAGGCTCTTTGAGCTGCACAAAAAGGGTGACGAGAAGGCGCGCGAGAAGCTGATTGAGCATAATTTACGCTTGGTTGCACACGTTGTGCGCAAGTATTATTTAACCAACAAAAATACGGAGGATTTAATTTCCGTCGGCTCAATTGGGCTTGTCAAGGCTATTGACTCCTTTAACGATTCAAACGGCACAAGGTTTGCAACCTACGCGGCAAAATGTATTCAAAATGAAATTTTAATGCTGTTTCGCTCGCAAAAGAAGCTCGGCTGTGAGGTTTCCTTAAATGACACTATTGATATTGATAAGGACGGAAATCCGCTGACTTATCTCGACATTATAAGCACAGAGGATACAATTGTCGAGGACCTTGACAAAAAAATGATGATAAATAAGGCGCTTTCCTACATTCGCGATTATCTTGATACGCGCGAAAAGGAAATTTTAATTATGCGCTACGGACTTGGAAACACGGAAGCATATACGCAAAGAGAGGTGGCAGAGAAGCTTGGAATTTCACGCTCATACGTGTCGCGAATTGAAAAAGCGTCGCTTGAAAAAATAAATAAATATTTACTTGGCGAAGGTTGATTTTTCTTATAATATAGTGTATAATATATAATTGCAGAATTATGCGCGAAAATAAAATGCAGGAGTGGAAAATGGTTAAAATTAAAGAGGTTTTGCCGTCGTCAATTGCCGAGAAGGCAGGTGTGCGCGGCGGTGACAATTTAATCAGCATCAGCGGCTTTGATATAAACGACGTGCTTGACTACAGATTTTATCTTTACGAAAAGAAAATTACTCTAAAAATCGAGCGCGACGGTGAGCTCTTCGAGTTTAAGATTTCCAAAAAGCAATACGATGATATCGGGCTTGAATTTGAAACTCCGCTTATGGATAAAAAGCATTCCTGCCGCAATAAATGCATTTTCTGCTTTATTGATCAGCTGCCTTCGGGACTGCGCGAAACCTTGTACTTTAAGGATGATGACTCGCGCCTTTCGTTTTTACACGGCAACTATATTACGCTCACGAATCTTAGCCGTGCAGACGTTGAAAGAATAGTGAAAATGCATATTTCGCCCGTAAACGTATCTGTTCATACAACAAACCCCGAGCTTAGATGCAAAATGATGAACAACCGCTTTGCGGGTGAGTCGCTTGAATACTTAAAAATGTTCAAGGACGGAAACATAAATATAAACGCGCAGATTGTGCTTTGCCGTGGAGTAAATGACGGGGCGGAGCTTGAGCGCTCGCTGAGTGATTTGTCCGAGCTTTTCCCTCAGCTTGTCAGTGTGGCGGTTGTGCCGTCGGGGCTTACCAAGCACAGAGAAGGGCTATATCCGCTTGAGCCGTTTGATATGGAGTCAAGCGCTAAGGTTATCGATACCGTTGAGAAAATCAACGCAAAATACGCCAAAAGGGTTGGCAAAAACCTCTTTTATTGCTCGGATGAGTTTTATCTCACCGCGAAAAGAGAGCTGCCGAAGGACGAATACTACGAGGAGTATTCTCAGCTTGAAAACGGCGTTGGCATGCTTCGCTCATTTGAGTGCGAGGCGGAGCTTTTTATAAAAATGCTGACGGATGAGGAAAAGAAAATCAAGCGCGAAATTTCAATTGCCACGGGCGAAAGCGCATATGAGTTTATTTCTTCAATTGTGAAAAAGGTGCAGCGCGTATGCCCGAATTTAAGCTGCAATATATATAAAATCGAAAACGATTTCTTTGGGCATACTATAACTGTTGCAGGCCTTATAACGGGCAAGGATTTAATAAATCAGCTAAGCGGCAAGGACTTGGGAAGTGAGCTTTTGATTTCCCGCACGATGCTGAGGAGCGAGGGGGATTTGTTCCTTTGTGGAACGTCCCTTGACGAGCTTGGCAATATCCTTGGAGTTGACGTAAAGCCCGTTATGCAGGACGGCGCTTGCTTTGTTGAAGCGCTTTTGGGAATAGAAAATAATTAAATGACGATAAAAAAACCTTGGTTTTAAGGAGGTATAAAATGGCAAAGCCGGTAATAGCTATAGTCGGACGTCCAAACGTCGGCAAAAGTACACTTTTTAATAAAATAATCGGTGAGCGTCTTTCGATAGTTGAGGACACACCCGGCGTTACACGTGATAGAATCTACGCCGAGGGAGAATGGTGCGGCAGAAAATTCGTGCTGATTGATACAGGCGGAATTGAGCCGAAAACCGACAGTATGATTCTTCAAAAAATGAGAGAGCAGGCAGAAATTGCAATTGAAACCGCCGATGCAATAATTTTTATGTGTGATATCAACACAGGACTTGTGGCAGATGACCGCGAGATTGCCTTGATGCTCAAAAAGAGCGGCAAGCCCGTTGTCGTTTGTGTAAATAAGGCGGACAAGGTTGGTGTCGTTGACCCAACGTACTACGAGTTTTACGAGTTCGGCTTTGATATTGACCCCGTTGCCGTTTCCTCAATCCACGGTACAGGCACAGGTGACCTTTTAGAGGCGGTGCTTTCTCAAATCCCCGAGACTGAGGAGCAAGAGGAGGACGAGGACGTGATAAACGTTTGCGTTATCGGTAAGCCGAACGCAGGCAAGTCCTCGCTTATAAATAAAATCCTCGGCACAGACCGCTTGATTGTTTCCTCAATGGCAGGCACGACAAGAGATGCAATAGATACTCGCTTTGAAAACGAGTACGGCAAGTATAATTTGATAGATACCGCAGGTATAAGACGCCAAAGCAAGATTGACGATAAAATTGAAAAATACAGCGTTTTAAGAGCTCATATGGCGGTTGAAAGGGCAGACGTTTGCTTGCTCATTATCGACGCCACGGAGGGTGTAACCGAGCAGGACGAGAAAATTGCGGGAATTGCCCACGAGGCAGGCAAGGCGGTTATCATTGTCGTTAATAAATGGGATTTGCCCGAGGCGGACGATAAAAACACGGTTGAATACTCAAAAAAGGTATATAACGCGCTTTCTTACCTCACCTATGCGCCTATTATGTACGTTTCCGCACTTACAGGACAACGTGTGGTGAAGCTTTTTGAGCAAATCAACTACGTATACAATCAATCAAAAATGAGAGTTTCAACGGGTATGCTCAACGACGTTTTGAACGATGCAATTACAAGAGTTCAGCCGCCGTCAGACAAGGGCAGACGCTTAAAGGTTTACTATATGACTCAGGCAAGCGTAGCGCCGCCGACCTTCGTGCTTTTCTGCAACAGCGCGCCGCTTTTCCATTTTTCGTATCAAAGATATATTGAAAACTGCTTAAGAGATACCTTTGGCTTTAAGGGTACACCTATAAAGCTTGTTATAAGACAGCGCGGCGAAGGGGACGAAACGAGAATATGAAATTCTTGGAATTTTTCAGATTCGGCTTTTTGAAAAGCATCTTTTTTCAAAGCGTCTATAATGAGGAAGCGGAGAAATACTTCGATCAATTTATCAGCGGTAAATTAGCATTGTATATTACTGTTTTAGTCGCAATTGCTATCGTTTCATACTTGATAGGAAGCATCAGCTTTGGAGTGATTATTTCAAAGGCAAGGGGTAAGGACGTTAGAAATTACGGCAGCGGAAGCGCGGGCGCAACTAATATTTCGCGCGTTTTCGGTATGAAAACGGCGATACTTACCTTTATCTTGGATGCTCTTAAAACCGTTTTGGCAACATCGATAGGAATTTTGCTCGTCGGTACACACGGCGCGTTCGTTGCGGGATTTTTCACAATTCTCGGGCACGCGTTTCCTGTGTATTTCAAGTTCAGAGGCGGCAAGGGTATTACTTGCTTGGCAGCATTTGTGCTTATGACCTCGCCTGTTTGCTTTCTTGTGCTTTTGGTGATATATTTGGTGCTTCTTTTCGGCTTCAAGATGGTTTCCTTTGCTTCTGTAATGTCAGCAATAGTTTATCCGTTTATTCTTTCAATGACAAGCGGATTCGGTCTTGAAATTATTGCCGCGCTTGCTTGCTCGGTTCTTGTCGTTTTCTTGCACAGAGAGAATATTGCGCGCATTTTTGCCCACGAGGAGCCAAAAATCAAGATAGGTAAAAATAAGCAAGGAGGAAAAAAAGCGGATGAAAACAGTCAAGAGTGAGCATTTGAATGCGCTTTGCGACCTCATTTTGCTTGTGTTTTCCAAAAAAGCACTCAAAAGGGTCGTTTTATCTAAGCCTGATGCGCTTGACGAGATAAAAAGCGTTATCACCCCGAAGGAAATTTCGGGCAAGAGTGCCTTGCAAAAGGAAACCTTTTCGCGCGATAACAAGGCATACCACTTCAACCTTCGCGAAAATTTTGAAAGTGAGCTTTTGGAGCTTGTTTCGGGCTACTCACAGATAAACGTAATTACAACTGCGGGTGATGCCCAATATATGCGCGCACGCAGCGGTAAGGAGTCAATTCTTGGCGTTGGCAAAATTAAGTCAAATCTTGAAAATGGCAGTCACGAAACGGTGACGGCAGAGAAGAACAACAAGAAAAAGAGCTACATTCTAAGCGGTGACGAGGATTTTCTTAAAAAGCTCGGTGTAAGCGATGAAAATGGCAGAGTTCGCGATAAAATGCAGTCAAAGTTCCGCCAGATAAACAAGTTTATCGAGCATATTGAATCAATAAGGGACAAGCTGCCGAGCGAGTCTATCAATATATACGACCTTTGCTGCGGCAAAAGCTATCTCAGCTTTGCGGTTTACCATTATTTCAAAAACGTATTAAAAATGGACGTGAATATGATTTGCGTTGACTTAAAAAAGGACGTAATCGAGTATTGCTCCGAAACATCAGCGCGTTTGGGCTTCGATGGGATGGAGCTTGTCTGCGCCGATATTAATGCGTACGAAATGAAATTAAAGCCGCATCTTGTAATTTCGCTCCACGCGTGCGATATTGCAACCGATATTGTGCTAAATAAGGCAAGCCAAAACGGCGCTGACGTGATTTTGTCAACTCCGTGCTGCCATCACGAATTAAACCACACCTTAAACTGCAAAACGCTTGATTTTGTCGCAAGACACTCAATGCTTCGCCAAAAGATGTGTGATGCGCTTACAGACTCGCTCCGCTTAATGAAGCTGGAGAGCGAGGGGTACTCGGTTTTAGCGCTTGAGCTTATCGACCCCGAGGACACGCCGAAGAACATTCTTTTAAGAGCAATCAAAAAGAAAAATCCAAATCCCGAGGAGTGTCAAAAACTCAAAGAGGAATACGAAAAAACTTATAGCTTCCTTTTAGGAAGATAGGGAGATTTACTTAAAATATGAGAAAAATTGCAAGCTTTTCCGTCAATCACGATAAAATTACCGAGGGTATTTACGTGTCAAGGATTGACGGCGATATTATAACCTACGATATGCGAATGAGAAAGCCGAATATGGGTGACTACATTGATAATATTACAATGCACTCCCTTGAGCATATGTTCGCAACGTACATAAGAAACTCGGCTTTGGGCGAAAAGACTATTTATTTTGGCCCTATGGGCTGTCAAACGGGCTTTTATCTCTTGATGCGTGACGTAACGAACGAAGAAACGCTTGTGGCGGTGAAGGACGTTTTGGAAAAAATCATAAACCACGAGGGCGAAATCTTCGGTAATACGCGTGAGGAGTGCGGCAATTACAGAAATTTGAATTTTGAGGCTGCACAGCTTGAAGCGAAAAGATACCTTGACGTACTAAATTCTAAGGTGGTGAGCTTTAAGTATGAGTAAGCTGATTGGAATTATCGGTGCTATGGACATTGAGGTTGACGGTATTGTTTCCTCAATGAGCGAGGTTGAAATTAAGAAAATCAGCGGAATTACCTTTTATAAGGGTAAACTCGGCTCATCGTGCGCAGTTGTTGCAAAATGCGGTATAGGCAAGGTTTTTGCCGCCCTTTGCGCACAGACGATGATTCTTGAATATCACCCCGACGTTATAATAAATTCGGGCGTTGCGGGCTCTCTTGGCGGCGGTGTCGGTGTTTTGGACGTTGTTATCGCTGACAAGGTCGTTCAGCACGATATGGACACAAGCGCGATAGGCGACCCATACGGCTTAATCTCGGGCATTAACGTAATTTATATTGATGCCGACAAGAGCGCATCCGAATCACTTGCAAGTGCTTGTCAGTCGCTTAATTATAAGTGCCATAGCGGAACGATAGCCTCGGGTGACAAGTTTATTGCAAGTAAAAGTGATAAGGATTTAATAAAGGAGCGCTTCGGCGCGCGCGCCTGCGAAATGGAGGGCGCCGCGATAGGACAGGTTTGCTACGTAAACAACACCAAATTTGCGATTTTGCGCGCAATTTCGGACGGTGAGGGCGCGGAAATGGACTATATGACTTTTGCACCCTTGGCATCTAAGCAATCGATTGAAATAATAAAAAAATTTGTAGAAATATATTAAGGAGCTTGTGATTATGAAATTAGCAATTCAGCTTTATTCAGTAAGAGATGAGACGGAAAAGGACCTTTTCGGCACGCTTAAAAGGGTGAAGGAAATGGGCTACGACGGATGTGAGTTTGCAGGTCTTTACGGCAAGGATGCCGAGGAAATAAACAAGGCTTGCTGTGAGCTTGGCTTAGTGCCGATTTCCGCACACGTTGCATATCAGGACATTATTCCCGACATAAAAAAGGCGGTAGATACATACAAAACGCTTGGCGTAAAATATATGGTTATCCCTTACTTACCCGAGAATTTGCGCTACGGCACGGAAAAATATCCGCAGCTGCTTGAGGATATGAAAAAAATCGGTGAGGCTTGCCGCGAAAACGGAATTACACTCCTTTATCACAACCACGATTTCGAATTTGAAAAGACAGAAAACGGCGAATACGTTTTGGACGCACTTTATAACGAGATTTCCCAAGATTTACTCCAAACAGAGATTGACACCTGCTGGGTAAACGTAGGCGGCGAAAACCCAAGTGAATACGTGCGTAAATATACAGGCAGAGCCCCCGTTGTTCACTTGAAGGACTTTTTCGGCTCTAAAAACGAGCATATGTACGAGCTAATCGGCATTGAGAGCGAGAAAAAGGAGGTTAAATCCACCTTTGAATTCCGTCCACTTGGCTACGGTGTGCAAAACATTCAGTCAATTGTTGATGCCGCACGCGACGCAGGTGCTGCCTGGGTGGTTGCCGAGATGGATAGCCCCTCAATGGGACTTACGAGCATGGAATGTATGCAAAAGTCTATTGACTACATGAAAGAAAACATTAAATACTAATATAAAAAGCACGATTGAAAAAATCGTGCTTTTTGATTAATTGGCATAATGCCATGAAATGAAGCAATGCTTCATGAATTGTCCTGCGGACATAAATTGGCTGACGCCATATATGGACTTTATTTGTAGAATTTGAGCATAAGTGAGGTTGGGAAAATCTTTGATGCCAAGTGTACCATTTTCATAGAAAAGGTGGGCGTGGATATTGCTTTTTTACGCTTTGCGCACTTTACTGCGTGAGAAGCAACCCTTTCGGGCGTTATTGCGAATTTTCTTTTGTAGTCCTTTACATTTTCAAGACCGCTGAAAAAAGGAGTTTGCACAGGACCCGGGCAAACGGCGGTGACTGAAATTTTCCGACCCTTTAATTCCTGTCTTATTGCGCGGCTAAGTGAAATAACGTATGCTTTTGAAGCGGCGTAAACGGAGAAGCCCGGCTGCGGCATAAAGCCCGAGCCCGATGCAATTTCTATGATTTTTCCGCCCTCACAAATGTATGGCAAGGCAAGATAGGTAAGTGAGGTGAGTGCGCGCACATTGATATCAACCGTTTTTGAAATTTGGCTTGGGGTGAGGTCTGCCAAATTGCCGTTAAAGCCGACGCCTGCGGAGCAAACGAGGTACTTTATTTTTGGTTTTATCTCGTTTAATTGCTCGCAAAGCATATCAAGCGCGTTATTTTTTGACAGGTCAAGTGCGAAGAGGCGCACGGGTTTAATTAATATTTTGCTCGCTTCCTTTAGCTCATCCTCGCTTAAAGCGATAAGCCAAAGCTCGTCAAGCTCCTCCTTGTCGAGCAGCTTTGTTATCTCATATCCGATGCCCGAGGAAGCACCGCTTATAACTCCAATATTCATAAAAGCTCCTTTTAGGTTACTTTATTAAATTTTATCATTAAAAAAGCTGTTAGTCAAGCAAAATATTGTTGAAAAACGCTTATATATATGGTAAAATGAGAATAACAAACAAAAAGGAGAAGCATATGAATTGCGTACATCTTGATTTTCATACAAGCCCACATATTCCCGATATCGGCGAAAAATTTAATAAAGAGGAATTTGCAAGGACATTAAAGGCTGCAGGCGTTGACCTTATCACCGTTTTTGCAAAGTGCCACCACGGCTATACATACTATCCAAGCAAGGTTTCAACAATGCATCCGAATCTCAAATTCAACCTTTTGAAGGAGCAAATTGAGGCGTGCCACAGCGTTGGAATTAAAGCGCCGATTTATATAACTATGGGCTGGTCAAAAAAGGATGCGGATGAGCATCCCGAATGGCACCATATAGATTTTTGGAAGAAAAAGCCCATTGTTTTCGGCACTGAAATGAACGCAGAGACAGATCCCGAGATGCCGATTTACGATTGCAGCTGGACAACGCTTTGTCCTCTTGGCGGTTATAGCGACCATTTGCGCGCTATCACACGCGAGGTTTGTGAGAATTTTGATATCTCCGACGGCATTTTCTACGATATTTGCTTAATGCGCGACGCATGCGACTGTGAGTCCTGCCGCGAGGGTATGAGAAAAATGGGTCTTGACCCCGATAACTACGAGGATTCAAGAAAGTATTATAGAGAAAAGCGCATCGAATTTTTCAGTGAGCTTAACGATATAATTCACGAATATAACAAGGATGCGCACGTTTTCTATAACGGTGCGGCAGATATGAACAGACCCGAGTACGGCGTTATTCAGTCTCACTTTGAGCTTGAGGATCTGCCAACCGCTTGGGGCGGCTATGACCTTATGCCTATACGCGCTAAGTATTTTGAGAAATTCGGCAAGCTTTACCTCGGTATGACGGGCAAGTTCCACCACGCGTGGGGTGAGTTTGGCGGCTTCAAAAATAAGGATGCGCTAAAATATGAATGTGCCGATATGCTTAGCATAGGCGCGTCAATTTCCGTTGGCGACCATTTGCATCCGAACGGACAAATCGACAAAAGCACCTATAATATTATCGGTCACGCATTTAACTACGTTAAAAAGATTGATAAATATTGTTTTGACACTCACGCATATACCGATGTCGGACTTTGGATGAGCCATACGGACGCCGACCTTGGCGCGTCAAAGCTCCTTCAAATTATGCATATGGAATTTGACGTTATTGAGGCGGGCGATGATATTTCACGCTATAAGCTCATTATTTTGCCCGACAATGTGAAGCTGAGTGACGAGGACAAGGCGAAAATTGTAGAGTTTACCAAAAACGGCGGTAAGGTTGTATGCAGCTACGACAGTGCATTTGACGCCCTTGGTATTAAAAAGCTTGAAAAATCTCCTTACGATATCGACTATATCGAGTGCGAAATCGACGAGGTGGTAACTCCGTTTCTCTCTTATGCAAGCGCATATAAGACGGAGTGTGACGGCGAGGTGCTTGCAAAAATCAGAGAGCCGTATTTTAGCCGTACAGCAGGCCACTTCTGCGGTCACAAGAACACACCGTTCAAGGACGAATATGCCGAGTATCCCGCGCTTGTTAAAAACGGAAACGTGGTGTATTTAGCACATCCTGTTTTTGAAGCATATAATAGAACCGGTAACTACGTTTTGCAAAAGTATATAATGCGCGCAATAGATTTAGCTTATCCTGACAGAATGCTAAAGGTTGATAATTTCTATTCCTGCGGAAGAGTAAGGGTGAGAAAGAGCGATAATGACAGCTTCTACGCTATGCACCTTTTATACGCGCCACCCGTTAACCGCGGCAACGTATGCTTGCTTGAGGACTTCCCACGTGTATCGGGCATTGAGGTTTCGCTAAGAGTTGAAAACAAAATTACCGAAATTTACGATGCAACGCTTGACAAAACGGTTGAGTTTACACAAAACGGCAATATTCTTTCGTTTACCGTTGATAACCTTGAGCTTCACAAGCTGCTCGTTATAAAATATTAATCTTTTGTAAATTACAAATTTACCTGTTGACAAATAATTAAATATATGTTAAAATTTATTTAACAAAATACATTTTAAGGAGAAAAACTATGAAAAAGACATTAAAAATTGCTTCACTTATGCTTGTTCTTGTTATGACTGTTTTTGTGTTCGCTTCCTGCGCACCAAGACTTTCAGGCACATACAAGGCAGACACAATTGTTGGCTCAATTACAATTGAGTTCAGCGGCAAGAACTACAAATCAGTTACTGACGCTTTAATCGGCAACAACATTGTTGAAGAGGGCACATACGCAATTGATGAAGAAGCAGGCGAAATCACCTTTACCTTTGAACAGGATGGCGAGGAAGCTTCACGTACATCTTCTTTCTCACAAGGCGAAGAGGATGGCGTTAAGTACATCAAGATTGACGGTGTTAAGTACAATAAGCAATAATTGAATAAAAAGCTGTCGCGCAAGCGGCAGCTTTTTCATATATGCGAGTTTACATAGTAAATGCCCGAGGCAAGTGCCTCGGGCAAAACTGTTTAATATTAGAGATTGTCGGGATTTGCAATAACCTTCGAGCAGAGAATGTCGAGATTTGCGTTTCTAACTCTGATTTCGTCGATAAATTGCTTTTCCTCAGCCTGGTTTTTAAGCACAACGTCATATGTAAGCTGGAAGAGTGTGCCGAGGTTCTTTAATTTAACCTTAACCAAAACGGCTCTGGTTGTGTACTTCTTGAAAAGGTCATCAAAGAGGCCTGTGTAGTCAAGCTCCTCTGGAATGGTAATCTTAAGCGTTCTTCTGAGCTTTGAGGATTCGCCAAAGTGAGTGAACGTAAAAATGATGCTGACTGCTTCAACTGCGAGAACGAGAATCAAGGCAATCCAAATATAGCCAAGACCGAGCGTTAAGCCCGTTGCCATTGCAAGCAAAATCTGAACAAGCTCACGCGAGGTACCCGTTGCCGAACGGAACCTTGTCAGTGCGAAAACACCGCCGACTGCAATTGCCGCGCCCATACTTCCGCTAACGAGCATAATAAGCACGCAAACGATAGGCGGCATAAGTGCCAAGGTGAACACAAGACTCTTAGAGAAGTCATTTTTTATCATATAGCAAAATGCTATTACAAGACCGAGTGCAAACGCAATTCCCAAGCAAAGGAAAAATTGCCAGCCCGCTATTCTATAAGCGGATTCAAGTTTTAATTTTACAAGTGATTCGGTCAAGCGCGAAACAATTTCTTCCTTGCCGCTGATGCTTGTGGGAAGCTTTGATAGCGCATTTGTGACCATTTCGGCAGTATTTGAAATTAACTCTCCCTGCTGCTCGGCAGTCGGGGCAGAGCTGTCAAATATGCTTGTTACTAATCCTAAAGCCATATTTTACTCCGTTTCCATATATGAATATTCGTTTATTTCTCCAACCGTAAATAAATGCGCGCATTTCATTAAATTCGGGTTCGCCGTTGAAATAACAGATGCATTTACTTGACGGGCGAGCATTGTTTTATATGCCGTACCTACCTTGGAGAATGAGGTAGGATATATTTTTAAATCTGAAAGCAGCTTGGCAAGCCAAAGCGGAGCAGTGTTGGGAACCTTTAATTCCATAATTCTGTACCCTTCGGGAAGCAGGCTCTCGCCGTATGAGCCGAGCCGCAAATCAAGGTCATTTGCGCGCCAAGTGATATTTGTGTCGAAGGTAACACGGATATCGCTCGTTTCCTTGTAGAAAAATGCGCTTCTGTCATAAGATATGTAAAACTTGGGCTCGATCCCGGGATACATATTTATAACGTAGTCGATTTCCTTGTCGATTTGCGAAGCACCGTCCTTTTTTGGGGGACTTTCGATGTGCTTTACCGCATCGGTATACGGCATATGTATACGCCTTTTGTAAACCACCTTGTTATACTTGCGTTTAACCTCAATAAAGGCGGTTGTATCATCCTTCGGCACGCCATACGTCCTTAACCTAAGCTTTTCCTTGAAAATAGGCTGGTCAATAGACCTTGTAACCAAAAGATATTCGGGGGTGTCATAATAGATGTTACAAATTTTTGTTTCGCCGTATTTGTCGGGAATGAAATGCTTATCGATTTCCGCTTTTAAAATTTTGTATTGCTCCGGATTTAAAAGATATTTCTTTTCGTATCGCTTAAAAGAAACGCCGAAAGCCATATTTCACCCCTCCTTTACTTAATTATCATAACATTTTTTGTTAAAATTGTCAATACCTCGCGCCTATTTTAATATTATTTTGTTAGTTTTTTATAGATTTACGGATTATATTGAAGGAGCTGCGCAAAATATAGAAGAAGTATGCGCAAAAATCGAAAAGAATAAAGGAAAAATGGTTGACAACGTTTTCAATAAAAAGTATAATATTTATGATGATAAAAAACAAAATTTTAATTCGATATTTAACTATAACAGGAGAAAAATGACAAACATATTTGACTATATTAAGTGGCGCGGAGACGTGATGTTTTCATCCTCGGGCTTGAACGAGATTGACTCTTTGATTTTTTGTGAGCTTTCTTATATTCCGTTTGATAATATTATTTCAAGCGATTTTTCCGAAAACGGCTTAACCATAGAGGAAATTTACGACCTATACTTTGACGGCTTAGACGAAAAAATCAATATGGGTGCGATAATTCCAACGGAGAAAATTATTCCGCTTTTTGAAATGCTTTCTCACTCTGAAAGATTCAAGGATATAAGGCTTCACTCATACGTAAACGAGATTAGCCCCGATGAGGAAAAGCAATTTTCGGCGCTTTGCTTTGATATACCGAGTGAGTCCTTGACTTATATAGCATTTCGCGGTACTGACGATAATTTAATAGGCTGGAAAGAGGACTGCAATATGGCACTTTTTACGCCGATTCCCGCGCAAAATCAAGGCTTAAAATACCTAAATAAAATCGCACAAAGCACACAAAACAAGCTGATTGTCGGCGGTCACTCAAAGGGCGGAAACATCGCGGTTTATGCATCGTTTCTTGCCGAAAAGGAAGCGAAAAGCAAGATAATTGCGATTCACAATTTTGACGGTCCCGGCTTCCGTGAGGACTTTTTGGAGCTTACAAAATCAAGCCCCGCTACTATTCGAAAAGTAACTAATTTTATGCCCGACTCATCACTTATCGGCTCAATTTTTGATACCGTTGGGCGCAGAATTTACGTAAAAAGCAACGCAAAGGGGCTCTATCAGCACGATGCGTTTACCTGGTATCTTGAAAGAATACACTTTATCACCGTTCCGTCGCTTGCTAAATCCTCGGTTCAGTTCCACAGATCCCTTAAAAATTGGGTCGCAGATATGTCGGACGTGGAGAAAAAGGAGTTTGTTGACGCATTTTTCAAGCTATGTATGGTTAACGACTCGGGCACGCTTACTGATATAGTGTCTAATAAATTCAAGTTTATCGGCGCACTTTTCAAGGCGGACGAAAAGAGCAAAAAAACGGTTATGAAAACCTTCTTTGGCTCGGTGCGCGGTTTTCTTGGCATAAAAAAGAAGCCAAACAAGCTTACCAAAAACGAGGAGGAAATTCTCAAAAAGGCTCACATTTTGGCACTACCTGCAGAGGTGTCCACAAGGCAGGAAAACGAGAAATAAGCACAAAAAAGGGGTGATTTTTATTACCCCTTTATATTTTAAGCTTTTCTTGACAAAATTCGCACTATACTGTATAATAAATATGATGTAAATTTAACGAGGTACAATATGCCAAATTACGAAATCAGCTTGCTTTACCCAAATGAGGAAGCAATAGAAAAATCTATAAACGGGCTTGACAGTCCGAAAATCACAACGGAAACGCTTGAATCGCTCGAGCTTGATTATGCAATTGATTTGCAAAACAGCCGTCTTTGCGATATGTTTACAATGAGCCGTGAGGTTATCGAGTACAGGCAGGGCGTTTTTGATGACTTGCTTGAAAATGAGGAGCTTTCGGTGCTGCTTAACAAGCTATTGCCGATTGTCAGTGATATTAACGATTTGCGCCGTCTTTCAAACGAAAGCACAGCGACGGACTCCTATCTTTACAGCATAACAGAGATTGAGCTTTACATCTCGGCAATGGAGCTGCTCATCGAGGGGCTTTCACCGATAAAGGACTCCTTTAAGAGTGAGGCGTTTTGCGCACTTTATAATCGCGTTTATGAGCTGACCAGCGGAGAATACTATAAGGATTTGAATGTAAAATTAAAGGAGCTTACCAAGCGCGTAAGAGAGATAAGAAGCGTAACGATAGGCGTCAACCTTGACTCACGCCTCCAGCCCGAGAGCGCAGGAGTTTTAAGCGTAAATAACGAAAAATTCAAATCGGGCGAGCTGCTTCAAAAGATACTCCGCCTTGACTTCAAAAACGACGAATATACCTGTATTGCTTCGCTTCAACCGTTTAAAAAGGGACAGAGCGATAATCAGCAAACCGCGCTCTCAAACGCGTTTAACAGCGCACTCGGCGATGTGTTCAAGTCCTCAATGCGCTCTTGGAAAAAGGTTGTTTCAAGCTACGTGCTTGAAAACGCTGACTTTTTAATCAAGCTTGCTCCCGAAATTGAGTTTGTCACCAAGGCAACTGAGCTTATAAAAGCCTTGAAGGAAACGGGTAATGAGCTGTCATTCCCGAAAATTCATCCGCCAAAGGACAAAATTTTCGTAGCAAAGGGCATTTATAACCCGATAGTTGCGCTTAAAACAGGCACAAAAATGGTGCTTAACGATTTTCAATTTGATGAAAACGGTACGTTTTTCGTTTTGTCGGGTCCTAACAGAGGCGGTAAGAGCGTTATTACCTGTGCGGTTGGTCATGTCTTTGCGCTTGCTCAGCTTGGACTTCCCGTGCCTGCATCAAGCGCTGAAATCAGCCCTGTTGACGGAATTTTCACCCACTTCCCGACAAGTGCCGAGGACACGATAGACAAGGGACGCTTGGGCGAGGAATGCGCGCGCCTTGACGAGATTTTTGAGCTTATTACGTCAAAGAGTCTTGTTTTGCTTGATGAATCGCTTTCCTCAACAGGCTCATACGAGGCATCGTATATTGCATCCGAGGTTCTTTCGGGTATGCTTGCTTCGGGCTGTCGCGGTATTTTCTCAACTCACCTTCACGAGCTTGGAATGATGATTGACGACATAAACGAAAGATGCAAGTCGCTCTCGTCATCTAAGCTTGACACGTTAGTTGCGGGTATGGAGGACGGAGAGAGAAGCTTTGTAATTTTGAGGCAAAAGCCTGACGGAAAGAGCTATGCAAGCGATATTGCCGCTAAATATGGCATATCTCTTGAAAAAATAATTAAAAAAATTGAAAAAAATATATAATTTTTTGAAAATAAGTATTGCAATTGCAAAAAGTTTGTGCTATACTACATAGCGTAATTTTGATAAATTGGCTTATCTACAAAACGGAGGTGTAAAAATGGCTATTTGTTCTGTATGCGGAAAAGGTGTTTCTTTCGGACACAATGTTTCTCACTCTAACCGTAAAACTAACAGAGTTTGGAAACCAAATATCAGAAAAGTAAAGGCGGTTGTTGACGGTACAAACAAGACAGTTAATGTATGTTCTCGTTGTCTTCGTTCCGGCAAGGTTACTCGCGCTATCTAATTGAAAATCAAGACCGTAATTTTACGGTCTTTTTTCATTTTTAGCATTAAAATATCAAGGAGGGGATTATATATGACGGCTGTGCTTAGCTCACTTATTTCTGACGAATTTTCAAGAAAAACAAATATAGAAGTTATAGCACTTAAGCCATATGACCTGCTTGATGCTCCCGTGGGGACGCACGCGGATATGCTCATTTGCAAGATAGAGGACACGGTTTTCACATTTAAGGATTACTATTATAATAATGTAGAGCTCTTTTTGAAAATCAAGGAAAAATATAAGGTTGTGCTTGTTGAGGGCTGCAAAAGAGAATACCCACACGATGTTAAATTAAACGTGCTTTTAGTAGGCAAAAATCTTTTTGGCAGGCTTGATTCGGTAGCATGTGAGGTTTTGGAGTGCGCCAAGGAGAACGGATATAAGCTTATAAACGTGAAGCAGGGGTATGCTGCTTGCTCTTGCCTGGCTATTAACGAAAATGCGGTGATAACGAGTGATATCGGTATATACAATGCGCTACGCAAAGAAAGCATTAAGGCGCTTTTAGTATCAACCGAGTCAATTACCTTAAGCGGCTATAACTGTGGCTTTATCGGCGGCTCGGGCGGCGTTTTTGATAACGTTCTTTACATTTTCGGAGATATAAAAAGCCACATAGACTGTGACAGGATCACGCACTTTTTAAAGAGTGAAAATTGCACCGTTTTTTCAATTTTAGGCGGGGGAGTGTACGATTTTGGGGGTATAAAGTTCCTCTGATTTGAAAAAAATTTTCACCGAAAATATACGTTTATTATGCATTGATACAGCGCTGAGCGATAAATCGGCGCTTTTTTTCTTAATTTGGCGAAAAAATACTTGTCATATATAAAATATTATGTTATAATAAATTTATCTTTATTATGGGGGTAATATTATGGATTGGTTTATGCATTATATTCGCCTAATTGGTGAAGCAATGTCGGGCTTTTCGATAATTGTTAATATAGTTGATATTTTGATTCTTGCGGGAGTTATTTTCGCTGCATATCACTTTATTAAGGAAAGACGTGCAAGCAAGCTTGCTTGGGGCGTTTGTATCCTAATTGTGTTTATTGTGCTTTGCGCCGCGCTCAAGCTCCGCGCTATGCAGTTTATCTTGTCGGGCTTTTCACAGTTCGGTATTATCGTGTTTATCGCGCTTGTCTTTCAGCCTGAGCTTCGTTCCGCGCTTGAAAAGCTTGGTGATACGTCAATCAGGGGCTTCCAGCATATTGGCGAGCAGAAAAACAATTCAACCACCAACGCCCTCATTGACGAGTTTTGCGAGGCAATCTTTGACTTGTCAAGAACCAAAACAGGTGCGCTCGTTGTTTTCGAGAGAAACACAAAGCTTGGTGACATCATTTTGACGGGTACAATTGTAAATGCACAATTCAGCGGAACGCTTCTTAAAAGCATCTTCTTTGACAAGGCTC
Organism: Clostridia bacterium; assembly: GCA_017625935.1. Lineage (GTDB taxonomy): Bacteria > Bacillota > Clostridia > Oscillospirales > CAG-272 > RGIG2000. The sequence continues at coordinate 20,650 of JAGALA010000047.1, forward strand.
CGCTTCACGACGGAGCAGTGGTAATCAGAGCCAACCGTATTCACTCGGCGGCTTGCCTTTTACCGCTTGAATCCGACAGAGAGATTTATACCGAGCTTGGAACAAGACACCGCGCCGCAATTGGCGTAAGCGAGGTTAGCGACTGTGTTTCCGTTGTTGTTTCAGAGGAAACGGGTATCGTTTCAATTGCTCACGAGGGCAAGCTTTTAAGAAACTTTAATAAGCAAACCTTGAAGAAAAAGCTTCAGGAATACTTGGTTAAGAGCTCGCAGGAGCAAAAAAAGAAGATTTCATCAAAGGTTACGATTAATACAGAGGAGTAAGGAGATATTATGACTAAGTTCACAAAAACAACTGAAATAGATATTTCCGCTATGCACGAGGTAATAGAGGAAGAAACACCGAAAAGAAGCAAGCTTTCCTTCATTTTGCCTATTATCATTTCAATAGTTCTTGCTTTCTTTGTATGGATTTACGTTACTGAAAACAGTGACGACGTTAAGAAAAAAACATTTACTGTACAGGTTCCAAACGAGGAAATTACACTTGACATAGAAGTTGAAGGCACTTACAGTGCGCTTGCCGATATTAACGAAGGCTCCTTTGAAATTAAAAAAGACGGTGACGGGTACGCTGTTACTATTAAAAATACAGCGAGTGACAAGGCAAAAACAGCGTCTGTAAATTCGTATAACGTGAACAAATGAGAGTTATTGTTGAACAAATAAAAGCTCAAATTGCTTCATCTCAAGAGGAGATATTTGAAATGGCAAAGGCACGCCTTAAAAAAGCGCGTGCCTTTTCAAATTTTAAGAGCTTTTATATTTATAGAAAATCTATTGATGCAAGGAAAAAAAGCGATATTAAGCTTGTTTATTCCGTTGCTGCCGAGGCGGACGTAACCTCGAAAATTAGTGAGGAAAAGCTCGCCGCTTATGGAATTAAGCTCTCGCCCGAGCTATCTCTTGACTTTAAACTCAAAGGCGAAAAGCAAGAAAATCCACCGCTTATTGTAGGCTTTGGTCCTGCGGGCATGTTTTGCGCGCTCGCGCTTGCACGCGCAGGCTTAAATCCTATCATTATTGAACGAGGTGCGGACGTTGACACCCGTGTTTTGTGTGTTGAAAAATTTCAGGGGTCAAGAGAATTAAACCTTGACACCAACGTGCAGTTTGGCGCAGGCGGTGCAGGCACGTTTTCCGACGGAAAGCTGAACACCCTGATAAACGACCCGAAATGTGATTTTGTGCTAAAATCATTTTGCGATTTCGGTGCGCCAGAGGAAATAAGATATAACGCAAAGCCGCATATTGGCACTGACATTTTGCGTGACGTTGTCAAAAACATCGATGCGGAAATTAGGAGTCTTGGCGGAAAAATATACTATAACACAAAGCTTTTATCATATGATAACGGTGTTGCATATACTTCACAGGGCAATTTCGAATATTCATCGCTCGTTTTGGCAATAGGCCACAGCGCGCGCGACACCTATTCGTACCTTCTTTCAAAGGGTGCACCTATAGAAGCAAAGCCGTTTTCCGTTGGCGTGCGCGTGGAGCATTTGCAAAGCGATATAAATGAAGCTATGTACGGTGAAAACGCACATTCCTTCGGTGCGGCTTCGTATAAAATTTCTCACCGCGAAAACCAAAGGGGTGTTTATTCCTTTTGTATGTGCCCGGGCGGCACGGTTGTCGCGTCACAAAGTGAGGAAAACACCGTTGTTGTAAACGGAATGAGCAACTATAAGCGCGACGGCAAAAACGCAAACTCGGCTATAGTTGTGCAGATAAACCGTGAGGACTACGGCTCCACCCCCACAAGCGCAATCGAATTTCAAAGAAATCTTGAAAGAAAAGCGTTTTTATTGGCAGGCGGCGACTATCGCGCGCCTGTGCAGACAATGAAGGACTTTTATCTTGGCAGAGCCAAGGAGGAGCCAAAGAGAATAGTGCCATCATATATGGACGGCTTTGTTTCGGTAACTGACATAAACAAGATTTTACCCCCACTTGTTTGTGATTATTTAAAGCTCGGATTTAGAAAATTCGGGCAAAAAATTAATGGCTACGATGCTGACGACGTTATTTTGACGGGTGTTGAAACGAGAACCTCGTCACCCATACGCATTTTGCGCACCGATGGCTACTATATGTTAAATGACAGAAACGTTTATCCCTGCGGTGAGGGCGCAGGATATGCAGGCGGAATTATGAGCGCGGCGGTTGACGGCATCAACGTTGCGCTGTCGATACTGAATAAAGGATAATATGGAAAAATTGAAAGAGAAAAAATGGGTGGTCAAGGAATTTGACGAGGCGGACGTTTTAAATATCGCTTCCTCTCTTGGCTGTTCAAGGGCGTTAGCGACGCTTATATATACGCGCGGCTACAAAACTCCCGAAAAAGCCCGAGAATTTCTTGAAAAAAGTCAGGAAATTCTTCACGACCCCTTTTTGCTTAACGGTATGGATTTGACGGTAAATCGTATAATCCGTGCATTGAGCGAGAAGGAAAGAATTACTATATATGGCGACTACGATGTTGACGGAGTAACCTCTGTGAGCATTCTTTACCTATACCTAAAAAATAAGGGTGCCGACATTGATTATTACATTCCTTCGCGTAAAGGCGAGGGCTACGGTGTTTCAAGCGATGCTATTGATACATTGCACGCGCGCGGTACTAATTTAATTATAACTGTTGATACAGGTGTAACGGCTATAAAAGAGGTTGAATACGCTTCCTCACTCGGTATTGACGTTGTTGTGACCGACCACCACGAGTGCACGGAGCAGCTTCCAAACGCGATAGCTGTTATTAATCCTAAAAGGCGCGACACAACCTACCCATTTGCCAGTCTTGCGGGCGTTGGCGTTGCGTTTAAGCTTCTTTGCGCGCTTGAGAGCGAGATTGAGGGAATTAGCATAACCGATGCAACAAGAAGCGTTGCGTACAGTTATTCCGACTTTGCCGCAATTGGCACAATCGCCGACGTTATGCCTGTTATAGACGAAAACAGAATTATCATTTCCTTGGGACTTCGTGTGGCGGAAAAAACAAAGAATACAGGTCTTGCCCAGCTTATTGATGTTTGTAAAAACGGAGAAGGAAAATCCGCCCGTCAGCGCTCGGGCAGAAAAATCAGCTCGGGCTTTGTCGGCTTTACCTTAGCACCTCGCATTAATGCTGCGGGCAGAATTGACGTAGCTGACGATGCGGTTGAGCTGTTTTTGGAGGAAGACAGGCAACGCGCTAAAATTTATGCCGAGCGCCTTTGTGAGCTAAACAAGGAAAGACAGCATATGGAAAACGCCATAGCAGACGAGGCGTTTTTGCAGATTGAAGAATGCGGTGAGGATGCGGATAGGAGCATTTTGGTCCTCGACGGCAATGAATGGAACAGCGGCGTTATCGGTATTGTTTCGTCAAAGGTTTCCGAAAGATATTATTTGCCGTCTATTTTGATTACATTTGAGGGCAACGATGACCCAAGCTCACCCGAGGCAATTGGCAAGGGCTCGGGCAGAAGCGCAGGAGGAATGAATTTGGTCGGCGCGCTCAATTATTGCGCTGATTTACTTGAAAAATTCGGCGGACACGAGCTTGCCGCGGGTCTTAGCATTAAGCGTAAGAATTTACCGCTTTTCAAGCAAAGAATTAACGAATACGCACGCGAGTGGTTCAAGAACGCGCTCCCTGAGCATAGCTTGAATATCGATTACGAAATTTCATTTGAGGATTTATCCCTTTCGCTTGCGAAGGAAATTTCATACCTTGAGCCGTATGGCGTTGCAAACCCTACACCCTTGTTCGCTTCGTATGGGGTGAAGCTGGTCGGTGTTACTCCTGTGGGCATGAACAGGCACTTAAAGCTTGCATTAGAGGGTGAAAACAAGAAAATTAACGCAATGCTTTTCTCAACTGCGCCAAGCGAGCTTGATTTTAAATGGGGAGATACGGTTGACATTGCTTACAGCATTGATACCAATGAGTTTAACGGCACCGAGTCATTGCAGGTTAGCATAAAGGATATAAGATTAAGTCAAAAAACCAAGGAGCTTGAGGCTGAGGCTGAGAGACTGTATAGTGATATTAAGGGCGGCAGCTCGACTCTTTTGGCAGCTGATATTATTCCGTCAAGAGATGAATTTGCGTACGTATATCAGTTTTTACAGTCAAGTGCAAGATACGGCAATTCGTCCTATCGTTATCAAAAGCTTTCAAGCGATTTAAGCACAGGTGCCGCACGTTACGTATCAGGCACTGAAATTAGGCTAAGCTATGTGAAAATAAAAACCATTATTAAGGTTTTCAGAGAGCTTAACATCATTTCAATAGACGAGATTGACGATTTTTCGTTTGAATTTAAGTTTTCGGGCACAAAAAGCAAAACGTCTCTTGATAAATCTAACATACTAAAAAAACTAAAGTACACTTATGCAAAGGAGAAGAGGTAAAAATGACAGATGAGAAATATCTGCAAATAGAGCCACTTCTGAATACGCTCAAATCAAACGGCAGAAGCTACGATTTTGAGAAAATTAAAGAAGCGTTTGTTTATGCAAAGGAGCTTCACGAGGGGCAAATGCGCCTTAGCGGAGAGCCATATATAATGCATCCTATATCGGTGGCGGAGATTGTGGCATCGCTCGGTCTTGATACCGATTCCGTTTGTGCCGCATTTTTGCACGACACCGTTGAGGACTGTCCCGACAAGACGAATTTAGACGAAATTACAAGGATTTTCGGCGCGGACGTTGCACTCTTGGTTGACGGCGTTACGAAAATTAAGTCGATTAATGTCGAGGACAAGGAGGAGGCGCAGATTGAGAGCATCAGAAAAATGCTCCTCGCTATGTCCAAGGATATAAGAGTTATCTTTATCAAGCTTTGCGACAGGGTTCACAATATGCGCACGCTCTATGTTAAAAAGGATGCAAAGCGCCGTGCAACCGCCTTGGAAACCATGCACGTTTACGCACCGTTGGCACACCGTCTCGGTATGCAAAAAATCAAGCAGGAGCTTGAAACCTACGCGCTTCAGTATCTCGACCCGATCGGCTACAACGAGATAAAGGCGCATATTGAGGAAAAATACGGCAGAAACGTGAATTTTATCGAAAATCTTCAAACAAACGTAACCGACGAGCTTGCAAAAACCTCAATCAACTTTACTCTCAGCGGACGTGTTAAGACGGTTTACAGCGTTTACCGCAAGATGTACAACCAAAACAAGAGCTTTGACGAAATTTATGACTTCTACGCGCTTAGAATTATCGTTGATACAGAGCTTGAATGCTATACCGTGCTTGGACTTATTCACGAGATGTATAAATCTGTGCCGGGACGCTTTAAGGACTATATTTCAACACCGAAGCCGAATATGTATCAGTCACTTCACACAACCGTTATCGGTAAGGACGGTATCCCGTTTGAGGTTCAAATAAGAACGCGCGAGATGCACCAAATCGCTGAATACGGTATCGCGGCGCACTGGAAATATAAGAGCGGAGAAAAGTCAACGGCTGATATTGACACCAAGCTCGACTGGATTTCAAAGCTTATCGCAACCGAGGAGGAGGCAATTGATCCTGAGGACTTTATGCACGCCTTCAAGATTGATATTTTCCACGATGAAACCTTCGTGTTTACTCCAAAGGGCGACGTTATTGCTTTGCCGCTCGGCTCAACGCTTATAGACTTTGCGTATAAGATTCACACAGGCGTTGGAAATAAGATGGTGGGCGGTAAAATCAACGGCAGAATTGCGCCTATCGACTCTGTTCCGCAAAACGGTAATATCGTTGAAATCATTACCTCAAATGCATCAAAGGGACCGAGCCGTGACTGGCTTTCAATAGTTAAGACGGGTGAGGCAAGAAACAAAATCCGTCAATGGTTCAAGAAGGAAAAGAGAGCGGAGAATATCGTTGTCGGCAAGTCCGTTATCGATAAGGAGTTTTCTTACCTTCGTTCACTCTCCGAGGATGACAGAACAGCAATTATTTCAACGGTTGCAAAGCGTATCGGTATGACCGATGCCGACGATTTATATAACGCACTCGGTTATGGCGGAGCGAGCATTTCCAAGATTGAAAAGAAAATCCGCGATGAGTACGACAAGCAGTACAAGGAAAAGGACGTAAAGGAAGCGTCCCCTGCTGTTATCGAGCCGACAATTGCGCCAACCAAGAAAAAGTATAAATCAACAGGCGGCGTAATAATTGACGGTGAGGAGGGTTGCGTTGTTAAGTTTGCAAAGTGCTGTAACCCACTTCCCGGTGAGGACATCGTTGGATTTATTACCAAGGGCTACGGCATTTCAATCCACAAGCTTGACTGTCCAAACGTTCAAGCAGCATTTTCAAATGAGGAATATGTAACAAGATTCGTAAAAGCAGAGTGGGACACACCGTCAAGCAGCTCGTACCGTGCGGCTTACGAAACCTCGCTTCAAATTCTTGTTACTAACCGTATTTCAATGCTTGCGGAGATTTCAGGTGCGCTTGCCGATATGAAAATCGATATTGTATCACTCAGCACCAAAAACGTTGAGGACACAACGCTTTTCAATATGACAATTGCGTGCCGCGACGTTTCACACTTCAATTCAATAATTTCACGTCTTAAATCAATTAAGGACGTTATAAGAGTTACAAGGACAATGGGTACAAGATAAAAAGGGGCGCATATGAGACTTATACTTGAAGGAAAAATAAATAAAACTTATGTACAAAGTCTTTGTATGATGTTTTTTCACGGAGAAAAGTTCCCCGAAATTGAAAAAAATCCGCGCGGTGCGGTTTTTGTGCGTGCAACGGAGCAAAACGGCGGTATTTTAGCCGAATGTGAGTTTACCTATTTAGATAAAACCGCAAAAACAAGTGCTTTTTGTGTGGGCGAGGACGGCGATTCGTATGAGCGTACTTCAAAATGTGCGGTTGGTAAAGCAGTTTACCAAGCAGGCAGGGAGTTAACAGGCAAGGAAATTCCTTGGGGAATTTTAACGGGAATACGTCCCTCTAAGGTCGGTGCCCAGCTCCTTTCAAGCTTTTCTTACGAAAAAGCGCGCGATATTTTAATTAACAAGTATTTACTTAGCGAGAAAAAGGCGGAGCTTGTATTAAGCGTGGCAAAAAACGAGACTAAAATCCTTTCAAGCTATGGGGACGACACCTGTTCACTTTACGTTTCAATACCGTTTTGCCCGACAAGGTGCGAGTATTGCTCGTTTATTTCCTATGCAACGCCAAAGCTTTTTCAGCTGATTCCGAGTTATCTTGAAAAGCTTTGCTCAGAGCTAAAGGAAAAGGCAGAAATTATCAAAAAAACAGGTAAAAAGCTCGTTACAATCTATATTGGCGGCGGCACACCAACCACGCTTGATGTGGAACAGCTGAAAATTCTGCTCGAAGCGATTGTTGGCAGCTTTGATTTAACGCACCTTGAGGAGTTTACCGTTGAGGCGGGAAGACCCGACACAATAACAAAGGAAAAGCTTGACGTCTTAAAAGAATACGGCGTGCGCCGTGTAAGCGTTAACCCACAGGCACTAAATGACGAGGTGCTGCTTGCAATTGGCAGACACCATACGGTTGCGGATTTTTACAATGCTTACGAAATTGTGAGCGCAGAGCAGTTCGATTCTGTAAATACCGATTTAATTGTCGGGCTTAGCCGCGACACGTACGAGAGCTTCAAATCTACAATAGACAAAATTTGCGCACTTGACCCGCAAAACGTGACCGTGCACGCTTTTTCCGTTAAAAAATCCGCAAGGATTTTGGAAAATGATTCGCAAATATACGAAAAGCAGGACACCTCTGCTGTTTTGTCAATGGAGTACGCATATGAAAGGCTTATTTCAAGCGGCTACGAGCCGTACTATATGTACAGGCAAAAGAACACGGTTTGTGACCTTGAAAACGTGGGCTATACGAAGATAGGCAAGGAATGTAGATATAACGTGCTTATGATGTCGGACTCGCATACTGTTTTTTCGTGCGGTGCGGGGGCGACGACAAAGCTTGTTAAGAAAATTGACGGAAAAGAAGCAATTAGTAGAATATTTTCGCCAAAATATCCATATGAATATTTGCAGGACAACCAAAGCAAGGAGAAGGAAATTTTAGCGTTTTTTGAAAAATAAAAGACAATGCTTTGGCTAAAAAACAAGGAGGTGGGAGCCAATGAAGGAAATTAATATTGCCTTAAACGGAAAAAATGATATTTTGGAGTTAGTTAACCAAGCTGAAAGCAGCTTTGAAGCGCGTCTTGACGAGGCGGCGGACAAAATCGTGCATAGCGGCGTGTCCTGCATTTTGCTCTCAGGGCCAACCTGCGCGGGAAAGACAACTACTGCGCAAAAAATCATTTCAGAATTTAATAACATAGGTAAGGACGTCACAGTTATTTCAATCGATGACTTTTTCAAGGACGTGCGCGACACAAGGGTTGTCAAAAAGGACAAGAAAATCGACTACGATTCCGTTGACGTGCTTGATTTAGATGAGCTTAGAAAATGTATTGAAAGCATACGTGTGGGAAATATAATTAACGTTCCTACGTTTGATTTTCTTACGCAGTCAAGAACGGGATATAAGCAGTATGAGATAAGCGAAAACGGAGTTATCATTTTCGAGGGAATACAGGCGGTTTACCCCGAGATTACCGCGCTTTTTAAGCAAGAATACATCGGAATTTTCATTGACGTTTGCGAGGACGTTAAAATCAACGGTGAGGTTTTTAAGAAGGAAGAAATCCGCTTAATTCGCCGTATCGTGCGTGACAGAAAGTTCAGAGGTGCAAGTGCGGACTTCACATTCTACTTATGGGAAAGCGTGCGTGAAAACGAGGAAAAGAGCATATATCCAAACAAAAGCGTTTGTACAGTTATGCTTGATTCATTCCTTGAATACGAAATTTTCTTAATGAAATCGTACATTAAAGAGGCGCTATCCGAGCTGCCAAGCGACAGTCACTATTTAGAAAAAGCTGAGCGTCTTTTGAAGAAATTTGATAATATTCAAGAGATTAGCTATGATTATATACCTGAAAATTCACTTTACACTGAGTTTTTAGGAAAAAAATAAAGAGGAAGAGCGTTGAAGATTGAGAAGAGTAACAAGCCCAAAAGTGCACTAAATATGTTTTTTTCAGGCGTTTTGGCGCTTACTCTTGCCAACGTGCTTGTAAAATCGGTAGGGCTTATATTAAAAATCGTATTAAATACGGTTGTTGGCTCGGCGGGTGCCGGTTATTATAGCTCTGCATATGAAATTTATGCATTTTTATACGTGATTGCCACCTCGGGCTTGCCCGTGGCAATTTCGATTTCAATTTCCAAGCGGCGCGCGCAGGGAAAACTAAAGGAAGCTAAAAAAATATTCAATATTGCTTTATTGATGTTTTTAGTTATCGGCACGGTGTTTGCGGTTTTGATGATTGTCTTTTCGAGTCAAATTGCCGCGTTTATCTCCGCGCCCGAAACTGCGGTTTGTATCGTTGCAATAGCGCCGACGATACTGTTTATATGCTTAAGCAGCTCGCTCCGCGGCTATTTCCAGGGCTATCAATTAATGACGCCGACGGGAATATCACAGCTCCTTGAAGCGCTTGGCAAGGCGGGCATTGGCTTTCTTTTCGCGTTTTGGGCAAAAAAGCAGGGGTACGCGCCGCACATTGTAGCCGCATATACGGTTTTAGGCGTGACATTTGGCGTTTTTATAGGTATGGTTTTCTTGTTTGTGCGCAAAATTTTCTTTAAGGAAAAGAATTTTTACGAGATAGATGCACTACAAAACGAATCACCGCCTGAAAAATCGTCCAAAATCTTTGGCGAGCTTATAAAAATTGCAATTCCGATAACGCTAAGCTCCTGTGTGCTTTCCTTAACCGTGATAATTGACACCTTAATGGTGCAAACGCGCCTTTTGGCTTCGGGACTTAGCGAGGATTTGGTAAGGATTTTTTACGGTGACTACACTACGCTTGTTATTTCCGTTATAAATCTTCCTACTATATTTATATATCCTATATCAAATGCACTTGTGCCGTACATTACAAGTGCGGTATCAAAAAACAATCACGAGAGCGCAAAAAATATGCGTGCGCTCACTTTGCGCGTCATAAACATTATTTCCGTGCCGTGTGCCTTAACTCTTGGCGTTTTCTCACGCGGAATTTTAGGGCTTATGATGTTTACCGAGGGCTCGGTCAACCGTGCCGCGCCTTGGCTCTCGCTCGGTGCCTCGGCGGTGATCTTTTTGGGCGTAATTTCCGCCACAAATGCGTTTCTTAACACCTCGGGGAAGCAAAGATACCCGATTATATCTATGATAGCAGGTGCCGCGGTTAAAATACTGTCTAATTACTTCTTGGTCGGCACAATAGGCATTATGGGCGCACCGCTTAGCACGGTGCTTTGCTATCTGACTGCCGCAACCTTAAATATTTTCTTCACGGTGAAGCACGTTGGAAAGCTTCCAAACATTAAAAAGATATTCGGTATGCCACTGCTTTGCGGAGTTACCTCAGTTGGGCTCTCAGCGCTTGTGTATATGCTTCTTGATATGATTTTGCCATACAAAATTGCAACATTTTTCGCACTTTTATGTATTGTTTTCATCTATTTGTTTATGATAATTAGGACGAAAACAGTCACCGAAAGCGAGCTTTTAATGCTCCCGTATGGCACAAAAATAGTGAAAATTTTGAAAAGGCTTCGTTTTTTTACTAAAAAATGTTAAAATTGTATAAAAAAAACTAAAAAATTTGGCTTTTTTTGTAAAAAAGTTTAAAATTCCTATTGAAAAATCGTAAATTTAATGGTATAATAAAGACAACAAAAGCCGATACATCGGTTAAGAAAAAAGAGGAGATTAAAACCAATGAACAAAACAGAACTTATCGAAGTAGTAGCACAAAATGCTGATCTTAAGAAGAAGGATGCAGAAGCAGCTGTAAACGCAGTACTCGCAGCAATCGAGGACGCTCTCGTAGCTGGTGAAAAGGTTCAACTTATCGGTTTTGGAACAATTGAAGTAAAAGCTAAGGAAGAAAGAACAGGTCGCAACCCTGCTACTGGCGAAACAATTACAATTCCTGCTTCAAAGCAGATTAAGTTCTCTGCAGGAAAAACACTTAAGGATAAGGTTAACGCGTAATTTTATAAACCTGCACCTAACGGTGCAGGTTTTTTCGGTAATTATAATGAGAATAGATAAATTTTTAAAGGTTTCAAGAATTATTAAGCGCCGCACGGTTGCAAACGATGCATGCGACGGTGCACACATTTCTGTAAACGGCAGAGTAGTCAAAGCATCATACGAGGTGAAGGTTGGCGATATTATTGAGGTTTCCTTTGGCGAAAGGACCTTGAGGGTCAGAGTTACCGACGTCAAGGAGGTAACGCGCAAAAATGATGCATCAGCTTTATATGAGGTAATGCCCGAGTAATAATTTCGGGCATTTTTTCATATCTTAGATATGAATTATCTAAGGAGGCATATTTATGAGTGACTTAACGGATGAAATAAAGCACGATGTGTTTATAAAATCGAGAAAGCAGCTTGAAATGAGCGGAGTTGTTGATGTCACCAGCTTTGACGAGCACGAAATATTGATTCAAACGGGCGCATCGGGCGCGTCAATTGAGGGCGAAACATTGAAAATCGAGCGATTTAACGCGCAAAGCGGTGAGCTTATCGTGAACGGCAAAATCAACGGAATATATTATTTTAACAAAGAGCCGATAAAAAAGAAAAAGGGAATTGCCAACATTTTTAAGTAAATGGAAATATTAATCAGAAATCAAAATGAAGCGGTGCTTTTTTCTTTTTTGCTCGGGCTTTTTGTGGGAATTTTATATGACCTTTTCAAGCTACTTAGAAAGCTTGTGTTGCCGCAAAACAGCCTCGTCAGTAGCCGACAAGCAAAAGACGCAAGCATTTCCTTTGAGGCGAAAAAAACGGTGAAAAAACCGTCTAAAATACTTGAAACAGTCACGGTTGCGCTCTTTGATTTGTCTTTTTGCGCGCTTTTATGCCCGATTTTTTGCATTTTTACATACATTACATTAAACGGGCGGTTCAGATGGTTCATTTTCGCCGCCGCTTTTTTGGGCGCGCTGACATACAAAATCACGCTCGGCCGCGCCGTCGGCAGATTAATTGACTTATTTAGCTACGTCCTTTTCCGTTTCCGCCGCTTTCTCTTTGATAAAATAAAAATACCGCTTGTAAGGTTAAGCGGAAAAATAAAAAAATCAAGAAACACACGGCGCAAAAAACGTCAAGAAAAAGCAGAGAAGGAGAGGCGCAAGGTTGTTTTTTCTTATGGGAAGAGGGAATAATATAAAAAAACGCACCTTTGTCTATTGACAAAAGTGCGTTTTTTGTTGTGAGTAATCTAAAATTTTGATACAAATTAAGTATTACGATGGAACAGAAGAACCTACATTGCCGATCAACCTTGGTACACACTCAATTTATTTTTACGCTGAATAACATTCTGCCCTCGTTCCAAAATGGAGCGAGGGCAGAACTTTTATTTTATCACCAGAGAAGCGTTTTCACAATCAATCTTCAAGGTTGTTTCGGGCTCAATATCACCGCCGATGATCTCACGTGCAAGCAGTGTTTCAATCTTGGATTGGATGAAACGCTTGAGCGGTCTTGCACCGTAGGTCGGATCGTAAGCGGAATCGATGATATGTTCCTTTGCTGCGTCGGTGATCTCAACCGTCAATTGCTTATCCTTCAAGCGCTTGTTGAGGTCTGCAATCAGAAGATCTACGATGCCGTTGATGTTTTCCTTGGTGAGTGGCTTGTAGAACACAATTTCGTCAAGTCTGTTCAAGAACTCAG
>JAGALA010000048.1 GCA_017625935.1 Clostridia bacterium
CTATAGGATTTAGAAAGATAAGCAACCTCTCGCCTTATATTCTCCCTGTCTTGCTCACTTATGAGATTTTCAACGAAATCGTCATTGTCTATGATATCAAAGCCATCAGCTATAGCGGTTGTCGGCAGCTTATACTTTTTCCTTAAAAGCGAATAGTATTTTCTGTTTAGAATTGTTAAAAGATAAGATTTAGGATTTTCTATAACTCCTCCACTTTCTAAATACATAATTGCATAAAGAATAGTTTCGCTTGCTAAGTCCTCGGCATCATAGGAATTATCGCATTTTTTCATTGCATAAGACAATATGTAGTCAATATGCTTGGTAATTTCGTCGTATTTCATTTTGTACCTCTTTTGAAAGCTTTCACCTATATAGTCGCAAAAATTTTAAATGGGTTCGATGCTTTACAAATTTATTTTACTATATTTTTAATTTTAATTCAACAATCATAATTTTTTTAATTAAATTAAAAATAACTATTGACAAATCGTTATCTTAATGTTATACTTGTAAAGTAATTTGGTTTACACCTATTCGGAGGACTATTATGTTTGAAAAAAATCTTAATATTTCTCTTCTTTTAGACTTTTACGGCGATATTTTGAGTGAAAGACAACTTGATATGCTTTCATTATATTATAATGAGGACTGCTCGCTTTCTGAAATTGCCGAAGCCTATTCTATTTCGCGCCAAGGTGTACGAAGCGTGCTTAAAAAGAGCGAAGCGATACTCTATGATATGGAAAATAAGCTTGGGCTCGCCGCCCGCTTTATCAAAATGCGCGACAAATCCGCAGAAATTGCGTCAGAGCTTGATATTATCAATTCAACAATAAATAATGACGATATTTCTTCTAAAATTAGGTCCTTGGTTGCCGAAATCAAGGAAATGGCAGACTACTGATAGGAGGTATCAATTATGGGAATGTTCCAAAACTTAGCTGATAAGCTTTCAAATGCTTTCAAAAGATTCAGAAGCAAGGGCAAGCTTACCGAGGCGGACGTTAAGGAAGGAATGCGCGAGGTTAAGCTCGCACTTCTAGAGGCTGACGTTAGCTTCAAGGTTGTTAAGGACTTTATTAAAAGAGTTACCGAGCGTGCCGTTGGTGCGCAGGTGCTTGAAAGCTTAATGCCGGGACAGCAGGTTGTTAAAATCGTTCACGAAGAGCTTATTGAGCTTATGGGTAAAACACAAGCTAAGCTCGAAATTTCATCAAGACCGCCAACAATTGTTATGATGGTTGGCTTACAGGGTGCGGGTAAAACAACGCACTCGGGAAAAATTGCAGGACTTTACAAAAAGCAGGGCAAAAATCCTTTGCTCGTTGCCTGTGACGTTTACCGTCCTGCGGCAATAAAGCAATTACAAATTGTCGGCTCACAGCTTAATATTCCTGTGTTTGCTGACGAAAAATCGAAAAATCCTGTAGCAATTGCCAAAAATGCAGTTGAATTTGCAAAGAAAAACGGCAACGATATGGTATTTATCGATACCGCAGGCCGCTTACACGTTGACGAGGTTCTTATGAAAGAGCTTCAAGACATAAAAAGCACAGTCTCACCTACTGAAATTCTTTTGGTGGTTGACTCTATGCTCGGTCAGGATGCGGTTAACGTTGCAGAATCGTTCAATAACATGCTTGATATTACAGGTGTTGTTCTTACCAAGCTTGACGGTGATACTCGTGGCGGTGCTGCTCTTTCCGTTCGCTACGTTACGGGAAAGCCGATAAAGTTTGTCGGTACAGGCGAAAAGCTTGATACAATTGAGCCGTTCTATCCCGACAGAATGGCATCAAGAATTCTTGGTATGGGTGACGTGCTTACGCTTATTGAAAAGGCTGAGGAAGCGTACGACAAGAAGCAGGCTGAAGCACTTGAAAAGAAAATGCGCGAAAACACCTTTACTCTTACCGACTACCTTGAGCAAATGGCTCAGCTCAAAAAAATGGGCTCGCTTGAAAGCGTAATGGCAATGGTGCCGGGTATGAGCGGCAAGGACGTTAAGGTTGACGAGGATATGATTGTCCGCACAGAGGCAATTATTCTCTCTATGACAGTTAAGGAAAGAAACAACCCCGATATTATTAACTCCTCACGCAAGAAAAGAATCGCTAAGGGCAGCGGCACAAGCGTTGAAGAGATAAACAAGCTGCTTAAGCAATTTGACCAAATGAAAAAGCTTATGAAGCAGATGTCGTCAGGCAAATTCAAGGGCTTTGGCGGCTTTGGCAAAAGGATGAAAATGCCATTCTAATGGCTTTTTATAAAATGATAAAAATTATATAAATATATGGAGGAAACAAACAATGGCAGTTAAAATGAGACTCAGAAGAATGGGCGCAAAGAAGGCTCCCTTCTACCGTGTAATTGTTGCGGACGAAAGATCACCAAGAGATGGTAAGTTTATCGATGAAATCGGTTACTACAATCCTCTTACAAATCCTGCAGACATTAAGATCAACGCTGAAAAGGCTGAAAAGTGGTTGCAGAACGGTGCACAACCTACCGAAACAGTTAAATCTCTTCTCAAAAAAAGCGGTATTGTAAAATAATTCAAAAGAAAGGGATTATTTTATAATAATCAATGGTGTGCAAAATGATTAATCTTAGCACAGTTCTTTCTAACATCGCAAAGTCAATTGTTGACCATCCCGACAAGGTAACAGTTACCGAGCAAGAGGAAGGCAACGAGATTTTAATGACTCTTAGCGTTGCGGAAGAGGATATGGGCATGATTATCGGAAAGCGTGGCAAGATTGCCAAGGCAATCCGCACTGTGATGAAAACAGTCGCTAAAATCGATGAAAAGAAAGTTACAGTAGAAATAAAGTAAAAAATAGGGCGCACTGCCCTATTTTTTATTTGAAATAATTTAATTGTGTTGACTTTATAAGGAAAAAATATTATAATAATTACAGTAAATTAAAGGAGATAATTATGCTTACACCAATTAAATTGAACCCTGTTTGCAAAGAGATAATTTGGGGCGGAAATCGCCTTAAAAACGAATATAACAAAAAGTCTGACCTCTCAAACATTGCTGAGAGCTGGGAGCTTAGCTGCCGTCAAGACGGAATGAACAAAATTGTCGGCGGTGATTTCGACGGAAAAACCTTAGAGGAATACATAAAAGTAAACGGTGAGGCAGTTGTATCAAATATCAAGCAGCCATTTTTCCCACTTCTTATCAAATTTATTGATGCGATGGATAACCTCTCCGTTCAGGTTCATCCCGATGATGAGTACGGACTCAAAAACGCCAATTCCCTCGGTAAAACTGAAATGTGGTATATAATTGATGCCAAGGAGGGCGCGCAGCTTGTTTACGGTCTTAAAGAGGGTGTGACAAACGAGGAGTTTAGCGAAGCGGTAAAAAACGGCTGTGTTGAGGAAAAGCTAAACTACGTTGACGTAAAAAAAGGAGACGTGTTTTTCATTCCAAGTGGGCTTGTTCACGCAATAGGCGCAGGAATTTTGCTTGCTGAAATTCAACAAAATTCAAATATTACTTATCGTGTTTACGACTATAACCGTGTTGGCAAGGACGGTAAGCCAAGAGAGCTTCACGTAAGCGATGCACTCAATGTAATCGTGAACAGAAACCCCGAGGAAATCGAAAAAATACAGTTTTCGACAAATGTAAAAGATAACAACACGCTTGCATCCTGCGAATATTTTAACGTCAAGAAATTCAATATCGACGGGGCTTGCGAGTTTTCGACAAATGCCGAAAGTTTTGCATCTATACTCTGCTTAGACGGATGCGGAGAAATCGAATTTAACGGTAACCGCTACCCTCTTTTTAAGGGCGACTCTTACTTCATTCCTGCTGATATGGGCGAATATACTGTGAGCGGAAAGCTTGAAATAATAGTTTCAAAAATAAAATAATGATTCAAAAAAACAGCATCCAAGGACTTTAATTGGTTCCACCTTGGGTGCTGTTATTTTTTTATTTTTTTCTCAAAATACGGTCAATAAAAAACTTCAAAGCAAATACCGAAGCACCTATAAATGCCAAAATTGCGCCGAATACTTTCATTAAAATGCAAATTACGGTAACGGTATTAACCGAATTATATAAATCCTCGGGGCGCGTTAAATCGCTTGGGAAAACAAATCCAACTATTAAAAGAGTGATTCCGCAAGAAATAAGAATAATTGATAGCGCGTAAATGATTTTTTGCGCAAGAGAGAAATTTTTTGAATTGTTGTCCAAAACTATCATTTTTGTTTCTTCCTCGGACAGCAAGCTGTTAACATCTACTTTCATTAAGTCCGCAAGCTTTCGCATATTCTCGGCGCTTGGGTAAATAACTCCGTTTTCCCACTTTGAAATTAAAGTGCGCGATACAAACAATTTGCTTGCCAAATCGCTTTGTGTCATATTTTTTTCTTCTCTATATGATTTTAACTTTTCACCAAATTTCATATTTATCACCGTCGCTTTCTGCTCTAATTATATATCAATAAGCAACAAAAGTAAAGTGAATATTCCTTTCACAGTGTGAATTTACCGTTCACACCAAAAAATCCGAGCTTTTCTTGCTCGGATTTTTATATAAGTATTATAATCAGTCGCAGTTTTCCCAGTTGTGGTAAACCTCTGTTACGTCCTCGTTGTCCTCAAGATGCTCGATAAGAAGATTCATATACTTAATATCGTCCTCGGATGTAAGCTCAACGTAGGTTGACGGAATTTTATCGTGATCGCAGGAAACGTACTTGTAGCCTGCTTTCTCAAGGTCGGCCGCTACTGCTTCAAGGTCTGAGTCTTCGGTGTAAACGATGTATGCTTCATCATCGGCAACAAAGTCAGCAGCGCCTGCTTCGAGAGATGCCTCCATAAGTGCATCCTCGTCATAGCCATCTTCCTTTGAGAACATAATAACGCCCTTATCCTCGAAAAGATAACCAACGCATCCCGTTGTACCGAGATTTCCCTTATACTTGCTGAAATATGAACGGATTTCGGGTGTTGTACGGTTGGTGTTATCAGTTGCCGCTTCAACGATTACCGCAACTCCGCCGGGACCGTAGCCCTCGTATCTCATTTCCTCAAGCGCAGTTGCATCAGATGAGCTCGCCTTCTTGATTGTTCTTTCGATATTATCGTTTGGAACGTTGTTCTGCTTAGCCTTTTGAATAAGCTGAGCAAGCTTTGCGTTTGAAACAGGATCGGGACCGCCCGCCTTTACAGCAACTGCAATCTCCTTACCGATTTTGGTGAAGATCTTTGCTCTTTGAGCATCAGTCTTCTCCTTTTTGTGCATAATATTTTTCCATTTGCTATGTCCTGACATATAAACCTCTTAAATCTTTTCTGTTTTTTTCATGCATATAAGCTCAAACGCATTGCCAAGAACCTCTTTGGTCGCGCTTGTCAATCTGATACGCGTATTTCTTATTGCTTCGTCATTTACTGTTGTAATCTGACAATTGTGATAGAATTTATTGAATGCACTGCAAACATCAATTATATATCTCGTAATAACCGATGGCTCGTATTCCTTTATAGCATCCTTAACCGCCTCACCGAACTTGGAAAGAACCTTCAAAAGCTCTGATTCCTCATCAGCAGTAATAATAGGCGCGGTTGCAAGATAGTCAATGTCCTTTGCTTTATCAAGTATACCGCAGGTACGCGCGTACGTATATTGAGCGTACGGGCCCGTGTTGCCCTCAAAGCTGAGTGCGTCCTTCATTACAAAATTGATATCCTTGATTCTGTTATTATATAAATAATAGAAAACAACGGATCCAACGCCTACTGCCTCAGCAACCTCATCCTTGTTTTCAAGGTTGGGGTTCTTCTCATTTATAATTTCGCTAACCTTTTCAATTGCAGTCTTGAAAAGATCCTTAAGCAAAATTACGTTACCTGTACGTGTGGCGAGCTTTTCGCCGTTAATGCTAACGGTACCGTACGGAACGTGAACGAGCTTGTCATACCAATCGTAGCCCATAAGCTCAACAACCTTGAACCACTGTGCAAAGTGCAGGCTTTGACCTGCCGAGGTAACGTAAACCGCTTTATCGAAGTTATAGGTCTCTTTTCTATACACCGCAGCCGCTATATCGCGCGTTGGATAAAGCGTAGATCCATCTCTTTTGAGAATTAAGCAAGGTGGCATATTATATTCGCTCAAATCAACGATAGACGCGCCGTCGTCAATTTTCATAAGTCCGCTGCTTCTTAAAAGCTCTACCTGCTTCGGCATCTTATCGGTATAGAAGCTTTCGCCCTTGTAGCTGTCAAACTCAATTCCAAGCTGCTTGTAGGTCTTTTGATATTCCTTTAAGCTGATTTCAACAAACCATTTCCAAAGCTTGGTGTTTTTCTCGTCACCGTGCTCAAGCTTTGTAAACTCGTCACGTGCCTTTTGGTTCAAGGACTCGTCAAGCTCAGCCTCCTGGTGAAACTTTACGTAAAGCGCAACTAATCCGTCAACGCCTTCCCTTTCAATCTCCTCGTCGCTTCCCCACATATTGTATGCGGTGATGAGCTTGCCGAATTGAGTGCCCCAGTCACCAAGGTAATTGATACCAACGCAGTTGTAGCCTTGAAATTCGTGAAGCTTTTTAAGGGAGTGACCGATTACGGTTGTTCCGAGATGTCCTATGTGGAACGGCTTGGCAACGTTTGGCGATGAATAGTCAAATATCGCAGTTTTGCCCTTGCCAGAGCCATCGGAGCCGTATTTTTCCTTTTCGTTCTCTATTTTATAAAGAACATTCTCTATAAGATAATCGGATGAAACGAAAATGTTTAAGTAGCCGTTTACCGCTTGTACGCGTGAAACTACGCTTGAAACAAGCTTTTCTTCAATTTCCTTGGCAATAATCGGGGGAGCTTTTCTTAAAATTCTTGAAAGCTTAAAGCAAGGAAAAGCAATATCTCCAAGTGAAGAATCGGGCGGATATTCAAACATTGACATTAAATCCTCGCTTGTAAGCGAAATGTCAGATGAAATATCTTTTAGGCAAACGAGCAAGTCATTTGCAACAAGATTCTTAAATTTATTCATAAAACTTCCTTAATATTATTAGTCATTATGCTTTTCAAGCAACGAATGAATCTTTTGTACGGGGTTAAGAAGCGTGCTGATTGAGCCGTCATTATTAAGTGTATCGATAAGATATGAAACGTATTTGCTCATATTAACGTTACAGTACCATTCACGCGAAAGAATTTCCTTTGTGTGATATGTAAGGTTAGTTGCAAAAATCTTATCGAAAACGCCGTCCTCGTACGCCTTGTCAAATTTTTCAAGACCGTTGCAGAAAAGTGCGAAGGTAGAAAAAACAAATACTCTCTTTGCGCCTCTGCCCTTTAACTGCTCGGCAACGTCAATCATTGAGTCACCTGAGGAGATCATATCGTCAACAACGATTACATCCTTGCCCTTTAAGTCGTTGCCCAAATACTCGTGTGCTTCAATTGGGTTCTTACCGTCGATGATGATTGAGTAGTTTCTTCTCTTATAGAACATACCAAGCTCAATTCCAAGCACGGATGCAATATACATTGCTCTGCTAATTGCGCCCTCGTCAGGAGAAACAACCATTAAGCTTTCCTTGTCGAGCTTAACGTCGGGCACATTTCTTACAAGCGCCTTTAACATTTGATATGCAGGTCTTACATTATCAAAGCCTGAAAGCGGAATAGCATTTTGAACACGTGGGTCGTGAGCGTCAAATGTAATAATGTTTGTAACACCCATTGAGGTGAGCTCCTGAAGCGCGAGCGCGCAGTCAAGTGATTCTCTTGCGGAACGCTTGTGCTGTCTGCCCTCATAAAGCATAGGCATAATTACGCTGATTCTTCTTGGCTTGCCGCCTGTTGCCGCGATAACTCTTTTAAGATCCTGGAAATGATCGTCAGGACTCATTGGCACCTGCATACCGTACATTTTGTACGTAACGCCGTAGTTGAAGCAGTCGGAAATAATGTAAAGGTCAAGGCCTCTCATTGATTCGCTGATAAGTGCCTTCGCCTCGCCTGAGCCAAATCTTGGACATTGAGCGTCAACAACAAAGGTTTTGTCTGTGCTTCTTAATTGCTTTAAGTAATTGTCAACCTGCGTGGTAAAGTCCTCGCAGCCTCTCATACCAATTACCTTTAATTCACCGTTCAAATGTTCGTTCATACTATCCCCCGTAGTTTGTAAAATTAAATATTGCGAATTTCGGTATTTTGCCCTTACCGAAAAAAGCTTATCTCTTTGAAAGAACTTCCTTTTCGTACTTTTTAACCTCATTGAGCCAAGAAATACCGCAAGGAACGCCGCATTCAAGACAGTACTTGTCCCAAACCGCCTCAAATGGCATTGATTTAAGCTCCTCAAGCCAAGCAAGACGCGATGTATAGTCAAGCTCAACCTCAAGCTTTTTCATCATTTCTGTCGGTTCAAGCATTGCATAAAGGAGTGCCTTTTCGATGTTTCTTGCACCGATAACCCAAGCAGCAATTCTGTTAATGCTTGCGTCAAAGAAGTCAAGACCGATGTGGATTCTGTCCATTGCGCCGCTTCTGACAATTTCCTCAGCAATTGCTTTTAATTCATCATCGAAGATTACAACGTGGTCGCTGTCCCATCTAACAGGGCGCGAAACGTGAAGCAAAAGACCCGGGGTGAATTGAAGTGCAGTTGAAATTTTATCGGAAATTACCTCGGTTGGATGGAAATGTCCTGCATCGAGGGTTAAATACTGTCCCTTCTTTGCACAATAGCCAAGATAAAAGTCATTTGAGCCGATTGTGCAGCTTTCAGCACCGATACCGAACACCTTGCCCTCAAGTGCGGCAATGTTGTATTTTGGGTCAACCTCAACCGCGAAAATTTGATCAAGTGAGTCCTCTAAGCGTTCTCTGTAGCCCTTTCTGTCAACGGGAATATCCTTAAATCCATCGGGAATCCAATAGTTGCTTGCACAAACCTCGCCCATTTCCTTACCGATGTATTCTGCTATCTTTCTTGTTGCGATAACGTGGTCAATCCAGAATTTACGAATCTTTTCATCGTGGTGAGAAAGAGTAAAGCCATCATCGGAATATGGATGTGAGAAGCAGGTTGGGTCAATATTCAAGCCGAAGCCGTTTTCCTTAGCCCATTTTATCCAAGCATCGTAGTGCTCGGGTTTTATCTGGTCTCTTGGAATGCTCTCGCCCTTATTATCAAGATAAATTGCGTGCAAGCTGAGCTTTTTCTTACCAGGAATCATAGAAGCCGCCTTTACAAAGTCCGCTTGAAGCTCCTCAATATTTCTTGCGGCACCGGGATAGTTACCCGTTGTTTGGATGCCGCCTGTTAAAGGACCGCTGTTTTCAAAGCCCTTAACGTCGTCACCCTGCCAGCATTGAATGGAAATCGGAACGTTTTTAAGTCTTTCAATAACCGCATCGGTGTCTATGCCAATCTCGGCATATGCTTCCTTTGCAATTTCATACATTTTTTCTACCTTTGCGCTCATATTATATATCCTTTCCGCAGATTGCTAAAAATCTTTGATAAGCATCTTCCCAAGCATCGTTGTGCTTCGGCTCGTATGTCTTAACGTCAAATGAAGATGTAATAATCTCTCTTGCCTCGTAGATATCCTTAATTTCACCCGATGCAATTGCTTGCATTGAGATATTACCTATCGCGGTTGCTTCAACAGGACCTGCATATACCACTCTGTTCGACGCGTCAGCCGCCCATTGACAAAGCATTTCTTCCTTAGTACCGCCGCCAACAATATTGATTGAGGAGTACTTCTTGCCTGTCATAACTTCAATAGACTCAATTGTTTGACGGTAGCAAAGTGCCAAGCTTTCAAGAATGCATCTGACAACCTCACCAACGGTTTCGGGAACATGTTGTCCTGTCTTACGGCAGAATTCTCTGATTCTACCCGGCATATCACCTGACGGAGAGAACAAAAGATTGTTAGGGTCGATAAAGCAAGCAAGCGGCTTTGATGCAAGCGCCTTTTCGGTAAGCTCGTCAAATGAATAGCTTTGTCCCTCGCGCTTCCATTGTCTTCTTGATTCTTGCTCAAGCCAAAGACCCATAATGTTCTTAAGGAATCTGATTTTTCCACCTGCGCTACCCTCGTTTGTGAAGTTGTGCTGAAGTGAAAGCTCATTAATAACAGGCTCGTCATTCTCAACGCCCATAAGCGACCATGTGCCGCTGCTTATGTAAACAAAATCATCACCGCGCTTTGCAGGAACGGCAATAACCGCGCTTGCAGTATCGTGAGATGCAATATTAACAACGTCTGCCTTGATATCGCCAAGCTCTGAAATGAGTGCGGGAGTCAGCTTGCCAACCTTATTACCCGGCATAACAAGCGGTGCAAACAAGCTTTCCTTAATGCCAAACGCGCTCAAAAGCTCACTTGAAATTGCTCTCTTTTTCGCATCAAGTATAGCGCCCGTTGAGGCAATTGTGTATTCAGTATATTTTTCACCTGTCAAAAAATAGTTAAGCAGGTCAGGAGTAAAAAGCATTTTATCTGCATTTTCAATTATGTAAGGTCTGTCTCTTAAATCAGCAACCAACTGATATATGGTATTGAAATTGATTGTCTGAATTCCGGTAATGCCGTATAGCTTTTCAAAAGGAACGGTTTTGAACGCATATGGCTGAATATTATCAGTACGAGTGTCGCGGTAGTGATACGGATTTGCCATTAAAGCGCCGTTTTTGTCAATAAAGCCGTAGTCAACGCCCCATGTGTCAATACCGATGCTCTTTATATCTTTGTCCTCTGATAATGCACATTTTGAAATTGAAGCTTTAATTTCGTGGAAGATTCTTAAAATGTCCCAAGAAAAGTTACCGTTTGTCATAACGGGCTCATTTGGAAAACGGTGGTTTTCGTTAATTTCGAGCCTTTTACCGTCGAAAGAGCCAACTATACCTCTGCCGCTTGATGCGCCAAGGTCAATTGCAAGCATTTTTAATTTTGCCATACGAACTCCTTAAAATAAATATTTTCACTCTTTTATTATAACAAAGTGAAATTCAAATTTCAAGTATATATATTATAATTATATAAAATTGTAATAAAATGCAAAAAAGGCGAAAATTTCGCCTTTTTTATGTTAATTTAGCTCAAGAACGGTAACTCCGAAGTCACCCTCGCCGTATTCTCCGTTTCTGTATTTTCTCACCCTTGTGTCGGTTCTGAAAAATTCCCAAAGACCTTTTCTTAGAGCGCCCGTGCCCTTGCCGTGAACAATTGTAACGCTTTTTATACCGGCAATAAGCGCTTGGTCGATGTATTTGTCAATTTCCACCCAGGCATCCTCAATGTTTCTGCCTCGAACATCATATGACGGCGAAAATGATTTATCAACGGAAATTGTTTTCTTTGTCGGTCTTGGCTTTGGCGCGCTTGACGGCTTTTGCGCTTCACCTGTGATAAGATATAGGTTTTTAACGTTGGTTTTAGTTTTGATAATTCCAGATTGAACGGTCACGTTGCCTGCTTTGTCGGGATTATCAAGTAAAACCGCCTCGCTGCCGATATTGCGAAGAACAACCTTGTCCCCTTTAGCCAAAGCGCGCGGAAGCGTATAGTTATCGGGAATTTCTGTAACGGGATTATAAACATCATCAGCATCAAGCAGCTTTGAACGAAGCTCCTTTTTTGCCGAGGCATACATACTCGCAAAGCCATTTTTGTCCTTTTCCTTTTGCAGCTTATCAAGCTTATCAAAAACGTATTCGGCACTTGCACGTGCACCCGAAATGATTTCACGCGCCTTTTCTGCCATAGCGGCGCTTTCTGCCTCCGCCTTGCCAAGCTTTTCCTTTAGCTCCTTTTCAGCATTATTCTTAAACGCCTCGTACTCGCGGCGGAGCTTTTCGTGATGCTTCTTTTCCTTTTCTAAAAGTATTCTTTCGCGCTCAAGGCGTTCAATAACCGCCTCAAAGTTTCTTGAATCATCGGAAATCAAGGATTTTGCACGGCTTATTATATCGTTTGAAATTCCAAGCTTTTGCGAAATTAAAAACGCATTTGACTTACCGGGTGCGCCAATAATCAAGCGATAGGTTGGCTTTAATGTGTTGATATCGAATTCGCAGGATGCGTTAATCACGTTTTCTGTATTAAGTGCAAACGCCTTTAGCTCCGCATAGTGAGTTGTAGCGGCGCACAAGGAGCGTTTGTTTAGGACAATTTCAAGTATAGACTGTGCAAGCGCCGCGCCTTCAATTGGGTCTGTGCCTGCGCCAAGCTCATCGAATAATACAAGTGACTTTTCAGTCGATTCATTTATTATATTTGCAATCGACACCATATGCGACGAAAACGTGGAGAGGGATTGTTCAATGCTCTGTTCGTCACCGATATCGGGGAAAACACCGTCAATTATGCACATTTTGGCAAAGTCGCAGGGGAGCTGCATACCGCTTTGCGCCATGAGCACAAACAAGCCAAGAGTTTTAAGCGTTACAGTCTTACCGCCTGTGTTTGGACCTGTGATAACAAGCATATTATATTTGTCACCGAGAGAAACATTAATAGGAACAACCTTTGCCTTGTCAAGGAGCGGATGGCGTGCGCGCGTAAATTCGATTACGCGAGAGTTTGTAAATTCAGGCGCAACCGCATTCATCTTATATGAAAGCTCGGAAAGCGCGAAATATAATGCTATTTCGGTTATGTTATTGTAGTTCGAACGAAGCTTGAAGCCGAAATCTGCAATTTTGCCGGAAAATTCGGCAAGAATTCTCTCAATTTCCGCTTGCTCCTCGCTATATAATGTTCTTAGCTCGTTGTTTGCATCAACAACAGCCATTGGCTCGATAAATAACGTAGCACCTGTGCCCGAGGTGTCGTGAATAAGTCCCTTGATTTCGTTTTTGTCCTCGTTTTTGACCGGCAATACGTATCTGCCGTTACGCATTGTAACAAGATTTTCGCGAAGATGCTTTGATTTTTCACCAACCAAGTAGCTTTGTAAAATTTCGCGGATTTTGTTAGATTGATATCTTATTTTTCTGCGAACGTCTGCAAGCTTCGGGCTTGCATCGTCAGCTATCAGGTCCTCACCGAGAATTGCTTTGAAAATTGATGATTCAAGCGGTTTGTTTGGTACAAGCAGCTCAAAAATTTCGGAAAGTAAGGACGGCTTAATAGCGTCTGAATGAATATATTCGATAAGATTTCTTGCAGTTTGCAAGGAAATTCCGACATCAAGAATTTCTCTTGGTGATAGAATTGAGTTTTTCTCCGCCTTTTCAATAGTATCTAATACATCAGGAATGCTATTGAACGAAGGAGCACCCTTAATTCCTGCCATTTCCTTTGCATCGGCTGTCAGCTCTTGTCTTCTTTTAACGGTATGTTCATTTGAGGACGGAAGCAAGGCAAGCGCGCGCTTTTTCGCGCCCTCGGTAAGTGCCAATTCGGCAAGGGTAGCTTTGATTTTTTCAAATTCCAAGATTCTTACCGCTTTATCTAAATTCAGCATTTTGCTCCTCCCTTCAAATAAGTGATTTATAAAAGCCCAAGGAATAAAATCCCCTTTCGAGCTGATTAAGTAAAAATTTTTCGCACGCAGAATAGAATGAAGAAAGCTCGTCCTTCTCTAAATTAAACGACAAAAACCGCTCCCTGCGCGCGCCGATAACGTACTGCATTGCGGCAAGCACGCTCTCGGAAATTATAGCTATCGGTTTTGAAAGTCCACGCTCCAAAAACTCATTTTCGGCACTTGCATAAAATAATTTATTCTTGCAAGAATCACAATAAATAATTCCATCAACAATATCAAAATAATAGAATTTTGAGGTACTGCCGCCACACTCCACACAACCGTCAAAATTGGGCGTAAACCCAGCAATTACAGCTATTCTGAGCTGAAAGCACGCACGAATAAATTCAAGCGGCTTTAGATTTTTGGCAATTGCATAAAATGTATTCAGAGAGAGCTTTAAAATCTCATCCTCACACTCTCCCTCCTGTACAACGTCATTTATAACATCGCACATATATGAAGCAAGCGCAAGCTTAGTTATGTCGGTTCTTATATCGTAATAGCTCTCTATTAAATCGGTATCTGTGACGTAATACAGGTTGCCTCTTTTGCGCAGTCCAAAGGAAGCATATGAGAAAAGCTGGCACGATGCCATATGTCTGTTTCGTACGCTTTTTGCACCCTTTGCAACCGCAACAACCTTGCCATATCTTTCTACCAAAAGAGTAAGAAGCTTGTCATTTTCGCCAAGCTCCTTTTCGCCAATAACAAGCGCATTGCTTTTTATCTCGGTCATGTTATCTCCTTGATGTTATAGCCAAGATTGTTTAAGTTAAGTGTGCTGTCACGCCACTTTTCCTTTACCTTTACCCAAAGATTAATATAAACCTTCACACCGAAAAATCTCTCAAGGTCCTCGCGCGCATATGTGCCAATGCGCTTTAAGGTTTCACCGTTTTTGCCGATGATAATTCCCTTGTGTGACGCTCTTTCGCAATAAATATCGGCTCTGACCTTGATTATTGAGCCCTCGTCCTTAAATTCCTCAATCGCAACTGCCGTGCCGTGAGGAACCTCATCCGAAAGAACTCTTAACAGCTTTTCGCGTATAGTTTCCGAAACGATGCTTCTTTCGGGCTGGTCGGTTATCATATCATCGGGGAAAAACCATTCACTCTCGCATAGGTATTTAGAACACTCCTCAATAACAGCGTCCACACCGCTTCCGCGTGATGCACTTGTCGGAACAACAGCATCAAATTTGTAGTAGCTATCGTATTCCATAATAGTGGCAGCAACCTTTTCAGGCGTTGCCATATCGGTTTTATTCAAAACTAAAATTGACGGGAGCTTTGTTTTCTTAATCTTTTCGATAATATTCTTCTCTATCTCACCAAGACCGTAGTTAACGTCTGCAATCAAGATTACCGCGTCAGATGTGCCAATTGACGAGTCGGATGCTGCGAGCATATACTCACCAAGCTTTGTTCTCGGCTTTTGAAATCCGGGAGTATCAACGAAAACGATTTGATCCTCGTCCTTTGTATATATACCTGTTATTCTGTTACGCGTGGTTTGCGGCTTTGACGATACAATTGCAATTTTTTCGCCAAGTATAGCATTCAAAAGTGTGCTTTTACCAACGTTAGGTCTGCCAACAATGGCAATAAATGTAGTTCTTTTCATTAAAATCCAATTATCTCCATTATTTCCTTTTGTTTTCTTATCATTTCCTTTTCGTCTTCCTCTGAGGTTTCGTGGTCGTAGCCAAGCAAATGAAGCGTTGAATGAACGGCTAAGAAAGCAACCTCGTGATAAACGCTGTGATAAAGATGATGTCCCTGTAGATATGCTCTTTCAAGCGAAATAACAATATCGCCAAGCGGCACGGGCTCGGGATAAATATCGATTTCATCATATGAATTGAGCATTGGGAAGGACAAAACGTCTGTCGCACAATTTTTATTTCTGTACTGCGCGTTCAATTCCTTAATTTGCTCATTGTCAGTAAAGGTTACGGACACCTCAACGTCCTTTTCAAAGCCCTCATATGCTAAAGTATTGAATATCGCCTTGCGCACAATTGAGCGCATTGCGGCTCTAACCTCTAAATATTCTTGCTCGTCTTTAAAATCAACTGTTAAAATCATTGTTTTTTCGTCCTTCCGTCGCGTAGTTTTTTCTTTTCCTTTTCGTATTTATCGTAAGCTACTATAATCTTTTGTACAAGCTTATGGCGGACAACGTCCTTTTCTGTAAACTCGTGAATATAAATATCATCAATCCCTTTAAGAATCTTAACCGCCTCGCCAAGACCGCTCTTTTTGCCACTCGGCAAGTCAGTTTGCGAAAGGTCTCCCGTTACAACCACCTTTGAGTTGTAGCCAATACGGGTGAGAAACATTTTCATTTGCTCAGGAGTTGTGTTTTGCGCCTCGTCAAGGATTATAAACGAGTCATCGAGCGTGCGTCCGCGCATATAAGCAAGCGGTGCAATTTCAATAACAAGCTTTTCAATCAGGCGCGCACAGTTTTCAGGTCCGAGCATTTCATATAATGAGTCGTAAAGAGGCCTTAAATATGGGTCAATCTTGCTTTGAAGGTCACCGGGCAAATAGCCGAGACGTTCGCCTGCTTCAACCGCCGGGCGTGTTAAGATAATGCGCACAACGTCCTTATTTCTAAGCGCTTTTACTGCCATAGCAACAGCCAAAAATGTTTTTCCCGTGCCTGCAGGACCAACTCCAAGCGTAATTGTGTTCTTTTCTATCGCGCTGACGTATCTTTGCTGACCGAGAGTTTTCGCCTTAATGGGACGTCCCTTGGCGGTTACACAAAAGCAGTTATCGTCAAGCTCGTTCAGCTTTTCCGTTTGATTGTCCTGAACGACAGAAATTACGTAGTCAATTGTCTGCTCGCTAATCGGGCTTTTCATTTCCGCCATTTTTGTAAGATACAAAAGCGCCTCATACGCCCTTTGTACGTCCTCATCCTTACCGCTGATTATAATGCAGTCACCAACACTGTTGTCGAGAGGTCTGTTCACTATCTTCACATTGAACGCATCTTGTATAGTATTCGCGTTGACGTCAAACGGTCCAAAAATCGACGATGTAACGTCGGGTGACGAGGTTTTTACAATCTTTTCCGCCATTTTTCCTCCAATTATTCCTTGTATATTCGTACTTCCTTGGCAATATTTTCAATACATTCTAAGCTACACACAATATAAAACCCATTCTCGTCATACGAGGTTTCAACGGATTTTGAAATGAGCTCGGCATTGGCAGTTTCTGATTTTATTTTTTCATTGAGTTCCATAAAAGCCAAATCAACCGCCTCGCGCTTTGAATACTCCACTTCAAGAAGTTCGTACTCAAAATACCTTGTGCTTTCAAGAAAAATCGGCAGCTTATATTTGCCAAAAAGCGTTATTTGCTCGCTTTTTTCTATTTTATCACAAAACTCTATATTTTTGTTGCTTTTTAGAGAAAAATTTATTACTTTAGAAAATATTTTTATTTTATTATCATCATAAACGCGTCCTGTGTATATTTTTTCTTTCCCTTTATAAGGAAAACTGACTGAAATTTGCTTTGTGGTGCGAGCATATACCTCGCCGATTGCCTTTTCATACCTAACTCCAAGTGCCTGTGAATCAATTATCCCCGAAATTAAAAGCTCTCCCTCCTTGACAATATCACCTATTTTGACAGATTGTTCACCGTTTTTCACCTTGATTTCGACAATTTGCGCATCACTTTTTGCTACAATGTTTGAGTAGTATTCCGTTTCGCTACTCGTTTTTTTACTTTCTTTTATCAAAACACTTGCCACGTTTCCATCAATATTTATAGAAACCCAAGAAATATCATCGCTTTTCAATAAAATCTCGTTATGTAGCTTGTCGTAATTGACGGAAGGAATAAATTTTCCCAAGAAAAAGCCCGAATCGTATAGAATTTTCTCAACCTCAGCCTCGCTCAATCGCTCATTTCCGTCAATCTTAATTTGCCAAACAAATTTTGAGCTTATATAGACGCAAAAAAGTAATAAAAGTATTCCGATTATTAGGCCGATGCGCTTGAATTTTTTTAGATTTGTAAACAGTCCGTATTCTTTTATTAAAATTAGCTCTATTTTGTTTTTGTTTAGTAAATCCTTTGCTTCCTCTGCATTTTTTGAAGAAATAACAATTTCGATAACGGAACCGTTTTTAATTGAAGCAGCATATTTTATATTTGAAGCTGAAAATGCATTTAAAGCAGCTTCGCTATTTTTTTTGTGAATTTGAAATTTTGTATGTGGAAAAAGTGTAAATTTCATCTTAACATATCGCAACCTCGTAAGAATACATTTCTCCGCGAATGCTTACTCTTCCTTGCGCAAAATTAGTCATTGAAAGCTCCTTGCCCTTTACCGTCAAAATATAAGATTTGGCTTTTAAGATAATTTCCTCGCGGTCGTATTTTTTCACACTTGTGCAGCCATCGATGTTCAAAATATTGTTCCCGATAATTTGCGCATTCGGCACGCTTGCAATTCCTTCAAGCGGAATATCAAACACGTCAGATATAACCTGACGGACTATTTTTTTCTTCATAAATTAACCCTTCATAAATCATAATTATTACAATTTATGAATTTAATCGTTTTAAAATTCTAATTGTTTGGAGAAGTATATTTTTTACATTTGTAAAAAACCATAAGCACCTATAACATATGGGTTTGTCCAAAATCATTTAACAAACAATTACACAAAATTTTCTAAGCAAAATCACATATTAGGCAATTGTAAAACAAGCAAAAAGCAATATTAAATCACTATTCTTTCGTAAAATGTGGAAATTAATATAAATTGAGTGTTGATTTTTTTCTTAAAATAAATTATAATAAGTAAGTAAAATAAATTTAAAGGAGATTTTTATATGGACGCAAGTAGTTTATCAGTCCCACGAGGGTGCAATTTAA